>NZ_JBAHVL010000010.1:0-1200 GCF_037464985.1 Corynebacterium sp. PCR 32
TGGTTGGTGAGTTGGGTCGTGCGCGTGCCTGTATTGAGGCTAATTCTGGGCAGGCGGCTGTGGGGGCGGCGGAGTGTTGCCTTGCGGTGATGCGCACGGCTGATGTTTTTGCTGAGAATGCCACGGCGATGCATGCCAGTGTGGCCCAGTTGCCGCATATTCGGACCTCTGCTCGTCGGGTGGTGGAATCTATTCATCGTGATCAGGTCGCTGCCCTGGCTGCGGCGTCGTCGCCAGGTGATAAGCAGCGTATACGTGATAGTGCCCGGGCAGAGACCCGGGATTTTATGCATGGCGCCTACCAGCAGATGCTGGATGCTGCCATGCCACCGTTGCGGAATTTGGCGGTGAAGCCTGTAGTGGGTCCTGGGGGAGGGAGTGCGGATGTGGGAGCCGCGCAGACGGTAGCCACCCCGCAGGTGTCTGCCTCACCGGTGGCCCCCATGGGAACCACCACAGGCAGCCCCACACACCATGTCGTCGGTGGCGCCACACCTGGTGGTGGGGTTGGTGGGTGGTCAGGTGGTTCCACACCCGGGGCAGCACCAGTGACCGGCAGTGGCAGCCCCACACCGGTGGTGGGGTCTGGTGTGACGCCTGCGGGTACTAGTGTGTCACCGGGTGGGGTGCCTGTGGCTAGAGGACGCCCATCTGTGACGACACCTAGTGCTACTGGTGATGCGGTGGTGGATGGTGGTTTTACTCCGCGCACCGTTCCACCTGGGCAGGTGGGACAGGTGGGGCAGGTTCGTCCTGGTTTTTCCCGCACTGGTGGTGATCGTGGGGGGGATTGTTGTTCATCGTGTGGCCCCGGGCCCGGCCCCGGGGATGAGTGGGCATCGTCTCTCATCGGTGTCTCATACACCCGGTGGGGTTGGTGCCGGTGATACGCCAGGGCGTGTCCCTCACACCACCGGCGGCGGCGGTGGTGGGGTGGAACCTATTAGTGGCCGCGGGACTGGTGGATGGTCTGCTGAGCGTGGTGCTTCCGGTGGGGTGGGCAGGCCCGGGCACGCACCAGGTGGTGAGCACACCCCGGGTGGGTCATCTGGTTCTTATGGACGCGCTGGTGTGGGCTCATCGGTGGTGGATGGTGGTCATGGTGGTGTGCGGGGTGCGGGTATGGGCCCTGCGGGTGTGGGGTCATCTGGTGGTCAGCGTGGCCGGGGTCAGCGTGATCGGGAGCGTACGGGCAGCCAC
>NZ_JBAHVL010000011.1:0-645 GCF_037464985.1 Corynebacterium sp. PCR 32
GCCGACCCCACCGTTAATCACCAGAGCATGCTGCCGCCCCAACTCCCGCAACCCAGGCTCCTCAGTAAACTCACCACGCAGAGACTTAAGCATGGAAAGTGGATTTCCAAACCCAAATTTTGCATTTTTCGTGAATACATTGATGGCCCGGTCGAGCTCACAGGGATCGATAGTAATACTCATTTTATTTACTCACTTTCTTTAGGTTCTCACGTGCTTTTTCACACAACTGTGCCTCAGACATCGTGTCTTCAATATCGCCATAAAGGACACCGATTCGGCCTATATCGGTTTCCACATATGCGACACAGGCAGGCGAATTAAGGCTATCAACGATCTGGTCAAATCGATCTGGCCGATACTGCTTAAATAGCCTTCCTGCAACGTCTTTCCTCTTCTTTTTATCGGTACCAATCGCGATCACTGTAGACACGTCTTTATTTTCATCCTCCACAAAGCAGTCTTTGAGGGTAGTGACATCAGAATAGTCAGATCCGTCGGTGGTATATCCCCGTTGAGTCCAGAATTTAGGTGCAACTTCTTTACAAAGATCAGCGTTTTCAAAATGGGGGTCGGAGTAGTCATAGGATCCGTCCGGGTTTTTCTTCGCCCGCACCGGGTACTTAGCAAGCAGCTCAGGCTGCT
>NZ_JBAHVL010000012.1:0-583 GCF_037464985.1 Corynebacterium sp. PCR 32
ACTACTCCGACCCCCATTTTGAAAACGCTGATCTTTGTAAAGACCTTCCACCACACTACTGGGAAAAAAGAGGATATTCAGTACTCGGTCCAAGCTATTTTGACAGCGTTCCTGTCAAAGACTGTTTGGTTGATGCCGGCAACAAGGACCTGTCAAAAGGGGTAATCATAGGTACTGATAAAAAGCAGAGGAAGGACGTTATTGGCCGACTTTTTAAGCAGTATCGGCCGGGCCGATTTGACAAGGTGATAATGAATACATTTCCCCGCACTTGTGTTGCTTATCTAGAGACGGCGATTGGGCGGATCGGATTCGCATACGGTGATGATGATGAACAAGTAACAGAACAGATGCTGTGTCAAAAGGCACGTGAGAACCTAAAGAAAGTGGGTAAATAAAATGAGTGTTACTATCGACCCCTGTGAGCTTGACCGGGCTATCAATATATTTACTAAAAACGCAAAGTATTTCGGTCGACGATCTTATTTTAATGAAAGGGGAATGGATGGTGAGTTTACTGAGGAGCCTGGGTTGCGGGAGTTGGGGCGGCAGCATGCTCTGGTGATTAACGGTGGGGTCGGCA
>NZ_JBAHVL010000013.1:0-518 GCF_037464985.1 Corynebacterium sp. PCR 32
CTACGAACAACACCACACCCACCCCCTACACCCCCAGCATCACCACCACACACGACAACACAACAAACACCGCGCACCTACCAGACATCACACCAACACGACCCAATGGAAACCCCCACTCACCTACCCACTTTCTCTAAAAAACGATGCGCCCTTTCACATAGTTCATTTTCAGATAGATTTTCTTCATCATTCGCGTAGGAAAAACCGATCCTTCCAATTGACGTTTCTATATATGCACTACATACCGGAGGCCATAAATTCATTATAACTTGGTCAAATCGTCCAGGATAATACTGCTTGAATAGTTTACCCCCGACATTTTTTCTAATTCTTTTATCGGTACTAACCGAAGCTCCCTCATCGAAGCTTTCTGTCCCATCTGTTAACGAGCAGTCTTTGAGGGTTGCTCTTTTGCTTTGTTGTGATCCGCTGACTTTGTATCCTCTTTTTTCCCAGTAGTGTGGTGGAAGGTCTTTACAAAGGTCGGCGTTTTCAAATTTGGGGTCGGAGTAGTC
>NZ_JBAHVL010000001.1:0-897985 GCF_037464985.1 Corynebacterium sp. PCR 32
TCCACCAACTACGCGGCGACATGGGCCCCCTCACCCCACCAGTGATCACCAAACAACTCCGCAACAACAACTAACACACACCCACCACACCCTGGGGTTCTCCACATGCTCTTGCCCGATCACGCTTCCCGGGGCAAGGGCTCATTAACCCCGGGGCGTCTGAACAGCAGGAAATCGATACTCATAGCCAGCGTTCGGTGGGTATGTCCCATTGGTGTAGTTCTGTGGTGACAAGGTTAGCGAGGTGTTCCTCGTCGGGGATGAGTGACGCATCCAAGGCAGTGAAGCACAATGACAGTCTGGTGTCTGCGAGTGTTACCCAGGCACTAATCCCACCGGCGCGTACCTGCGATCCTCCGTCGTCGGGGATTGTCACCGAACGGCTCGCCACCCGGCCCTGCACTGATCCACCAAGCGAGGCGAAGAGCGTATCCACCGTCCCCAGGTTGGATGCGAGACACAGCGGTGTTGAGGCGGTGCCTGCTAATCGCCGCACAACAGGATCCGGCAACGCCTGAGCGATGCGGGCCATCGCGTCCACGCTATTAAACTCGCCGGCGCTCACGCGCTGGAAGCCTGCCTTGCTGGCAGCTCGAATGGGGGTCAGATCCGTATACCGGTCGGAGGAGACCACCACATGTGCCGTGGCCCCGGATGTCGCATTCGCGCGGAGGTCATCATCGCCACGCAGCGACATCGGCAGAGAAATGGGGACGGTATCCCCCTCGCCGACGCGCCCCGTCGCCACGAGTACGCCCAGCGTGACCGCTGCAAACAGTGTGTTTGACGTCCCACCCGCCGCGGCAGCGCGAGCAGCGAAGCGTGGGCCATCGACCTCCACAGCGATGGTGGGGAGACGACCCTGCGCCCCACCGGTGGTCGCGGTACCGTCACTGACGTGTGCTGCATCGTGAGTGCCGCTGTTCGGTGGTGTGCCTGTTGTGGAGCGGTGAGGTGAGCGGGCGGAGCGGAGATTCGTGCGCAGTAAACCCCACGCTGATGATGCCGCATCACCGAGCAACGATGCGGCATCTCGAAGGGAATGCCCCACGGTGGTGTCGGTGCCGGCGGGGAGTGCCGCGTGTGTTTCCTGGCCTCGTAATGCCTCGAGGACAGCAGTAATTGCTCCCTGACCATCCGCAATGACGTGGCTAAACGCAAGGCTGACTAGGCGGCCACCGTCGGCAGTGGGTGCCGTGGTCAGCGCCCAGGCGGGCCCTGTGACGCTATCGAGCCGGAGGCGGAGTTGGTCGCGGATCCATTGACTTTCCGCGCCCGTGGCGACGGTGGGCAGTCCCGTGCGGATCAGTCCGGCGCTGGGTTCACGAACCCACCTGTCCCGCGTGGGGCCGTGGGAACGCCGCACGAGCCGTCCCAGCCGGCCACGGCGCAAAGCTGCACCGAGTTCGGCGACGCTGTCGTCGTCGACGACTTGGCCGGGTGGCTGCTTATCAGGATTCTGTGGGGCGGGGAGGCGCCAGATGAACTGATTGGTCACCGGCACTCCCAGGACGCGTTCCATGACGACGAATAACGCGTCATCGGAGGTGAGCCGTCCGTATGAGTGGTTCGCTGTGGGTGGTGGTGTCACGGTGGACCTCCTGGTCTCGCCATTGGGAAGCAGGGGTTTGTGTGGTGAGGAGCGGTGGCATGTCGGGTGGTCGGAGGGGCGATGGTCAGAGGGGTCATGTGTGCGTCGGTGTGGACACCCGACATACCACTCGCGGACAAAAAGGGGGGTAGAGGGGACGGTACAGGTTGAGTCTACGTAGCTGCGGAGTGGTGCGTAAAGCTGTTTGTGTACGGGTCTGCGGCGTGGCTGGCGTGACCTGGCGGTGTGAGGTGTGGGGTGTTTGTATGTCACAGGTGCCATGTGGGGTACCGGTTGTGAAGCCCATGGTGACGGCAGTAGGGTCGCGGTTATGGCCCACTGTGACAATGACACCACGCCCACGGCGAGTGACGATGCTACGGCAGCCCCTCACCTTCCCGGTGGGGCTGTCCATGATCTCCCGGATGATCTCCGCGACTCACTGTTGACCAGTGATGTTGCCCGAGAGGCGTGGGTGGACATTACGACGCTCGCTCGAAATGAGTTCATCTGCTGGGTGGAGGACGCGAAGAAACCAGAGACCCGAGCACGCCGTATTCGCCGAACGAACGAAGAACTTGAGGATGGTATGCGTCGGCCGTGCTGCTGGCCAGGCTGCGCGCATCGACCACGCAACGGCCGCCCGTAACCGATATTCCTTGTCTCTGATCTGATACGGCGGTATGACCCCTGGGGGAGGGGGCAGCGTTGTGGGTGAGGGCGTGTTTGTCGGGGCATGGTGGCTTGAGGTGGCTTATGGCGTGCGAAGTGCGATGGTGTGGACGAGGGTGCGCTGTTTCCCGCTGAAATTATTGTCGGTGGTGACCAGCAGTGTACGGCGCCCGTCTGGTTGGTTCGGCCCCCATGTCATGCCCTCAATGTTGTCTGGATTGTCGCCGTGGGGGGAGAAGTTCATTAATTCCTCCTTGTCGACAGGGACATCCTGGTCGTCGAGGGTTGCCTGCCCAAGGACGTTGGACGCTGCGCCTATGCGTACGCGGTAGAGTTTTCCGCGTGTGCCCTGGCCGGGAACGTAGTCGCGTTCGAGGGTGAGGAATGTATGGTCGTCGATGGTGAGGATTTCTGAGGCTCCGCGCTTATCGGAGCCGGGGTCTGCCGGGTCAAGCTGGTAGGTGTACTCCGCCCAGGGTGTTCCGGTCGTTGTGTCGTAGATGGTGAGGCGATTGCGGGTGTCCTGCTGGAGGGGCCCCTCGGTGAGAACGGCTGCGTCCTTCCCGCCGTCGATCAGGGTGATTGCCTCGTATGCTTCGTTGTTGCGAACGCCATGACCAGCGTTCGGATAATGGTAGTCCGGGATGGTGTAGTTTCTCTGGGCGTGTCCGTCTGGGCTGGCAAGCGTGATGGATGGGGCGATGCCTGCGTCAGCATGTCCTTCTGAGCTCCACACCAGGTTGCCCTGAGGGGTGACGCGGATGCTTTCGGGGTCGACGCGTCCGGGCGTGTACGGCGTGCCCGTGGTGTCGGTGAGGGTGATGGGGGGATGGATCGTAGTAGTACTTGTGCCGCCGCGCGGGGTGCGGGGAAGGGTGAGCGGGTAGGCGCGGGCTGGGCCTTTGTCGGAGCGGTCATCGCTGATGGCGATGTAGTTGTCGCCAGCGACTCGGTCGATACCGGAGATACCACCGAAGGGTGCGCGTGCGGCTGGCCCCGTGCCGTGAACAACGGTGGAATCAGCGAGATCACAGGTATCGATGAGTTCAGCTGTCGGCTCACTGGTGGTGGCCCCACGATGTGGGATGGGTGAGCGATCAGGAGTGCCACCGCGGTCGTGGAGGGGAAGCGCAGAGCGCGCCCCGAGAGCGCTGACCTGTTCATGTGGGTGCGGAGCGATAGTAGTAGGCAATAGTGCAAGTGTGCACCATACACTCACCGTGGCGAGGCGTCGGACCACTGTCGGGTGGGGTGGTCTGTGGTGTGTGTTAGGTCGGGTGGTGGCACTATTAGTGCTGGTCACGCGAGGCATCCTCATGCAACCAGCGTAGCAGCAGATGTGCGTGTATTTCTCTATTTTGCGGCGTTCTTCAACTGCGGGCGCAACTCCTTGAGCAGCCATTCGCGGCTCAGGGAGCTCGGCACGTTGAGCCCTTGGACGAACATTGCATCGCCGATTTTGGTGGAATCCTTACGCACCTGTGTTAAATCCGAATATCCCGGTGTCTGACGCATTTCTGCATCGGTGCCGGACTGGGAATAGACTGCCATGAAGTCAGCATTGAGAGCCTTGATGTTCTCACCGCTCACCAGGGCCCGACCACTCTTGTTATTGGGAAGGTTGAGCACAGAGTCTGGAACTGTCATACCTAGGTCGTAGAGGAACGAGTTGCCTGGTTCCTTCGGGTCTGCCACGACGCCAAACTGCTTGCTGTCACCGAGGAACTGGACTACGACACCGGTTTTTCCTGCCAAGCCGGGGATGTCTTTTTTAGTCTCTTCGAACCGTTTGTGGTCCTCGGCAATGACTTTCTTCGCGTCCTCTTCTTTGCCGAAGAGTTTACCGAGCTGCGTCAACTGGGAGGCCCAGCCGATGTCGGCGCCGTGTGTGCCGGTGGCTCCGAGTGTGGGCGCAATATTTTTCAGAAGGTTGTAGTTTTGTTCGGTAATGCGCCAGTAGTCGCCGACGATGAGGTCAGGTTTGTCGCTGGCAATTGCCTCAGCGGGGAGCTCTGTGTCGCTCTTCGCGGTGATGACTTTGACGCCTTTTAATTTGTCTTTGAGCCAGGGGCTGGGCTTTTCTGAGGGCAACGTGATGATGGCGCTTGGCTTGATACCCAGTGCTAGGAGGTTATCCACGGCGGTGCCTGTTGCGATGACTCGCTTGGGGTTTTTCGGGTAGGAGGCTTCCCCCCATGATGTCTTGAGGGTGATCTCTCCGGCCTTATCGGAGGAGGAACCCGAGGCTGAGCTGGAATTGCTTCCCTTATCCTTGTCTTTTCCATCGCCATGAGTGCAGCCGGTGAGAATGAGTGAGGCGGCGGTAAGTGCGGCGAGGGCGGCGGTGCGACGGCGGCCACTACGGCCGCGGGACCGTGTGGGGGTTGTGGACGTGCCGAGGTTCATGGGGCTCCTTAGTGAGTGAGGGGTACGTGGCGCGCGGGCGGTGCCAACGGGCCAGTGACGCACAAAGCCGTACCGAGTGTCATGGTAAGGCTAGGTTTATTCTGGCGATCCTATTGTGCTCACGCTGAATACTCAACAGGCGGGTTGCCTACCCCTTACCCTAGACGGGTGAATATGCTAGCTTTCCTTGTCCTTGCTGGTTGTGATATGGGGGCATGCTAGGCGGTGCAGTCTTCACTTCAGGTGTGGTGTGCCTAATGTGCACTCTCTCACTGTGTGGATCCAGACTGTGCTACGGTCTCAGCGAAGCCTTACCTAAAGAGCTTAGGTGTAGCTATAAGTCTCGGCTGCCCGGGGCGGTAGCCGACATCGCCCGGCAGAGTCAACCAGAGCCAAAACGCCCTGTTGAACCCATGACTGTGCCGGTCACCAGCAGCATTAACGGATGGAGAACAGCAGTGTCAGACATGCAGAACCGTTACGCACCACGACCAGGGGACACACCGGAAGCAGGACAGCCCACCATCGACAACGGCGCTTTTACCGCCGTCGCGGTCGCCGACGGAGACAGCCTCGATACCAGAGCCAACGAAAAACTGTCTGCACTCCCAGGGATCACCACCGAGATATTCGACGACGGCGACCGACCAGCTGCCGAGATCACCTCGGATGACGCCCGCGGCGTACCGCCCCACGGAACCGCAGTACGAATCCGAATTCACCGCCGAGGAACCTCCGCACTAGTCACCGCCCTGGGCCGAGACGACATCGCAGCAATAGACCACGTACTCCGCGTCCTTCTCGACGGACAAGACGACATCCCCGAGATCACAACCGGAATAGCGGGAACCGATACCCCAGCTGACCGCCTCACCGCACGTGGCAACATTCCCGCGACCGCAATGAACACGCTCGCCTCACAACCAGCCGCCATCGCAGAAGTCCTCGCTACCGTGCTCTCCGCCGTATCCAGTGCACCAGTAGCCACACCGGCGGGAACTCTCTCCGCCGCAGACATAACCTGGCCAGCATCACCAACAGACGTCGTCGCACAGGCAACCTCGTCCACCCACAACTCCACACCAGCACGAGTCTCTGTCCAAGTAAGGCAGACCCCCACACCTCGCGCAGGACGCCGAGAACTAGAATGGCGAGCCCCCGAATACAGCGGCGAGGCCTGCACCATTCTCGCCCAACCCGGCCCCCGCGGCGTCCGCCTGACCATCCGAGCACTCGCCGCATTCGACCCCGACGACGTCCTCGACACCCTCACACGAGTAGTCAACGAATGGGCGACCACCCCCAACCAACCCGTCGACCGCCCCACCATGGGGCCCGCTACCCAGCAGGCCACCACCAACGAACCTATAGGTGGCCCACCCGAAGGCGACGCAGAAAAGGCCCTCACAGCACACATGATCACTGTGCTCGAACTGGAAAACAACACAATTGGCCGCGGCGACAACTTCTTCCGACTCGGCGGCGACAGCATGGCAGCACTCACCCTCACCACAGGCCTCGCCGAGGACGGCTGGACCCTCGACGTCCAAGACGTCTTCCTCTGCCCAGACGTGCGCACTCTCGCGGGAAAAATGTCCCACACCAGCACACATAAAAAAGACACCACGTCGACGACCACAGAGCCCATGTCCGCCTCCGGGCTCGACCCCGCCACACTCGCCGCACTGACGAGCGAACATGACACCACCCCCACGACCAACCACGGTGATCACAGGTGAGCGGGGGAACAGTCCTCGACGTCGTCGCCCTCTCACCCTCCCAGCGAGGCATGATCGCAGCGTCGGCCGCCCACTGCGACTATGACCCATACATGGTCACCCTGGCCCTCGACATCACCTCGCCCGACGACCCCTCTGATCGGCTCCGCACGGCGGCACAGACACTGTGCACACGACACCCGCACCTCACCGCCGAAGTCCGCAGCGAGGGCTTACCTCACCCCGTGCTCCTCATGAGGGACGGCACCCAGCCACTGTGGGAACAACACGACCTTCGACGACAACCCGACCCCGACGCAGCAGCTGACCGCATCCGCGCGACCGAAGGCAACCGCCCCCTGGACCTGCACCACGGGCCACTCACCCGTGTCACCATGCTCCGCACCGGGGAGACACAATGGGTCCTGATCCTCACCATCCACCACGCTGTGATCGACGGCTGGTCACTACCGCTGGTGATCAACGACCTCGCCGCCATAGCGCGGGGAGACCACGACACCCTCACCACCCCGGTACCGTTGCGCAATTACGCCGCGTGGATCGCATCCCGTGACCGCGAGGACGCCGAACACGCCTGGCGGCACGACGCCGACACCATACCCGGATCTACTGACATGCCACGCATCGGCGACGGCACCGTCCCCACCCACGCCCCGATCGTAGGGGAGTACCAGCTCAGCCGCTCAGAGACCACCCGTGTGGAGAATTTCGCTAGGGAGCACGGCCTCACCATCTCCACCATGTTCCAACTGGGATGGGCGCGGATACTGAGCTCCATGACCGGCCACGACGACGTCGTCTTCGGGCAAACCAGCTCCGGCCGACACCCAGACATCGACGGCAGCGACCGACTCATCGGCGGCATGGTCACCACCGTGCCCGTCCGAGTGAGAGTCGATGATCGCACACCCGCCGATGCTGGCCGTGAACTCCAAGAACGCACCGCACAGCTACGTCGGCACGACTGGCTGGGCTCAGCAGGAATAGCCCGCGCCGTCGGTAGCGGAACCAGCGAACTGTTCGACACCCTCCTCGTCGTCGAAAACACCCCCATTGGGAACCTGGATACCGGTATCCCCCTGGGAGGCGGGGCAGAAGCCCGCATGCGGCGCGTCGACTCACCCAGCCACTATCCGATCGCACTGGTACCAGTGACCCACGGCGACGGAATCATTGTCCGCGCCGAGTGCCACCCCACGGACACCGGTCGCGGTGACGACGCTGACACCGCCGCCGAACGACTCGCCCGAACCCTGGTAGCACTCACCACCGCCTCAACGTTCGCGGACACCCCCATCCTCCTCCCACACGAGGACCCCGTACTTCGCGGAGCCACCAGGCGCACACCACCGACCAGTGTCCCTGAAACAGTTCACGACGCCCTCTCCACAGCAGCCCACCGGGATCCACACGCCACCGCAGTCATCGACACCACCGGACCATGCTCATTTGGGGAACTAACAACAACCATCAGGCACCTCGCCGAGACACTCCGCGCCGCAGGAATCGAGGACGGCGCCCCCATCGGGGTCGCCCTACCCCGTGACCGCCGCGTCCTCATCGCACCATTCGCCGTGGCCGAGGCTGGCGGTATCACCGTCCACATCGACCCCACGCAACCCCCAGAAAGAATGGCGGGAATACTCGCCGATGCCGGGGCACGGTACCTCCTCGCTGACACACCCACCATCACCGCCCTCTCTGCACTCGACGACACACCACGCATACTCTGCGGCACCCCAGCAGAACCCGGCACCCACGACACTGACATCACCTGGACCCGAATCGGCCGAGGCCCAACACCCACCGGACAACTACCACCCATCGCGGGACACCGCCGACCGTTCTACGTCGTCTTCACCTCCGGCACCACAGGCCGCCCCAAAGGCGTCGCCATCTCCCACCAAGCACTCCTGAACTACTGGCACCACCACCACCGACACATCATTGAACCCACCGCGGCCACACTGGGCCGCCCCATGCGCGTAGCACACGCCTGGTCCACAGGCTTCGACGCAGCCTGGCAACCACAAATCGCCTTGCTCAGCGGCCAATGCCTGATCCTTGCCGACGAAACCACACGCACGGATCCCTCACTCCTCGTCGACATGCTCATCGAGCACCGCGTCGACATGATCGATACCACCCCGTCCATGCTCCACCGCTTAGATGACGCCGGATTACTCGACGGTATCAGCGGGCACCACCTCAGTGTTTTAGCGCTCGGTGGGGAAGCGATCTCCCCCGACACCTGGCAGCGACTACGTGAACTCACCGCCACCGACGTCTGGAACTGCTACGGGCCCACAGAAACGACCGTGGAATGCTTCATGGCGCGGGTTCGGGACCTGCCACACCCCGCCATCGGCCGCCCACTCGACGGCATGACTGCCGCGGTCCTCGACCACCGCCTACGACCATTACCTCCAGGCATGATGGGACAACTCGCGGTCTCCGGCCCCCAGGTGGCCGAAGGGTACCTGGGCCGCCCAGACGAGACCGCTGAGGTCTTTATTCCCGACCCCTTCACCGAAGGACACGAACCCCGCTATCTCACCGGTGACCTTGTCCGGCGATGTACCGACGGCACCGTGGCCTACCAAGGGCGCATCGATGACCAAGTAAAGATCAACGGCTACCGCGTTGAACCAGAAGAATGCGCCGTCGTGTTACGGTCACTCGACGGAGTAGACGACGCCGTGGTTGTCGTGATGGGCCGCGATCAGGGCCGCGCATGGCTCGGTGCTGTAGCAATCACCACACGCGACTCCTCAGACCTACGTGCGCAGGCCTCCACACAACTCCCAAGCTACCTGCTACCACGGACGATCGCCGCGGTCTCGGACATCCCAGTCAACCGCAACGGGAAAACTGACCTCGCCGAGGTCCGTCGTGTCGTGACCGAGGCGGCCACACATGCCCGCGCCACTCCCACCGGGGACCGCTCCCCGGCGCTAGAAGCGTTGTGCACAGCCCTCACCGCACTCACCGGTACACCCCCAGATCCAGACCTCTCCTTCGCAGAACTAGGAGTAGACAGCATCGGTCTCATGGATCTGGCCGCCAGACTGCGACGACGAGGCCCCGACGGCCCCGGATGGACCGTGAGGGTCAAAAACCTCATGGACAGCCCGTCCATTGCTGAGGCCGCCATCCACCTGGTCCCCGTCGACACTGACAATGAAGCAGCAGACACAGGACCATGGCCACTGCCGCGGCTAGCCCGAACCTACCTCGAGACCGTCGCCGGAACCACGATGCAACAGCTGGCGCAGACCGCCCACAGCCAGTGTGTGGTGCTGCCGGACGAGAACGCCCCGGTCGATGACCTCCTCTCCGCCCTCGTGACAGCACACCCCATCCTGGCGTCCCGCCTAGATGAGGCCACAGCCTGCCTTCTCCCGGGCGGCACCATCCCAGAGACCAACACCGTTCCCGCGGGAACCTCACTCAGCCAGATCAGAAACATGCATCTCGAACGGCTCGACCCCGCCGGCGGCACCATGATGGCCGCCACGATCCGCGACGGAGGCGACACCCCACCATTACTACTACTCACCCTCAACCACCTCGTGGTCGATGTCGTCTCCTGGCGCATCCTCGCCGACGACATCCGAGCATTCGCGGCAGGAAATCCCCCCAGCCCGGAGCATCCACTCCCACCCACGAGCACCGCACGCCGTAACCGTGAAGCACCTGCCCGCACACCGGCAGGCCCCGCACTAGCCGGACACCACGTCAACCCGTTGTCAACCGATGACCAGGCCCCGGAACCATGCCATGTGGTGCGCCAGACACCACCGACGGTCACTGCCGCGTTCCTGGACCCCACCCGGCGCCCAGTCCCCGAGGATCAGTTACTGGGCCTCGTCACCGCCATCACGGATCGCCGCATCGCCGGTAGTGACAGCGACCGCGTGTGGTTCACCATCGAGACCCACGGGCGAGACGGCATGGAGGAGACACGTGCACTTGGCTGGTTCACCGATGAAAAAACTGTCTCCACCATGCTTCCTCAGACACTGCCGGAGGATCGTGAATCAACAACCCACCTCATCACACACGCCCTCTCGGACGCCCGGGACGAACCAGACGCCATTGCTGCGACCTGCGTGAACTACCTCGGACGGTTCACAGCTGACAGTACTGGCCCCCAGGGGCTCGTCCCGTGGGAGTTTCTCCCCCCAGAGGACGTGCGTCGAGACATGGGCAACCTCGGTGTGAGCTCCCTACCACCTCGCTACTCCATGACCATCACCGCCCATGTTGCGCCGACTGCCCACGGACCCATCGTTGAAGCCATGTTCAGCGGGGCTGGCCCTGCAGCAGACCTCAACACCGTGGAACGCTACGCCGACCTGTGGACCCGCACACTCACAGCAGTGGTTCTCACCGGCACCTTTAACCCCGATGCCACACCCAACACTGACCCTTCTCAGGAGGACAACTGATGATTGACACCCAGTGGTTCCGCACGGTTCTCACCGAGGCACTAGACCTGGACGACGCCGAAGCCGCCCTGCTCACAGACGACACAGATCTCGTCGAACTAGGCCTGGACTCCCTGAGAATGATCAGCGTGAGCGACCGCATGGCCCGCGAGGGTGTGCGCGTACATTTTTCCGAACTCGTGATGGACCCCACGATCAGCGCCTGGGTTCGCCTGGCCGCGGACGCAACCAACTACACCGCACCAGAAACCACACCGGCAAACCACACCACGGACACCGTGACTCCCGACGGCGAACCTACTGACGATTTCCCCCTGGGGACGATGCAACACGCCTACTGGCTCGGTAGAAGGAAGGACCAACGACTCGGCGGTGTCGCCGCGCACCTCTACGTGGAGTTCGACGGCACAGCACCCGGCGGCGACCAGGACCACTTCGCCGACGCACTCGGCACTGCTGCTCGAGGCCTTGTCCACCGCCACCCGATGCTGCGCACCCAAATTGTGGATACAGGACTCCAACGCGTCATGCCCGCCCCGGATGTCACACCCCTCACCGTGACAGATGGGCGCGACTGGTCACCTGAGAAGATTCACACCGAACTTGACCGGCTCCGCACCGAACGCAGCCACCAATTGCTCGATCTTGCCGCCGGACAGGTGTGGCAACTGGCCTTGACACTCCTGCCAGATGGACGCCACCGACTGCACGTGGATGTTGACATGGTCGCAGCCGACGCAATGAGCTACAGGACACTCATGGAGGACCTTGCCATGCTCACCCAGCATGAACTAGGCGGCTCCATGGACCTCACGCCTCTTGACGTCACCTACCGCGATTATCGCCTGACCAGGGCCCGCGCACTCGCAGACCCGGACAGTGCAGAAAGCCGACGCGCTGCACGCGACCGCGAATGGTGGTCAACCCGCGTCCCACATCTCCCCGATCCACCAGAGTTGCCCTTCATCCCAGAAGATCGCCGACGCGACCCACAAGCAAGTATTCGCCTGGCAGAGACCATCACCCCAGACGACTACAACGCCCTCCACACCTACGCACACCGCCGGGGCCTTACCACGGCGATGGTCGTGGCCACCGTGTTCACCCGGGTCCTCGGCGCATGGTCGAACAACGACCACATGTTGGTTAACATGCCCCTGTTCGCGCGAGAACCGATTCACCCGGACATCAATAGTGTTGTCGGAGACTTCACGAACTCCGTCATGGTCGCAGCGAGCGCTCCCGCCACAGTCCCCTTCACCGAGGCAGTACGTGCGCTGTCAAAAGAGGTTCATCACGCCGCTGCACATTCTGCACACACCGGACTTGATGTTCTACGGGACATGGGCCGCGACCGCGGGCACCCTGTCACCGCCAACGTCGTCTACACCTCTGGCCTGGACTTAGGTGACCTCTTCTCCCCGCTGGTTCGGGAACAATTCGGCACCCCCTCTCACATCATTTCCCAAGGCCCCCAAGTGGATCTTGATGCGCAAGTCGTGGACATGGACGGCGGGCTCCTCGTGAACTGGGATGTCCGGCGTGACTGCCTGCCCGACCGCATGGTGCAGGACATGTTCCACGCTTTCACCACGTGCGTACGCACCCTAGCCGCCCATGACGCCGCATGGGATCAGCCACTCGACATACCTCTCCCGCACCACCAAGAAGAGGTTCGCCGTGAGGTCAACGCCACCGACGTTGACCTGCCCGCCCACACCCTCCACGCACCCGTGCTCACACACGCACAGGAACATCCGGACCAGACTGCTCTCCTGTGGGACGGTGGTTCACTGACATACGGTGACCTTGTCCGCCGCGCCGGCGCTGTGGCACGGGAGCTCCGGCAGCGCGGAGTACATCCGGGAGATACCGTCGCCCTGCAGATCCCGCGCGGCCCCCACCAGCTCACGGCAATCCTCGGCACACTCATGGCCGGAGCAGCCTACCTCCCCATCAACATCACACAACCCGCCGCGCGCCGAGACACCATCATCGCGGACGGAAGAGCATCCCAGCTCCTCACCCACGACGATGTCACGACGTTCATCGCCGACACACCCGCACTCGACGACGCCATTGCCTCAGCCCAGCAGACGAACCCCAGCCCGCACTCGGTGGCCTATGTCCTCTTCACCTCCGGCAGCACAGGCCGCCCCAAGGGAGTAGACGTCAGCCACGCCGCGGCAGCGAACACGCTGGACTCTATCGCCCGACGCTTCGCATTGGACAACCCCGCACCGACAGCGCTCGCACTGTCCGCCTATGACTTCGACCTCTCGGTGCTGGATCTCTTCCTGCCACTCGGTCTGGGCGGACGCGTCGTCCTCCTGCGTGAGGATCAGGCCCGTGATGCCGTAGCCTGGGCTCGTCTTGTCGATGTTCATGGTGTCGACCTGATCAACTGCGCGCCTGGGCTCATCGGAATGCTGCATGAGGTAGCTACGCCGGCACAGCTTGCTTCTCTGCGCCTGATGTTAACCGGTGGTGATCGCGTTCCTGTGGCACTTGCCCACGCGGTCCGTCGCACTGTTCCTGGTCTGGTTTTTGTTGGTCTCGGAGGGGCCACGGAAACTGCTATTCACTCGACGGTCCAGATCGTGGATGACTCCCTCCCGGGTGATCTGGCTGCGGTGCCCTATGGCACGCCGCTGGACAACGTCCGTATGCGAGTGGTTAACGCTGCTGGCCAGGACACGCCTGACCTGGTCACGGGTGAATTATGGATCGGCGGTGCCAGCCTGGCGGAGGGCTACCGGGGGGATCCGGAGCGGACTGCCGACCGGTTTGTCACCGTCGATGGTCAGCGTTGGTATCGCACCGGAGATATGGCCCGATACCACTCGGATGGCACGGTGGAATTCGTGGGCCGTCGGGACAATCGTGTGAAGCTCCGTGGGTTCCGCGTCGAACTGGGTGAGGTTGAAGCCGCTTTGGAGACGCTGGATGGTGTGGAGGCCGCGACGGCTCTTGTGACGGAGGATGGTCGCTTGGCCGCCGCTGTGCATATGGCCACTGGCACCGTCGGTGACCCAGCGCTGACGAGTGAGAATCTGCGGCGGGATGTGGCAACCGTGCTGCCCGCCCACATGGTTCCTGCGACTGTCGTGGTGGTCGATGCTCTCCCTGTCACCGCGAACGGAAAGAAGGACCGTACCGCGGTGGCAGCGGCGGTGGCGGCTGCAGAGGCGGAATCGTCCCCCGTGGTTGGTCCTGGCGTCGATGATGATGCCCCGGATGGAGCTGTCGAAGAGGCCTTGCTCTACCTCCTTTCCGACGTGCTGGGCCTGACAACCGGGCCTGTGAGGTCAGCTACTGCGGATTTCTTCGAGCTCGGGGGAGATTCCATCCAAGCCACCGGGTACACAGCGCGGATCCGCGAATTCCTTGGTGTGGAGCGCATGACCGTTGCTGACGTCTTAGAGCATTCTTCGGTGCGACAGCTTGCGGCGCGGCTGACTGCACTCGAACCAGCGCCGGGGGCACTGCATAGTGCTGCGGAGTTGTTGTTGGAGCTCGCCGGTGTGGAGGTCGGTTCGTGAAATCTTTGGATGAAGTTCGTGCATTGATGGCTGCTCGTCGCCAAGCGGGGGAGACCGAAAGTAACGGTGTTTCCGGTGCGGGCGTCGCCAGGTCGGGGCATGCCCGGCCAGAACGGCCGCCGCTGAGTGCGGCTCAGCGCAGTGTGTGGGCGCATCAGCAACTGGATCCGTCGAGCACGGCCTATAACCTTTGTTTGCTGATGACCTTTACGGCCGACGATGGTGCCGATGCTCTCGACTCATCTGCCGTGGTGGAAGCATTTCGGACGATGGTGCGGCGACATGAGGCTCTTCGTACGACCTATCCCGTGGGATCGGATGGTGAACCGTGGCAGTGTGTTCATGATGATCTGGAGCCGGAGGTGCGGTTCCACGATCATGGTGATGCGCAAACTGTGGCACTCTCGGCGGCCGCTCGTCCCTTTGATCTCGCAACAGAGAGTCCGTTGCGGCTCGATGTTGTGCAGCCAGATGGCCGAACCGTTCACGTTGTGGTGACTGTGCAGCACATCATTTGGGATGGAATGACGATGGCCGTGCTGGCTCGAGAGGTTGGTGCCGCCTACCGCGGTTGTACTGGTGAATTGCCCCACTTGGATATGCAGGTCGCGGATTTCGCGGTCCAGGAATCAGCTCGGTCCACGCAGAGCCCGGCCGCTGACTGTGAGGATCATGACCAGTGGGCGGAGGTATTCCGGGATGGGGTGCCGCAGTTGGCGTTGACCGTCGATGGTGATCCTCATGCGGCACCGGGAGCCGGTGGCCGGGTGGACCGTGTTCTCTCTGCGGAATCAGATCGGAATCTGCGGCGTCTCGCCGAGGAGCTACGTGTCAGTCCGTTCACTGTGTTTGTGGCTGCTTACCACGTGGTGTTGCGGCTGACAACAGGGCACCACCGGACTGTGATCGGAACGACGGTGGCGAACCGGGAACAACCGGGGCAGGAGTTGTTGTTTGGGAACTTCAGCAACCAGGTTCCACTTCTCGTCGATTCTGGGGCAGCGTCTGATAGTGGGGGAATGACATTTGGAGAGTTCGTTGCCGGCGGCACCTCCGGTGGTGTGGCCCGTGTGATTTCTCAGGCGTTTCGGCACAAGCTTATGCCGGCCACCGAGATTAGTGTGGCGGCGGGCGTTGACCGTGCGTCTGGGGAGGAACTGTGCGGCACGATGGTGCTGTTCCTCACCCGTGATATCGCTGGACCGCAGCTTCCTGGGGTCCAGACGTCATGGGAGCTCATTGATAATGGCGGGGCGTTGTACCCATTGGCGGTGGAGGCCTTCCATCACTCCGACCGCACAGAGATTCAACTCACCTACCGCCGGGATAGCTTGTCAGCAGAGGCCGTGTCCAGTATGGCGGACATGCTGGACACCGTACTCGCCACGGCACGTCCGTCGACGCTGATTGATGATCTTCTTGGTCCTGGTCGGATGGATCGGGCATTCCTGGACCAGTATGGTGTGGGGCCGCGCCGCTCAGGTGTTCCGGAGACTGTCGATGCGATGATACGTGCCGCGGTGGCCGTTGATCCGGATCATCCCGCGGTGACGATCTGTGGGCCTGGGGGAGAAACCCTGTCATATGCGGAATATGATGCTCGTGTCAACCGTGTGACCAGGGAGTTGTTGGCTCGTGGAGTTGCCACGGGGGACCGTGTGCTGGTTGTGACGGGCCGCGACCCTGTGTTGCCTGTCGTGATGGCTGCGGTGTTGCGCGCGGGTGCCGTGTATGTGCCCGTTGATCCCACCTATCCGGAGCGACGTATTCGGGAGATCGCGGATGATGCTGCTCCATCGCTGGTGGTGTGCGCGGGTGATGCTCCACGACTGGGGACCACGGAGCACCGTCACGCGGAGGATCTTTACGCGGGTGTTCCCATCGTGGATCTTGACGATGCTGATACTGCGGCTGCGATTGGGCAGCGGGATGGTGGTTGCGTCGATACTGCGGAGCTCACACGGCCACTCACCGGTAGTGATGGTTGTTACATGATTTACACGTCTGGTTCGACGGGGCGGCCCAAGGGGGTTCTCAACCATCATCGTGGTGTGGCTAACCATCTGCAGTGGTACGGGTCGACGTTCTTGGGTGGCCGTCCAGCCAGGGTGTTGCACAAAGCGCCGGTGACATTTGATGTTGGTGTTGCCGAGATTCTTAACCCGTTGGCCACGGGTGGTACCGCTGTGGTGCCACCTGCCCAGTGGTGGGAGGGGGATGCTCAGGCCCTGGCGGAGATGGTGGAGGACCAGCGTATCGAGGTTCTGTCCCTGGTGCCTAGTTATCTGCGTGTCATCCTAGATACCGTTGATCGCCCGTCTCGGATGGCCTGCCTGGAGCGGGTATTGCTGGGTGGGGAAGCTGTTCCTGGTGGTCTTGCCGCGCAGGCTCGGGACATCTTCGATTGTCGTGTGTTTAGTTTGTACGGTCCGACGGAGGCGGCGATGGACGTCACCTGTGTCGAGTTCACACCAGACCTGGTCGTTGGTGATGGTGAGACCCTGATTGGTGTCCCGGAGGACAACACGACTGTTCGGGTTATTGATGCCGATGGTCGTGAGGTTCCCGTTGGTGTGCCAGGAGAGTTGTGTGTGGTCGGGGTCCAGGTTGCCGACGGTTACCGTAATCTGCCAGAGCAGACGGCGGAGGTGTTTGGGACGAGCCCCTTCCCAGCTGATCGGGGCGAGCGGATGTACAGGACGGGGGATGTTGTTCAGTGGCGGCGTGATGGTGTGTTGCGCTACCTGGGTCGGTCCCATGATCAGGTGAAGATTCGTGGAAATCGTGTGGAGCTCAGTGAAGTGGAGGCTGCACTGTGTGATGTTCCTGGTGTTCGTCATGCTGCGGCGCGTGCGTGGGTAAGCGGTCACAGTACTCGTTTAGTTGGCTACGTTGTTTCTGATGGGCACACGGTGATCGATCAGATGACGGCAGCTGGGGTGATGCGTCGCCGAGTGCCGGATTACATGGTTCCCGATACGGTGATTAGCCTGGGGGAACTCCCGTTGAATGTGAACGGGAAGTTGGATCGTTCTCGGCTGCCGGAGCCCACGGTGGAGGCGAGTAACGGTGGAGCATCGGAGGCCCCCGCGACGGGTGGTGAAGCCGTGGTTGCAGAGGTTATCGCGGACGTGTTGTCGCTCGATAGGGTGCCGGGCCAGGAGGATGACTTGTTCTCCTTGGGTGGGGACTCTATTACCGCGATTCGTGTGGTCGCTGAGTTGCGAAACCGTGGGTATCAGGCGTCGAGCAGGGATGTGTTGGATGCCCGGACGATCGCCGGGATTGCGTCGGTGATTGAGGGGGGCGAGGAGTCTGGGCTGGTGGAGGAGCCTCCGGTCACCTCGGCACCGTTGCCGCCCATTGCTCGTGCGCTGCTGTCGGGGCAGTCTGATGGTGGTGGCTTGGTCCAATACACGGTGTTGGCTGTTCCCGGTGAGACGACGACGGATGAGGTTGCTAGCCGTCTGCAGCGCCTCGTTCGCCGGCATCCTGTGTTGGCGGCACAATTAGATCCTGCGTCGGCAGAGCTCGTGATCCCGTCCCCGGATCAGGTGAGGCAGTTAGCACCACCTGTTGTTGATGATGAACCTGAGGCCTCGCTCTCGGGTGATGGTGTCATTGTCCGTGAGAGGGCACGCCGTCTTGCTGGGCGTATTGATCCGTTACGTGGTCAGATGGTGGCTGCTGGACTCGTGGGTCAGGGTAGTGGGCGTGCCCTGATTGTGGTGGTGAGTCATGTGGTGGTCGACGGTGTGAGTTGGCGCCTCATCACTGGTGAACTTGCCGACGACAGCAATGATGATAGGAACCCTGAGTATGCGTTTCCACGGTGGTCAGTAGCACTATCGAAGGGTGTGGATGGTGATACAGCGTGGGAGGAGATTGCGCGCGCAGCCGCGGGGCAGTGTGTGCTTGATCCTGCCCGGGATGTGGAGTCGACCGTCCATGAGCTTCACACGACCGTGGATGCGGACGTGTCTGGTCTGGTTGTTGCTGCGGCGGAGCGAAGTGGTTGTGGCGTCCTGGACGTGCAGATCGCTGCTGCGGTGAGGGCGTTGCGTGCTGAGCGCGGTGACGCTACCAGTGCTGTGACTGGGGTGACCTTGGAGGGGCATGGTCGTGATAATCCTGATGCCATCGCCGCTCATGCTGAGGACGCGGTGGGGTGGTTCACCGCGGCGTATCCTCTTGCTGTCGAATCGGGCGCGCCGGATGCGGAGAGTCCGTTGGCTACTGTGCACGCGGTCCGGGCGGCCCGCCAATCCTTGCCGGCGGACACGGCGCGTCCGGGAATGCTTCGGGCTGCAGGGCGGATCACGGCGGCGCTGCCAGAACTCACAGTGAATTACTTGGGTCGTTTCGCTGTCGGTGACCCTGCACGTGGGGTCGATGAGCAATCGTGGCGGCCTGTGCCTGGGCTGCCTGCGGTGAGTGGATTAGCGGGGCCGGAGGCGCCGGTGGGTTCGGTGTTCGATCTCACGACGGATCTCACGATCGATGGTGAGAGTACGGGTGAGGCCCCGACGTATCAGCTGCACGCGATGCTTCGTGTGGCTGGCCGCCATGTGGACTATTCCGCTGCTGAGGCCTTCATGGAGTGCTGGACTAGGGAGCTCAGGGCGGTGGCGGATGCTGCCGCGCAGGCCCCGGGGCCTGCGCCGGTGGATCTTACTGCCGATGGTGTTACCAGTGCGGATGTGGTGGCCTGGGCGGACCAGTTGGGCCAGCATGTTGAGGATGTTCTGCCGCTCACGCCGCTTCAGTCTGGGTTGATGTTGTCGTCGTTATCCACTGGTGGCACTGACGGCTACATTGTTCAGTCTGTGCTGGAGGTGGAGGATCCGCATGGGGTTGTGAATGCCACCATGGTCGGAGATGCAGCGACGATTGTGACACGACATCATCCCAGCTTGCGGCTTGCTCCGTTGGCGACACGCGGGGGAGTGCCTGTTGGGGTGGTGACGGCCGGGTCGTGTGTGCCGGCTGTTGAGGTGGATCTCACTGGGGACAATGGTGCGGCGGCTGTGGATAGGTGGCTCTCGGAGGATATTGAGGTTCCTTTCGACTTGCACCGGCCTCCGTTGATGCGGATAGCGTTGCTCCGTACAGGGGCGACCTCTCGTACGATTGTTCTGACGTGTCATCATCTGCTCACCGACGGCTGGACAGGTCAGCTGCTCATGGTGGAGCTTGCTCGGGTCCTTGCGGATCTTGTTCGCGGTGATGCCTCTGGTGTTGCCCGTCATGTGACGGGTGATCCTGCAACATTTGGTCATGCGGCTCAGCTGATTGCTCGGCAGGCCTCTGCTACTCGGGAAGCGTGGAAGCCTGTTTTGGAGGGTGTGGAGCCTCGCTTGCTTGCTCCTGGCCATCACGGTGGGCATCCGCCTGCACAGATTCTCACTGCGGAGATTAGCGAGGAGACGACCAACGCGTTGACGAATCTCGCGGGTTCGGCAGAGGCAACGCTGACCGTTGTGTGCCAGGTGGCTTGGGCGCATGCCCTCAATCAGGTGACTGGTGGTGACCGCGCTGTTTTCGGTGAGGTGGTCTCTGGGCGGACGGTGGATGTTCCGGGTGTGGAAGAGTCCATTGGCTGCTATACGAATACGGTTCCGTCCACTGTCTCGGTGCCTGCCGAGCGTACTTGGCGGGCGACGGTGACGGCCCTGGCTCACCACCGTCGAACCGTTTCTGGTCGGGAGCATCTCCCCCTGCCTGAGGCGCATCGTCTGGCGGGGGTTCGGAGGCTTTTCGACACGCTGTATGTGTTCCAGTCGTATCCTGCCCGCGACACTGATTTACGGCAGGCCCTTGGTGATGCTGGCCTGGAGCTTACCGGCGTTCGACCTGGTGGAGCGACCGATAGTGCTGTGATGTTGATGGTGTTCCCGTCTGGTTCTGTGATGGATGGGGACGGCCTTCGCTTGGTGTTGTATGCGGCGCCGGACGTTATGGACAGTGAGGAAGCACGAATTGTGCTTGATGCTCTCACGGCTACGCTCCGCGCGATGGCGTCGAATCCAGATGGGGTGGTGGGTGATGCGCGGGTGATCGACGAGTTCGATGAGATGCTTCTGGAACCGTTGCGCACCGTGATCTGACCCTGCCCCGTGTTTGTTTACCTAACCCAACCATGTCATTGACTCTGAAGGAGAAATTGTTATGACCGGATCAACCGGTGTTCGACCTGCTGCTACGACGTCCTGGCTGAGGCGGTTCACCCCCACTCCGGATCCCCTTGCTGCTCCTGTCATCGTCTGCCCGCACGCGGGTGCGGGGGCAGCTGCGTATCGGCCTCTTGCGGAGGCCCTCGTCAGGGAACTAGAGGTGTCGTCCCCGGCAGATCCCGCTCCTGCCGATGTGGTTGTTGCTCAGTATCCTGGTCGGCAGGATCGTGCTTCCGAGTCTGCGCCAGAGACTGTCCTTGGTTATGCGAAGGGCATGCTCCCAGAAGTGGAGGCCATGGTGCGTGGCGAGGGTGGTGCTGCTCCTCGGCCGGTGACGTTGATGGGGCACAGCATGGGTGGTCTCATCGTCTACGAAATTGCGCGTCTATTGGAGGCTCGTCGTCTTCCGGTGCGGCTCCTGGTCGTGTCAGGAACAAATTCTCCGCAGTTCACCGCGGAGGTTCCCGACCATCCCACTGAGGATGAGGCACTGCTGGAGCATATGGCCCGCATCAATGGGACGGATCCGCGGATCTTGGGTAATCAGCAGATCCTCCGCATGGCATTGCCTGTCATGAAGGCAGACTATGCGGCGTTCGACCGTTACCGGGATGAAGACACCACGCTTCTGTCTGCGCCGATTTTGGCGTTGGGTGGGGCCTCTGATGGGGGCGTATCACCGGTTTCGTTGCGAGGATGGGCGGAGCGGACGTCCAGTACTTCTCGTGTGTCGGTGTTCCAGGGAGATCATTTCTTTATCACGCACGCCACGGACGCAGTGGCGCGGACTATTGCTGGTGAGGTGGCTGCATGCGTGTGACTGGGAGACCAACGGATGACGCTGAGGCCGTCATGGCGCAGGAGGATCCTGTCGTTGTGGTGGGCATGGGCGTCGAAGCCCCAGGTGGGATCAGTGGCGCTGGTGCGTATTGGAAGGCCCTGTTTGACGGTCGTTCGTTGATGGAGCCGCTGCCACGTGATCGTGGTTGGGATGTGGATGGCCTGTTTGCGTTGCCGCGTACTCACGGGTGGGGGCCGGTACCGGACTCAGGGGGTTTCCTTCATGGTGCCGCGGAGTTTGATCCGGGTTTTTTTGGAATTTCTCCGAAAGAAACTCCGGCGCTGGATGCACAGCAGCGTGTGGCACTGCGCGTGGCGTGGGCTGCCCTCGAGCAGGCTGGCGTTGATCCTGCTGCTCTTCGCGAAGCGAACATGAGCGCTAGCCCTGGGGTGGCTGATGGATCTGCCCCTGGTACTAGCGGTTTTTCTACGCGCGGCGGTGTGTTTATGGGGGCGTCTCCCACGGGCTATGGGGCTCCTGTGGATCGTCCGGATCCGGAGCTTTCCGGGCATTGGATCACAGGTGTCGTGATGGCATCGGTGGCAGGCAGGATTTCCCACCTGTTGGGATTAGATGGCCCCAGCATGGCAGTGGATGCTGCGTGTGCGTCGTCGATCACGGCGGTGAATGAGGCGATCAATTCTTTGCGTCTAGGCCAGTGTGAGTGGGCGATAGCCGGTGGTGTCTGTGTGATGGGGTCGGCAGGTCCGTATGTTGAGTTCTCTCGGGATCGTGCGCTCGACCCGAGTGGCTACTGCCGTCCGTACTCTGCTTCGGCGGCGGGAACAGTGTGGGGTGAAGGTGCTGCCATCGTGGTTCTTGAGCGGCGTAGTCGTGCGGAGCAGCTGGGGCATCGGGTGCTGGCAGAAATCGTGGCGTCGGGGGTGAATCACAATGGGGCGGGAGCGCCGATGACCATGCCATCACAGGCTGCTCAGGAGCGGTTGTATCGGATGGTCTTAGACAGGGCAGGTCTTGTGCCGCACCAGGTTACCGTGGTCGAAGGGCACGGGACAGGGACAGCAGTGGGTGATCCGAGGGAGGCTCGTGCTGTCGCAGCGGTCTATGGCAACAGAGAGGGGTCAGTATCGCGGACTGAGCCTCTGTCGTTGGGTTCTGTGAAATCCAACCTCGGGCATGCGCAAGCTGCTGCTGGCGCGCTGGGGTTGGTGAAAATCATTCTGGCAGGTGTCCATGGCATGGTGCCACCGACGTTGCATGCTGATCCGCCGTCGCTTGAGGTGGATTGGGATGCGGTTGGCATCCAGGTGCCCACCCGTCCTGTCCGGTGGCGTGGGGTGGGGGGACGTCGGATTGGTGCTGTGTCCTCGTTCGGGGTTGCTGGCACCAACGCGCACCTCATCGTAGAGATTCCCGAGAACGAAGGAGACTAGCTGTGACCATGAGAATGCCCGACGGCACTGTGCCCGTCCTACTGAGTTCTAGTGATCCGGATGGTGTCCGTGCGGAGGCTGCGGCGCTGCGCACGTATATGGGTAACCACCCGGAGGTCACCGTCCAGCAGGTCGGTGACATCCTTGCTGCTACACGGACTCCGCGGCCTCACCGGGCACTGATACGAGTACCTCGTGAAGGACGAGACGAGCTGGTCGACGCCTTGCGCGTGCTCGAGGCTGGAGGTGTGCCCGACTCAGTGACGATGGGGCATGCCACCCCGCGTCGAATTGCGATGGTTTTCCCGGGGCAAGGTGGCCAGTATCCGGGGATGGGTTCGCTGTTCTACCGGATGAGTGACGCGTACCGGGACATTGTGGAGGAGTGTGATGCTCTCGCGCGCCGGGAGTACGATACTTTGCCGTCAACATATTTGTTGGATCCGTCGGCCCCGGAGAAGCATGATTTGATTCAACCTGCGATGTTCGTCCATATGATGGGTGTGCAGCGTATGTGGGAGCATGCGGGTATACGACCTGATATGACTGTTGGTCATAGTCAAGGGGAGATCGCGGCGTCTGTTGTTGCGGGGGCGGTGAGCCTTGAGGATGGGCTGCGAGCAGTGATTGTTCGGTCGTGTGAGATTGAGCGTGTTGCTGCCCGGGATAATCTCGCTGGGTGTCACGCGATGGCTGTGGTGGGGACGGATCGGGATACTGTGGAGCGGTTGCTTCCTGATTTGGATGGTTGGGCGGATGTCACTGTGGTGAATTCGCCGACATTGCATGCTGTCTCCGGTGATGTCCGTGCTTTGGATAATTTGGAAGTTGTGTTGAAGGAACGGGGGATTTTTGTCCGCCGTATCGCAGTGGACTTTGCTGCGCACACCCATGTGGTGGATCGTGCACGGTCGGCGATGGTGGAGCGTTTGCGGGATGCGCGTTTGGAGCCCATGGCGGATGGGCGGGTGCCTTTTATTAGTAGTGTGGTGGGGGGTCGGATTTCGGCGGGGCGTGAGCAGCCGCCGTATTGGATTGCTAATTTACGGCAGCGTGTGCGTTTTGACTTGGCTGTTCGGGCCGCGCTGGACGAGGGTGCAACGTCATTTATCGAGATGTCTTCTCACCCGACATTGTTGGTTGCGGTGAAGGAAAATATCGCCGCGGTTGGTGCTGAGGATATTCGTCTGTGTGGCACGGCGCGTCGGGAGTCTGAGGGGTTGGAGCATTTTGCGGAGAATCTGGCTGGGGTGGTGACGACGCATCGTGGTGCTGTCTTGCCTCGTCCTGCCGGGTCGGTGTGTGTTCCCCTGGATTTCCCGTCGACGGTATGGCGGAGGGCTTCGTTCTGGTCGCCGACGGGTACTGTGTCTTCGACGAGTGGTGTGCGGGGGGCGCAGCCACACATTGTGGTGGATCGGTGGGAGCCGGTGGGGGTGTGGGATCTGCCTGAGCCTCGTCGACTTCTTCTGATGACTGAGGGTCCGGCGTTGTCTCAGGGGTCTGTTGCCGCCGAAGCGGAGAGGTATGGTTCGGCGGTTGTTGCCGAGCCTGGTGATGGTGCTGTGGGGATTATTGAGGTTGTCTCATCACCATTGTCTTCTGTTGCTGAGCTCGTGGCGACGATGCATGAGTTTCTCTCCACCGCTGATCTGACGGGTTTGGACGACCTTGTGCTGGTGACCACTGGTGCGGAGGATCGTCCGGGGCTGCCAGCGGCGACTGCACCCGCGGCGGTGGCGGCGATGGCGCGGTGTATGGCGTCGGAGCTGGCGCCTGTTCGTGTGCGGCACCTGGATGTGGATCCTGCGGAGGCCCATAATGCTGCTCGTTGGGTGGTGGAGGCTGTTCATACACCGGGTGAGCCTGATATGGCGGTTGTCAGTGGAGAGCTTCGTGTTCGACGGCTGGTTCGTGAGCTACCTGCTGGGCGGGAGGGGGAGGCTGCTGGTGGGGTGGCGGATTATGGTGCTGCCGTGGTTGTGGGCGGCACGGGGGCCGTCGGGAGGGAGGTATGTCGGCGGTTAGCAGAGCGTGGAATTCCGTGGATTGTGTGTGTATCGCGCCGTGGGGCTCAGGGGGCGGGCAGTCTCGTTGCCGCAGACCTGGATGCGGTGCGTAATGCGACGGGTGCGCAGGTTGATGATCTGCGATGTGATGTCACTGACCATGATGCTGTCCGTGACCTGGGGCGTACCGTTCGTGCCGGGGTGGGGGATGGGCGAGTCCTCGTGGTGCAGTGTGCGGTGGACTACGCGGCTGCGGCGGATCTTGATTGGGAGGCGTCATTGGCGGCAAAGTCGGGCACGTTGTCGCCTCTCACCTCTGAGCTGTTGCGGGAGGGGGATCGTCTTATTGTGTTTTCGTCGATGTCGGCCAGTATTGGTGCTCGTGGTCATTGTGCGTATGCGGCGGCTAATCGGGCTGTGGAGACGGAGGCTGTGGCCAGGTTGGGGGGTTGTGCAGGGGCTCAGGTGACGGCGGTGCGCTGGGGTCTGTGGCCAGGTGTTGGGGCTAGTGCGGGCGTTGGGGGAGGCAGTGTGAGTGATATTACTGCTGCCGGTTTTCAGCCGATGGATCCTGCTTCTGCGGTGGATGCGGCACTTGCTGTGGATCCTGTGTCCGGGCCCAATGTTGTCAGCATTGCTGCGGTGGACTGGGCTCGAACTGCTGCGGTGTTTGAGGCGGTGGGGATGAGTCCTTTGTTTGATCAGGTGGTGGCAGGGGACGGAGGTGTCGGTGTGTTGTCATCGCCGGTGGGAGAGGATTCTGCGCCGGTGTGTGCTGAGCCCTCTCACCAGGATGAGCATTGTGAAGAGGTGGTGGTGGAGACGAGCAGGGTGGTACCTGGTGTTGATGACCCCGCAGGGGTTGTTGACCGTGTGGTTCGGACGAAGTTGGGTTATGCGGCGGGCGAGCCGTTGGATACTGCCATGCCTTTGGTGTCGTTGGGTATTGATTCGCTTCAGGCTCTGGATGTTCAGACGGAGTTGGCGGATGTTGCTGGTGGTGTTGTGACGGCGGCGAGCATTCTCGGGGGTGCGACGGTGGATGACTTGTGTGACATGGTTCGGAGGGAGACGGTATGACACACGTTACCGTGAATGATCCTGGTGTTATCCCTTTTCCGGCGGAGAGGGAGGAGCGTTATCGAGAGTTAGGTCTGTGGCGTGATGTCACCCTTCCTGGAGCGTTGGATGAGGCGGCGGAGCGGTATGGATCTGACACCTTTGTGGTTGACCGTTCTCGGAGTCTGAGTTTCCGGGAGGTGGCGGAATCGAGCCGTCGGTGTGGTGTGTGGTTGAGGGCGCAGGGTGTTTGTCCGGGCGATAATGTGCTGGTTTATTTGCCTAATTCTGTGGCGTGGGTGGAAGTGTATTTCGGCATTATGCGAGCTGGTGCTCGGCCGGTGATGGCGTTGAGTTCGCATGGGCGTGTTGAGCTTGCGCATGTGGCGCGGAAGGCGGGGGCCTGTGCGATTGTGACGACGGGTCGGGTGGGGTTGACCGATTATGGTGCGACAGTTCGAGCGGTAGAGGGGTCTCTGGGCGAGGATAGGTCGGTTGATGACAGGTTGATGGCTGTGGGGGTGATTGAGGTTGCTGTCGATGGTCTGCGGCCGTGGGATGAGTGTCGTTATGATGGTGGCCTTCCGCGTGCTGCGTCTGGTGATGTGGCTGTGCTGCAATTATCGGGGGGGACGACAGGTAACCCGAAGCTTATTCCTCGTTTGCATGCTGATTACGAGTATTCGTCCCGTGTGGCCGCGGAGGTGTGTGGGCTGGGGCATGGCGATGTGATGTTGATCGTGTTGCCGGTATCACACAATTTTGTGCAGACATCTCCGGGGTTGTTGGGTGCGATGGCGGTGGGGGCGACGGTGGTGTTGGCACCGGATCCGTCGCCGTCTACTGGTTTTGGTTTGTTGGATTCGCACGGTGTGACGCATGTGGCCTTGGTGCCGGCGCTGTTGTTGTCGTGGATGAATTCGGTGCAGGCTGGGGAATCGGAGCATGCTGCGTTGCGTACGGTGTGGGTGGGTGGTGCGAAGCTTAGTCGGGCTGTTGCTGTTCGTGTGGAGGGGGAGCTGGGGTGTTCACTCCAGCAAGTCTTCGGTAT
Source organism: Corynebacterium sp. PCR 32 (assembly GCF_037464985.1). Taxonomy (NCBI): domain Bacteria; kingdom Bacillati; phylum Actinomycetota; class Actinomycetes; order Mycobacteriales; family Corynebacteriaceae; genus Corynebacterium; species Corynebacterium sp. PCR 32. The sequence goes on from NZ_JBAHVL010000001.1 coordinate 26,929, forward strand.
GGCTGAAGGGTTGTGTAATTACACGAGGTTGGGTGATGATGTGGAGGTTGTTGTTGGTACGCAGGGGCGGCCGTTGTCACCGGAGGATGAGGTTCGGGTGGTGGATGACGCTGGGGATCCTGTTCCGGATGGTGTTGAGGGGCATCTTCAGACTCGTGGCCCGTATACGATCACTGGGTATTATCGCGCTCCTGAGCATAATTGCCGTAGTTTCACCGAGGATGGGTTTTATATCAGTGGTGATCTAGTGGTGCGTGATGCGCGTGGTTATCTTACGGTCACTGGTCGGGCGAAGGACATCATCAATCGGGCAGGGGAGAAGGTGGCGCCGGAGTCGGTGGAGAACACGTTGTTGGCGATGCCGGAGGTGCATGATGCTTCGGTGGTGGGTGTTCCGGATGATGTGCTGGGTGAGAAGATTGTGGCGTATGTGATTCTTCGTGATGATTGTGGGGCGGATTGTCGGCCTACTCCTCGGCAGTTCGTGATGAGGGTTCGGCGTAGTGGTATTGCTGCTTTTGCGGTGCCTGATGAGGTTCGGATTGTGGATGAGTTTCCGCTGACGGGGGTGGGGAAGGTGAGTAAAAATCGTCAGCGGTGAGGCGGCGGTGAGTGTGGTTTTAGTTCACGACGAGTATCCAGATGGCGATGTGGTGCATGGCGGCGGCGATGATGGTGGTCGCGTGAAATACTTCATGGAATCCGAACCAGCGTTCGGATGGGTTGGGGCGTTGGATACCGTAGATGATGGCTCCTAGTGAATATGTCACTCCTCCGGCGACGATGAGTATGAGGGCGGCGAGGGGGACGACGGATGCTAGTGCTGGAGCTTTGAGAATGACGAGCCATCCCAAGACGAGGTAGATGATGACGTCAACCCAGCGGGGATGGTTGGGCCATAGGAGGGTAATGACGACGGTGCCGATTGCGGCGATCCATGCCGTGGGGAGGATCCACAGGCCGTCTGTCATGGATGTGAATGCGGAGACTGCAACGGGGGCGTATGTTCCGGCGATGAAGATGGCGATCATGGAGTGGTCTGCTCGTCGCCAGGTGTCGACGGCGTGTTTGGTGCGCCATGGTACGCGGTGGTAAAGGGCTGATACGGCGAGCATGCCTAATAAACAAGCGCTGTAGAGGATGATTGCGGCGATGAGTAGTGCGCTGTGGTGGAGGGCGGCTACGGTGGCGATGAGGGCGGTGCAGGTGCCGGCAAAGTAGATGGCGGCGATTTCGTGGAGACGGCCCCGGAAGATTGGTCGTGGGCCGCGGTCATACGGGGTGGTGGAGCCTGTATGGGGGCGAGGGGGTTCCGTCGTGGGGTGAATCATGCATGCGAGTGTAATCATTTTTGGTGTGGGGTTGTCGTGTGGAATATGGCGTCTTGTGGTGGGGTGGGTGGGCTGGTGTGTGGGGGTTGGTTGGTGATGGGGTGTGGGTGGTGTGGTTTGGGGGAGCAACGGGGGTAACGAGGTTAGACAAACCTAATTATTGTAGATAATTTGATGTCCATGAGAATGTCCCACAAAGTTGCTCGCGTTATTGCGGCCTCTATTGCAGCGTGTGCTGCCGTCTTTAGTCCAACCGTTGTTGCTCATGCCGGTGATGCTCCCGTGGCCCAGGAGCCTGCACCTCACGAGAAGTTGCCAGTTGTCTATATTTCTGGGTCTAATGAGCCGGCTTTTACGGCTGATATGTTCGCTAATGCCTTGCGTCATCGTGGTTTTGATGTCCATAACTTCCTGGTGTGGGATCCGGCTCGGCCGGAGACGAGTCCCTATGTCACTGTCAAGGGGAACTCTGCACGTATCCCTGAGTTTGTGGACAAGGTGAAGCGGGAAACGGGTGCTGACAAGGTTGATGTAGTGACCTACTCGCAGGGGGGCTTGGTTACCCGTTACTGGTTGAAGGATTTTGATGGTGCTAAGGATGTGCGGACTGTGGTGAGCTTGTCTGGCATCATTAAGGGGTCCCCGTATCAGGCGGATGCGCTGCGTAAGGGGCAGTGTCCGCCTGCTGCTTTTGAGGGTTTGGTTCCGGATGGATTCCGTAAGAACCCCACGGATGCGTGCTTGGAGATGGCCCAGGGTGGGGAGGAAGTGACGCGTTTGAACACGCCTACTGAGGCGCTTCCGGGGATCAAGTATTACAACGTCACCACTCGGCAGGAGTTTGATGCTGCGCCGTATCAGATTAATTTCATGGATGGTCCGGGCGACTATGAGAATATTGTGACTCAGGATTTGTGCCCGAATGATCCGGTGTTCCACTTGGGGTTCAATTTGTTGCCGTCTGTGCAGGGGCTTGTGGCATCTGCGTTGGAGGGTGGTCCGGTTCGTATGGAGTGTGCGGTTCCTGTTCCCCAGGGTCTGCCGACTCTCGATAGTGTGGTGCCGCCTCTCAAGGGTGCACCTGTGTAACGGTGGCGGCGGGTGTCCCTTGTGTGTGGGGCGCTTGCGGCATAGGGCAAACGTGATTGCGCCGGCAGGGTGACGTCCCTGTCGGCGCTGTGTGGTCTCTGGGGTGTGGTTGCCCCCGGGGTTGTGGTGTCGACTATCGATGGGCCGCCCATAACCATTAAGGTGAGCCTTAGTTTATGTTGCGATGTATGTTCGTTCTGTTGCAGCGTTTGTCGCTGTGGACGGGCACCGTCCCCATAGAAAGGATCTGTATGGGCAAGGGAATCGAGGGTGCCGTATTGCGGGCTCTCGGTGCGAAGGAACACCTGATCACGGTGACGGGAACATCCCGTGTCACTGACCATTTCCGTCGTGTTACCTTCCACACTGACACAATGTTGAATCCTGAGGGGGAGCCTCCAGGGGCGTGGGCGCGTTTGTGGTTTCCTGACCCAGACGGTGGCTCGAAATTGTTTCAACGTGGCTATACGATTCTCGACGCTGACCCAGAGGCGGGGACGTTCTCTGTGGAGTTCGTGATTCATCACCCGTTGGGGCCTGCCGCAGCATGGGCGAAGGATGCTGAAGTGGGTGACACTCTCGTGGGAATGCGGTATGGGGCGCATCCCTTCGAGGTGCTCGATCCGCCTCCGAAGGGGTATCTCCTTGTGGGGGATTTGGCATCCTACCCGGCGATTTCGTCGATTGCGGAGACTATTGCTGGGGATGTTCCGGTTGTGGTGTATTTGGAGAGCCATAGTCCCCTGGATGCCGAGGTGCCGCCCATTGAGGGGCCGAACATGATGGTGCAGTGGGTTGAGGAACTGCCCGATGGCCAAGGGTTGGTTCAGGCGATCAGTGGTGGTGAGTGGTCGGGCTGGTATGCCTGGGTGACTGCTGAATCATTGGCGACGCGGCGCGCGAAAACTCTGCTTCAGCGTGAATATGGTGTCGCTAAGGTCATGCTTCATGCTCACGCGTATTGGGCTCGGGGGCGGGCGATGGGTACGAGCCGGACCGTCACCGACGAGGATACTCCGATGACCAGCGTTGATGCAGATGCAATGGTGACGGTTCCGCGTTCCAATGTCGCTGCTGTGGATTGTGTCAATCAGCCGGACCGGGCCCGATCCGAAAAGCCTGACGTGGCGGTAGCATCCTCTGTGTCGGCCTCTGCATCGGAACCTGGTAGGGCGATGATGTCAGAGTTGGCCGCTGTGCCGGCGGGGTCGGGTACGCCACCGGCGTCTGTGGGGAGTGAGCAGGATAATGGGATCCTTCGCCCCGCGCGTCGAGCACTCATTGCTGGTGGTGTGGCGCAGGGGTTATTGTCGCTGATCGAGGTCGTGCCGTTCATCCTGTTTGCGGAGCTTGCGCGTCTTTTTCTCGATGGTGCGAGCCGGGATCGTTTTGTGGATACGGCTGTTGCGGCGGTTGTCGTGATGGGGGTATCAGCGGTGGGTACGGCTGTTCTTGTTTTTGCCATGCATCTCTACGATGCGGGGTTCTCTGCTGCTGTGCGGGGTCGTTTGATGCGGAAGTTGACGACGTTGCCGCTCGGCTGGTTTGAGGATCGTCGGTCTGGTGATGTGAAGAAACTTGTGGCTGATGATGTTCAGGCGCTTCATTATCTCGTGACGCATGCGGTGCTTGATCTGGTGGGTGCCATTGTGGCGCCGGTTGTGACACTTATTTATCTTTTCACTGTTCAGTGGCGTCTTGCGTTGGTGTTGCTTGTGCCGATCATTGCTTTCGTGTGGGTGATGGGGGCTATTTCGCGTCGTGATGCAGATAAGGTGGTGACTTCTCAGCGTCTCATGGCGCGTGCCTCGGGGGAGGCTCAGACGTTCATTGCTACGCGTGATCAGGCCCGGGTTTTTGGTTCTTCGTCAGTGGTTGATCTTCCTGGTACGTTGCGTCGGACGGGTGATTTTGTTGACGAGTGGCAGCGTTCTACTGGGCCGGTCAAGATCCTTGCTGTGATGATTAATCGCCCGACAACTATTCTGGGCATTCTTGTTGTTGCTGCGTGGTTGTTGATGGTGCCGGGGTGGCTCACTGCTGTGGATCTCCTGCCATTCCTTATTCTTGGGACGTCGTTCGGTGGGAAGCTTCTTGCGGCGTCGTCGAATACGGGGGCTTTGGTGACTGGTCTCGAGTCGCGGGATGGGCTTGAGCTGATGCTGGGTACGCCTGGCCTTGCGGGGCCCGCTGACCGCCCAGCCGGTGAGGGGTATATTCGCTTTTCTCAGGTGCGCTTCGGGTATGGGTCGGGTCCTGCCGTGTTGTCGGAGTTTGATCTTCAGCTTGATGCTGGCACTGTCACTGCTCTTGTTGGCCCGTCGGGGGCGGGGAAGTCAACGGTGGCTGGTCTTGTGGCGCGGTTGTGGGATCCGCAGGCGGGTCAGATCAGCATCAATGGGCGTGATGTGCGTGACATGTCACATGATGAACTGTATGCGATGGTGACTATCCTCATGCAGGATGTTCAGCTTATTCGTGCGACAGTCCGGGAGAACATTGCTCTGACCCGTCCTGATGCGACAGATCATGAGATCATGGCTGCCGCCCAGGCTGCGAATATTCATGACACTGTGATGGCGCTACCGCAGGGCTATGACACTGTGGTTGATTCTGATCGCCTCTCTGGCGGTGAGCGTCAGCGTATTGGTATTGCCCGGGCGCTGCTTGCTGATACACCCATTGTTGTTCTTGATGAGGCTACAGCGGCGGCTGACCCTGACTCGGAGTGGGCCATCCGCCAAGGGCTCAGCCGCCTGCTCGCGGGGCGGACAGTGCTCATGATTGCGCACCGGTTGCACACTGTGCGTGATGCGGATCGGATTATTGTTCTCGACGGCGGTCGCATTGTCGAGGATGGTACTCACCAGCAACTTCTTGAGGCGGGGAACGTGTACACCGAGTTGTGGAACGCCACGGCGGCCACGGCAGCTGCTCACTCCACAGGGGGGAACCACTGATGTTGACTCACCTTCATGCCCTGACTGGTGGCGGACGTCGTTTCTGGGCATTTCTCACATTGACCGCGGGGTCCGCGGTGCTCCAGGCTGGTGCCGTGCTGGCGTTGTTTCCGACGTTTAGCAGGCTGTTTGGTGATGATCCCCTCTCGGCGTGGCCATGGGTGTTCGTTGTGGTTGCGCTTATTACGGCGACATGGTGTATCGACGTCATTGCGTCCCGGGTGGGGCTTTCCGTGGGGATCCACGTCATGCGTGTCATTCATTCTCGAATGCCTGAGGCTGTTCTTTCGTGGTCATCGGCTGAGCTGACGCCGGAGAGGGCGGCGTCGTTGCGCCAGCTTGTCTCTCATCGGGCCACGGAGGCGACAAGTGCTGTGGTCCTCATGATGTCCCCGGTGATCACTGCCGTTGTGTTTACCCCAGCCTTAGGTGTGGGTCTTCTTGCTGTGTCAGTGCCTGTCGCCGTGGTCACTGTTGGTGGTGGGTGTGCTGTCCTGGGTGCACTGTGGTTAAGTATTCGCTTGCAGGCTCGTTCGGACGCAGCGTTGTCCCGGGCGACGGAGGAGCTGGATTCTCGTCTTTTCGAGTTCGCGTGGGCGCAGCCGTCGTTGCGTACTGCCCGTCGGGTATCGGTGGGGGAAGCTCGTGTTCATGATGCTATTGATTCTGCCCGCCGTCGTTCCCTTCGCTTGCTGTTGTGGCAGATCCCTGGGGAATTGATTTTCAGTGTTGTCCTTCAGGTGGTTCTTCTTGCTTTCGGTATTACTGCGTGGAATGCCTATGATTCGGGCGCGGTGTCAGCGATTGGTGCGGCGACGCTTGTCATTGTGTTGCTTCGCGTGGTTGAACAGGTCACCACTGTGTCCGGGTCGGTGTCGGGGGTGATGGCGGTGACCCGCACACTCGCCGACATTCGTGACATTTCACGTGTGACACCAGTGACCCCAACTGTGCCGTCCCTGGTTGCGCCTCACGTGGTGACTGATGGCCTTGAGGTCACTTATGGTGATGGTACAACGGCCCTGTCGGGAGCATCACTTGATCTGGAGCCGGGAACGGTCACTGTCGTGGTGGGGCGTTCGGGGTCGGGCAAGTCGACTCTGCTCAGTGCGCTCGCTGGTCTTGAAGCGCCGTCAGCGGGGAGTATTTCGCTGGCTGGGCCGGGTGGTGCACCGGCGTCGGTGGGGGACTTGCGGGGCCATGCGTCCGTCATTTTCCAGGACACTTCGCTCAGTGCCGGGACTGTGCGCGAGAATGTGCTTGCTGTGGATCCGGAGCTCACTGAGGACAGGCTTGCCGAGATTGCTCGTGCAGCTCAGCTCACACCGGCGCTGGATCGTTTGTCTGAGGGGTGGGATACGTCCGTTGGTGAGCGTGGTTCCCACCTCTCTGGTGGTGAACGGCAACGGGTGGGTATTGCTCGTGCGCTTGCGAAGCCATCTCGATTCCTGCTTGTTGATGAGGCGACGTCTGCGCTTGATGCACGGAATGAGCGTGCTGTGGTCGAGGCAATTTCCGCGATTCGTGCGGATTATACGACTGTGATGGTGACGCATAGTCCGGCGATCCTCGAGATTGCCGATAAGGTGGTCGTTATGGATGGTGGCCGGATTGTTGAGTACGGTGCGCCGGATGTTGTGGGCGCCGCTGGCGGTGAGTTCAGTCGGATTCTTGAGGAGTGGCGTCGTTCTGCCGCCTGGCATGTTTAATGAGGGGAAGGCTGGTGCGGTGTGGCCACGTTGTCACGCGCGGTTGGTGGGGGTATTAGCATCGTTGGGGTTCTCACCCCGGCGAATTAGAAGTTTTCGCAGGTGATGTGTATTATTTTTGACCGGTGTCTCTCATCAACGTGGGGGGTGCCGGGGCTAGCCATTGAGGGATCTTGTTAAGGGATGTCGAATGGCCGGTTCACCTGCATAAACGTAGTCAACCAGATGCTCAACGAGGCATCGGGAAACGTGGAGGATATGGCCAAGAAGGAAGGCGCTATCGAGGTTGAAGGCCGCATCATTGAGCCTTTGCCTAACGCGATGTTCCGTGTAGAGCTGGATAATGGGCACAAGGTGCTTGCACACATCTCCGGTAAAATGCGGCAACACTACATCCGTATTCTTCCCGAGGATCGCGTCGTCGTGGAACTCTCCCCGTACGATCTCTCCCGTGGACGTATCGTCTACCGCTACAAGTAAGCAGAACAGACTTATCAGCCTCCTCATCTCCGTAGGGTGGTAGAGCTCCCGCGGTTCACATATCTGTGATTCCGGACAGCTTGAACGGCAATGGCCTGTGACAAACAGGTCGTCTCCATCCGACGAATCAGCCTCTGGCCACGGTGGCCGGAGCCTTGTCACAAGCGCAATGCGCTACTCGGCGCCGACCGAGCACCATTGACCAATTGTCAAGGATGAGTGGGGAGAAAACCACCGTGACAACCGGAAGGATTTTGCCATATGGCACGCCTTGCTGGAGTTGACCTCCCGCGCAACAAGCGCATGGAAGTCGCTCTCACTTACATCTACGGCATTGGTCCGACCAGTGCTAAGCAGCTTCTTGAGAAGACGCACATCTCTCCTGACCTGCGTACCGACGCTCTGACTGATGATCAGGTCGCGCAGCTTCGTGACGCCATCGAGGCCGAGTACACCGTCGAAGGTGACCTGCGCCGCCAGGTGCAGGCCGATATTCGCCGTAAGATCGAAATCGGTAGCTACCAGGGACTTCGCCACCGTCGTGGCCTTCCTGTCCGTGGTCAGCGCACTAAGACGAACGCTCGTACCCGCAAAGGCCCGAAGAAAACGATCGCAGGAAAGAAGAAGTAATACATGCCTCCGAAGACTCGTTCCGGCGCACGCCGTTCCGGCCGTCGCGTCGTCAAGAAGAATGTGACCAATGGTCACGCCTACATCAAGTCCACTTTCAACAACACTATCGTGTCTATCACGGATCCCAACGGTGCTGTGATCTCGTGGGCGTCCTCCGGACATGTCGGGTTCAAAGGTTCCCGTAAGTCCACTCCCTTCGCCGCACAGATGGCCGCGGAGTCTGCAGCTCGCAAGGCTCAGGAGCATGGCCTGAAGAAGGTTGAGGTTTTTGTTAAGGGCCCGGGTTCTGGTCGTGAGACCGCTATCCGTTCCCTGCAAGCAGCCGGCCTGGAAGTTAATTCCATCTCCGACGTCACGCCCCAGCCGCACAACGGCTGCCGTCCGCCGAAACGTCGCCGCGTTTAAGGGAAGAGGAGAGATAAACAATGGCCCGTTATACCGGTCCCGCAACACGTAAGTCCCGTCGCCTCCGCGTTGACCTCGTCGGTGGAGACGCCAGCTTCGAGCGCCGCCCCTACCCCCCGGGACAGGCTGGCCGCGCCCGCATCAAAGAATCCGAGTACTTGCTCCAGCTGCAGGAGAAGCAGAAAGCACGCTTCACCTATGGTGTTATGGAGAAACAGTTCCGCCGTTACTACGCTGAGGCGAACCGTCGCCCCGGTAAAACCGGTGACAACCTGATGGTCCTGCTGGAATCACGCCTGGACAACGTCGTGTACCGTGCAGGCCTTGCCCGCACGCGTCGTCAGGCTCGTCAGCTGGTTTCTCACGGTCACTTCACCGTGAACGGCAAGAAGGTCAACATCCCATCTTTCCGGGTTTCTCAGTACGACATCATCGATGTTCGTGAGAAATCTCAGAAGATGGTCTGGTTCGACGAAGCACAGGAGACCCTCGCGGACGCAGTTGTTCCCGCTTGGCTCCAGGTTGTTCCGTCAACCCTGCGCATCCTCGTGCACCAGCTGCCCGAGCGCGCTCAGATCGAGGTTCCGATTCAGGAACAGCTGATCGTCGAGTTCTACTCGAAGTAACAGCATTGCCGCTGCCGGCTATGGCCCTTGTGTTCCTTCTGGGCACAGCGTTCATCGCCGTCACGGTGTCATCCACTTGTCCCTTCCAGGCGTCATATAGCGGTCGCCACCAGGAGGAATTACTACATGCTCATTTCACAGCGCCCCCAGTTGACCGAGGATTACATTGATTCCTCACGGTCACGGTTTGTTATCGAACCACTCGAACCTGGTTTCGGCTACACCCTCGGCAACTCGCTGCGTCGTACTCTGCTGTCGTCCATTCCGGGTGCAGCTGTTACGAGTATCCGCATCGAAGGTGTCCTTCATGAATTCACCACGGTCCCCGGTGTGACTGAAGATGTCTCCGACATCATCCTGAACATCAAGGGCTTGGTGCTGTCGTCGGATTCTGATGACCCGGTCACCATGTACATCCGTAAAGAGGGTCCGGGGGAGGTCACCGCTGGTGACATCATGCCTCCGGCTGGTGTGGAAGTTCACAATCCAGAGATGCACATCGCTACCCTGAATGAGCAGGGGAAACTCGACATTGAACTTGTCGTTGAGCGGGGTCGCGGATATGTTCCTGCGGCTCAAACCACCGGCGAGATTGGGCGTATTCCCGTTGACCAGATTTACTCTCCTGTTCTCAAGGTGAGCTACAAGGTTGAGGCAACCCGTGTCGAACAGCGCACGGACTTCGACCGTCTGGTTATTGATGTCGAGACCAAGAATTCCATCACCGCCCGTGATGCGATGGCATCCGCCGGTGGAACCCTGGTTGAACTCTTCGGACTTGCTCGTGAGCTCAATACTGCATCTGAAGGCATTGAGATTGGCCCCTCCCCGCAGGAGAGTGAGCACATCCAGGCCTACAGCATGCCCATCGAGGACTTGAATTTCTCCGTGCGTAGTTACAACTGCTTGAAGCGCGAGGAAATTCACACGGTGGGCGAGTTGGCAGCACGTACCGAGTCCGATCTTCTGGATATTCGCAACTTCGGTCAGAAGTCCATCAATGAAGTCAAGGTTAAGCTTGCTGGTCTTGGTCTCGCGTTGAAGGACGCTCCCGAAGGCTACGATGTTTCAGAAATTGAAGGCTACGACGCTGAAACTGGCGAGTGGATTGATACTGAAGGCGAAGACATCGCCGAGTAGTCAGCGGTTTTCGCCTACTCTCATGTCCGCACCGTCGACGAGAATCTATCACTGCAGTTCATTGTTGTGTGTGATGGTGTCGGCCTAAGTGGACGAGTAGAAAAGTCGCTCATAATAATTCGTCACGAGGAGAAAATTCCATGCCTACCCCAAAGAAGGGTGCCCGGCTCGGAGGATCCCCTTCCCACCAGCGGAAGATCCTCTCCAACCTGGCAGCCCAACTTTTCGAACACGGTGCTATCCGCACCACGGATGCCAAAGCTAAGCTGCTTCGTCCCTATGCTGAAAAGCTCATCACGAAGGCGAAGTCTGGTACGTTGGCTGACCGTCGTAACGTTGCGAAGGTGATCCCGAACAAGGAGATTCTCTCTACCTTGTTCGATGACATCGCACCGAAGGTTGCTGACCGTAATGGTGGCTATACCCGCATCATTAAGCTGGAGAACCGTAAAGGTGACAATGCTCCGATGTCCCAGATTTCTTTGGTGACTGAGGAACTCGTCTCCAGCGAGGCGAGCCGCGCAACTCGCGCTGCGGCGTCCAAGAAGGCTGATGAAGCAGCCTCTGAAGAGGAGTAAATTCTTTTTCAACGGTAGTGGCCATGGGGAATTCCTTGTGGCTCGCCGATCGTAAGGTGGCCTGCACGGATGGGATCCGGGGCAGGCCATTTTTCATGTCTCACGCGGTGGAGCGTCCATCGTGCCCGGGGTCAAGTGGGGGTGGTGAGGACGCGTGAGGTGTGGAAACGAGCGGTGTGCGTGGCCCCGAATGGGCATCGGCGACGAGGAGGCTGCTGTGAGCGATCGTGATCGTGACTTTTGATAGCTCTCGTCTCACCCGCCGCATGTGTTTTGGTTATCACCGTATGCGGTTTTGTACTCAGGTAGGTCGTATCGGCAATACCAAGAGAAATGGGGGCCGTCTTTGTCCTCCTTGGCTACCCCGTCCTGGATGGTGAATGTGATTCGGGTTCCCGGCTGATATGTTGCACCAGCACCGTCTCCTGGCTGGTTGATCGATTCGACAGTTGTGTTAATTTTTCCGGCTGCAGCGCTGCCAGTTACTGAATTTATCTTGAGGTTGACGTCGTACTCTACCTCACTGGCCCCATTGCTGGAGTGGAAGGTACCAGTCCCATCCCGGGAAATAGACAATCCTCGGGTGTGGCCGATCCAATCACCGATGGCCCATGCGGGGATAATCCCCCGTGTTGACGTGTCGGCTCCGGCCGGTGCACCGGTGGTGTTTCCTTGTCGTTGTGGATCTGCGGCGTTGTGAGTGGGGTTGGTTGTGGTTGCGTGTGGTGACGGGTGTGATGGGGAGGGCGACGAGGGCGTTGCTGTGTGAGACGATGCTGCTGTTCGTGATGTGATCGTGGAGGTGACGACGGTGGTGGTATGGGGGCCTGCGTTGTCGTCGTTGGAATCACAGGCGGCGAGTGTCGAGCTGAGTGCTGCGGCTATGCAGAGTGCAGCAACAGTGTGAGGGACAGGAAGCAATGCTTTGTGTTCCATAGTTTTAGAGTACTCATCGAGAACAGCAGTTCGGCAGAAAAAGCCGAATGACGCCCGTAGGAAAAACATGTTCGCGCTCGACAGTGATACTTAACTGCACTGCGCACCGTGTTCTGATAGGACCATCTGGTGTTCATCGTGTGGGGTGGTTAGAGTGTCAGCGTGAATTCGAATGATAAGCCCACTGATCCCACGGAGCTGTGCAACACCCAGCTCGATCATGGTGCCCTGGTTCCAGGGCATACCCCAACAACGGGGACGGGCCTACACGAACAGCAGAACAGTCCGGACTATGTCCGTCTCCGGCTGGATATTGCCTATGATGGCACTGATTTCCATGGGTGGGCGCGTCAGAATGATGTCCGCTCTGTCCAGGAGGATATTGAGCAGGCATTACAGACAGTGGTTCGCCAGCCGGTCCAGTTGGTTGTTGCTGGTCGGACGGATGCGGGGGTGCATGCGTCGGGGCAGGTGGCGCATGTCGACGTTCCGAGAGAAATGTTGACGACGCGGAGTATTCACAACGATCCATCGACGTTGGTGTCTCGCTGTGCTCGGTTGTTGCGACCGGATGTCCGCATTCGTGCGTGTTCGTTTGCACCCGACGGATTTGATGCCAGATTTTCAGCACTTCGACGGCATTACGTGTACCGCGTGACGACGAGTCCTTCTGGTGCTATGCCAACGCGTGCTCGCGATACTGCAGTGTGGCGTCGGCCGGTGGATCTCGACGCCATGAATTCAGCAGCGGAGGTGGTCATTGGGCTTCATAACTTCGCAGCATTCTGCCGCGCGCGACCTCATGCGACCACGATCCGTGACGTGCAGGGGTTCGTCTGGCGTGATGTGTCGACGGCGTGTGAGCCCGAGGTGTATGAGGCGCGAGTGTCGGCGGATGCGTTTTGCTGGAATATGGTGCGGTCCCTGGTCGGAGCCTGTTTGGCCGTGGGGGAGGGAAAGCGCCCGGATGGTTTCATGGAGGAGATGCTGCACCAGAATGGGCGTCACCCCATGGTTCCTGTGGCACCGGCGAATGGTCTGACGTTGACCGGGGTGGATTATCCTGCTGACAGTGAGTTAGCTGCTCGTGCGGAGCAGACCCGGGGAGTGCGGAGCCTCAACTAGGGGCATGATGTCGTCGGCGTCGATGACGGTCCGAGCTTCGCGCCATCGTTGTGACGTGGATTCACGGATGACGTCGAGGATAGTCCCGGCGGTCGTCTGCGTTGTGGCCCAGGTGATGGATGTGTCCGCGCAATCCCAAATTTCTAGGTCAGTTGTGCGCCGCAGATGGTTGGTGTCGGGTGTCGATGTCTGTTCTGGTATGGCGTCGTTGATGGCGGCGTCGGGGGTCGAGTGGGCATCATCCTGGCGGTGCGGGCATACGATGATATCGAAAGGGCTTGATACCCATGAGCCTGGTGTGTCGGTGATGACGGCAACGCGGCGTCCAGATTTCCGCACGTGATCTGCTATTTGTTGTGCAGCTCGGCATTGTGGCGGGTGTCCGGAGCCTGAGGGTGCGTCGTTAGATGTGATGGCGATCCGGCCGAAGGAATCGGGGAGGGCAGGGGAACCTGTGGCAATGGTCGTGCGTTGTGTGCCAGTGGGCTGCGGTAGGCGTACCTCGCGGAGATATCCTTTCCACCCGGGTTGTTCTCCTACGGTTCGAGATGGCCAGGCTTGCCAGCCACAGCTGCGGGCGAATGCCATCGTGCTGGCAGCGTCGGTGGAGGGGAGATCAACAAAGAGCCTCCAGGTGGTGTCGATGTGGTTCTGCCCATGTGTGGTGTGTGCCGCGAGGAGGCGGGTTCCTGTGAGAGATGTTGATGTGAGGGTGATCGGTGTTCCCACGGTTCGTTGAAGAACGGCGAGGAACACGGGGGCAGGGTAGGCGTGATCCCTGGGATAGACCTCGAAGGTTGTGGTGGGAGTCGCGGGGTCGGGGCGGGTTGTGGTGAGGGAGTTCCATGGCCAGCGCCACAGTAGGCCAATGATGATCGGGCCGACGCAGGCGACCACGATGAAAAAATCCCCCATGTTTACTCCCCCATGTATCCCGAAAGTGGCTGCCCCATGAGGCAGCCACAGCAATCGTATACGAGACGCGTGGGGGAGGGAACTCCTAGAGGAAGTGCCGAACCTTGGTGAAGATTTCGGGGTAATGCGAGTCAATCCGTTTCGAACATACGAGGAATGCCGCAGTGACCACTGCAAGACCAGCCACAAGTGAATAGACAGGTGTAAACCATGCTCCGGCGAGTCCACATAGCGGAATAATGACGCCTGGTGTCGCAATGATGGCGTATCCGACCATGGTGACTATCATCGCTATGAAGGCAGCACCGGATTGGTTTCCAGTGGTTTTCATGGGGTTGCTTCCCGGTGTGATGGCTGGGTACGGGTTGAATGTTGATAGAACTAAGCCGAGTGCTGGTCCGGTAAAAATACACGCGATAAATGCACCCATGATCATGATTTTGTGATCGGTGTGGAAATCGGAGAAGATCGCCATTCCGATAATGCATGGAATAGCCACGATGATGTTGAAAACAAATCCGACCGTAATTTTGGATATAGCGAGATGGCGTCCGCGAACACCGGCGACGATGTGTGCCCAGTTTGCTGGGCCGTCAAATCCAAAATCATTCGCTATAAAATTGCTACTACCGACGGCGGATGTGTAAATGGATGCAAAGACCATGCCGTGGTTTTTTGAAACAATTCCGACGATTAAGAATACAGCTGAAAATATTGGTAGGGTGAGCACGGAATACTTGACCCGCATATCTCTATTCCAGTATTTCAGTTGGCGCGATATTAATGCGCCGACGATCGTATGGGGGACTCCTGGAAGATAAAATGCTTCCTTGGCTGACACTGCCGTGGAATCTCCGGAGGGGTGTGCGGCGGAGGCGAAATCGTCAGCGATGGCCAGGGACCAGAGACGAAGACCAGCGGCAATGTAGACCAGTGTGACGATTGTTCGTAGGACAAGCAGGATCCATGCGTTGCTGGCTGCGTCGTCAATGAGAGCGGGGCCTGATGCTAATGGGGTCCATCCAGCAATGCGAATTGTCCAGTCAAGAAGAGGCCCCATCGTGGATGAGGATGATTCGTACGAAAAGGACTGAATGAGGACAACAATAATGACAACAATGATCGTTATTAAGAGTGATATCTGGTTTCTCCACGATCGGGGTTTCCCAGTGGAACCAAAAAAGACAACCAATGCTTGATTGACAATAAGCAAGCAGGTAATACCCAGAATGAGTCCGATAATTCCAACGATAGCAATGCCCCATTGTCCAGTGGTATGACCTGATAGAATCACTGCAGCCATTGTTGCCAGCGTGACGGCAATGGCGATAAGCGCGCGGCTTTGAAGAACTATTGTCGGAATGAGAGCACGGACGAGCATGGACGGCTTGATGGGAAATTGAGCAAGTTTCGCTGGTTGGACGGTGTTTTCTCCGGAAGGCCACACGATGGCAGTAAAGAGGAAAACCATGCCCCCTAACGCTGCGAAGGCAGTCCACGGAGCTGCGGGAATGGGCCCCTGGAACCCATCGACAATGTGTGCGCCAGGGGCGGAGGTGGAAAAACGGCCTGTTGTGGTGGCGATATCGACGCACCTTGAGGCGGTAAATGCGACCCCACCCGCTGCGTATAGTCCCGTGATGATGGCGAGCAGCCATTGCGTTGCACCGTCATACCATGATTTTTTCCACGCGTGCAGGTGCAGGCGGAATATGGTGGAGCGTACGTGTTTGTCCCGTGGTCGTGCAGCGTGCCGTGCTCTCGTATGTCCTGAATGATCGGACTGGATCATGATGCTAACCACCCAAGACTTCCTTCAGCGAGGTGACCACCACCGACCATGGTCAAGAAGGTGTCGGTCAAACTCGCCCCGCGTCGTACCTCATCGGTGGTTCCGCTGGTTAACACTCGGCCGTTGTGCATGATGGCAACGTGGTCACACAGCCCCTCGACGACCTCCATGACGTGGGAACTCATGATGATGGTTCCGCCTGCCTTGACATAGGTTGTGAGGATGGTGCGAATAATTTGAGCTGATACCGGGTCGACTGCTTCTAATGGTTCGTCGAGGATAAGAAGGTGGGGTCGATGAATAAGTGCTTGTGCTAGCAGAATCTTTTTTGTCATTCCCGCGGAATAATCGGCGATGATTGTGTTGCCGGCGTCCTTGAGGTCTAAAACGTCGAGGAGCTCATCGGCTCGCTTGTTGACGGTGCGGTCATCCATTCCGCGGAGTGCGCCGGAAAAGTGGAGGAGTTCTTTTCCGGAGAGGCGTTCAAATGTGGGGAGCCCGTCGGCGAGGAGACCGAATGTTGCTTTGGCGGCGGTGGGGTTGTTCCATACGTTGACGCCGTTGATCCATACGGATCCGGCATCGGGGCGAAGGAGGCCGGTGGCGATGGAGATGGCGGTCGTTTTGCCAGCGCCGTTCGGGCCCACAAGCCCGTAAAAACTGCCGCGGGGGATATCGATGTTTAAGTGTTCGACGGCTGGTTTTCCGTGGAAGTTTTTGTAGAGGTGCCGGATCGCGAGTGCTTGGGTGGTGGGGTCCTCAGCCAGTGGTGCGATGTGGGGAGACGTGGGGGCAGTGGTAGCTGGTGGATGTTGTGTGGGGGGTGTGGTGTCGGGGGCGGCGTGCCTCGGTGAGTACGGGGTGGTGCTATCCGTGTGTCGGGGAGTGTTGGGTAGTGGGTCCACAATAGACAGGTTAACTGACGGTAAGGGGATGTTGCCTCCATGGTGTAGCTTATGTGGGCACAGGGTGCTTAAGAATATGGGGGGATTATGCCTAGACCGGATCGCGATGATCCTACTTATGACCAGCATCAAGAGCGGAGCACCTGGGGCCGTGGTGGTGGGAAGGATCACCAGCAGCCGACGTCTAGTGCACAATTAGCGGGGTACCGCTTTGTTCGGAAGCAACTGGAACAGGCGTTGGTTTTCGCGGATGCCAGGATGGTTCATGATGTTCCTGGTGGTCGTCGCCGAGCGTTGGCTGTTGGTGTTGTCCTGAGTGTTCTCGGTATCGCGGGAGCTGGGGTGATGGCCATGATTCGTCCTGATCCTGGGGTGGGAGACCACACGATTCTTATTTCGTCGGACACTGGCCAAATGTTTGTGCGGGTCAATGACACGCTTCATCCGGTGACGGATTTGGCGTCGGCACGGTTGGTCGCCGGTAAGCCGGAGGAGGCGCACCGAGTGTCTAGTAAGAATGTGGAGGCATTGTCGCGGGGTGAATTTATCGGTCTGCGAGGCCCATCGGATTTACCTCCGAAGGGTGATGCTACGTCGACGGAGGATTCGTGGGGAGTGTGCCATTCCCCGGATAGCCCCAGACAGCGGAAGGCATCGGCACGGTCACGCGGTGTCCCGACTATGGCGACGGTGGCTGATGGTGCAGCTCATGGTGGTTCGGGTGAGCGTGAGAGTAGTGCAGGGGCAGGGCACAACAGCCGTGGCACTCTCTCCGTTGCTGTAGCACGTGCCATGCCGCGGGAGGCTCGGTCTGCGGTTCTTCGTGCTGAGAGTGGGTTGTGGTTGGTGAGTCCGGACTCGTCGGAAGGTCATCCATTTCGGCGTTCGTTGTTAGCGAAGCGGGGGTCTACCCCGGAACCGGCGGTGGCTCGTGCTTTGGGTATGTCCTCATCGGTGATTCGTGATGTGCCGGATTCTTTTGTGGAGGCCATCCCGCGCGTTGATGATGTTCGCACAATTCGGGCATCCATGCCGGCTTCTGGTGATTCTGGTCTTCGAAAGCCGTTCAATACGGTTGGGACTGTTATCATTGCGCGGCAGGATGGGTCCTCGTATCAACGACACGCGACGGTGCCGGATCGTCGGGGGCCCTCTGATCGGCGAGCGTCGGAGACGGCGGGGGCGGCGAAGCATGACGATGATGCCGCTGATGCGGGTGATGTATATGTTGTTCGTGAGCATGGAATTGCCCCACTCGCTCCGGTGCACGCTCACCTGTTGTTGTCGAGGCCGGGTGTTGTTGTTGAACGTGTGAGTCCAGCGGATATGTCAGACATACCGACGGCGGATGAGCTGAATTGGGGAACGATCCCCGCGGAGCGTCCGCAGTGGGCACCGGCAGATGGGCAACTGTGCGCGGGGACGTTAGGCATGCGTCCGCATCAGCACCGTCCGGCCGAACCTGATGCCGCATCACGTGAGGCCGGTGGTGATGCCGATGTCCTCACATGGTCGGAGGCGCGGACGATTTCCAGGCATCCAGTCCCTGTGGTGGCAACGGGACAGGCGGTCGCTGTCGGTAAGAAGGATAAAGAGAAGCTTGGGCCGCGGACAGCTGATTTTTATGCAGGCCCAGGTCATGCGGTGGCGGTGGATACCGGTTCTGGATACGCCATTGTCAGTTCGGATGGTCGTCGTTTCGCTGTTGATTCGCAGAAGACGCTGGAGATTTTAGGGTTCCGCAGTCCGACGGCGGCGCCGTGGTCGGTGGTCCGCCATCTTGCCGAGGGGGAGGAACTTTCCCGTGATCGTGCGTCAAAGATCATCGTCGGCGGCGAGCGATCATGACGGTGATTCCGACGGCGCTGATAATCGTGACGGGGAGCGCCACGAGGATCAGGACAGTGCGGTGAGCTGGGCGGTTGGCGGTGTGGGTAGTGGGCACAGTGATGTCTGATGCTGTTTCTGCTGGTGGCTCGGCGGGCATCACGCCACCTGATTCTGCATGGCGGCGGGCCATTTCGACTGCTCGGGCTGGGTGAACCATTCCAGCGTGGGATCCAGCGCCCGGTGTTGCTGTCGCGGCGAGGATTTGACGCACATGCGATGGGCTTAGATGTGGATCGACTTCCAGCATCAAGGCCACTGTTCCGGCAACGAGTGGTGAGGAGAAACTTGTTCCGACAAAGGGGTGCGGGGTGGGATGGTCGTGTGCGGCTGGGTTTCGTCGTATTTCTTCAGGGTCTGTGGCAGCCATAATAGGGGATGATCCTGCCTGTGGTCCCATTGCGGGGCCTCCGGGGGCGGTGATATCACCGCCGGTGAGGGCATACTCAGCCCGTTGGTGGTGATCGCCACCAACGGCCCCGACAGAAATCACTGTGGGTTCGTGGGCAGGGTAGGCGTTCATGCCATCCCGGCATGGGCCGGTCGTGTTTCCCGCTGCTGCGACGATGCTAACGCCAGCGCGTTCAGCATGGTCAAGTGATCCACGAAGCTGTCCTATGCCTTCGGGTTCCATCTGTGGATCTGTGCAGGCAGCAACGGAAATGTTGATGACGCGGGCGTGGGCGTCGACCATTTTGTCAATGGCTTCGGCGACGCCCGTGAGTGTTCCAGTCGTGGATGAGGATTGTGGGTTACGGCGGTCAGGCCGGGCATGTGCACTCGTTTGGCGGATAGACACTAACCGTGCATCTGGTGCGACGCCGCGGGCTTGGCCATGACCAGCAATAATGGTGGCGACGATTGTTCCGTGGAGGTCGCAATCCTCGGTGCCGTCGGTGTCACCGAGAAGATCTCCCCCAGGAGCCAGTGTGGGTAAATCACCGTTTCGGTTCACTCCAGTATCAATGACGGCTACGGTGACTCCGCGGCCGGTGGCTAGACGTTGTGCGTCGCGTAATGAGGGTAGGGAGTCGCGGGGCGTGAGCATATCTGTGGCGGCATCGAGCCGGTCGAGGTCGGCTTCGTTTAAGCCACGAGCACACTGGGTGGGTGGTGGTTCGTCGGCGCAGGCGGAGGGAGAACCGAGGAGGGTGGATGATACTAAACCTGTAGTGGTGACGACGCCCACCAGTGTTCGACGAAGCCCCATGATCGTGCTCATCCGAGGCCTCGAATGATTGCGAAAATGCCGGCGACCCAGAGCGCTAGGGGTATTGCTGCGGCGGTGAGGACAGCTTCTGTGATCTCAATTGCTTTTTGGATGGTGGGATCTGTGACAGTCCAGCGCGGAATCATGGGTATAACCAGGGCTAATGTGAAGGTGGCGGTCCCCGCGACGGCGACAGCAGTGTGCATTCCGCCGACCGGATAATCCCCGAGGAACAGGGCTAATGAGGCGATGGTCAGGCATGATAATGAGGTGGCTCGGGCTAGTGCTTGGACCGAATAGCGGGCTTGAAGGCGACCACGGAGACCTTCAGCCGCTGCGATTGTCAGGATGAGTGATGCTGCCCCTGCTGATGGTGCAGACCATGCGAGACATACGGCGGCGAGGACCATGACCGCGGCGCATCCTGCGGACATGCCGGTATGAATGTCATGAGCGAGGCGTAGGCGTTCGGGGCGATCGGGCAGTGGTGTGTCGGCATCTTCGAGTTCACTGCCTGTGGAGGGGACGGGATCTGGATGGACCCCTGCTACTCGCAGCGCGACAATACCAGTCCACGAATGGATGAATAGTGCAAGGATTAGCCAGGCGCAGAAAATACCTGTCGATGTTGTGAAGGGAAAAAATGCCAGGCCGAGCGGGGCGATCGTGATCCCGGCGACGGTGAGGAGTGCGGTGGGGGTGACGGTGCCGCGCACGTGTGTGACGTGGCCGGGACGGTTCTGCGCAGATGGGGACGTGCTACCGAGGGCTCGGCGGTGAAGGTACAGGACTGTTCCGCAGACGAGTCCTGTGCATAGGGAGGCGAGCGATACTGAGATCCACGGTGATGACCAGCCGAGAGTTCCTAACGCCCAGGCAGCTGCCCACCACAGCGCTGTTGATTCGATGAGATACGAGCTGTGGAGAGGGCCAGGGCGTGCCGGGAATGATGGTGATTGCCGGGCTGCTCCAGGGTGGGGGTGGTGAGCGTTGTCGTGTGGAGCCAGAGGCGCGAAGGTGGATTGCTTGTGGTGAGAGTTGTTGTACGCAAGAAAGACGGCGATGGATGACGCGATGAGTGCGGCCATGACCAAGCACCACCATGGAATGAGTGATGGGTATGAAAAAAGGGAAAGGAAATAGTCGGGCTCGTCCACGGTGTGTGAGGTGGACGAGGAGCCACCGTCGGGTGTGATGGTATCCCAGACACCCCAACGTACGGAAAGTGCATTAATGACACTCGGTAAGAGGGAGAAGAATGAGAGGGAGACAATCGTTGCCGGAAGGAGAAAACGGTTGAGTATATGGCCGAAAAAACGATGGTCACGTGAGTGGGATAATGCTTCTGACGTTGTCACGTGTATGTCATGGCCGGGCCAGGGGCGTGTTGTCATTATCAGCGTATCGCCGGGTTGGATGCCATAATCCGACAGCGAGGCGTCATACCGGACGATGTGCCCGGAGCTGGTGATGAGTTGCCATGGTGTTGAGGGGGCAGCATCGTCGAGGATGTGCTGGTCTCGGAGAACGTCAATGAGATATCTAATAAGTTCTGTTGCGGGTTGTTGGGAGAGAACTGTGATATCGAGGTGGTGGGTATGGATGTGTTCCGTGATATTTCGGTAGGGGGAGTATTCATTCGGGTGGAGGGCTGACTCGGGGTAGTCGTTGTCTCCCGAGTCCGTTGGATCCCAGGTGTCGCGGTCATTGTGGTGACTGAATTCCCCCGTGGACGTCGAGTCATCGGGGAGTTCGAGAAGGATCCGTATTCGTACACGGCTGAGGTCTAATGTGTGGCCCGGTCGTGTGGTCAGTACTGAGGAACTTGAGTGGGAATGATCGATGTCTGTGTCAGAGGCACTGTTAGCCGTCGGAGACGACGTTTGTGGTGTCGACGGTGTGTTTTCTGTCGTGGTGTCAGTGTTGGTCGTGTGCCCATCGCGTGTGTGTGGGTAAGGCATAAATCCCCCATTTCCCCCAAATGCTATGCCAGATAATGATTGTCGAATATAATACCCACACTGCGCAGTAAGAAGGGGATCCGAGCTGTGTGCATATCGTTTTCAGCTGGTGATAGCTGATTGGATAGGCGGGTTACTTGATGAGGGGCTAGTAGGGGGATTTACGTGGATGATTCATCCTCACGTCCGGTCGTGGGTCATTCGTCCGAACATGGCGATGCTGGGGGTGCATCCTCCTCGTTGCAGGTCATGGTTCCCTACGCTGATCGATGGGTTCCGCCGCTGCCGGAGTGTCGGGGCATCCCTGTAGATCAACCGCCTGAGGCATCCCGTCCCCCACAGCAGCCGCTTTTCCGTCGTCTTCTGCCGTTGGTCATGGTGGTGGCGGTGTTGGGGATGGTGGTCATCATGGTGGTCTCTGGTAATGCCGCGAACCCTATGACATATCTTTTTCCTCTGATTATGGTTGCCTCAATGGTGGGGATGGTCACGGGAAGCCAGGGACAGTCCATTGAGGAGCGTCGCCGTGTGTATTTGCGGCATATTGATCGCTGCCGGCAGGAAGCTCGGGAAGGTGCGGAGCATCAGCGAAGTGTGATGGAGTTTGTGGATCCTGATCCTCATGCGTTGGTGGCATTTGTGGGCGGTGATCGCATGTGGGAGCGGAGTCGCAGTGATGATGATTTCGCTCACGTGCGCATTGGGCTTGCGTCGCAGCGGGCACGTACTCACGTGGAGATTGACGAAATTAACGCGGTTGAAGACATTGATCCGATCTGTGCGATGGCATTACGGCGTGCGCTTCGCGAATCGTTGGTGCTGTCAGATGTGCCGGTGTGTGTAGCTCTTGCTGATTTTCCGACTGTGTATATCGGTGGTTCTGATGGGCGCGATGTTGTCCGTTGTCTTTTTGCGCAATTGGTCACGTTACATGGGCCGGAGAGTGTTCGGATCATGGTGTGTGGTGATCCTCAAGCGTGGACGTGGCTGTCGTGGATTCCTCATTCTGGTGGGGAGGAGGCTATCCCTGATGCTGACGATATGGTGAAGGCTCTGGATGAGTATTGGTCGTTGGCAGGGTCGACAGATGAGCCTCATCCGGGTGTTCTCCTTGTCATCGATGGTCCTGCTCCCCTCTCAGTGGTGCAGCATCCTGCGGTGATCACGGTGGTTGTTGTGGGCGAACCTGTTGACGGTGTGTCGGAGGTTCAGAGTCAGCGTCGACGACACTCTATGGATCAGTGGGAGGCTTACGCTGCCGAGGACGGGATTGCTTTTCTTGTTAACCATGGAATGATTTCCGCGTTAACAACGTCAGGTCTGGATACATTTGCGCGGGCTGATGTGCTCTCTGAGCAGGAAATAGATGTTCTTACAAGGTCAATGGCACGCTATGCAAGACCTCAGGTGGAGTCGTCGTCGCAGGGCGCATTGGCTGTGGTGAATGACGTGGAGCTGGTGGTGGGGGCTGCGTCTCCCCACCATGTTTCTCCGTCGACTGCATGGACTGATAAGCGTGGGGCAGAGCGCCTTCGTATCCCATTGGGCATGACCAGTGAGGGTGACCCGTTCTATTTGGACTTGAAGGAGTCTGCGGAGGGTGGTTCGGGGCCACATGGTCTCTGCATTGGTGCGACCGGTTCGGGCAAGAGTGAATTGTTGCGAACGTTGGTGTTGTCTCTGGTGGCGTCGCATTCTCCTGAGCAACTGAATCTCGTGCTCGTTGACTTTAAAGGTGGTGCAACGTTCCTGGGGATGGAGCGACTTCCACATGTGGCAGCTGTGATCACAAACTTAGATGATGAGGCTGACCTTGTCGATCGTATGGAGGATGCTCTCCAAGGGGAGCTCACTCGGCGTCAGGAGTTCCTTCGTGCTCATGGAGCGTCATCGGCGGCGGAGTATGAGGAGATGCGTCGTCAGAGTGTGACTACCTTCGGTGATCGCGGAGCGGGGCGAGACGATGATGTTCCACCGATGCCCGCTCTGGTCATCATTATTGACGAGTTTTCGGAGTTGTTAAGTGCTCAGCCCCGATTTATCGATACGTTTGTTGCTATTGGACGTTTAGGGAGGTCGCTCGGGGTTCATCTTCTCTTAGCTACTCAGCGACTGGAGGATGGGAAACTTCGAGGACTTGATTCTCATTTGAGTTACCGGATTGGGCTTCGTACGTTTTCGGCGACGGAGTCACGGACGGTTCTTGGCGTCAACGATGCCTATACGTTACCCAAAGAACCTGGTTATGGACTTGCTCGTGTTGATGGTGATGGGATCACATCATTTCGTGCGACCTATGTGTCTCGGTGGTGGGATACACTCGACGCTTCTGATGCCACGGTGGGCGGTTCGGGCCGGTCGACAGTATTGCGCATTGCTGTTGACCGCTTGAGCACTGGTGGACCATGTACAGCCGAGGTGGACAGCTTCATTCCCGCGCGCAAAATTTGGCTATCACCGCTGCCCGATGTGTTGACCATGTCTGAATTGAATGACCGTACAGGCAGATTGGCTGATAACAGTACATATTCCAACGAAGGGCTCCAGATCGCGATCGGTCTGGTTGATGCTCCTCGGGATCAACGGCAGATTCCGTGGACGATTGATCTTCGTAGCTCTGCTGGGCATATTGGCATTGTTGGTAGTCCGCAGTCTGGCACGACAACAACAGCGAAGTCCATTGTGACGACCCTGGCGCTGTCTCGGACTGCTGCTCAGGCACAGTTCTATGTGTTGGACATGGGGGGATCGGGATTAGCCTATCTGCAACGGCTACCTCATACGGTTGCGGTGGTGCATCGTCATGAGCGTGATCGTATTGTTCGTCTGATCAATGAAGTGTCTGTGTGCGCCGATGATCGTCGCGCACAATGGCTTCGTCAGGGGTGGACCAGTGTCAATACTGCTCGGGAACACGGTATTAGTGACATCTTTGTGATTATCGACGGGTGGCACATTATTGCGTCGGACTTTCCTGATCTTGCCGATACGATTGGTCTTCTTGTTGCCGATGGTCTCTCGGTTGGAATCCATGTCGTCATTACGGCGAATAGGTGGGCTGCGATACGGCCCCAGGTACGGGATTTGTTGGGAACGAAAATTGAGCTGGCGTTGGGTGATTGCATCGAATCCTATGTTGATAAGGATATGTCTAAGCGTATTTCGGGGCGCCCTGGCCGGGCTGTGGTGAAATACAAGGGTGCGGCACTGTATGCTCAGGTTGTCCATTCGACCAGCCAAGATATCGCGGAAGTGACGAAGTTGGCGTTGCGCCGAGGGGACGACCATGTCCCCGAGTTGCGGATCCTTCCGGACGACTTCACTCGTGATGAACTTGATGGGGTTACGGCGCCGAGGATAGCTCTGGGGCGTGAGAGCGTTCGGCTGTCGACCTGGTCGTGGTCAGCTGAGAATAATCCAGCGATGCTCGTTATTGGTAAATCAGAAAGCGGGCGGACGACGACGCTGCGGTCGCTCATTGATGGAATCGCACATACATACCGGCCACGAGCGCGTTACGGTTCGGCTGCGAATCACAATAATTTCCCCGATGACACACCGGCTGCAGCGATTGTGCTCATTGATCCTCGGAGGTCATTACTCGGGGAGCTTCCCAGGGCGTACTCGGCAGGATACGCGTCGACACCGTCTGCGGCGGACAATCTGCTTACCCAGCTGACGAATACCTGTAAAGAGCGTTTGCCTCATGATTCCATCACGCCGCAGGAGCTGAAGGATAGGTCATGGTGGACAGGCCCAGAGATTTTTCTTCTTATTGACGACTATGATCTCCTCACATTATCCCCAGCCGTTGTAAGCGGGTTAGCGGCAGTGGTGCCGCATGCTCGTGATATCGGATTACATATTGTCCTTGCGCGACGAGCATCGGGAATGATGCGGGCTAGCCATGATCCTCTGATTGCAGGAATGCGCATTATTAACGCTGTGGTGACGCTGTTGTCTGCTGACAAAGACGATGGTCCGTTGTATGGGGTTGCGCTACAACCGAAAACTCCGGGACGAGCACATGTTGTTGTTGATGGGGAGATCCATGAAATTCAGGTTGCCCGCGCAACACCCCCCATTGAGGAAACTGGTGACGATAGTTCACAACCAGGCGACGGCGATATGGTTGCATCGAATAGCAGCCATGGTGGGCCCGAGCGGGTGGATAACGATGACCATGGTGCGAACGACGTAAACGGGGACGGTAGACAAGGGGGAGACCTCAATGACGGGGAGTAATAGACGCGCACGAGTAGCAAGTACAAGGGTGCTCACCAGTCGTTATAGTGCTCGGCGTCGTGGTCGGGTGAAGTCGAGTTCGGCTGTCCCAGACATTGCACCGATCGGCCGTAACAGCCGGACTGAGCAACGGATCATCCTATGCCCGTCATGGTGGGGTCCTCGTCGGCGTGATCGATGGGCAGAGGACTACGTTGATGATGATGCTCAGCAGCATAAGCATCCGGATACTGATCCCTCGTTTGCGCGTTCCTCGTTAACCGAGGATGCACCCACTGTTATTCCGATGTCAGATGCTCTGTGTCGTATCGAGCCTGCTCTGCGTCCTATTTCGTTCCTTCTTCACATTGCTGGGGACTTTGCTGGGCTCACTCCATTGACTGTCGGTGCTGATAAGGCCATGACTGATCTTGTTCCCCTGGGGGATGGCCAGTCTTTTATGGATCCATTGATCACCGTCGTGAGGGACGAAATCGACGCTGCAGTGGACACCGGGCGAGTACCCAGTTCCCGCGAGCGAGATATGATCGGTTCGGAGGGGGTCGAGGTGTTAGTTGTCACAACTAACACCTCTGCGACAGCGGCCTCTCGTGGTCCTGAACTTGTGAACTACGCATTAAAAAAACTGAATGAAGCATCGATTCCTGCGTTGCGTATTGGTGTCGAAGAAATAGAAATTTCGGCTCGCATGGCGGGCATGCTTAGCCGCAGTGCACAGGGCCGTGTGGACCAGAAGAAAAAACGCAACTCGGCACCACCGGAGGGTGCCCGCCAGGCTGCGTCTGTCTCTCATAGTCGGCGAGTGCAGCCGCATTCTCGATTGCGGCACGGCGTTGCGAAGGGGGCTTTGCGCAGAGGCGCAATGATGACTCGTGTGACGCGTCGGGACTATCGACCTGGAGGTTTTCTTCTTCGCCATCGCAATGCGCTGGCTGTCACCATGTGCACCCTTGTTCTCGTTACTACGGGCCTGATCGTCGCTGTGCGCAGTGGGGGGAGTCACGATAGCAGTAATCATGCAGGGGGGAGCGCGCGCTCCGCAGAGACCCCGGTCGCTGGTGGTAAGGATGTTACTGGGAGTCACGCAACATTGTCGGCCAAGAACCGTCGTGGGCGTCCTGGCCAATCCGGCGGCATTGTGGATAACGGAGTTGTTCGGGCAGCCTTGACGGCAGGGTGGGTACGCTCTGCTTCGTCAACGCCGGAGCGCCTGATTTTGGAAAATCCCGCTGATCGAGATGTGAGAATTTTGGTGTCCGGGCATCTCGTCGAACCCGACGTTAATGACGAACACTTGCGTGGGCACGTGGAATCGATGGTGTCGACACGGTCAGAATTTTCTAATTATGCCCCTCAATCTGCATGGCGACAGGGGGCTGTGAGCTATGAGGAGCGCCCCGAGGGTGGTTCCGTGGTGCAGTGGACAACGTTCCTCCAGGAAGGCAAGCAGGTGAGTGTCGGTTGTCAATGGAAGGGAGAACTGAACGCGAAACGGACGGCAGCATGTTCCGCTGCTGCTCGTAGTGCGGAGGTCATGCCATCGTGAGGAGCCGAGGTTCATCACATACTGCCATGTCACGACTGTCACGGGCGGTCGGAAAAAATTTTTTTAGATTATTGGGAACCAATCGGCGACTGATGAGTCTGTCCTAGTGCACCGTCACACAAACACCGGTCGTACCCTTCGGTGGTGCGGCATCACGGGGTGTTGTTGTGGGGTGGAACGATATTTCACTAGATTTCAACCTAAGGGGGAATAATGAGCGGTCTTTTTGCTACCGAACATGAACTCATGTCCACAACGGCAGGAAAAGTGGATGCCGTCAATGATCAAGTTCAAGGGGAGCTCCAGCGCCTTCAGGGCACCGTTGATGGTGTTGCAGGCGCGTGGAAAGGCAACGCCAATGTTGCCTTCGGTGAGCTTATGGCGCAGTGGAATGATGCAGCCTTGAGGTTGCGTGAAGCGCTGACCTCGATTTCAGACAACATTCGTGCGAACGCCACTGCGTTCTCCACCACTGAAGAAGAGAATGCGGCTGCGTTCACCAAGCTCGGTGGCTTGTCACTATAAGAGCGTGGTGTCGTACTCGTACGAATATCAGCAACCAACATTAAGAAAGAAGAAGGAACGATGAGCACTGATATGATTCATTACAGCTTCGGCGATATCGCTGCGGCAAGCGGCGATATCACTCAAACTTCAGGCCGCATTAATGGGCTCCTGGATGACCTCAAGAGCCAGCTAGCGCCGATGGTGTCTACCTGGACCGGTGAATCTGCTACCGCGTACCAAGCAGCGCAACAGCGGTGGGATACTGCTGCAGCAGACTTGAATCAGGTTCTTGCGACGATTGCGCGGGTGGTGGCAGAGAGTAATGATTCCATGAGTACTGTTAACCGTTCGGCGGCGGCATCATGGGGCTGATATAACCCCGTGTTTCCCGCCCCGTGTTATGCGGGGAGGGGCAGGGGTGGGTATGGAATGGTGGAAATCGGCGCGGTAATTATTCATGCGCACAGTTGAACTGCACGAAAACGGTAAATAAAATTCAAGTAATGAATATTCTGCGTTCAGTGCGTTCCCTTGTGTCACGCACAACGGTCCACCACGTGTCAGCGTCACGGGCGTACGCATCGATGTGTGCTCATAGGTGCCGTGTATTAGGCCGCACTGTCGTATCTGCAGGGGTATGCGCAGCCATGTCTAGCGTTATGCTCGCCGGATGCACATATAACTCTGAAAAGATGGGTTCTTCACATGAACCCACGGAGGTTATTACTGTCCACAAAGATGATGTCCTTGCCCAGTCCATCCCGGAATCGCTGAAGCGAAAAGGTGTCTTCACCGTGGGAACATCCGCTGATTTTGCCCCCCTGGAATTTGTCGGAAGCGACGGGAAAACCATCCAAGGCGCGGAAATTGACATCGCTCGTGCAGTTGGTCAGCTCTTTGGGCTTACGACCCAATTTATGAATGCCAGCTTTGATAGCCTCGTCGCGTCGGTGGGCACGAAATATGATGCTGGGTTTTCATCGTTCGATGTCAAGCCTGAACGGCTTGACCACACCAACATGGTGACCCTTTATACATCGGGGACGAAATACTCTGTCCTCAAAGATAATCCACGGGGCATTACACCGAATAACGTTTGTGGTCGTTCTGTGGCGGTTCTTACTGGTTCCGTGTACGAGGGGATGGCCAATGAGAAAAACAACGGGTGCAAGCGTGATGGGAGGAAAGGGTTGGTTATTCAGTCCTATAAAAACTCCGCGGATGCTGCCACTGCTGTTGCGGGTGGGAAAGCGGATTTCTGGTTCTCGGACTCGCCTGTGGTGGATTACGCTCAACGACAGTCGGAGGGGCGTGTGCAATCGATTGGAAAGGTTGTGGATTCCACTGCGAAGGCGGCCATTGTGGCCAAGCGTGACACTCAGCTCGCGGCAGCTATTCATGCTGCTATTCAGAAACTCATCGATGACGGTACGATGAAGAGAATTTTGACAAAGTGGGGTACTCAGGAGTCCTTGATTTCGGAGTCGATGCTGAACCCGCGGACTGGGGACGGTGCGTAAACTACTGCAGTCTTCGTCTGGCGTCTCGGTGTGGGGCCTGGTAGCTGTTGCCGTTGGTATTGGGTTGGATAACGGTGGTGGTGCAGGCCGTTGGCGTTTGAACTGGTGGTGGCCGTTCCTGTAGTGTTTTCTATTTGTGTGTCGACATGTCGACACCGTGCCGCGGGTCTCCACCGGCCGCCGCGGCAGCAGACTGGCAGGAGTCAGACTGTTCATGTTTTGTGGCTGGCAGTTCCAGACAGACTTTCAAGGAGTCATGTTGTCTACTTTCCACCCGAAGAGCGGTGACATTACCCGCAAGTGGTACGTCATCGACGCTGCTGAAGTGGTGCTTGGCCGTCTCGCCGTTGAGGCTGCTGACCTGCTGCGCGGCAAGCGTAAGCCAATTTTCGCACCGAATGTTGACTGTGGTGACAATGTCATCATCATCAATGCTGACAAGGTTCGCATTTCCTCGAACAAGCGTGAGCGTGAATTCCGTTACCGTCACTCCGGATACCCGGGTGGTTTGACCACCATGACCCTGGGTCGTTCGCTTGAACTACATCCGGAGCGTGTCATTGAAGAAGCTATCGCTGGGATGATGCCGCATAACAAACTGTCGCGCGCATCCATCAAGAAGCTTCACGTCTACGCTGGCAGCGAGCACCCTCATGCTGCCCAGAAGCCCGAGAACTACGAGATCAAGCAGGTGGCACAGTAGTGAGCGAGAACACCGAAAACCAGATTCAGGACGAAGCCCTTGAGGCTGACTTCATCGCTGCTCAGGCAGCGAGCGAAGAGTTCGTTTCCGCCATCGGCGATTTCGTCGCCACTGAGGTCGAAGAGGATGCTGTTGCTCAGCCTGAGCAGCGTGACTTCCCGATCCAGACTGTTGGTCGCCGTAAGCGCGCCGTGGTGCGTGTCGTGATGACTGCCGGTTCCGGCGAGTTCACCTGCAATGGTCGTGCTCTGGAAGAATACTTCCCGAACAAGCTGCACCAGCAGCTGATCAAAGCTCCCCTCGCTCTCATTGAGCGTGAGGGTCAGTTTGATATCAAGGCAAACCTTAAGGGAGGCGGCCCGTCTGGCCAGGCTGGTGCTTTCCGTTTGGCTATTGCCCGTGCACTGAACGCCTACAATCCGGCAGATCGCGGTGCCCTTAAGAAAGCTGGCTTCCTCACTCGTGATGCTCGTGAGGTTGAGCGTAAGAAGGCTGGTCTGCACAAGGCCCGTCGCGCACCGCAGTACTCCAAGCGTTAATCCCGCTACCGTACTGCTTGCGCATGACGCGCATAATCCCCTGCTCCGTCCCACCACTGTGGGGGAGCAGGGGATTATTGTGTTTCCCCCGAGAGTTTACCCTTCCCGAATCTCGGTGGTTCTCATGGTGCCCCGTCCACGTCAATACCCTGAGCCTACGATCGGGGGGCTAGTCGCCGCTGCTGACGGTGCAGTGGCTCGCCGGCTTCTTACCTTTTGGAAATGCGTGAACAAGGGCATCGGCAAATCGCCGCGATCGTTCTTTGGCGCCCACGC
The DNA here is from genome assembly GCF_037464985.1 of Corynebacterium sp. PCR 32. Taxonomy (NCBI): domain Bacteria; kingdom Bacillati; phylum Actinomycetota; class Actinomycetes; order Mycobacteriales; family Corynebacteriaceae; genus Corynebacterium; species Corynebacterium sp. PCR 32. Next base: position 57,947 of record NZ_JBAHVL010000001.1, read on the forward strand.
TATTGGGATGGATACCGTCCTCAATGTACCAGTTGTCCTGAACTTCATTGGCCCAATCATAAAGCCGCAGGTTCGAGTATTGTGTGCACATCTTCTTGAGAGCAGTGTCATATGCGCGCATGCCAGAATTGGCATACGCGGACTGGCCAGGGTTGACAGTTTTCACGGTTGGCCAGAGCACGTGCTTTTCGTTTTTCACGATATCCAGGATCATGCGGATGCGGTCTTCGGCTGGGGTTTGGTTGCTCACCGCGATGTTCGCAGCATCGTTTGTTCCCAGGGCGATCACCCAGCAGGCGTCCTTGTAATGGTGGTTTTTCATCGCGGTGACAGCCTCGCGCGCGTTAGGGTCGTCCTTGTAGTGTTCGATCACGGCTCGCGCCCCTTTGATGTCGAGGTAAACATCGGTGGCCCCCACGCGTTTGTATTGTGCACCAACGCGGTCACTAGGGTTCGGGAGGTAACTAGGCGAGTTCAAGGCAATCGAAGTGGAGTCGCCAACATGAATCACTGTTGAACAGTCGATACTGGCACTCGCATTCACCCCGTGTGCCCCACCACCCCGAGCCGTCGCCGAGGATCCTGCGGGCCCACCGCCGGCATTGTGCCCAGGGCCGTTCCCGTCGACTTTGATGGCACCATTGGTCCCATTGCCGCCAAGGGCCGCCATGGGATCGGGATCGTTCTTGGATGACGTAGCGCCGTCGAAGAGAGCTTTGGGCAGTCCGGCCGTGAGAACTGCGAGAAGAATGACAGTGGCTAGGCCGGTGAGGACCGGTGGAGCTTCACGGCGGTGAGTTTCTCCGCGGCCATTCCACCATTGGCGTGCGAGGGCAATGACACCGTGATGGCGGATTGGATTCTCGATCAACGTCCACGACAGGGCGGCGAGAGAGATGGAGATGACTGCGAGGACTGGTGCTGCGAACGCCAGGTGATTCTTGATGAATCCTTCCGGGGCGAAGGCAATGACGGGCATGTGCCACAGGTATATGCCGTAGGAACGCTCACCCAACCAGCGGAGCGGCGGGAGGCCGAGGAGTGTCGTCATCCAGGAGTGTTCGTCGGCAAGAGGAAGGAGGATGGCGGCGGTAGCCAGAGCTAAAACCGCGAAGCCACCCTGGTAGAGCCACATGGCGTTGTTGTGAGTCGTGACCATCATAGTGAGGACAATCACGAGACCAGCGATGCCGATGAGATCGATGAGGTGTCGGCCTACCGGGGTGGAGCGCCATGATCGCAGGGCATCCTGGCCGGGCGTTGATCCCGATGGTGCTGTCCCACCACCAGGTTTCCATATGAAGGCCAATGCTGCACCAATGAGAAGCCCTAACGCGCGGGTATCGGTTCCTTCATAGACGCGGGTATGATCGACGCCTGGCTCGACCAGGTAGGCCATCCACACGCCCGATATGATGGCGAGTACAAGACACGTGGCCGCCGCCCAGATAGGCGAGTGCGTGCCCCGGCGCCACAGGACCATCATTCCAGCAAACACGAACGGCCACACGAGGTAGAACTGTTCTTCGACGGCGAGAGACCACATGTGGCTGAGAGGTTGGGGGCCTGCGAACATGTCGAAGTATGAATTGCCAGCAGCAATTTCATACCAGTTGTTGTAATAGAACAGTGCAGAAAGCGCCTGCCAGCCACGTTGTGCCAGTTTTCCATGGTCAAGAAATGCTGTGAGTAGCATCACTGTCGCGAGAACCGTCATGACCGCGGGCAGCAACCTGCGGAATCGACGGAGCCAGAAGTCGCCGAATGCCAGCTGACCGTCGCGATCCCATTGTCGTACCAGGATTGATGTAATCAAATATCCCGAGAGCGTAAAAAACACACCGACGCCGAGTAACCCACCATCTGTGTGGGGAACGGACAGGTGATAGAGCACAACAGCGATGACGGCGATAGCGCGAAGACCGTCTAATCCAGGGAGATACGTGGATTTTCCGACAGGGCGAGGCATACAACTTCCTGGTGCGTCGACAAGTGAATGACAGTGAAAAACGGCGAGGTCGAAACCGTACGACAGTGCCGGTGAAACAGTGTATAACGTGGTTTTCTTCAGGGAAGAACGAGCATCGAACCGCCTGCTGCCGTGTGAACAATGGGGGGATAATCGGGTGAGAGGTGGGGTCCAGTCGTGGTGGAGTGCTGGATAGATGCTTGCGGTGCGGTGTTATGAGGGGTGTCCTATTAGACTGTCTGGGCAGTTGTGAGGTGAACCGGGCTGTGAGACGCTCGGACGTGGCTGGTTGGGGTGGTGAGCCTCAGGCGCCGGGATGCTAGTGCTGGACAGTGGGAAGGGTAGACCAGATGGGACGACGTTACTTCGGCACCGATGGTGTTCGTGGTCTCGCGAATAAGACGTTGACTGCGCCGCTGGCGATGAAGCTGGGGTCCGCTGCGGCAAAAGTCTTGACGGCAAATCGGGACGGGGGGCGCCGCCCTGTTGCTGTGGTGGGACGTGATCCGCGTGTGTCGGGTGAAATGCTGTCTGCGGCGCTCTCAGCGGGAATGGCGAGTCAGGGTGTCGATGTCCTTCGCGTCGGTGTTCTTCCGACCCCGGCTGTGGCGTTTTTAACAGATGACTATGGTGCGGACATGGGCGTTATGATTTCGGCAAGTCATAATCCGATGCCGGATAACGGCATTAAGTTCTTCGCTGCTGGTGGCCTCAAGCTCGACGACGCCGTCGAAGCGGAGATTGAGGCAACCATGTTGGAGTTGCCGGAGGCTGGTCCGACGGGTGCTGGAATTGGCCGCATCGTTGAGGAGGCGCCCGACGCTTTGGAGCGCTACTTGTTCCACCTTGCGGGTGCTGTTCCAACTCCACTAGACGGGATTCGCGTGGTGGTGGATTGTGCTCATGGTGCTGCGTCGACGGCGGCGCCGATGGCGTATGAGGCCGCTGGTGCTGAGGTGATTCCGATTTTTAACGAGCCCAACGCGTTTAATATCAATGAGAACTGTGGTTCGACGCATATCGAGGTTGTGCAGCGTGCGGTGCTGGAGCACCACGCGGATGTGGGGCTGGCCCATGATGGCGATGCAGACCGCTGTTTAGCTGTTGATTCGGAAGGTAATGTTGTCGACGGTGACCAGATTATGGCGGTTCTGGCGATCGCGATGAAAGAGGGCGGGGAGTTGAAAAAGTCGACTCTTGTAGCCACGGTGATGTCCAATCTCGGACTGAAGTTAGCTATGAAAGATCATGGGATTGATGTCCGGACCACGAAAGTGGGGGACCGTTATGTGTTGGCAGACCTGAATGCTGGTGATTACAGCCTCGGTGGCGAGCAATCTGGGCACATTGTGATTCCAGAGCATGGGACCACTGGTGATGGGACACTCACGGGGCTGAGCCTGATGGCTCGGATGGCGCAGACTGGGAAGTCCTTGTCAGAGTTAGCATCAGTGATGCGGGTCCTTCCTCAGACATTGATCAACGTGCCGGTCACGGATAAAGCCGCAATTACGAGTGACGACTCTGTCAGAAGGGCTATCGCCGAGGCAGAAGATGAACTTGGCGAGTCGGGGCGCGTCCTGTTGCGTCCTTCGGGGACGGAGGAACTCTTCCGTGTCATGGTTGAGGCGGGCGACGGCCCCACTGCTCGGAAGATCGCTGGCAGATTGGCTGCTGTTGTGGCTAGTGTGTGAGGTAGAGAACTAACTACCGGGGTCATGAAGGGGGTAGGCTGCGCCAGATGACTCTGGCATAATTCTCAGGTGCGGCATGGCCTAGGCCATAGTCATTATCGTTCACACTATTGTGGCTGAATAATTTCAAGGGGGTCTCATGGGGGAACTTGTCGTCTCTGTCTCTGAGGCAGATGAGTGTTCGTCGATGTATGCCAAACAAGGAGCAGAAGCCGAGGCGGCGATTGCGGATTCGTCAGTAGCGTTTACACCCGTACACACTGGTTATTCATGGGTGCAGGAGGGGTTGGCGATTTCTAAGGCACTCGATGGTCTTCAGGAGTTGTCTCGCCGGGCCTGTTACGTTGCTGCTTCCCAGGGGACAGCTGCTGGTGAGGTTGTGGCCGCCATTGTGGAGACCGATAACGTCAGTACTGCGGCGCTCTCTGGTGTGGGCTCGTCGGTAGAAACGGTGGTGCGATGAGTACGCTAACTCAGCAGATCAACAGTGCGGCGAAATATTCTGCTGCAAGTCACGCCTTGATGTTGGGCGCTGCCTTGTCGGGCGTGATATACCACCCAGAGGTGTCTGGAAACCAGGTCAAGATGGACGTTATGCGTGCCTCTGGAATGGAATGGGAGCCGCTTCGGGAGAGTGCGGCGACTTTGCGACAACGGGTTCCACATTTCACCGAGGTGCGACACCGTAGTGGAATCGTTCATGATATTTTTACCGCGGTCGGTGAGGGGCTTATCAGCGTAGGGGCAGAGAAACTCGGGGAATGGCTGGGTTCACTTGTCGATGGTCACTCAAAGACGGCGGAGTCGAGTGAGGCGTGTGCCGATGCATTACAAAAGGTGATGGAGCTGACGGACTCCGCAATGGAGGATGTCGTGGATGTTTTCACGACACTTGTCACGACTAGTATGCCGCTGATCATTCCACTGCCAGGACCCGCGAAAAAGATTGCGATGCAAACTTTGATCACGGTGGCGAATGCAACAGGCATGCTGCTGTTGCAACAGTTAAAAGACCGTGATCGTGCTCTTGGTGACGTATTTTCCACATTATCGGGCCACTGTCATAGCCACGTCGATGCCTGCCGGGAGTATGTGGTTCAGCCACCGTCACGGTGTGGCGATACATTGCCATCGCAGCAGGGGACTGTGCCACCACGGCAGGAGCCGTTAGTGACGCCGTGCACACCGCCGGAACCTCCGGCCACGTGTGAGTCGCCTGCGCCTTCCACGCCACCTGCGGCATGTTCGCCTGTGGTACCGACAGCGCCCGCTGCGCCTCCGACCACATGTTCACCAGCCACGTCCGCACCAATGACGTGTACAACTACCACAGAAGCAATCCCCCCCGCTGCCGAGACACCCGCGGGAACATCCCCAGGTGCACCGTCATCAGGCGCGACATGTACTCAGATGGCGAGTGGCCTCACCGTGGAAAGCACGCACGGAGCACCAGAATGGAATGGCGCATCACCACGTGAGGCGGCAGTACCGGTGAACCCAGAGAACACCGCGGTGAACAGGGTGTTCACTGCAGTGCAACAACCATTGGAGGCGCCTCTGGCGCCCTCCGACGAGACCAAACAACCAGGTGGTGTCACACCGGATACACCTACCGACGACACCACATCGTCATCAGGGATTACCTTGGAGAAAGCGGGGACATGGTGAGCAAAACAGAGAACTACCAGGCTATCTATCAATCCATCGTTGATGCCCACCGGGCAGAAATGGACCGAAACCTGGCCGAATTTCACCGCCAATATGGCGAACGCGTCAAGCAACTAGAAGAAATCATCCAGCAGGCATCATCGAAAGAAGCAGGCACAAAACAACGAACCAACCCTGACCACAGCGGACATCACCGAGCAGACGACAAACAGTCCGGCGGCGATACCACTGAGCAACCAACAAACTACAGCACCTACGAGCGCACAAAACCTACTGCACGGCCACCGCGCGGCGGCGGCATCCGCTCAATACGCAGCTAACAGCACACGAGCACTTCCACGCTGCGGTGTGACAACACCGCAGCACCCTCGCGCACTACAACGCCTCACGAAGGCGGTCCATCACATCTGCATTCTCGGGCAGATCATTGACGATATCGTCCCGATCCCGGAACTCAGTGCCCGTGAGCTCCTCATCAGATAAAACGCCCCGATACTTCTTATCGCTCTCAGCCGTAGCACGGACAAACGCAACCAACAGTCCCCGAAGAACAGCACGCTGAGAAAACCCGGCCGAACCTAGCCCCAACATCAAATTTTTCACCACGTTCTCCGACAACACCGACTGCGCCGCGTCTACGAACTCCCGATAATAGGAACTGCCTCGCCACTGCGCAGCGATACGAAGAGCTTCATCGCCAACAAGAAGCGAATCTTTCCCAGGAGCCAAAACTAACCCCGGAACATCGATACTCGTCGCCGCACCAGAGGCACGGGGAGACGTCCCACGCGGAAAAACAGCAGCAACACCCGTCACCCCTTGGGAACCACCCGCATCAGCTGCCGCAAGAACAGCAGCACTCGCGCCAAAACCATGACCGGCAAGAACGAGCTTCTCAGGATGAACAGTGATAGAACCTTGCCCCATCTGAACACCAGAAATAATGGACAAACAAGCCCGTAGATCGTGAGCAAAAGCACCGGCATTCGGCCGCAAACCAGTCTCCGAATCTGGTGCCGCAACGGCGATCCCCCAACTCGCCAAGTGACGAAGAGTGCCATGATAAGCAGAAATATTCGTCATCCAATCGTGACCGAAGACAACCCCGGGCACATTGTCCCCATCAGCGGGAAGGTACACCTTGCCGGGAATACCAACATAATCAAGGTCTCCCACTAAAACCCGGTGAGGGCCACGTTTATCAAGATGAGCGATGAGCGATGAAAGTTTGTCAGCCACAAGAAAAACACTAACCGACAATTGGGCTCAGCGTCGAGATGACACCACATCAATGACCAAAAAACGCGACAGACAGAACACAACGACCGTTCCTCCATGAGCGACAACCCCAACCCACCGTGCCAATGCTGATGAGAGAACCAACGCAGGAAAATAGGCACAGAAACGTGGTTGACGAATGGGGGGAAAGCACTTGCTGCCAGTACCACACGCCATTATGAGCCAGGCATACTCATGTGGGTGGGTACATCTGACCTGGTGGTTTCGATGACGTCACGATGGTGAGGACGCGCATTCAACCTTCTCTGACCACCGTGCCAACCGTACCTCGCAGGACAATACCTCTCCATTACCCCATTCACACCCCTCAATCCTTATATGTTGCACCCTCAATTGGTGCAGAGACATCCATGAAGACCTCGTTCCTATTGCTCGGCCTTCTCACAATGATGGTGTCGCTAGCCTGTTTTCTCTGGGTTGAAGAACCTGACACCAGTATCATGCCCCGGGGCACAGGACGTTCCGATAATCAACGCTCACACCAAGGGCCACTTCACAACAAAATGGTGTGGACAGTGGCGATAGCAAGCATGTTTCTCACGGTTCCCCAATTTGCAATTTTGTCGTTCGCAGCGGTGTTTCTCATCGACGTTTTTCACACACCGTTGATGATCGCGTCGTCTGCACTGGTCGTAGTGCAAGTTGTAGGGGGAACCGTCCGAATAGTAATGGGGCACCTGACCGACCGTATGTGTGCCCGCGTACCGACCTTGCGGGCGCTGAGCTTTTTTAGCTCGGTATCCTTAGCGGCTCTCGCGCTCTGCTCATTCACCCATCTGTCTTGGTTGGTGATTGCGCTAGTCGTCATAGCTGGTACGGCAGCTAATGCATGGCATGGGGTTGCGTACACAGAAATCGCCTCAGTGGTTCCTGATAAAGCAGCGACTGCACTGGGGCTTGAAAATACTGCTGTTTTTGCCATGGGGTTCATGACCCCGCTGGTGATACCACTATTGCTGCCACACGTAGGGTGGATTGCTGTCTGGTCAATTGCCGCTGGTGCCTGCTTCTTATCCGCCGTGATGTTCTCAAGAATCAGGGGTGTATAACCAGGCTGGATAACCCGCCGTGCGCTGGCGGGCACGTCACTGCACGCCGGGCCGTGTTGTGGGCCATCGTCAAACCCAGCTGATATGCACGTTGGCAGCAGGAACGTGTGTCCTCACGGGGTGGGCGGGGATCGGCGGCACCGCAGCATCGTGAGTGATTGTGCGACGGTCCTCGTGATACTCACATGATTGAGGTCGGGCGCATAGCCTTGGGTGACGTGCCAGGATTGGTCGTCGCCAGGTCCTGGTTCGTCTGGTGTTGGTAAAAATTAGTATTATCGTGCCCATGTGTGGAATTGTCGGGTATGTTGGCCATAAACAGGCCCTCGGTGTCGCCTTATCAGCGTTGGGGCGGATGGAATATCGGGGGTATGACTCCGCTGGAATCGCCGTTCTTGATGGCCAGGGTGCAATAAATATTGAGAAAAAAGCGGGGAAGCTCGATAATCTGCGGGATACTATCGACCATAGTGGTGCGGATCATCTCACGGGCACCACGGGCATCGGACATACCCGGTGGGCCACGCATGGTCGGCCGAATGACGTGAATGCTCATCCGCACGTGTCGTATGACGGCAAGGTTGTGATTGTTCACAATGGCATTATCGAGAACTTCGCCGCTCTGCGGGAGGACGTCGAGAATGCCGGGATTGAATTGACGTCCGAAACTGATTCGGAAGTCGTTGCTCACCTGGTCGCTGTGGATTATAACCAGGGGCAGCATAAGGGGAATTTCGACGCCTCTGTATTAGCGGTGCTACGTCGGCTAGAAGGTGCCTTCAGTTTGCTGTTTATGCATGCTGATTGTCCAGATCGCATTATTGCTGCGCGTCGGTCGTCGCCGTTAATTGTTGGTATTGGTCAGGATGAAACATTTCTGGGCTCCGACGTTGCCGCGTTTATTGAGCACACCAATGAGGCTGTGGAAATTGGTCAGGATACGGCGGTAGCCATCACTAAAGATGGGTATTTGATCACCGATTTTTATGGAAACCCCCAAGAGGGTAAGCCATTTACCATTGATTGGGATCTTGCCGCAGCTGAAAAGGGCGGTTATGACTCTTTCATGGAGAAAGAGATTAACGAACAGCCTGCGGCTATACGTGATACCCTTGCCGGACATTTTCACAATGGGCGGATAGTTCTAGATGAACAGCGCTTATCTGAGGATGAGTTGCGTGAGGTTCAAAAGGTCTTCGTCGTCGCGTGTGGCTCAGCGTATCACTCGGGTTTGTTGGCGAAATATGCCATTGAGCATTGGGTTCGCATCCCGGTAGAGATCGAGGTTGCCAGCGAATTCCGTTACCGAGATCCGGTGTTGGATTCGCGAACGTTAGTCGTTGCGGTGTCCCAGTCGGGTGAAACCGCAGATACATTGGAAGCTGTTCGTCACGCGAAGATGCAGAACGCGCGTGTTCTCGCCGTGTGCAACACGAATGGTGCGCAGATTCCGCGTGAGGCGGATGCAGTGCTCTATACCCATGCTGGGCCTGAGATTGGTGTGGCCTCGACAAAGGCGTTCCTCGCGCAGATTGCGGCGAACTACATTGTTGGTTTGGCGTTGGCTCAGGCACGAGGAACGAAGTATCCGGATGAAGTGACGGCGATCTATCAGGAGCTGGAACAGATCCCCGAGAAAATTGAGCGTGTGCTGGCGCAGGAGGAACACATAACGGGTATTGCCCGTCAGATGGGCGCAATTCGTACGATGCTGTTCTTGGGGCGGCATGTCGGTTTCCCCGTGTCCATGGAAGGTGCCTTGAAGCTTAAGGAGCTGGCCTACATTCACGCGGAGGGTTTCCCTGCCGGTGAGCTCAAGCATGGCCCGATTGCGCTGATTGAGGATGATCTTCCTGTTACCGTGGTTGTTCCGAGTCCACGTAGCCGTGCAGTATTGCATTCCAAAATCGTCTCTAATATTCAGGAAATTCGGGCGCGGGGCGCGAAGACCATCGTTATTGCCGAGGAAGGCGATGATGCTGTCAAGCCGTTCGCGAATTATTTGATTGAGATTCCTCAGACATCCACATTGTTGCAGCCACTGTTGTCGACAATTCCCCTGCAGTTCTTGGCGGCGCAGATCGCTCGCGAGTGTGGGAATGAAGATATCGATAAGCCACGTAACTTGGCCAAGTCGGTGACTGTCGAATAGTGCTCGTCAGCATGCGGTGCAGAGTACGGTGGACGGCGTTGAGCCCGTGTTCACCCACCGTGTGAGGAGCATCTGATGTTTCACCCCCTTCTCCCCATTGACGTGATTCGCACTGTGGAGGAGGGGGTGATGGCGTCGGATTCGTTTCCCGACGAAACGATGCAAAAAGCTGCCATGGCGGTCGCGGAGACCGCCCAATGGGTGGTGGAGGTGCCGGGAACGGGGGCGCGTACACAGGAGGCGCCCGGTGCCGATGGTTCGCCCGTGGGGAACGGTGGATCATTGGCGGTGACGCACCCGGCGGTAATCATTGTTGCTGGTAGCGGCGGTAATGGGGGAGATGCTCTCTACGCTGGTGCAGTGCTGGTTCAGCGTGGATGGCACGCGGTGGCCGTGTGCGTGGGGTCGTCCGTGCATGAGCGTGCTTTCCGTGTGTTTGACGCGTCTGGTGGGGTTGTTCTCCGGGGCGGGGATGCGGGGGAGTCCGGTCCGACTCCCGACAATCTTGCCTCCTATCGTGCTCAGTTTTCGTCACTTGTTGTCATCGATGGGGCGACAGGTATTGGTGGGAGCGGGCCGCTTCGTGATGAACCAGCTGCGTGGATGGAGGGGGCATTGCGCGCGGGGGTCCCTGTGGTTGCGGTGGATGTTCCGTCGGGGATTGATGCGGATACGGGGGTTGCGCATACTCCGCATGTGGTGGCGGCGGCGACGGTGACGTTTGGGGCGTTTCGGCGTGCTCACGCGCTGAATTCTGATTGTGGTGTGGTTCTCCAGGCCGATTGTGGGTTGCGTGATGCGTGTAGTCGTCAGGTGGCGGCGCGGGAAGCGAGGGGGCTTCCTGTTGATTATGGTGTGAGGGCGGTGGCTCCGCCGAGTGTTCGTGGGGTTGCGGTGCCCGAGGGGATGGTGGCGTTGTCACAGGTGCCGGGCGTGCACGTGTCATCGTGTGGACGGTCTACTGTGGCTTCTGGGATGGTGCGCCCCACGTGGCCGGCGGTGCCGTTGGAGCCGGGCGCACATGATGATAAGTACACCGGTGGGGTTGTTGGTGTTCGCGCTGGGTCGGCGGAGTATCCCGGTGCGGCGGTGTTGTGCACGACGGCTGCTGTTCGTGCGACGAGTGCCATGGTGCGGTTCGCTGGTGAGTGCCGTGGCGCGGTGGTGGCGGCGAATCCTGAGATTGTGGCAGCGGATGATATTGCGTCATCGGGTCGTGTTCAGGCGTGGGTTGTTGGGCCGGGTGGGGGTGTTGATAGGAGTGGTGATGATGTTCGCGCTGTGTTGGCGGGGACGGAGTGTTGTCCCGTGGTCATTGATGCTGATGGTGTGACCGCGTTGTGTCAGCGTGGTGGGGTCGATGGTGGTGCTGGGGGTTATCCGTTGATTCGTGCGGTGAGGGAGTATGCAGGGTCGGTGGTGTTGACACCTCATGCGGGTGAGTTTCGACGTTTGGTGCGGGCGGTTCTGGCGGAGCCGTCGGTGGGGTTGTCTGCGGAGGATCGGGATGCGCTTTCGGCGGTCTTTGACGGTGGTGATGGAGGTGGCGTGGGGTATTCACGGTGCCCGGCGGTGTCTGCTGTGGCGCGAGCGTTGCACTGCGTGGTGATGGTGAAGGGGCGTTCGTCGGTGGTGGCGGCGCCGGGGGAGTCGAGTCCGGTGGCGGTGAGGGTTGTTGATGCTGGGTGTTCGTGGGCGGCGACGCCAGGTTCGGGGGATGTTTTCTCTGGCCTGGTGGGGGCGTTGGTTGCGGAGTGTGCTGGTCGTGGTGGGGCTGATCTCTCCTTGTTAGATGTGATGGATACTGTGGTTCGGTCTGTGGTTATTCATGCGGCCGCGGCTGATAGTGCTGCTGAAACAATGTATGGGTACGCGCCGACGTCGGCGGCTCGGATTGCTGAGGCAATCCCTCAGGCACGCGCGCGCCTCCAGTGGTAGCTCGTATGTGGTCTCACGTGTGTGTGGTGGTGTGAGGTTCGGGAGTGGGGATTTTCTCGGTGGGTGGCACAATGTTTCCTATGCCCGTCGACACTTCTTTTCCCTCTGTTCCCGCAGTCGTTGCTGATCGTGATTCCTCGGGTGGTGGTGCTGCGGTTCTTCCTGGTTTGCTGACTATGACTGTGGATCGTGACGCGTTGGCGCATAATGTTCAGGTGGTGGTTCGGGCTGTGCGGGCGGCGAGTCCTGATCATCCGGCGGATGTGATGGCTGTGGTGAAGGCGGATGGGTATAACCATGGGGCGGTGGAAGCTGCTCGGGTATTTGTGGCCAATGGGGTCGCGCAGGTGGGTGTTGCGACGATCGCTGAAGCGGTCGAGCTTCGTCGGGGTGGGATTTCGGCGCCGATTTTGGCGTGGATATGGAATGCGGATGATCGTGTATCCACGGCCACGGCCGTGGATTATGGTGTTGATCTGGGGGTTCCGACGCGTGCTCATCTGCGGTCTGTTGTTGATGTTGCGACGGAGAGGAAGCAGTGTCTCGAGGAGTGGGAGTATGTTCCGCCGCGGGTGACGGTGATGGTGGATTCGGGGTTGAGCCGTTCGGGTATTTCCCCTGATCAATGGGATGAGATGCGTGGGGAGTTGAGTGCTGCCTGCCACAGTGGGTTGATTGATGTTACTGGGGCGTTTACTCATTTGGCCAGTGCGGATGTGATTGATCATCCGTCGAATGATCGGCAGAAGGACGAGTTTGACAGGGCGCTGCGTGAGCTTCGCGCGGCGGGGGTTCCGGCGCGTGTGAACCACATGTGTAATTCACCGGCGTCGTTGAGTAGGCCGGACATGTTTTATCAGATGGTGCGCCCAGGTGTGGCGTTGTATGGCATGGATCCGTTGGATGGTCCTGTGGCTGGTGCGTCGTTGTCGTCCCAGCTGCGCCCGGCGATGACTCTGTCGGCACCTATTGTCGCTAAACGGCTGGTCAAGGCTGGTGAATCGGTGAGTTACGGTGGGACGTGGACGGCTGAGGTTGACACGGTGACGGGTGTGATTCCGGTCGGATATGCGGATGGGTTGCCGCGGGCGTTGTCGGGTCGTATGGAGGTCGCGATCAATGGGCGTCGTTATCGGCAGGTTGGACGCGTGTGTATGGACCAGATTGTGGTGGCGTTGGGGCCGGCGGGGTCGGCGCAGGCTGCGGCGGTGAACCAGGGTGATGAGGCCGTAATTTTTGGCCCTCCTGGTGATTGCCTGGGGGTTGATGGTGAGCCTGCGTCCATGCCGACGGCAACGGAGTTGGCGGCGGCTCTGGGGACGATTCATTACGAGGTGTTGACGAGCCCGCACATGCGTGTGGCTCGCCGGTATGTGGGGCGTGGCCTTGTCGACGGGTGTGTCCGTGTGCGGACTGCGGAGGCGACGCAGACGTTGGCGGAGTCGATTGCACATGCGCTGCGTCCGGGTGATGTTGTCGTGTTGGATGGCCCGCTGGGTGCGGGGAAGACGACGTTTACGCAGGGTATTGCCCGTGGTTTGGGGGTGTCGGGGCGGGTGACGTCGCCGACGTTTACTATCGCTCGTGAGCATCCGGGGCGGGTACCGCTGATCCATGTGGATGCGTACCGTCTCTTGGGGGATGAGAATACTGATCCGATTGGTGCATTAGATTCACTGGATTTAGATAGTCATATTCCCGATAGCATTGTTGTTGCGGAGTGGGCTGCGGATATGGCTGACGCACTGGAGCAGGATTATCTGCTGATCCGCCTTGACCGTGCCACCGGTGATGGTGACCTGCATACCGATAGTGTCGACGGTGTGAGCGGCAGCGTGGTGGGGGACGATAGTGATACCGATGAGCCCCGAGACATTTCGTGGATGTGGGTGCGGCGGTAGTCTGTCCATCATGCTTGTGCTGGTTATTGATACTGCTACCCCGTATGTCACGGCGGGGCTTGTCGACGTGAGGTCGCGCAATGAGGTGAGCGCGCGGTCGTGTCGTCGTGTGCGTGATGCGCGTGCGCACAACGAGGTGTTGACGCCGTTCATCATGGAGTGCTGTGAGGATGCGGGGGTTCGCCCGAGCGATATTGACGCCGTTGTTGGTGGTGTAGGGCCTGGCCCGTTCACGGGATTGCGGGTAGGTATGGCGACGGCTGCAGCGTTTGGTGACGCACTGGGTATTCCGGTCATCGGGGTGTGTTCCCTGGATGGGCTTGCGTGGAACGTTGTCGCTGGGGCTTCTGGCTTGGGGGATGAGTGTGAGTCGTGCATGGGGAAGCATGGTGGGCTCGCGGTGGGGCATCACCATGTGGCGTGTGAGGGGGATTCCATTATTGTCGCGACGGATGCTCGGCGTCGAGAGGTGTACTGGGCGACCTATCGCGTTGTTGGTGGCCGGCCTGTCCGTATCACTGACCCTGAGGTGACGCGGCCTGCTGATGTCATTGTCCCAGGGCAGGTGCCATGCTGTGGGGTTGTCTGTGAGTCCGTGGCAGATTCGCTCGTATCTAGTTTGTCGCGTGGGGAGGAGACGATGAGTGCGGAACAGATGGTTGAGGCCGAGCCTGACATTGTGAACCTTGTGCGGGCTGCGTGCGACCGGCCAACGAATGTGGCATCACACCAAGCAATGGGCGCTCCGCTTCCCGACACACACGGCAGGGACCTGTTCCCACCGATGTCCGACCTTCTTCCGCTTACACCTCTTTATTTACGACGCCCGGATGCGGTGCCGCCGGCGCCACGACCAATTAGCCCTGCGATTGGGGAGGAGGCGGTCACCCAGGCTCGGCAGGTCACGCGCGGGATGCCTATCGTTGAGGAGAAGATGTCACCATGAGTGAGGAGCCGCGGCCAGTTCTCCCTGATGGTATGGCGCTTGTGCAGTTGGATGTCTCAGCTGCTGCGGCCTGTGCGGAATTGGAGGCTCGGTTGTTTCCGGAGGATTCTCCCTGGCCGTATGAGGGTTTCGTTGCTGAGCTGAATGACCCGCGGTCGGTTTATGTCGGTCTGGTGGTCTCCGGTGGTGTTCATGAAGCCCGGTGTATGGCGGTGGGGTCGGTAGATTCCCCGGATGAGGCGATCCGCGATACTCATATTCTTGTGGGCTATGCGGGGTTGGGGGTGTTGGGGCCTGCTGAGGATCCCGAATTTGAGGTGCGCACTATCGGCCTTGACGCTACCTGGCGTGGGCATGGCTTGGGGAGGGTGCTCCTCGAGACCATCCTGTATGCCGCGGACCGCGAGCATGGGCCCGTTTTCCTTGAAGTTCGTACGGACAATGCGCCCGCTATCGGTTTATATGAATCCACTGGGTTTACTGTGTTGGGGACGCGGACAAACTACTATCAACCGTCGGGGGCGGATGCGTACGTGATGAAGCGCGACGCCCAGGCTCGGTAGACGCAACGCCGGTTTTAGGGATTCCCGGTGGGTGTCTACTCTTGTCATCATGCGCGAAATCGTGATGGGTGTAGAGAGTTCGTGTGATGAAACCGCGGTTGGCATCGTGGAAGTTGTCACGCGTGATGGGGCTGAGCCCACGGTGACGGTGGTGGCGAATCGTGTTGCTAGTTCCATGGAACAGCATGCTCGCTTTGGTGGTGTTGTTCCGGAGGTGGCTTCTCGTGCGCACTTGGAGGCGATGGGCCCCGTGATGCGTGCCGCGCTGGCTGATATGAAAGCTGTTCGCCCTGGTGTTGACACTCCGGATTATGTGGCAGCTACGGTGGGGCCTGGTTTGGCGGGTGCTCTGTTGGTGGGGTCGTCGGCGGCGAAGGCGTATGCGGCAGCGTGGGGTGTGCCGTTCTACGGGATGAATCATTTGGCTGGGCATGTTGCGGTGGGCGCGTTGGTTGATTCTGATGTGGACTTAGACCACGCGATCGCACTGTTGGTGTCGGGTGGGCATACCCAGATTCTGGCAGTCAATGGTCTCGGGCGCCCGATGGAAGAGTTGGGCTCTACTCTCGATGACGCTGCGGGCGAAGCCTATGACAAGGTTTCCAGGCTTCTTGGGCTCGGGTACCCGGGTGGGCCGGTGATTGATCGGCTTGCGGCGGGGGGTGATCCGACAGCGATTCGTTTCCCGCGTGGTGTCATGCGCCCGCAGGATTTGCGTGGTGCGCACCGCTACGACTTCTCGTTTTCTGGGTTGAAGACCTCTGTTGCCCGGTATATTGAGGCCGCGGAGCGAGGGAACACAACGGTCTCACTGCCGGATGTGTGTGCGTCCTTCCAGGCTGCTGTTGTGGATGTGTTGACGAAGAAAGCGTTGCTGGCGTGTTCTGATACAGGGGCGAGGACGTTGCTCCTTGGTGGGGGTGTTGCTGCGAATTCAGGTTTACGGTCACTGGCAGCGGCGCGCTGTCAGAGCGCCGGTGTGCACCTGTGTGTGCCCTCACCGAGGTTGTGCACGGATAATGGTCTGATGATTGCAACGGCTGCTGCGTACTCCATTGCGCGTGGTGTCGAACCGTCTGGGTTAGGTGCGGCGACGAATCCTGGTCTGGATGTTGCGATCCCGGTGGTGTGAGTGGGCTGCTGCGCTCGTATGCCATGCGCTGGGGTCGTGGAATCCGGAGTGGGGTGTGCAGTATGCGCCATTCTTAAAACCAGTGGCGGTCAGTTCGTAGACTTTAATAAGCTGTGCGATTAGTTGTTATAGGTCTGAGGAGAAGGGTGTGACGCAGTGAGTTTTTGGAAATTTATCACAAGTGGAATTGGTCAGGCGACGAGTGACCTACATCGTAAGGTTCTGTATGTTACCGCTCTGGTCTCTCAACTTGCTGTATCCATATTTGCTGGCCTGACAGGGTGGGTCACCGGTGGAGATATGGTGTGGATTCTTGCGTCCGCCGCTGCTGCTGCTTTCTCTGTTTACCTTTTTGGGTACATCTTTTTTATCTCCCGTTCGCAGAAGTCACAATGATAGTTGTGGTGTAGCGTGCTGCATCAATGATTGCCTACGAGGGGTGCGTTTCTACCGTGCACCCGGGAGTGTGTTGCGTCGAGTCTTATCCGAGATGGGTGCAGTGGAATGTAGCCTCCATGAAATGCGAGCTACCTAGGAGGAAACGACTGCCCTCCACGTTTTTAGCACTCCCCATGGTTGAGAGCTGGCACTCACAAGGGTAGAGTGCCAGTTAGGTTGTGAATCACAGTTGTTCACCCGCGACGACGGCTGTGGGAAAACCTGTCAAGAGCACTATTTTTCCATCACTTTCCATGCACTGGAGGACGTAATCGTGGCTAAGGTCAACATCAAGCCTCTTGAGGATAAACTCCTCGTCCAGATCGTCGAAGCTGAGACCACCACCGCATCCGGCCTGGTTATCCCGGATACCGCTAAAGAGAAGCCGCAGGAAGCTACCGTCGTCGCTGTCGGCCCTGGCCGCACTGATGACACTGGCAAGCGCGTGCCGATGGACGTTGCTGAAGGCGATGTTGTCATCTTCTCCAAATACGGCGGAACTGAAATCAAGTACGCCGGTGAGGACTACTTGATCCTCTCACAGCGTGACATTCTCGCTGTCGTCGAAAAGTAAGTCATTCAGGAGAGGTAGAGGCACAGTATGTCGAAGCTTATTGCATTCGACGAGGACGCCCGCCGTGGCCTGCAAGCTGGCGTTGACACGCTGGCTAACGCCGTCAAAGTCACCCTCGGCCCCCGTGGCCGCAATGTGGTGCTTGACAAGGCTTTTGGTAGCCCCCTCGTCACCAACGACGGTGTGACCATCGCCCGCGATATTGACGTTGAGGATCCATTCGAGAACCTTGGCGCCCAGCTGGTGAAGTCCGTTGCCGTCAAAACTAACGATATCGCTGGCGATGGCACCACCACCGCAACACTCCTGGCGCAGGCTCTCGTCCACGCTGGGCTCCGCAATGTTGCGGCCGGTGCTAACCCGCTGGCACTGAACGTCGGTATTAAAGCAGCGTCGGAGAAAGTCATCGAGCTTCTTCGCGCCCGCGCCACTGATGTATCCAGCACTGATGAGATCGCCAACGTAGGCACCGTCTCGTCTCGCGACAGTGACATCGGCGCAATGGTCGCCTCGGCCATGGAGAAGGTTGGCAACGATGGCATCGTCTCTGTCGAAGAGTCACAGTCGCTCAACGATGAACTTGCCGTCACGGAGGGCGTGTCCTTCGACAAAGGCTACTTGTCGCCGTACTTCGTGACCGACACGGAGACCGGGGACGCAATCCTCAACGACGCCCTGATCCTGCTCGTTCGCGACAAGATCTCATCCCTGCCGGACTTCCTTCCGGTCCTGGAGAAGATTGCGAATTCCGGCAAGCAGGTGCTCATCGTTGCCGAAGATGTTGAAGGCGAACCGCTGTCCATGCTGGTTGTCAACTCGATCCGCAAGAGCCTGAACGTGTGCGCTGTGAAGTCCCCGTACTTCGGCGACCGTCGCAAAGCTTTCATGGATGACCTCGCTGTTGTCACCGGCGCGACCGTTATTGATAAAGAAGTGGGCCTCAGCCTGAACGAGGCTGACGAGTCACACTTCGGTTCCGCTCGCCGTGTCACCGTGACGAAGGATGAAACCATCATCGTCGACGGTGCCGGATCAAAGGACGACCTTCAGGCCCGCCGCGACCTTCTCCGCCGCCAGATCGACACCACGGATTCAACGTGGGATCGTGAGAAGCTGGAAGAACGCCTGGCCAAAATTTCCGGTGGCGTTGCCGTCGTCAAAGCCGGTGGAGCAACTGAGGCTGAGGTGTCCGAGCGTAAGCTCCGCATCGAAGACGCTATCAACTCTGCCCGCGCTGCCGCACAAGAAGGTGTCATCGCTGGTGGCGGCTCTGTCCTGGTCCAGATTTCCCGCGACCTAGAAGAATTCGCCGAGCAGTTCGACGGCGATGAAAAGGTCGGCGTGAAAGCCATGGCTGACGCCCTGACCAAGCCTGCTTTCTGGATTGCCCAGAACGCTGGCCTCGACGGTGCCGTTGTGGTGAGCCGTGTGAAGGATCTCCCGAACGGTGAGGGCTTCAATGCCGACACCTTGGAGTACGGCAACCTGATCGAGCAAGGCATCATCGACCCGGTGAAGGTCACCCACTCTGCTGTGGACAATGCAACCTCTGTGGCCCGGATGGTTCTCACCACCGAGACTGCCGTTGTGGAGAAGCCGAAGGAAGAGAAACCCGAGGCTGAAGGCCACCATCACTAAACAGTGATGATGTCCGCCACACACAGTAGCGCCGTGGCCTCATCCGTTACATCATGCAGGTCACGGCCGCACAGCTTGCAGGTCACGGAGATGTCGATAAAACGTGACCCGTGTGAGCTGACGTGGATGGGGAACACCATCGCGATACACGATGAATGAATCCCCACCCGCTTGAACCGCCCGCCCCGAGTGAACAGTGCCATCACAGGCACCCGCCACCGGACCGCGGTGAAACAACCGCCCCACGAACCCGGGGCGGTTTTTCGTGTCCTCACCTTTCTTTCCCGCGTGAGAAAGTGACACCGCGGAGGCATCACCCTCCAACAACACAGACGGCCCGGTCATCGCGACCGCCGCGACCCCCGGCGCAGTCACCGCCGCCGCTATCCGGGCGCCAAAGAAAACCGCACCACGGGGGGCGGCGATGGTGGCGTCGTCGATAATGATCTCACCGACAAATGGGGAACCGTCAATCATGCAGATCTCCGCCACACCGAGGGTGGCAAGGCCGGAATCATCACGAATAAGAGGAACAGGATTCACTGCACCAGATAATGCAATCGACCAGGGTTTGTCCTCGATTCCCCAACTCGTCGCAATAGGTGAGTGCTCACGCTGAGTCGGGATATATGCCAGCTCAATCCACGTTGCATCGATACGCATGAGGCGGGTAGCCACCGCATCGAGATCCGCATCCGTGCCGACAACCACGAGGCGCACCGTCTCCACCGGCCTCCGCGGATCAGCAGCAGGAGCGCCAAGATGCGCAACGTCGGGCTGCGCGGCGATCTCGTCAAGACGTGGCGTCGGATCATAGGGAAGATAGTGCGCCGCGAGGTCATCAATGACACGAAGCTCCCGGCGGCCAGGGCGCGAGGGAGTATCATGCACCGGAAGCGGAAGATCACGGGGGAGTGAAGCATCACCACAACGGATAATGTGAATGAACATGGGCGGCTGATCCTTCGACGATGGACACCTGTGGGGGTTAGCGCGGCGGCATAGATACGCCCATGAGCGCAGATAGCACCACTAGGATACCTGCCGGCCAGCGGGAATGAAGTCACGCCTCATCGTAGCGTCGTCCCGTGCCCACCCGGCTACTGGCGCACAATGCAGTACCCGATGTACCGCCTTCTGTACGCGAATCCGTAGTGAACCGTTAGACTTGACGTGGTTTGTGCCCCGATTGGCACTCCGGCGTGAGGCTTGTGGTCCCGGCCCGCCGGTTCTCCAGGGGACCGTGGGAGTTTTTCGTGACTGCTGCTGCGATCGTTGTCGTGGGTGCTCAGTGGGGCGATGAAGGCAAAGGTAAAGCAACCGACATTTTGGGCGGCGAGGTCGACTACGTCGTCAAACCCAACGGCGGTAACAATGCTGGTCACACAGTGGTTGTGGGTGGTGAGAAGTACGAGCTGAAGCTGCTTCCCGCGGGGGTGTTGTCGCCGAACGCGACACCGGTGTTGGGCAATGGCGTCGTCATTAACTTGGAAGCTCTGTTCGCCGAGATCGATGGCCTTCACGCGCGTGGTGCGGATGCATCGCGGTTACGTATTTCCTCGAATGCGCACCTGGTTGCGCCATACCACCAGACTCTCGACCGTGTGGGTGAACGCTTCCTGGGTAAGCGAGCGATTGGCACGACGGGTCGTGGGATTGGGCCGACATATTCGGACAAAGTTGCTCGTGTCGGGATTCGCGCTCAAGATGTTCTTGACCCGTCGATCCTTCGTCAGAAAATTGAGGCTGCGCTGGCGTTCAAGAACCAGGTGCTGGTCAAGATCTACAACCGGAAGGCGATTGACCCGGACGAGGTTTTTGACTACTTCATGTCATATGCAGACCGGGTGAAACCGATGCTCATCGACGCGGCAACCGTGCTGAACCAGGGCCTTGATGAGGGGAAATCTGTCCTCATGGAAGGGGGGCAGGCGACAATGCTTGACGTCGATCATGGCACCTATCCGTTTGTGACCAGTTCGAACCCAACGGCCGGTGGCGCGTCAACGGGCTCAGGTATTGGGCCGACAAGGGTGACCTCTGTTCTCGGCATTTCTAAGGCGTATACAACACGTGTAGGAGCAGGGCCGTTCCCCACGGAACTCTTTGACACGTGGGGCACCTACCTGCGCGATACTGGGCACGAGTTCGGCGTCAACACGGGGCGGCCGAGGCGGTGCGGCTGGTACGACTCCGTGGTGGCCAGGTATGCGGCACGGGTGAACGGGTTCACCGACCTATTCATCACGAAGTTGGATGTCCTTGGCGGTATTGGGGAGATCCCGATCTGCGTGGGCTACGACGTGGACGGCGTGCGCCATGATGAGATGCCGCTGACGCAGTCGGACTTCCACCATGCCACGCCGATTTACGAGACAATGCCCGCCTGGGATGAGGACATCAGTCAGGCACGGTCGGTCTCTGATCTGCCGCGCAAGGCGCAAGACTACCTGGAGCGGCTTGAAGAACTCTCCGGGTGCCGTATTTCCTATATCGGTGTGGGCCCTGGACGTGACGAAACCATTGTCATTAACGATGTACTGAAACCTGAGAACTAATAGAGCCGCGGTTGTCCGGCGGCTGTGCGATGCCCCTATGGAACGTGAGGATTGTCTATGCGACGGCTAGTGGCGGATGTTGATACTGGTATCGACGACATGCTCGCGGTGATATACCTCGCCGCGCGACACCGTGCCGGCGACATCGACGTAGCGGGCATCACGACCACCGCGGGCAACACCACGGCCGAGAACGCTGCAGTGAACACCCGCTGGGTACTTGACCTGTGTGGATGCCCAGACATCCCCGTCGGCGTGGGCCCCGCGGCACCGGTTCGCCTCCCCCTGACGACGACCCCGGAGACACATGGCCCCTGCGGACTCGGGTATGCCTGCCCGCCAGACGCCATACGGGACGAGGTCATGGCGCCGCAGCAGGGCAGGACGGCCGAGCAAGCACCATCGCCGGTGACTGCGCGGCGTGTGTCCACTACCACTGAGGTGTGGGAGGCTGCATTGGAGGATGGCCCGGCCGACCTGGTGGTGACAGGCCCATTGACCTCCGCGGCGATGAACCCGGGGCTCGTGTCCCGGTACGAGTCGCTCACGGTCATGGGCGGTGCCATCAACTACCCAGGTAATACGACACCGACGGCAGAATGGAACTTCTGGGTTGACCCGGACGCAGTCGCGATGGTCCTGGAGAATATCCAGCGCCACGCGTGGGACACCACACTGTGCCACTTGGGTGTGACGGAAACAATCACCGTAACCCCAGCGGACATTGGGCAGTGGGGCATGGGTGGACAGCTCAAAGCAGTGGTCAGAGACGCCCTGCGCTTCTACTTTGAATTCCACGACAAGGAAGGGATCGGGTATCTTGCCCAGGTCCACGACCTTCTTGCCATCATGGTTGCGCTTGACGCAGTTCCGTACACCACGCTGGACACCACTGTGGCGACGGTCCCCGGTGACCGCGGGGCGGTAGTGCCCGTGTCTCCCCTCCCCGCGGATACAGTGCTACCCCCCGACAGCACTCGCGCAACCATCCACGTACTGAATTCCGTCGATCCTAACCAGGTGAGAGCGGAAATGCGCCGTGCGGTAGCACTCCTATAAGAGCGTTACCGCGTTACGCCCCCAGCTCGGCACGGACACGCCGGGTGGCCTCCACCATGTTCGTCAACGACGCAGTCGTCTCCTCCCACGCCCGAGTTTTCAGACCACAATCCGGGTTAACCCACAATCCCTTCGTTCCCACAGCATCAATAGCGTCGCGAATAAGGGCCGTGATCTCCTCCACCGACGGCACACGCGGCGAGTGAATATCCCACACACCAGGCCCAATACCCAGGGAAAAACCGGCGTCACGGAGAGCCTTCAACACCTTCATACCGTTGCGGGCGGATTCAATGGTCGTGGCATCGGCATCCAAATCACTAATCGTGTCGATCAGCTCATTGAACTGTGAATAGCACATATGCGTATGAATGTGGACATTTGGGCCAGCACTACTCGTTGCCAGGCGGAAAGCCTGTGTTGCCCACGTCGTATACGCACGCTGATCGTTCCCCCGAAGGGGAAGGAGTTCACGGATGGCGGGCTCATCGACCTGGATGAAGCGCGCGCCAGCGTCAATGAGGTCATCGATCTCGTCACGCAGCGCCAGTGCAACCTGGTCTGCGGTGACAGACATCGGCTGGTCCTCACGGACAAACGACCACGCAAGCATCGTGACCGGCCCCGTCAACATTCCCTTCACCGGCTTATCAGTCGCAGCCTGGGCGACGGAGTACCACTTTGTCGTCAACGGGGTAGGCCGGGAAACATCACCGACCACGATCGGTGGTCGCACACAGCGTGAGCCGTACGACTGCACCCAACCATTCGCGGTCGAACAGTAGCCCTCCAACTGTTCAGAGAAGTACTGCACCATATCGTTGCGCTCAGGCTCGCCATGAACAAGCACATCCAGGCCAAGATCTTCCTGTGCCCTGATGGTCGCCCGCACTTCCTCTTCCATCCGTGCGACGTACTCATCGGCGGTGATGGTGCCCTCGCGCTTATCCTTACGCGCACGCCGGATAGCCGCTGTCTGCGGGAACGAACCGATCGTCGTCATCGGGAGGACGGGCAGCGCGGGGCCCGTGCGCTCCGCGAAGGGGACGCGGTGACGGTCGGCATCGGTAATGGTGCGCAATCGTTGCTGAACCGCGTCGTTGGTGGGAAGGCCACCTGTCAGAGCCTTCTGTGAGGCTGCAATGTAATCCTTGTCCTCGGCGGTGCTGATGCCCTCACATGTGCGATGGAGGACAGCAAGTTCCTGCACCTTTTCCTCACCAAATGCGAGGCGGTCACGCACGTGTGAGAGCAGGCCAGGTTCGGTGCTGCTATCGCCGGCATCGGTGCCATCCGCGTTGCGGCCCAGGCGATACGGGACGTGAAGGAGTGAGCATGATGACGACGCGACAACCGGGCCGCGGTCGCTAAGGTCCTGAAGTATGCGCAGTGCCTGGTCCAGGTTGGTGCGCCACACATTGCGCCCGTTGACAACCCCAGCGACGAGTGTTTCCTCTCCTGTCCACGCATCGACCCACGACGGGATACCCGCTTCGGACTGCGCATCAACCTCGGAGGTGATCTGCTGGCTAGGCAGGAGATCAACGGCGATGCCGCTGACACCAGTTCCACTCAACGCTGCGAGGGCGTGCTCGCCGGGCCCAAAGTACGCCGCAGTGAGGAGTTTGACATGGGCTTTCTCAGCAGCTGCGGCCAGCTGCTCATAGGCCGCATGAACACGGTCAATGGTGGCAGGGTCGACGTCACACGTGAGCTGTGGCTCGTCGAACTGCACCCATTCCACACCCGTTGTGCCGAGGCGCCCGAGAAGCTCCACATACGCGTCGATAAGGGGCTGCCACAGGCCGGACAGATCGTCACGTGACGCCTGGTCGGCCAGCCAGAGATACGTGAATGGCCCCACCAACACCGGGCGCACGTTCGCGATATGTCGTAGCTCCGTTATGTCGTCGATGTAGTCGTCGACAGTGAGAGAAAAGTGGGTATCCGCGGCCAGTTCAGGGACAATGTAGTGGTAGTTCGTGTCGAACCATTTGGTCATGGCCGATGGCGCCAGATCCGCTGTTCCGCGGGCGGTAGCAAAGCGGCGGTCGATGTCCCGGGGGAGGCGTTTGTCGATGGTCGCCGCGGGGGCGTGGTCGGGAATCGATGCGAATCGTGCGGGGAGAACACCCAGGTAGGCGCTCATGTCGAGAACTGCGTCGTAGTAACTACGCCCCATCGTCGGAACGGATTCCATGCCGGCGTTGGCCAGTTGTTGTGTGTACGTCGTTGTGAGGTCCCACGCGGTTTGCGCTAGGTTTGTGGCGTCGTCGGACGCGGCAGGCCCTGATTTCCAGTATGTTTCGCAAGCGCGTTTGAGTTCGCGGCGGGGGCCGATACGTGGTACGCCGATGGTGGTGAATGTCATTCCTGATCCTCGTCAGTGGTGGACACACGGGCCCGGCGGGCTCCGCGGCGATAAGTTAGGGACTCGGACTCGTGAGCATCCCACCAGCGTCACACGGTGTCATGCTAACCCTCACGCAGCCGTAGGGTGTGGCTGCCAGAGGTGGAACCGTGCCGACGCCGCCAGGCCCTCCAGGGTGAGGAGGTATACCGACGATCGCTGTCTGAATGGGTTTCTCACATTACCGATGCGGGACAGTCCCGGATTCTCACCGGATTCCCTCATCCTTCTGCTATGCGTGGTGTGGGCACCGACATGATCCATGTGATCGTGCCGCGGTGGACACAGGGGTGTCACCACGCATTGGGTGTTCCGTGAAGCACAAGAACTTATCGCACTATGTATCGTAAGCGGTGATGCGGCTCACTCGGGCAAATAGGGAGACATCGACAATTATGGGGGTGGAATCTGCGGTGTCATGAGCTAGAGTATTGACAGCTCGAGGTGACATAGAGCGGTGTAACAGCAGGGTCGTACTGAGACGTGCGACGAGCCCCACGTGTATATCCCGGCGCGTTGAGCCTGCGTGAAACTCCCCCCTTTTTTTGTGGCGGGTGTGGGTTGTTCTCGTGTGGTTTCTGCGACTAGTACGCGGCAGTGGACGGGGGTGGTTCAGTGGCGGTACATCGTGGCCCTGTTGTCAAGAATCCGAGAACGTACCCGGGTATACGGAGAACCTATGAGCACCAACGACCTCCCTGATCCTGTTGATGTCGCCTCCCGGTCGGAGTCGACGAATCACCTCGCATGGACGCCGCCGCGCTCCCTGAGACACCGGGTGATGTCCACCGCGAATGTGTGCACAGTCCTTGCAGTTCTCATGATGGCCGGCACGTGGTTGACATTGGTTCTGGTCCAGCCAGCGGATTCGTGGGAATCGCTTGCCGATGGTAAGGGGTCGGTGATTGCGCTAGTGGGGTTTGGGGTCAGCGCCCTCATCGCGCTCCTCGGGATCACTCCCACGCTTCCGCCGCGAACTCTGGCGCTGCTGCCTGCAGCGTTGGTGGTCAATATTGTCGTTGGTCAGGTCATGGGGACGATGCCGTTGCCGGTGCCACTGTATTGTGATTCCATCGGCACGGTGTTAATTGCCGCCCTTGCGGGGCCGCAGGCGGGAATGGTGACGGGTGTCCTCTCCGCTCTCATGTGGGGAACGTTTAATCCGACGGTGGTGCCGTTCGCCGCTGACTACGCACTGATTGGCTTGCTTGCGGGGCTGGTACCGTGGGCGAAGCGATGGGTTCCGCCGATAGCGGGTGGTGTTATTGGTGTGCTGTCTGCGTTGATGGCGGCGCCGGTGGCGTCGTTCATTTTTGGTGGCACGGCTGGGACTGGGACGGGGCTGGTGGTGACGGCCTACCGGGGGCTCGGGGCGAGTCCGATGATGGCGGTATATCTACAGTCGTTAACCTCAGATCCGATCGATAAGGTTATTGTATTTACCCTGGTATCGACGATTATCGCAGCGTTGCCGTTGCGGACAGTGCGGTCGTTTTCGTCGTCGACTCTGTGATCCTTTGCTAGCACTTATGTGAATTGAGTCCCCCTGATTGTGAGGAGTTCAGCATCCACCCTTATACGCCACTTGTGATGGCCGCATGCTTGATGGTGAGCGTGACGGTAGTGAATGTGCCGTGGGCGTCTGCTGCTGGTCTGGCAGTGGCGGTTGGGGTGGCCGCTGTCGTGAGGAATAAAGCAGCGCTAGTGACCGCGGTGGCGATGATTGCGCCGGCGTGTGTGTCGTTTTCCCTGATGTATGGCCTTTTTGGTTCCTGGGGTACGGCTGGGGCGTTGAGTCTGCGTTTCGCTGCGGTGGTGGGGTGTGGCGTGATGGTGGGTTCATTGGTTGATGTGGACGCGTTGATGCGTGCGTTGCAGACGTGGTTGCCGGCGCCGATGGTGTATGTGGTGGGGTCGGTGGCGCGGTTGGTGCCGTTGGCGGCGTCACGGTTGAGGATTATTCAGCAAGTTCAGAGGTCACGGGGGGTGACTCCGCGCCGGTGGAGGCTGGTGGTCCCGTTGGTTGTGGGGTTGGTGGTGGATGCTTCAGCGCGGTCGCGGCCGTTGTCGCGCACGGGTATTGGTGTGCCCGGGCGGCGGTCGGTGTTGTATCCGGTTCGGGATCGTGTGTGGGAGCGTGTGGTTCGGTGGGGGATGGTTATTGTGACGTGTGCTGTTTGTATGTGGGGTGTTATGAGGTAGTGCCATGAAGCGATTTGTGTGCGGTCCGAGTGGTTCGGGTTTGAGTGAGGAGGCTTGGGCCCTTGCTGATGAGTCGGGTGCGGCGTGGGTGGGTAATGATGCGGCGGCGCATATCACCCTGTTGAGGTCCACGGTGGAGCAGGAGCTTGCGTTCGGGATGGAGCAGGTGGGTGTTCCACCTGCTCAGATGCGCGCGCGGATTGGTGCGATTGCCCAGCAGTGGGGGTTGACTGGGATTCTTCAGCGGGATCCTTCCCACTTATCGACGGGTCAAACACGCCGGGTGGCGATTGCGTCTGCGTTGTTGCGGAATCCGGAGAGCCTGGTGCTTGATTGCCCGCTGGATGGGTGTGATCAGGAGGCGGTGCGGACGCTGGTGCAGGTTGTGGACGCTTTCCCTGGTGATGTCACGATTTTCGATCGGACGTGGAATGAGCTGGCTGACCTGTGTGAGGTGGAGTCGCGCTATCCCGAGGGTGTGGACATCAACCCTGGTGTGCGCGCTGCTCCTGAGCACCCGGTGTCCGTAGCGTCGGCGGCGTCCGCAACGGCCCCGGCGCTGACAATTCATGGTCTTACAGTGGAACGTGACGCGGTTACGGTGGGGCCAGTATCGGTAGTGATTCCGCAGGGGATTACGCATCTTGCGGGGCCGAACGGTGCGGGGAAGACAACGCTTCTCCTTGCTCTCGCAGATCTGATTCCGCGTGCCGGTGGGTGGTTGTCCCGTTCCACAGCATCGACGCCGGCGTCGCGTTCGACCTCGAGGGATGTGTTGTCTCTTCCTTATGGGTGGGTGCCCACGGCGATGGATTCATCGTTGTTGGCGCGGACGGTGCGTGATGAGGTGGCTGTGGGGTCGTCGTTACGGAATGCGGATGCGGTGTTGGAATATTGCGGTCTGCAGGATGTGGCGGAGGTGCATCCGTTGGATGTGGCGTCGTCGGAGAGGCGGATAGTGTCGCTGGCGTGTGCATTGGTGCGTGGGCCGGAGTTTTTGTTCTTGGATGAGCCGACGGTTGGCCTGGATGTTTATGGGTATCGAGCAGTGGAACGGATTATGCGTGGCTTCGTTGCGGGGGAGGTTCATGACCTGTTGTGTGCACGTGGCGGGACGGTGTTGGGGGAGCCGACGTCGGTGGTGTGGACGTGCCATAATGGACCGTATTCTGACCTGTCGGACTTTCGGCTGGTACTGTGACCAGCGTGTACACGCCAGATGCAATTGGAACGCCCCTGTCCCCTAGCGCAACCAAGGTGATGTTGCTCGGTTCTGGTGAACTGGGCAAAGAGGTCGCCATAGCGTTGCAGCGTTTGGGGGTGGAAGTTCATGCAGTTGATCGGTATGACGGTGCTCCTGCGCATCATGTTGCGCAGTATCATTACGTTCTTGATATGACGGATCCGGATGCGGTGAAGAACCTTGTTGATGAGGTGCGCCCGCATTACATTGTTCCGGAGATTGAGGCGATCGCGACGGATGCCCTGTTGGATTTGGAGTCGGAATACACGGTTATTCCGACGGCAACGGCGACGCGTGTGACGATGAATCGTGAGGAGATTCGTCGTGTGGCGGGCGAGGAGCTTGGCTTGCCGACGAGTGGGTATGCTTTTGCGTCGACGCGTGATGAGTTTGACGACGCTGTGCGTGCGATGGGTTTTCCGTGTGTGGTGAAGCCGGTGATGAGTTCGTCGGGCAAGGGGCAGAGTGTTCTCCGGGGCCCGGGGGATTGTGATGAGGCGTGGGATCATGCGATGAGTGGTGCCCGGGTGAATCAGGCGCGGGTCATTGTTGAGCAGTTTGTGGATTTTGATTATGAGATCACGTTGTTGACCGTGCGGTCATTGGATCCATCGACGGGGAAAGTGGCGACGTGGTTCTGTGAGCCGGTGGGGCATCGTCAGCATTCTGGGGATTATGTGGAGTCATGGCAGCCTGCGCCGATGAGTGCTGCGGCGGCGGAGAACGCGCAGTCGATTGCGGCGCGTGTGACGAATGCGTTGGGTGGTCGTGGTGTGTTTGGTGTCGAATTGTTTGTGAAGGGCGATGACGTGTACTTCTCTGAGGTCAGTCCGCGTCCGCATGACACGGGTATGGTGACGATGGGTACGCAGCGGTTGTCGGAGTTTGATCTGCATGCACGGGCAATTCTGGGGTTGCCGGTTGATGTGACGTTAGTGTCACCGGGGGCGTCTGCTGTGGTGTACGGGGGCGTGGAGGCCGCAGGTGTCGCGTTCTCGGGGGTTCGTGAGGCGCTGGCTGTGCCGGAGACTGATGTGCGTGTTTTCGGTAAGCCGGAGGCTTTTCCTCATCGACGGATGGGGGTGGTGTTTGCCACTGCGGAGGATATTGAGACAGCACGGTCGCGGGCGACGACGGCAGCGTCGTTGATTCATCCTGTTGTGCCCGGTGGTGAGTGGCGGCGTGGCCAGCCGGTGGTGGGACAGTCCCCTGAATAACCTGCATTGAGGGGAGACGTGTCGCCGGTGGGGTGTGGGCCGGCTTATTGTTGGTGGAGTAGAGACACAATTCGACATTGACCTACGGGAGCCCCGTGATGCGTGGGCTGAGAGGGCGGAGCGTTGCCGCCGACCGTGAACCTGATGCGGGTGATGCCGCCGGAGGGAAGGACCGTTGTCCCGTCGTTTCACTGTGATTGGTGCTGGCCTTGTGGGGCTGGCGACTGCGTTTGAATTGACCGAGCTTGATGAGGGGTGCTCGGTGGTGGTGATGGATCCCTCACCCTTATCGGGGGCAAGTTATCATGCGGCCGGTATGCTCGCCCCAGCTGCGGAGATGCAATATCAACAGGATGCGTTGCTGCCGCTGATGCGTCAATCTGCGGTGTGGTACCCCAGCCTGGTTCGTCGTGTTGCCCGGGCTGCTGGTGGTGACGCAGACGACCCGCGGGTGACTGGTTTCCGGCGCGACGGCACCTATGTTGTTGCTGTTGATTCGGCAGATCGACTCCACCTTGAGCAGACGCGGGATTACCAAGCGTCGTTCGGCATGGCTGCGAACCGGGTGAGTGTCCGCGAACTGCGGACAGCGGAGCCGGCATTGAGTCCACAGCTGTCGGGCGCGGTGTATATCCCGGGCGATCACCAGGTCGACCCCCGCGTGTTCGGCCGGCTCCTCATGGAAGCGCTACGGAATCGTGAGGTGGAGTGGGTGAACCGCGCAGCTGTTCCGGCCGACATGGGGGCCGGGTGTCGGGGGAGAGCCACCACCGTGGTGGCCAATGGTGTCGGCGCTGCTGATTTTTTCCCGTATCTGCAGCTTCGTTCGGTGTGGGGTGACATCCTCCGGCTGCGTGTTCCATCGGAGCTTGATCCGTTGGTGACATCGGTGATCCGCGGCTATGTCCGCGGCCGGCCGGTGTACCTGGTTCCCCGTGTTGATGGTGGCCTCGTTCTGGGGGCGACGAGTCGCGAGGATGACCGGGATGCGCCGCTCGCTGGTGGGGTGCTTGATCTTCTCCGCGATGCGGCCACGATGTGCCCCGGTATTCGCGAGTGTTCTGTGGAAGGGGTGACGGCGGGTGCTCGGCCGGGCACACCGGATGATTGCCCCTACATTGGTCTCGACCACGCCACCGGTGCTGTGGTGTCCACGGGCTATTCCCGTCATGGGATTGTGCTTACCGCAATGGGAGCGCGGGTCGGTGCGGCACTCGCTGTGGCCTCTGCTGGGGGTGGATTAGATGATGTGACAGGCGCGGATATGGTGCGGCGGTTGGACTGTTCCGATGAGTTGTTGGCTCGCGCAGATGATGACGATCCCCCGGAGCTGACCGTGCGCGACATTGTCTCCGTGACGGATATTTATCGGGACGCGTGACAAGTGATGACTCTCTTTTGCAGGTCGCAGTGAGAAAGCTGAGGAAATGATGACAGATACCCCATGTTCTCTAGGTCACATATCAGGTGGTCCAGATCATCCATCAATCACGATTGAAGTGAACGGTGACCAGTGTCAGGCAGTCGCCGGATTGACTGTCGCACGATTGGTGGCGGCCATATCAGTCGATGGTGAGAACGCTGACCTCACGGTGGTCGATTCTACGGTTGATTCCACCGCCGGTATCGGGGCACAGCCTACCGCTGACACCCATGCCGCAGGAGATGGTGTCGACGGCTATGCCGTCGCTGTTAATGACGAGATTGTCCCCGCATCAACCTGGCGTACCAGCACAGTGAGAGACGGTGACCGCATTGAGATTCTCACCGCAGTTCAAGGAGGGTAAACAATGGACAATACTGGAGCGCCGAATCACCCCTGCACGAGTACGGACTCAGATCACTGGACGCTGGCTGGCCGTGATCTCACCTCACGTCTGTTCCTCGGCACGGGAGGGATGACGTCGTTGGACATTATGGAAAAGGCGCTGGTGGCGTCGGGAAGTAATGTGGCGACGGTGGCGATGCGTCGATACCGCGCGGGAGCAGTGGACGTGTTTGGCATGCTGCGGCGCCACAATGTTCACATTCTTCCCAACACTGCCGGGTGTCAAACGGCCCGTGAGGCAGTGTTGACAGCGAAGATGGCGCGGGAGGCCCTCGGCACTGACTGGGTGAAACTGGAGGTTGTTGCCGATGATGACACCCTGCTCCCCGATAGCGTTGAACTTGTCGACGCCGCGGAGCAGCTGGTCAATGAGGGATTCCATGTGTTGTCCTACACGAATGATGATCCCATCGTGGCGCGAAGGCTGGTGAACACGGGCGTGGCCGCTGTGATGCCAGGCGGGGCGCCGATTGGTACAGGACTGGGGATTCTCAACCCTCACAATATCGAGATGATTGTGACGGAGGCTGGTGATGTCCCGGTGGTGTTGGATGCCGGAGTGGGGACGGCTTCGGAGGCGGCGTTAGCACTGGAGCTTGGCTGCTCCGCAGTGCTCGTGGCGAGCTCAGTGACGCGCAGCCGCGACCCGGAGGCGATGGCGGTGGCGATGGCCAATGGTGTTCGCGCGGGGTACTGGGCGCGCCGGGCGGGGCGGATTCCGACGCGTCAGCATGCGGTGGCGTCCTCACCACTGGAAGGGAGGGCGTGGGCCGATGCTGTCATCTAGTGGCGGACCCTCCAGTGATGGGCGCGTGACCACCGCGTATCCGCACCTGATCCCGGACGATCGTTTGGAACCACTTCCGTATGAGGAGCAAGTGCGTACCGCCCGGCATCTGGCGTTGTTTGACCAGTGTGTCCAACAGCGTTTTGCCGCGGCGCGTGTGTGCGTGATTGGTGCGGGCGGGTTGGGGTCGCCCCTGTTGTCTGCGCTGGCCGCGGCGGGCGTCGGGACCAATGGTCGCATCACTGTGTGTGACGATGACACCGTTGAGCTCACTAATCTCCAGCGTCAGACTCTTTTTGGCGTCCAGGATGTCGGCCGTGCGAAAGTGGTGGTTGCTCGTGAGCGCATGGAGGCGATGAACCCGTCGATCACGGTGGCTGCGGCAGGACGTTTTGATGCTGGTAATGCCGAGCAGCTGTGTCGTGATCATGACATTCTCATTGATGGGAGCGACAACTTTGCGACGCGTTTTGTCGCTGCCGATGCTGCTGAGATAACAGGCACTCCGTTGGTGTGGGGCGCTGTGTTGCGCTATGAGGGGCATGTGTCAGTGTTTTGGTCGCCGCGCGGGCCTGGTCTTCGTGATCTTTTTAACGGGCCTCCATTAAAACCCGTTGTGACGTGTGCAGAGGCTGGTGTGTTGGGGGCAACGACGGCGGTTGTTGGCAATCTGATGGCCACGGAGGCGTTGAAAGTGCTGGGGGGGCTGGGTGAGCCGCTCGTCGGTCGTGTACTTACATATCACGCGTTGACATCGACGACGCGGACGCTGCGTCTGCGCCGTGATCCGTCGCGTGACCCTGCGTCGGCGATTTGTGGTTCGAGTGCTTCATCCGTGGGTGACGCTTCACGTGAAACATCCCACAATCTGCCGCATTTGTGCAGCCCTGGGTCGGGGGATGCTGTAGACACCGCGAGGGTGCCGGGAGACCCCAGCCACGCCGCATCGGCCACTCCCTCCTCTCGCCCGGCGGGCCAGGCGGCTCTGGCGTGGTCGATGGCCCCCTCGGACCTTCCTGCGTTTCTCGCCAACGAGACCCATGTTCTCGTTGATGTCCGCGACGATTACGAACGCCTCATTGAGCGGATCACCCTCGATGGCCGTGTCACAGCGGGCGGAGCGACACCTGAGGCGTCTGGTCCGCGCGACATTCATGTGCCCGTGGGGCAGGTGATGGCGGATGCAGCGGCAGTGCAGATTCCTGATTCGGCGACGGCGGTGGTGGTGTACTGCGCTCGTGGAGTACGCAGTCAGCAGGCTGCGGCTGCGTTGCGGGAGACGTTGATCGTTCCGGTGTATTCCCTCGAGGGTGGGATTGCGGCCGCTAAATAGATATCGTTATCAATCCTGTTGAAAAACGACACCAGTTAACTTTATGATCTAAGCGTATTCTCAGCTCACTTTGAGGTTCTCAGAGCGGGAGAAATAGCGGGAACCGGCCGCTGACCAACCGAGATACTCCGTATGGGGGGAGGTACACCTTTCTTCCCCATGGTGAGTGACGCCGCCTATTTCTCACACTCATCATCTCTACATATCTATATAAGACAAGAAATTAGGTAGGTGCGGAATGTCGACAAAGAAATCGGCTGCCACGACGCCGAACAAGAAGGCGTCGACCGGAAGCGAACTTGTCGCTGTCGGTATCTTCACAGTGATCATCCTGGTCATTCACACGTTGTGCAACATCATCGGCGTGTTGGGGCCAGAGGTTCAACCGTTCGGCGGGGTTGTCGCCGTCATCATTAACGGCATTCCGTTCATGCTGTTTCTCCGTCGTATCCACCACTTCGGCCTCATCACGTCGATGACCCTTCTCATCTCCGTGGTTCTCGTCCTCATGGGGCACCACCCGATCGGCATTCCTTTAGCACTTGCGTGTGGTCTTATTGCGGACATCATCGTGACCAGTGGCACATTTGCTCATCGAAACCGCAACATCCTGGGCTACGCATTCTTTGCCCTGTACCCGATGAGTGGAATTTTCCCACTCCTGTTCATGCGCCATCAACTCATTGAGATGTACACCAAACAGGCTGATGCCCACTGGGCACAGTCATTTAGTGATTTCTTCTCGGCACCGATGGTGTTCGGCATCGGTGCCGGGTGCTTCATTGCTGGATTGATCGGTGGATGGTTGGGCCAGCGGTTGGTTCGGACATACTTCTCCCGGGCAGGGCTGTGAGGACAGCACCGATCGATACGCTGGATCCCCGTGTGGGGCTCATCGGCGTTGCTATGACGGATGTCGTGCTCTTAAGCGTTGGCAGCGAACTCATGGAGTACACGGCCACCGGCATCGCGCTGCTCTGTTTATTAGCGTCGTTGCGGCCGGTGAAAGCTGTCATTGTTCTCCTGATTCAGGCAGCGATGGTCGCAGTCGGGCACATACTCCTTCCCACTCTCGATGGCCCTGCCGCAGAAACCGTCTCATTGTTGATGTTCGCAGTGGGATTCACCTACCGGTTGGCTCTTGTCGGCGTCATCGCGTGGGCAGTGACGCGTGGCATCACGACCGGTGCTCTGCAAGCAACGTTGGCGTGGGCGAGAGTACCTCGAATTGTGGCAGTTCCAGCGATGGTCGCCGTTCGGTTCTTTCCAGTCGTCGTCGACGATGTCCGCACGATTCGCGACAACCTCATTCTCCGCGGCGTCGTGTCCTCCAGTGTAGCGGTGTTCATCCACCCAGTGATGGCACTCCGTCATGGTGTGTTGCCGTTGATTGCGTCATCATTGCGGACGGGGGATGAACTCGCTGCATCTGCGCTACTGCGTGGTTTAGGTGCGCAGCGTCAACCGACGTCGGTGGTTCAGCTTCACCTGAAAGCTATTGATGTCGTTGCCATCACGATCGTCGTTTTGGTGGTGGCGCTTGGGGTCATGGAGCAACTGGGATGATCACTATTAACGGCCTTACTGTGACCGTCGAGACCATGATGGTGGACGACGTTGATTCGGCAGATCCTGGCGCCATTGACACCGACGATGTCACACTCCTCGACGATGTCACATTAACAATCACCGCGGGTGAGACTGTTGTCATCACGGGTGGTTCCGGATCGGGGAAAACATCACTGATCAGCACGATTAACGGATTAATTCCTCATATTCGCCCGGCCGTGATCGACGGCGACGTCTCAGTGAACGGCATCATTCCGTCGGATGTGGACATCACTGATGTAGGCTGCACGACAGCGACAGTGTTCCAGAATCCGAGGACACAGTTCTTCGCGACCGACGTCATGTCCGAAATCGCGTTTGGCGCGGCAAACCAGGGGATCCCGCGTGATGAGATTCTCCGGCGTATCGATGATGCCACCAGCCTGCTTGGCCTGGCGGATCTGCGTCATCGCCGTATGGCGGAATTGTCCGGTGGTGAGAGACAACGTGTCGCGATAGCATCAGCGCTCGTCGCGAACCCCTCAGTGATTCTCCTCGACGAGCCGACAGCCAACCTCGATGATGCCTCAACACAGGCCGTCGCAGAAGCCATTGCACGCCTGAAAGCAGCGGGCGCGACCATCGTGATCGCCGAGCACAAACTGTACTACCTGGAGGGGTTAGCTGACCGTATCGTGGAGCTTCGCCACGGTACGGTGGTGGCGGACCGTTCGGCCGAACAGTTCTGGGCAATGAGCGACAAGCAACGCCGCGATGCCGGACTACGCAGCCTCCATGCGCCAGAACATTCGCCACGCCCACCATGCCAAGACGTAGGAACACGCGGTGGCTTGCACCTGCGTGGCGTGTCTGCCACCCGCGACGGCCGACCATTGTGGACCATCGACGCTGCTTCGGCGCCACGCGGAGCAGTCACCTGCGTCACCGGACCGAATGGCGTGGGAAAAACAACCTTGGTGCAGGCGCTATCTGGCCTCTTCCGCTGTCACGGGGATGTCGTTTTGGATGGGACCACCATGTCGACTCGGCAGCGGCGGCGCCAGTGTGCTGTCGTCATGCAGGATGTCAACCGGCAACTATTTGGGACCACCGTCTGGGAAGAACTGTACGTGGGGCGTTCACACCCCTGTGATGCGGAGGCTCATGGTGTATTAGCGGAATTGGGGCTCGACGGGA
This sequence comes from Corynebacterium sp. PCR 32, assembly GCF_037464985.1. NCBI lineage: Bacteria > Bacillati > Actinomycetota > Actinomycetes > Mycobacteriales > Corynebacteriaceae > Corynebacterium > Corynebacterium sp. PCR 32. Next base: position 94,290 of record NZ_JBAHVL010000001.1, read on the forward strand.
TGGAAGGTCGTCATCCACTGAGCTTGTCTGGTGGACAGCGGCAGCGTCTCGCCGTGGCTACTGCCGTTGTTGATGATGGTGACGGGCACATGGCTGACATCATCATTTTTGATGAACCGACATCTGGCTTGGATTTCCACTCGATGGAAGCGATGGCGGGCGTCATTCGCCGATGTGCAGATCGGGGTGCTGTCGTACTCGTGGTCACGCATGACCGCGAATTGGTTGACACGGTGGGAGACTTCGAGATCCCCCTCTCACCAGCATGTGACTGACCAGCCGCAGCGGGGCCGAGGTGAGGGGTCAACCAACCCTGGTTGGTCAACAGTGGAAGTGTGCGAGCGCCCGCCGGGTGGTTTCGCCAGGGTTCTCAGCGTGCATGAGTGCTCGCACCATGGCACAGCCAGCAATGCCCGTGGCGCTCAGGGCTTCAACGTCATCGGGGGTGATATCGCCAATGGCGATAATGGGCAGTGATGTTGCCGCCACCAGCGTGCGGTAGCCGTCGACACCGAGGGGTTCACGCCCGGATGTTTTTGTTGGGGTGGGGCGGAAGGGGCCTGCGCCAATGTAGTCAAGGACACCGGGCTGTGCGCGGTGAACCTCCTCCGCCTTGTGGACCAGAGGCAGCGTGCCTGTCGTGAGGCCGATGAGTGCGTCGGAACCCAGCATGGCGCGGGCAGCCTCTGCGGGAAGGTCGTCCTGGCCCAGGTGTACACCGTGGACTGGTGCGCCAGCGAGCCGGGCGGCGTAGGCAACGTCTGCGCGGTCATCGACGACGACCTTTGTGGTGGGGTTCGCGCGCTGAACAGCGGTAGCGCAGGCGGTGACCAGGCCGAGGAGGTCACGCGTCGGGAGCTCCTTTGCACGAACTTGCACGACGCCAGCACCCGCCGCTGCGACGGATGCGGCCGTGTCGATAGTGTGGTCGTCTGTCCCGGATGTGACCAGGTAGATACGGAAATCTGTCTCGGGGTATCGCATGACTCCTCCGCCTCATTCCTGGTGGATTTCTCACTGGTGGGGCTGTCAGTTGGTGTGGTGTTGCGTCTGTGGGGGCACTGTGGTGAGGCCATGGTCGATGTCCTGGGTAGCGTCTGCTGCTGTGGAGTGGTGCATGTAGAGCTGGGAGCCGTGAGCGCGGAATTCTTCGGCCATTGTTGCCATGCCAGCCTCGGCATCCACCTGGGCGGCACGGCCACCCGCACCTGATCCGGAGGCGCCAGGCGCGGAGCCCACACCCGAGGATGGAGTGACGATTGCTACGGTTTCTGTAGGGGCACCCACCTCCGGCATACCGAGCATCGTCTCACCGTAGGTGTCGCGAATATCCTGGCTAATCCGCATGGAGCAGAACTTAGGACCGCACATGGAACAAAAATGCGCGGTTTTCGCGGGCTCCGCGGGCAGTGTTTCGTCGTGGTACGCCTGTGCTGTCTCCGGATCAAGTGACAAGGCAAATTGATCCTCCCAGCGGAACTCAAATCGGGCTTTGCTCATGGCATCATCCCATGCTTGCGCGCCGGGGTGTCCTTTCGCGACGTCGGCGGCGTGTGCGGCAATCTTATAGGTAATGACGCCGGTTTTGACATCGTCACGGTTGGGGAGACCGAGGTGTTCTTTGGGGGTGACGTAGCACAGCATGGCCGTGCCGCCCATGGCGATGGTGGCTGCGCCGATGGCAGAGGTGATGTGGTCGTAGCCTGGGGCGATGTCGGTGACCAGTGGGCCGAGAGTGTAGAAAGGGGCACCATTGCACCAGTCTTGTTCGAGACGAATATTCTCCTCGACGAGGTTGAGTGGAATGTGGCCGGGGCCTTCCACCATCACCTGCACGTCGTGTTCCCAGGCGCGGCGAGTGAGTTCGGCGAGGGTGCGCAACTCGGCGAATTGTGCTTTGTCGTTAGCGTCGGCAATGGAGCCGGGGCGGAGACCATCGCCGAGGGAGAAGGCGATGTCGTAGCGGGCAAAGATGTCGCAGAGTTCGTCGTAGTGTTCGTAGAGGAAGTTTTCTTTGTGGTGGGCGAGACACCACCCGGCCATGATGGATCCGCCGCGTGAGACAATCCCGGTCACGCGATCGGCGGTGAGCGGGACGTACGGCAGCCGCACGCCGGCGTGAATGGTCATGTAGTCAACACCTTGCTCTGCCTGCTCAATCACAGTGTCTCGGAAGATTTCCCAGGTCAGGGCGGCTGCTTCACCGTTGACTTTCTCTAAAGCTTGATAAATCGGCACCGTGCCAATTGGCACTGGCGAGTTGCGGATGATCCATTCGCGGGTGGTGTGGATGTCGTCACCGGTGGAGAGATCCATGACGGTATCTGCACCCCACTTCGTCGCCCACCGCAGTTTCTCCACTTCCTCATTGATGGATGATGTCACCGCCGAGTTACCAATGTTGGCGTTCACCTTGGTAAGAAAGCGCCGGCCGATGATCATCGGCTCCGACTCCGGGTGGTTCACATTCGCCGGGATGATCGCACGCCCGGCGGCAACCTCGGCGCGGACGAGTTCAGGGTCGCATTGTTCCCGCACGGCAATGTATGTCATCTCGGGCGTAATTATGCCGCGACGTGCGTAGTGCATGTGGGTGACGCAGTGGCCGTCGCGGGCGCGGAGTGGTTGGCGTGTGGTGCCTTGCCATTCTTGGGAGGAGGCGCCACGTTTGACGGCTGATCGGCCGTCGTCGTCCAGCTTTTTGCCACGTGCCTGGTAGGTGGTGGTGTCGTTGCGGCTGGCAATCCAGGGGGTGCGCATGTCGGGGAGCCCGCGGGTGGGCTCGGTGTCGGGGCCCATGGTGCGGTAGATGCGGGCAGGGTCGTTGGGGCCGGTGGGGGAGTCATCGAGTGTGACTTCGGTGTAGGGTACGCGGATCCCGTTGTGCTCAATGAAGCGTTCGCGGTGTTTGGGATGGTTCTCGCCGTGGATGGTGTGGGGGCGGGGTGGGTGGTTGGTGGGCGCAGACATGCCTCAGGTCCTCTCTTCCTTCGCCGGTATGATCCGGACAGGTTCGGACGGTCGGAGCGGCAGTAGCTCCCTCTCAGCCCGTGCCGTGGGCTCCCGTGGGGTTCGCGAACAAGTGTAGGCGACGGGTTGGCATGGTCATGATGATTGTGGCAAATCGTTGCGATGGGGGTGGAGTGTGTCTTACAGCCAGCCGGCATTGCGGGCGATGGTGGCTGCCTCGGTTCGTGTGGTGGTGTGTGTTTTGGCGATGGCGCGGGAGATGTGGTTGCGCACAGTGCCTGGGGAGAGGAACAGTGTGGTGGCGATGTGCGCGATGGGTGCACCGGTGAGTGCTTCGCGGAGGACGTCGCGTTCACGTTCGGTGAGGGGGTTATCTCCTGTGCGGCGGACAGTGTCGTGGAGTGCGAGGGGGACGGCTGTTTTTCCAGCATAGACGTCACGTATTGCGGTGGTTAGTGTGTCAACGGGGGAGTCTTTGACGACGAAGCCACGGGCGCCAGCGTCGAGTGCGCGTTGCAGGTATCCGGGCCGGCCGAAGGTTGTCACGATGATGACTCGGCAGCCGGTGTTCTGGGTGAGGGTGGCGGTTGCGGTGATGCCGTCGATGCCGGGCATGTCAATGTCAATGAGGGCGACATCGGCCTTGCTATTAGCGATTTTTTCCGTGAGATGGGTGGCGTCGGTGGCGGTGCCAACGACGGTGAGGTCAGCCTCCAAGGTCAGCAGTGACGCGAGGGCTCCGAGGATGAGTGATTGGTCATCGGCTAAAAACACGCGGATGGGATTGGCCGAATCTGGATCCGTCGTGGCGGTGTGTGTGGTGTTCGTGGTGGTCATGGTTGTTTGTCCGGTGTGATGTGGGTGGTCGGTGGTGTTGTGTCTGGTGTCATGGTGATGACGACGGTGGTTCCTTCATGTGGGCGTGAGTAGATAGTGGCTGATGCGTTGTTGTTCTGTGCGCGGCGTGTCATGCCGTTGATCCCGTGGCCTCCGTGGGTGGGGTGTGTGCTGTCGAAACCGTCGCCGTTGTCGGTGATGGTGAGGCTGTCGGGTGTTGCGGTGATGGATGCGGTTGTCGCGTGGGAGTGGCGGAGGATGTTGGTGGTTGCTTCTGTGATGATTGCGGCGTAGAGGGCGCCGGTGGCGGGTGGGATGGTGGTGTCGGTGGTGGCTGTCATGGTGATACCGGCGGAAGTGCAGACTGCTCGTGATTCGTTGATGGCGTCGTGTAGTGAGGGTGGGGAGAGTTCGTCGAGGGCGGCTCGCATGTCGTTGAGTGCGGAGTGGGAGAGGTTGTAGATGTCGTCGATGTGTGTGCTTGCGGTGGTGGGGTCGGCGGCGGCCAACCGGGATGCGAGTTGTGCTTTGACTGCGATGACGGTGAGGCTGTGGCTGAGTACATCGTGCATGGTGGTGGCGATGGCTTCGCGTTGGCGGGCGTGGTCGAGCCTGTACTCAAGGTCACGGCGGCGCTCTCTGTTCTCTGTGGCGATGCCAATCCCGACGATGATCATGACGGTTATTCCTATGCTGGTCATCGCTGGGAAAAGGTATGTTTGTAGGTCTTTGGAGCTGACAATGATGAGGGCGCCGATCATGATCGACGTGAGAATTCCTGTGATGGTGCCGCGTCGGCCGGAGCGGATGAATATCCAGAGTGCGCAGAAGTACGGGGCAAAACACACGGCGACGATGCCGATGACGGGGCATGCTGCGGCGGTGAGGGCGGTGAGAACCGCCGTTGCTGCCCACAATCTCAGATTGTGATGGCCGGTTCGAAAGAAGGTGGCGAACCAGTAGATGGCCAGGTATGTCGTGGCGAAGAGGAGAATGACAATGATGGTGCCGAGGCGGGCTGGGGTGCTGGCGGGGGAGGTGAGTGCGGTGGTGAGAGGAAATCCTAGGTAGAGAAGCCACAATGCGGGGTAGAGCAAGCTCTCATTGCGCCATGTGCGGTGATGTCGTGATGTCATGGTCTCCGTCGGTGGGGTTGGTGGTCGTTGGTTCTCATCCTGGTTTGGTGTCCTAATGTAGCGGGGGTTGTACGCACTGGGACTATCGCTGGGTGGATTGTCGTGCCCCGATGACGCATACGGTGGCGAACATTATTGTCCATGCCAGTGTTGCGGTGAGGGCGAAGGCGAACGATTCGGTGGTGACAAGGTGTCCATCGGCGGCATAGTAATGCCCGGTCATGTGGGGCCAGTGGGCGATGGTGACGGGCCCATAGAACGGGGTGAATCGTGAGAGGTCGAATAGTGTTCCGCTCAAGGGCATGAAGACACCGCCGAAGAAGGCGAGGATGACGAGGGAGCCGGCGGCGATGCCGGTGGCTGATTCTGAGCGGAGCCATAGTGCGGCGGCCAGTCCGTACAGTGTGAAGGGGAGTGTGGAACACCATGACAGGATGCCGGTGGTGGCCCATTGCCAGGGGTGATCAAAGTGTGTGCCGGTGGTGCCTGCCACGGTGAATAGCACGATGATGGGGAGTGCTGCGAACGCGAACATGGCGATAATCGTGCCGATGACAGATTGTGTTGTTGTTAAGCCGGCGAGGTGGAGTTGTCGGTTCCACCCTTGTTGCCGGTGATGCGCTGCGGCACCGGCGATGGATGTCATGGCGATGGCGCCACCGTAGAGGCCCATTCCGGTCATGACGAAGGCGGATACGGTCCCTGCTTCGAGAACAGAATGTGAGTTTTGTGTTGCTGTTCCGAACATGAGGAACAGCGCGGTGGGCAGGCCCAGGCAGAACATGACAGTGTCGGGGCGTCGGAGCAGACTGAAGAAATAGTGCCACGTGTAGGTGAGTGTGGCGACGGTGGATGTGGTGGTGGTTGATCCGGTAGTGGTGGTTGATGTCATGGGTTTCTCCGTAAATATGCTAGGTGTAGGGATAGGTGCGGGTGCTGGTGTGGGCGTGGCTACCGGGTGAGGTTGCCACATACTTCCTCTAGTTCGGCATGGTTCACTGTGGGGCGGGTGAGGAGACCATCGCTGAGTGTGTGGAGTAGGACGTGATCGGGGTGAACGGTGTGAATGAGGACGTCGTTGCCGTGCCTTTCGTAGGTGTCGTCGGGTGCGAGGAGCGCGGTGATGTGGCTGTCGATGTTGGAGGACGGGGTGTGTGCGAGGGACGCCCGGATGATGGTCGGGTATTGTGAGGTGAGTTGTTCGGGGGTTCCATCGGCGACGATCTGTCCGGCGTTCATGATGATGACGCGGCCGGCGTAGCGTTCAGCTTCGGTGAGGTCGTGCGTGGCGAACAGGATAGTTATTCCGTTGTTAGCCATGGTGTGTACGGTGTGCCAGAACTCGGCGCGGGCGGTGATGTCGAGGCCGGTAGTGGGTTCATCGAGAAGGAGGATGCGTGGCTCGCCCATTGTGGCTAGTGCTAGGCGGATTCGTTGTCGTTGGCCACCGGAGAGTTGTGCCACTTTCTTTTTTTTCATGGTGTTCAGGCCAGCCTGCTGGAGGACGGCTGTGGTGTCGATTCGTACGGGGTGGATGGATGCGAGGGTGTCCACGAGGTCTCCGACGGTGAGGCTGCCGAGCATGCCGCCATCTTGGAGTGCGGCGCCGATGATTCCCCTTTTGATGGCGTCGGTGGGGTTGATTCCGTGGATGGAAATGGTTCCGCGGGTTGGTTGGTTGAGTCCGACAATGAGATCAACGAGTGTGGATTTTCCAGCACCGTTCGGGCCGAGAAGTGCGACGATGTCGCCGGTGTCGATGGTTAATGAGAGGTCATTGATAGCTGTGGTTCGTCCGAAGCGTTGGCTGACACCGCGTACGTCAATGGCGGGGGTTGTGGTGGTCATGGTTTCAGTACATCGGAGGGGGTGGGCCGTCGCTAGTGTCATTTGTCATGTTGTCCGTGCTGTGTCGGGTCGTCGTTTTACGGTGTAGGCATGGTCTCTTCATTGTCATCTCACTCAGGGCGGTCCCTTTCATCGTCGTGTGCGTCTGTTCATGTGGCGCCGATCCCCGTTGTTCTCACGATTGCCGGGTCGGATTCGTCGGGCGGGGCTGGTATTCAAGCGGACATGAAAACGATTTGTGCGCTGGGCGGATATGGGTGTGTTGCTCTTACTGCGGTGACGGCGCAGAACACCCGGGGGGTCGATGCCGTGGAGTACATGAGTCCGGGTGTCGTTGCCCAGCAGATCAGGTCGGTTGCGGAGGATTACCCGATTGACGCGGTCAAGATCGGCATGGTGGGGAGTTCCTCATGTGCAAAGACCATTACCCGCACGCTTGGGTTGTTTCCACCGGGTGTGCCGGTGGTGTGGGATCCGGTGATGGTTGCCTCCAGTGGTAGTTCGTTGGTTGACGCGGATTCCGAGGTGACGAGCGGTTTTGTGGATCTCGCTCGTCGTGCCGATGTGGTGACACCCAATGGTCGTGAGCTTGTTGATCTGTGTGACATGGTGGGCGTCGCTGTGCCGGCAGTGTTGCGGGGTGATGGTGGCGCCGCGGTCGTGCCGCCGGGTCGCGGTGCCCCCGCTGATGGTGTAGTGACGCAGAGTCCAGGGATGGGGCCCGGTTCAGAGTTGTTATTGTCTGCGCGTGCTGAGGCTGCTGCTGCCTTGTCGACAGAGTTGGGGACCGTCGTTGTGGCCACTGGTGGCCCGGACAATGGGTTCGTTGACGATGGTGTCATGATCATGGACGTGGTGGCACAACGTGGTGACGTGGTGGTGGTGAGTCATGATCGGGTGGATACCGCGAATACGCATGGGACGGGGTGTACGTTGAGTTCAGCTATTGCTGTGTGTGCTGCGCGCAGTGTCTGTGGGCCTGAGAAGGATGGGGTTGACGCTGAGGTGGCGGGGCCAGGGCACAGTATGGTGAGTGCTCCGCACGGGGATGTGGCGTTCGTGTGTGACTGGCGCTCTGTTGTTGAGGATGCGGCAGCGTGGACGTGCCGAGCGTTGGGTGCTGCGGATGCGCTTGACTGTGCTCTTGGGCTTCGTCGTCGGCAGGGTGGTGGTGTGGTGGATCCGGTGCATGGGGCGGGGAACGCCCCTGTGGATCATTTTTGGGCTGCCCGGTGCCCGTGATGTGGTGAGATGGTGGTTATCTCGTCGGGGGTCTATGCCCTAGGCGCGCGGGGTGCCTGGCACCGGGGTGGGGTGGTCTCATCGAGGGGTTAGATCCGCATGACCATGGGTGTGTGGGGGATTCCGGTGTCGTCGAATTCGTCTCCGTCGACGACGAATCCGAATTGTTCGTACCAACTGACGAGGTATGACTGTGCGGCGAGTTCGATCCGTGCGCCTGTGGTGGGGTCGACACCAGCGGCGCGCTCTTTGCATACCTCTAGCGCTTTGTCGAGGATTTGGCTTGCGATCCCCTGTCCTCGGGCGTGTGCGGCGACGCATACACGTCCGATGTGCTGTGCCTGAGTGGGGTTGCCGAAGACGCGGGCGGTGCCGATGAGGCGGGCGCCTCCGTCGGTCTCATAGGCCAGGATGTGTTGTGTGCCCGGGTGAATGTCGGTGTCGTCGATTTCCTGGTAGGGGCTTTGTTGTTCATGGACGAAGATGGTGACGCGCATTTTGTATAGTTCGTGAACGTGTGCGGCAGTCATGTCCATGAGTCGCTTGCCGGTGATGTAGACGCTCATGATTCCTCCGTGGTGATGGTTGCTGCGTAGACGGAGCGGATGGAGGCTGCGGATTCTTCCATCTTTTCCTGTTCCCATGCGTCGATAACGGGGGGAAGGCGTCGGATTATGCCTTCGGCTCCGAGGACGGCGGGTATTGACATCGAAATATCGCCGAGGCCATATTCGTTGTCAAGGCGTGAGCATACGGGGTGTACGGAGCGTTCGTTGAGAAGAATGGTTTTAGCGAGGAGGTGTGCGGATCTGGCGACGCCGGCGTCGGTCCAGCCTTTGGCGAAGAATACGTCGTAGGCGGAATCGACGACGCGTTGTGCGATGTCGTCGCGGGAGGGGAGGGGTTTTCCACTCCAGCGTTCCAGGTCGGCCCACCGCATGCCTTGGACGTTGAGGGTGGAGAGAATCGGGACGGCGGTGCTGCCATGTTCGCCCATCATGTAGCCGGTGATGGATGTGGGGTCGATGTCTAGTTCTTGGGCGATGATCCACCGTAGTCGTGCGGAATCGAGCATGGTGCCGGTTCCGAGTATTTTCGAGGCAGGGTAGTCAAACTCGGTTGATGCGACGTGGACGACGGCATCGAGTGGGTTGGTGATGAAGATGATGACTGGTTCGTGTGTCCGCTCAGTTATGTTTGCCATGAGGTCACGGGCAGCGCGGGCGCCCTCTTGGGCGAGGAGGGAACGGGGTGGTACGTAGTCGGGGCGGTCGGGGTTGGGGGTGATTGATGTTCCTGCTGCGCAGATGATGATGTCTGCGTCGAGGACGTCGTCGTAGGTGCCCTCGTGGATGTGGGTATGTGTTGTTCCGGGGACGCCTGTGGATTGAGCGTGATCGAGGCTTTCGCCGCGAGCTCGTCCGTCGCGTGCATCGATGACGGCGATCTCAGAGTAGAGGCCTGATGTCATGGCGACGGTGACGACTGATCTTCCCACGTGGCCGAGGCCTACTACTACTAGTTTCGTTGAGTGCATGGTTATCACAGTAGAACGTTGCGTGGTGGGGGTCACGGAAAGAGGGTTTTTATGGTGGTGGCTGGGTGTTGGGCAGGTGTGTGTGGTGGTGGGGTGTGGATGTGACAGGTGGTGAGGTGTGGGGGTTGGTGGGGGTTGTGGTCGTGTGGCGCTGTTGACGGGGTATCTCGTGAGGGGTAAGTTCGCTCCCAATACATAGACCAATCGGTCTATAAAATTCTGGGCGTGGTTAGACTACCTAGTGCAAAGGTGAACCCGTGGAAGCGACAATTATTTTTCTCCTGATCGGTATTGGTGCGCAGCTGGTGAAAGGGAGCATGGGGATGGCCTATGGGGTGACCTCGACGACTCTCTTGGTGTGCACCGGTGTTCACTCCGCCACTGCATCGGCAATTGTTCACCTTGTTGAGGTGGGAACCACCCTTGCGCTGGGCCTTAGCCATTGGAAAATGGGTAATGTCGACTGGAAGCATGCACTCTCCCTCGGTGCTCCGGGGGCTATTGGTGCCTACCTGGGTGCGAGCGTTTTGGGGCATGCCAGTTCTTCGGCGGCACGCCCGGTGACTGCGGTGGTTCTCATTGTGTTGGGGACGCTCATTGTTCTGCGCTGTGTCGGGCTTATTGTCACCCAGGTGTCCACTGAGTGGGGGCCGCGACGCCTGGGAATGCTCGGTCTTATCGTGGGTGGTGCGGATGCTACCGGCGGTGGCGGCTGGGGTACGATGACGACATCAACGCTGATGGCGGCGGGTAAACGTGAGCCTCGTCGTGTTGTCGGTACGGTCCTGGCTGCACAATTTTTTGTTGCGACGGCGGCGACGATTGGTTTCGTTCCGGTACTTGGCCGGGAGGTGCATCATCATGCGGCCCCGGCATTAGGCCTGTTCATTGGAGGGGTTATTACTGCCCCGTGTGCCGCATGGTTGGCTGGGAAAATGAAGGCTTCCATGCTTGGTGGGGCGGTGGGCGTTCTGGTTGTTGGTTTGAATGTCCACGTTGTGGTTACTGCCTTGGGGCTGAGGCATGCGGGGAGCTGGGTGACGCTTGTCATGGTGACAGGTTTGTGCGTGATCGTTGGGAGTTGGGCCCGTCGGTACGTTGGTTCTCGGGAAGCAATCCCTGGTGGCGAGGGGCAAGCCTCGTGTGTGGGAACGCAATGAGACAAACTAGACCGTTCAGTCTAGAACATGTGCCACAATATAACCGTTCCTGTCTAGACAACACGTGACATCCATGACCATTGTGCCCACGCACGATCTGACAAAGGTTGACGAGCAATGACCACACCGACCCGCGACAACACATCCGGCACCCCCCGAGGTGGCACGCCCCCTACAGGCACACGCCCACGACCCCAACGAAAACAGAAACCTCAAGGACAATGGGCTATTGATGGGCACCTCGACCTTAACGATGACGAAAAAATCAAAGCGGACGACGCCGGGCTCGCCGTCGCACAACGTGTCCGGGATATTTACGCCATTGAGGGCTTCGACTCTATCCCCGCCGATGATCTCGCCCCACGGTTTAAATGGATTGGGCTCTACACTCAGCGCCGACAAGATATGGATGGCGAGCAGACAAGCCTGAAAAGCAACGCCGAGCTCCAAGACCACTACTTTATGCTGCGCGTTCGTCTGGACGGTGGCGTTGTTAACTCCGAACAGCTCACCGCCATTGGCGAGATCTCCCGCGATTATGCCCGGGGAACAGCAGACTTCACGGATCGACAAAACGTGCAATTGCACTGGATTCGCATCGAAGATGTGCCAGAGATTTGGGATCGCCTCACCGCCGTTGGTCTATCCACATTTTTTGGGTGCGGTGATGTGCCTCGTGTGATCCTCGGATCCCCCGTGGCAGGCGTCGCGGCAGATGAAATTATCGATGCCACTCCAGCGATTGAAGAAATTACACACCACCGCTTGACCAAACCGGATTATTCCAACCTTCCCAGGAAGTTTAAAACCGCGATTTCAGGGAATTCCCGCCAAGATGTGACCCACGAAATCCAGGATTTGTCCTTCATTGGTGTGGAGCACCCCGAGCATGGCCCAGGATTCGACGTTTGGGTCGGTGGTGGCTTATCGACGAATCCCATGCTGGCCAAACGCCTGGGTGTTTTCGTTTCGCTCGACGATGTCCCTGACGTGTGGGAGGGAATCGTCTCCATTTTCCGCGACTATGGCTATCGGCGTCTGCGCAACCGTGCCCGGCTGAAGTTCCTCGTAGCTGATTGGGGCGTGGAAAAGTTCCGGTCTGTTCTGGAAAACGACTACTTGCACCGCCAACTGCAAGATGGCGTGGAGCCACCAGTGGCACCGGGGTATCGCGACCATATCGGTGTGCATGATCAGAATGACGGATTGAAGTACGTCGGTGTCAAACCCACTGTGGGGCACGCAGAGGGCACTCAGCTTATCCGTCTCGCGGCGCTGGCGGATAGGTTTGGATCCGGACGCATCCGCACAACGCCCAACAAAGAGCTTCTTTTCCTCGATGTCACAGCGGACAACGTTGTGCACTTGCTTCACGCCCTCGACGAGGAAGGGATGTCGGCGTCGCCGTCGAGTTTCCGCCGGGACATTATTTCCTGCACTGGTTTGGAGTTTTGCAAACTGGCACTCGTCGTGACGAAAAAGCGCGCGATTCAGTTAGCAGACGAGCTCGAGGAACGGTTAGGTGACCTCGACGTCCCATTGAAAATCAGTCTCAACGGATGTCCCAACTCGTGCGCCCGAACCCAACTGGCCGACATTGGCCTCAAAGGGCAGATCGTCACCGATGACGACGGCAATCGCGTCGAAGGATTTCAAGTGCACCTCGGAGGCGCTCTGGGATTCGACCCTGACTTCGGCCGAAAACTGCGTGGCCACAAAGTGACCAGCGCAGGCCTGACAGACTACATCGAACGCCTGGTCACACGATATAAAGCGAACCGCCATAGCGGTGAGCAATTCCGAGAATGGGTACTCCGCGCCCCTGATGAGGACCTTCAATGAGGACCACAACCATGAATTCAGCAATGACAGATATTCCAGCAGAGGACCAAGCTCCCACCCTGCACACAGCCGTGCCCGGACAACGGGGACACTCCAACCCAAACCGAGCCGTCGTCCATCACTGCCCCTATTGCGGTTCGGAATTACTGTTCCCTGATGGGCACACCGAATACGCCTGGGAATGCCGCGAATGTTGTCACGTGTTCAGCGTGAAATTTCACGGTTACCTCCCCAGGAACGTTAAACACTAAATACAAGCAGCAGGAGTGACTCTCCATGGCACGCCCGGTGATACGACAGACACGCGGCATTGACAAACCACACCACAACCACCCCACCACAAGCGCAGACAATAACTGTGACGACGATGTTCGCGCAGAGATGATGAACCTGGCGCTCGACTATTCGGCGGAGCTTGAACATGCGAGCGCGGAAGACATCATGGAGTGGGCGAGTAACCATATTCCGTCTCTCGCAGTCACGCTCTCCATGCAAGATACGGTGCTGGCAGATCTTGCTCACACGCACGCTCCCAGCGCTGACCTCGTGTTTGTGGATACCGGATACCATTTCAGTGAAACACTCGACGTCGCAGATGAGGTAGATAAGCGCTATTCGAACCGTCTTATTCGTGTCGTTCCGCGGCTTACACGGGAGGAGCAAGATGAGCGCTACGGCACGGACTTGTATAAGACGGATCCCACGCTATGTTGCCATATGCGGAAAGTGGTGCCCCTCCACGAAACGCTGGCGAATTATCCCGCGTGGGTGACGGGACTTAAGCGTGTCGACGCTCCCACTCGCGCGCATACACCGGTGCTGGAGATCGATAAGGCCGGCCGGTTGAAGATTAATCCGATCATTGCGTGGACCGATGGTGACGTCGATACCTATATCACCGAGCATCATTTGGTCCGGCACCCGTTAACAACGCGAGGCTACCCGTCCATCGGGTGTGAGACCTGCACTGCCAGGGTAAAAGCTGGGGAGGATCCACGGTCGGGACGGTGGAAAGGAAAGGGGAAAACCGAATGCGGTCTGCATATGTAGCGCGGGGCGCAGCGCCACCCATCAGTGGTCGAACCTCCAGGGGCGTGAGCTGCGTGTCCTGCGTTCCCGGTCGCCCCGTTACTTACCACGAGGACCAGTGTTCATCACACGCGCCCGTGCTCATCCATAGAGAGGATACCCACATATGACCACTGCTGTACCAGAACGCACCACGCACACTCTCCCTGCTCATTTAGCATCCCTTGAGGCTGAGGGAATCGATATTATTCGTCAGGCCGCCGGCCAGGCTGATCGTGGCGCGATTTTGTTTTCGGGCGGTAAGGATTCCGTTGTTGTTCTTGAATTGGCGCGGCGTGCGTGCGCACCGGCGGCGATTCCGTTTGAGCTCCTTCATATTGATACTGGCCACAATTTTCCGGAGGTGCTCGCCTTTCGGGATACCGTGGCGGCGCGTCCGGGTGTGACGCTTCGTGTGGCCACAGTGCAGGAATGGATTGATCGTGGTGATCTCCAGGAGCGCCCCGATGGGACGCGTAACCCGTTGCAGACAGTACCGCTTGTCGAGACAATTGAGGCCCAGGGGTACAACGTGCTGCTCGGTGGGGCGCGGCGCGACGAGGAGAAGGCGCGGGCGAAGGAACGTGTGTTTTCTGTGAGGGATTCGTTTGGGGGGTGGGATCCGCGTCGGCAGCGCCCGGAACTGTGGGGGATCTATAACGCGAAGGTTCAGCCTGGTGAGAATGTGCGGGTGTTCCCGATTTCGAACTGGACTGAGGCGGATGTGTGGGATTATATCGAGGCTCGCAACCTTGAGCTCGCTCCGATCTATTACGCCCATGAGCGGGAGGTGTTTATGCGCAATGGGATGTGGCTCTCGCCGGGGCAGTGGGGTGGTCCTCGCGAAGGTGAGGAGGTCGTGACGAAGACGGTGCGGTATCGCACGGTAGGGGATATGTCATGTACGGGGGCGGTGGAGTCGGTGGCGCGCACGAATGCGGAGATTATCGACGAGATCCGCCTGTCGACGACGACGGAACGCGGCGCGACACGTGCTGATGACAAACTGTCGGAATCCTCGATGGAGGACCGGAAGAAAGATGGGTACTTCTGATGTCCAACACGGTGAATAATGAGCGCCCCACGGTTCGGTTGTGCACGGCGGGGTCCGTTGATGATGGGAAGTCGACGTTTGTGGGCCGGTTGCTTCACGACACGAAGTCGATTGTCAGTGACCAGTATGAGGCGGTTCAGCGGTCGTCGGAGGCGCGGGGACTTGCGGAGGTGGACTTATCTTTGCTGGTTGATGGGCTTCGTGCAGAGCGTGAACAGGGCATCACGATTGATGTTGCTTACCGTTATTTTGCGACCGACCGTCGGAAGTTCATTCTGGCTGATTGCCCCGGCCATGAGCAGTACACGCGGAATACGGTGACTGGAATGTCAACGGCGGATGTGGTGATCGTGCTGATCGATGTGCGCAATGGTGTGGTGCGTCAGACGAACCGGCATGCGACGGTTGCCGGTCTGTTGGGTGTGCCGCATGTTGTGGTCGCGGTGAACAAGATTGATGTGGTGGATTATGAGGAAGCACCGTTCCGGCGCATTGAGGATCACGTTGCCGGGTTGGCTCGTCGCGCGCATCTTGGTGATGTCCGTGTGATTCCGATTTCGTCGTTGAAGGGCGACAATGTGGTCGAACGGTCGGCGAATACTCCGTGGTATTCCGGGCCGAGCATTGTGGAGGTGCTGGAGAACATTGAGGTCATCGACGGAGTGGATCATGCCGCTGACCATGACCTCCGTTTGCCGGTGGACTATGTCATTCGCGATCATGATTCAGAATATCGTGGGTTTGCGGGGCGGATCGCTGCGGGCACTGTTGCCGTGGGGGATGAGGTGACGACGACGGGCGGGCATGCGGCTCGGGTGACGTCGCTGAGTATTGCGGGTGATCCTGCACCGGTGTCGGCTCGTGCACGGGTGGGCGCGTCGGTCAGTGTGGAATTGGATACGAGCGTTGATCTCTCCCGTGGCGCGCTCATTGCTGGGCCGGATCGTCCGGAGGAGACGACCACGGTTCACGCCACACTCGTTCACGTTGGCGACCGGCCACTGGTGGTTCGTCGTCGCCTGGTGCTGCGGTATGGTGCGCATACGACGCAGGCGTTTATCACCAGGATCGAGGGGATTGTCGATGTTGATTCGGGCGAGCTTCTTGACACCCGCCCCACCGATGTTAATGATGAGCCGGTGACCACTGTGGAATCCAACGAGGTTGGACGTGTCACGGTGACGACACGGGAGCCGATCCCGTTCGAGCCGTATCAGCCTGGTGGGAAGGTTGGGTCTTTCCTCCTGATTGATGATCAGACGGGCGATACCGTTGCCGCTGGCCTGGTACGGCCATGCGAGGCTGCCACCGTGGAGGGGGTGGTGACATCGTGACTCGTGAGGCGTTGATTCTCGTGGCTCATGGCAGCCGGCATCATCATGTGGTGGATGCTCTTCGCGCTATTGCGACGACAGTTGCCCACGACCCCCGGGTTGCCGGACGCTACGCTGTTGACGTGGCATTTTTGGATCATGTGGCCCCCACCCTTACGCAGGTCTGTTCCCGTCTGGCAGCGCAGGGGTGTACACATGCCGTTGGTGTTCCTCTCTTGTTCACTGATGCGTTCCACGCCCGCGTTGATGTTCCCGCTCAGGTCCGCGCTGCCTACGAGGCGTCGGGGTTGGTGGTGAGCATCGCGCCGGGTTTGGGTACGGGTGGTGATATTGCGGCCTTGGTGGAGCAGCGGTGTGGTGAGCTCGCGCGGAGTGTGTTGCCGGTGGAAGATGTCGCGGGTGTGCGGGAGGTGCGTGTCCTTTATTCAGTGGGAAGTTCTGATGCGGTGGCCAGTGACGCGGTGGATCGGTTGGCGGCGAGTGTCGGCGCACTCTCAGTGGTGGCGACGGGGTGTCGTCCGCATGGTGGTGCCGAGGTGGAGAAGATTGTTGCCAATGAAGTTGCCAGTGGTGTTTCTAGCCGTGTGGTGGTGCTGGTGCAGCCGCTTTTTGTTGCTCCAGGGATCTTGTGGTCCTGGGCGGTACAGGAACTCTCTCGGGCAAGGTCAACGCATGATCCTGGGAGTACACAGTCGGTGGAGGTGAGGTGCGGTACCCCGTTGGGTGTGGATCTTGCCACCATTATTGTGGATCGGGCGTGCGCTGTGTGGTCGGGGCGCGTCTCGCGCAGTCGACCGGCGGCTGCCTAACAGTATCAGTGCAATGCTCGGGTAATCAGTGCGTCGCAGCCGTCACCATAATAGTGTGCACGGTGGCTACATTGTGCCCCGCGTGCTGGTGGCGGTTGTGTGCCCCCAGCGCTGAGGCGTTATCGCGTCGTCGGGATCTACACGGGGAGCATGTGCTGCCTACTCGGGGCTCACTCGGGAGTGGATCACCATGTCGTCCCATTCCACAACTTTCTTGCGTTCGCGGTCTTCTTTGTGGCCGAGGTGCTGCTCGTAGGCTTCGAGTGCGTGGTAGCCCTCCCACGTGGTCACTTCGACGCCTTTGTCTTTGAGGAGTGTGAGGATGGCGTCGGCGTCGGTGGTTTTCGGTGCGGTGAGCACGCCGTTGGCGAGATCTTCGAGGAGGCAGTCGACGGTCTCGTTCGCGTCGCCTTTGGTGTTACCGATTAAGCCGACGGGGCCGCGTTTAACCCACCCAGTGGTATAGAGGCCATCGAGGGTGTCGTCTGATCCGGGTTCGCGGACGATGCGGCCGGCGATGTTGGGGATGACGTGGTTGTTGTTGTCGAAGGGGATGTCGGCGGCAGGGTCGGATTGGTAACCGACGGCGTGGTACACGGCGCCGAGGTCCCAATCGTGGTATTCGCCGGTGCCGCGGATTCCGCCGTGGCCGTCGAGTTCGGTGCGTTCAGTGCGTAAGCCGGTCACTGTCCCGTTTTCGGTCAGGATTTCGACGGGGGATTCGAAGAAATGGATGAAGAGTTTGTGGGGTCGGTCCTCGATCTCGCGGATGGCGTACTGTTCGAGGATGCTGCACACCATGTCTTGAATTTTGGAGTTGCGGCGGGCGGCTTCAGAAGCTTCGTCGTAGTGAATGTCCTCTGGGTCAACAATGACTTGGATCGTGGGGGATGCGTCTAGTTCTTTGAGTTCCATGGGGGTGAACTTTGCCTGGGCGGGGCCACGTCGGCCGAACATGTGGACCTCGGTTGCTTTGTTGTTCTTCAGTGAGGTGTAGACGTTGTCTGGGATTTCAGTAACGTGTAATTCATCGGCTGTTTTTGCGAGTATGCGGGCGACGTCAACGGCAACGTTGCCGACTCCGATAACCCCAACGTTCTGGGCGTGGAGGTCCCAGTCGCGTTCGAAGAGGGGGTTGCCGTCGTAAAATCCGACGAATTCGCCGGCTCCCCAGGATCCGTTGGCGCCTTCCCCGGGTACGTTGAGTGCGCGGTCGCCGGTGGCGCCGGTGGCGATGATGACGGCGTCGTAGTGGGATTGTAGTTCGGCGAGTGTGATGTCTTTACCGTATTCGACATTGCCGATGAGTCGCAGTTCTGGCTTGTTCATCACTTTGTGTAGTGACTTGATAATCCCTTTAATGCGCGGGTGGTCGGGGGCCACGCCGTAGCGGATGAGTCCGAAGGGGGCGGGCATTTTCTCAAAGAGGTCGATTGCGAGGTCGCCGTCGTGTTTTTTCATGAGGGCGTCTGAGGCGTATATGCCTGCTGGCCCGGAGCCGATGACGGCGACACGGAGTGGTCGGTTCATGGTTGGGTGTCTCCTTTTATGTTCGTTGTGGTTTCTGGATCGCTGTAAGCTTGATAAACCCGAAACTATACTACTCTGTCTATTTTTATTTTTGAGTTGTGGGTAGCCTACTCTACGGTCGCGTTGCCGACTATCATGATGGATGTTCGGCAGTATGCACATGGTGGCACGGTGGCCCAGGGTGATCCCGGGGATTGGCATCCTTGCGTGGGGGAGGGGGTCCCCAGTCGTTGTAAAAAGTGACGAATGGTCGCACAAGAAATAGGCAATAGGGATAATGAAAGACATAACCACATAGTGCTCAGGCCCACAGAGGCACCCTATTGTGACGTACAACATATATGATGGGGAGGAGTGAGTGCAGCGAACACCCCTGCGCCGCCAACCCCTGACAACTAGTGATCGTGGAGGTTCAACGACATGCCGTCTGCCTTATACATTGACCTCGGAGCAGCATCGGTAGCCTCGGCAGGAAGCCAGCTTCCCCGCCGCCTCCGAGACAACCTGAGCCGAATCATCACCGACTCACGCCCCAACCCCTCTGACCTCGTTACCGAGGCAGTCGACACAGCTCTGTCACCCACCACCACACTGGGAGACAACCTCGTGGCAACAGGCGACATCACCGTAGACTCACGCATCGCAGCCAGCATCGGGGTCCCCATTGTTCTCCTATGCCCCACCGACACCGCACCTGACCCACTCCGGGTCTCCCTCGCCCTCACCACAGCAACATCCCAGGGCGCGCACATCGCCGCCATCGTCACACATGACGGCCAGCCTATCGACGGCATCGACGACAGTATCCCCACCATCGCCGTCTCCGACAACGCCCTTGTCACAGCACTCGAATCTGCCGTATCCGCAGCCGGTCATGATGGCAACCTCGACCCCACCATGGGACCCGAGGTCTTTCAACACAACCTCATCGAACAAGCACGAGCCGCCGACGCACACATCGTCCTACCCGAAGGTGACGACGACCGCATCCTCCAGGCGGCCGACTGGCTCCTCCGCCACCAGGTATGCAAGCTCACGATCCTCGGCAACCCTGACACCATCTACTCACGGTGCGACGACCTCGGCCTCAACCTCGCCGATGCCACCATCGTCAACCCCCACGGCGTCGACGACACCTCCGTCACACAAGCCGAAAAGTTCGCCACCACCTTCGCTGAACTGCGAAAAAAGAAAGGCATCACACTCGACGAGGCGCGGGAGACCATGAAAGACATCTCCTACTACGCCACCATGATGATCCACGAGGGGCACGCTGACGGCATGGTATCCGGTGCCGCACACACCACCGCACACACGATCCGCCCCGCACTACAAATCATCAAAACTGCGCCGGGGTCATCCGTCGTCTCCTCAATCTTCCTCATGGTCATGCCGGGTGCACTCTGGGCATTCGGCGACTGTGCCGTCAACCCCAACCCCACCGCGGAGCAGCTCGCAGACATCGCCATCACGTCCGCGGCCACCGCCGCCGGATTTGGAATCACGCCGCGTGTTGCGCTCTTGTCCTACTCAACCGGTGCCTCCGGGGCAGGCGACGACGTCGACAAGGTCATCCGCGCAGTTACACTAGCCCAGAAGAACCGCGGCACCGAGCCCATCGCCATTGACGGACCCATCCAATTCGATGCCGCCGTCGACCCGGGCGTCGGCTCAAAGAAGATGCCCCAGTCCGACGTGGCTGGCCAGGCCACTGTATTTATTTTCCCCACCCTCGACGCGGGAAACATTGCGTACAAAGCCGTCCAGCGAACCGCGGGCGCGTTAGCTGTCGGCCCGGTGCTCCAAGGGCTCAACAAACCGGTCAATGATCTCTCCCGAGGCGCGACCGTACCAGACATCATTAACACGGTAGCCGTGACAGCAGTACAAGTGGCTGCATGCCACCGTCCCCACGCCCCAGCACAGTCCTGACCAGACACAGAGAGAAGTAACACGATGAACGCCCGTGATGTATCCACCCCGATAGACACCCCGGAAGGGCACTCGTCCGACACCGATGCGCCACCCATCCACGACACCACCAACCATTCCACGGATGAACTTGTCCTGGTGCTCAATTCCGGGTCATCGTCAATTAAGTTTCAACTGGTCAGCCCAGCACAAGGCGCAACCGACGAGCCTTTCGTCTCAGGCTTAGTGGAACAAATTGGTGAGGATAATGGACAGATCACCATCAAACACAACGGAGAAGAACACAGCCGCGAACTGCCCATCCCGAACCACACAGCAGGCCTCGACGAGGCCCTGAAATTCTTGGACACCCTCGGCGTCTCCGTTACCACCTTGAATGTCGTCGCCTGCGGACATCGCGTCGTCCACGGCGGACGCTTATTCAACGGGCCAGCACTCATCGACGACGAGGTTGTGGATTTAATTAGGGACCTCATCCCCCTGGCGCCACTGCACAACCAGGCGCACGTGGATGGCATGGTTGTCGCCCGCACGCTCCTCCCAGACATTCCCCACGTGGCCGTCTTCGATACAGCGTTCTTCCACTCACTCCCACCCGCAGCTGCGTTGTACCCCATCGACGCCGAGACCGCCATGACGCACGCGATTCGCCGCTACGGATTTCATGGTACGAGCCACGAGTATGTCTCCCACAAAGTACCGGAATTGTTGGGCACACCAGCAACCAACGTCAACCAAATCACCCTTCACTTAGGTAACGGTGCGTCTGTTGCAGCCATCCGTGGCGGGCACGCGGTCGACACGTCGATGGGCATGACACCTCTGGCAGGAATCATGATGGGCACACGCTCAGGCGACATTGACCCCAGTATCGTGGTCCACCTTGCCCGAAACGGCATGAGCATCGACGACATCGACGACCTCCTCAACCGCCGATCCGGACTCAAAGGTATGAGCGGGGTGAACGACTTCCGCCTCCTTCAAGAGAAAATCGACCGCGGAGACCACGACGCCTGGAGCGCATACAACATGTATGTGCACTCCATCCGCCGTTTCATTGGCTCCTACATGCTGATCCTCGGCCGTCTCGACGCCATCACCTTCACCGCCGGCGTGGGTGAAAACCATGCTGGGATCCGCCGTGACACCATGGCTCACCTGGAGAACTTCGGCATCATGATTGACGACGAACGCAATGAATCTCCCGCGCGTGAAGCCCGAGAGATTTCCGCAGACGAATCCCGAGTGAAGGTGTTCGTTGTCCCCACCAACGAGGAATTAGCAATCGCCCGGTATGCGGCAGGATATGCTCACACGTAGCACTACAGTCGCTGGCGGGGCGGCACACTGCGAGCCCCCCGATCCTCGGCAGCACAATGAGCCCGTCGCCTGACCCACCGCCCACCCTGGAACAGTGAGGCAACGACAACAATTCCCGCGAACACCCGGTTCGTCGTGGCCTCATCGATGTACCCCAGGCCTCGCACAACAACTAGCAGAGTACAGGCGACAAACATCACGGCAGCGAAAATCTCATCGTTATACCGCACATTGATATTCTTCACGCCCTGACTCTCCTCGCAACGATGTTGCATCGTCAACCATAACGTCAAGTCCCCGCCGTAGCGGGGACTGTATCATGCTAGATCCGCATAGCTGCGTCCAACAAAGAACTCAACCTCAGTGGCACACAACAGGTGCGCCCATCATTGGCACTCAGCTGGGAACATAGCTAGAAAATGAAGACATCGTCACCAATCTGAAGGGTGTCAAAGTAGTGACGGGCATCTTGCTGAGATAAATGAATGCAGCCCGCAGACTCGCGGTTCAAGGAACCCTCGTGGAACGCCATACCGGTGGTGGTGAAATACACCGAGTAGGGCATCGGGGCATTGTTGAACTCGCGGCTCACTTCGTTCTCCACTTTACGAAGAACCTTGTGCCAACCCGGAGTAGTCTCCATCCC
This sequence comes from Corynebacterium sp. PCR 32, assembly GCF_037464985.1. Classification (NCBI taxonomy): domain Bacteria; kingdom Bacillati; phylum Actinomycetota; class Actinomycetes; order Mycobacteriales; family Corynebacteriaceae; genus Corynebacterium; species Corynebacterium sp. PCR 32. The sequence continues at coordinate 116,555 of NZ_JBAHVL010000001.1, forward strand.
TTGCGTACCCGAGGTGATCGGGACCGGACCATACGTCACATTCTTGTGACCATCAGTCAACCACGACCGACGAGCACCCAAATTCACACACGCTTCCGCGCCATCTTCACATGGCGCCGTCACCGCGGTGTGAGCAGCAGCCGCAGCCTCGGCAGCACGCCGTGCTGCTTCCTCAGCAGCTCGAGCGGCCGCCTCACGGGCCGCAGCCTGCTGAGCATCCCAGTCAGCAATAGCGTTCGGCCAGATCGCGGAGATCCACCCGTCAATCGTCGTCCGAATCCAATGAACGGCGTTCGGATCTAGCCTCTCCGTGTTCTGGTAAATACCAGCACGCCACTCCAACGCGACATTTTTAGCTTGGTCTGAAGCTTCGCGGGCAAACGCATTGAATTGATCACGCGCCTGGTTAAGGAAATCCTGCGGATTAGTGGACCCGATGGGTGGCAAATCCTGTGCGCTAGCAGGAGCAGGATGAACAACAGTAACACCACCAGCGAACGCTGCAATTGCGGACAGTGACGCAGCTGCGGAGACACCGATGCGAGTAGAAATTCGGCGATGAGCTTTAGACATGGAGCCTACTTTAAACGGTGTGCAATGGTTTTCCTACTTTTATGCAGCAGTAACGCATCATTTGTCCTGAAATTACACCCGAAAAACCACCCGTTGGCACTTACCACCACGTCCGTGGACGGATAGCATTCGCCATATCGACTAGATGGTATCGATGATGAGGGTATTGGACACCATGAGCCATCCGCCGCAAGTCAGCCTCCACACCAAGGCGAAGACCACGCACTTCAAACGGCTGTCCGAAAAGCGTCGGCGCCGCGGCATGGGTGCGGTTCGTCGCCCGGAGCCAGTGGAGCCCAGCAGACATAACAGCAACCCGAACCTGCGGCATACGCGGCTCATTTGTTGGTATTTCATCGAGGCGTTGGGCAGCATCGATAATGCGGTCTTCAGTGAGATCCTTCGGAGAGCCAGAGATCAGATGCAGGACTGTCGTCAACCGGGCGAGACGATGATGCCGTGATGCTTGAGGCACCTGGTCTAGCGCCTCGACCGCCCGGGCGACATCCCCTTCTGCCATAAACTGTCGGGACAATCCGAACGCCGACGACACCGTCGTGGGGTTCGTTGCCCACACCAACCCATACAAACGCGTGGCATGGAAACGCAACGACACGGGATTATCACCAAGAGGATCCCACCTGTCACCCATGGCCTCCAAAGCACTCGCCGACGGCAACGCCGAGGCATGCCCCAACGTCGCAGCAGCAACAGCAGTCTGCTGATCTAAGACCGAGGTCATGGCTAATCCTTTAGCCTGAAGCCACAATTCTGAGGTCGCGGCAATCGCTAACTTGGCAGCAGGCTCTCCCGGGAGAATAAAAATAACCTTCTCAAAATGTTGCTGAGCGTGTGCATAGTCATTGAGCAAGAGCGCGGTGATCCCCGAATACCACTCGTACCTCCAATCACGGGTAAAGGAGGACGCGAATGTCGACAAGTAGCTGTGAGCTTCATCGAAAAGTCCAAGATCAAGCATCGCCCTCACAATAGAAAGAGGAATCTCCACACTCTCGGCATACTCCGGCTCTTTCATCACAGCGTTCAGCGAGTCAACGACCTCGGCAGGTTCGGAGTAGCTGATCGTGGAGAGCACATGCGCTCCCGGATCCGTGGTATCCACCATGGGTACGGGCAAGGCAGCAACCACCTCAGGAGCTGTGATCTCAATGGACCGCTCAATACCATCGACCAGCTGGTCCGTTCGAAACACCAAATGCTTCGTCCCATATGTCGTCCTCTGCGGAGAAAATTGCGAATGCAAATGGGGGAAATGCACCTGATCACGCACGGCACGAATTTCACGCAACACCCCCGTCAGTTGGTTCGCCATCGCCGAGGCCGAGGCAAAACGCCGCTGAGGATCCGGATCTGTCGCCCGCAGCAGCAAACGATACAACGATAAATACCGGCGAAATACCGGTTCATCGGTCGGTGTGGGCAGCCCGTCGAGGTACCGTCCATCTGACATTGGTAAATGAACAACAAGTGACGCTAACGTCCGCCCGACGGTGTAAATGTCGCTACGCACCGTTGGGCCGGTCTCCGTAATCTCTGGTGCCTGAAACCCGGGTGTTCCATAAATATGTCCGAACGCGCCGATACCGGTCACAGCCCCCAAATCGATGAGTTTGACCTGTTCTTCGGTAATGATGATGTTGTCCGGCTTTAAATCGTTGTAGACGACCCCGCGGGAGTGGAGATAATCTAACGCCTCGAGAACCTCAAGCATGTACCCGATAGCAATATCGACGTCGAAAATCCTGTCCCGCTGCTTTTTCCGCTGCGTGCGTAGTGATGGTCCGCCGACATATTCCATCACAATAAATCCGCCAGGAGAGCGGGCGTCGTCGACAAAGTTATAGATCTTAACGATCCCAGTGTGTGTAATGTCCGCCAGGAATGCTCGCTCGGCGCCTGCGATAGCCCGGTCTTGCTCATTTGCCGTCGGCTTCATTCCCTTGAGTACCACCCACCGGTCGGAGACATTGTGGTCGACCGCCAGGTAAATCCACCCCACGCCGCCGTTGGCGAGGGCACCAACTACTTCATACTGCCCGGCGACGACATCCCCGTGATGCAACGCCGGCGCTTTAGCATCTGTCTCTTTGATGCTGTCCGAATCCATGACGGATTGGCGAGGGTCTGTTGGCACGATGAACGGTAAGGACACCATGCCATCGGCAACAACTTTGCCGCGGCGGGATGCTGCTCGACGTTCGCGGAACGTGGAGAGTGCGCGTTCGCGGGAGGCTTGCCCAGGGTCGTTGGGGGAGTGGCGCGTGGTTGGGGTTGTTACGCTATCGCCATTGGGTAGTAGTGCGCTGATGTTGTGGATATCGATGTCCAGGTCGTCATCGTCGTCATCGTCAGCGAAAGGGTCAAATGGGACTGCTCGGGTGCCCATGACTGTGGCTGCCTCAGTGGGCATCACGGTTGTTGTGCCGGTGGGTTGGTGATCGGCAGGTTCGCTGATGATCTCGTGGTTGTGCTCGCCTGGATCGGGGGTGTGCGGTGTGGCGGGGTTGGTGTCACCATCTGTGGCGGCGTTGTCGGCTGTGGTGTGTTTGCCGTCCTGGGAGTGTGGTTCGGAATCGCTCATTGTGGTTCCTCTTGGACGTATCTGGGGCTGGGTGGGATGCCGGAATCGCCGAGGTATTTTCTCAGCCATGTGTCGTAGAGACGGTGCCATGTGCCGTCGGTCCGGATGCGCATGAGGGTGGAGTTGACTTGTCTGACGAGGCCGTCAGTGTTCTTTCCCGGTGTTGATTTTGCGATTCCCACAGCGTAATTGCTGGATCCATAGGATTGGCTGACGAGGTGTGTGTTGGAGTCTTGTGCGGCGAGGCCTGCGAGGATGGAGTCATCAGAGATGATGGCTTGTACTTGATGTTGTTGCATAGCGACGAGGCAGTCGGCCCAGTCGTTGGTGATTAAGAATCGTGAGTGTGGTGTGATGTCTTGCGCTTTTTTCTGGAATGTGGAGTCTTTGGTGGCACATACGGTGGCGCCGTTGAGGTCTGTGGCTGAGTGGATGGGTGCCGTTGTGGAGGCGAGGATCCGCGCGTGAGTGTGTAAGTAGGGTGCCGAGAAGGCGACGGCGGATTGTCGTTCGTGGTCGATGGTCATGGTGCGGACGACGATGTCGACGTCACCGTGTTGTAGTGCTCCGACGCGTTCTGCTGAGGAGAGGAACCGGAAATCGACGTGTTCTGGATCGCCGAAGATATCGCGTGAGATCTCGTGGGCCAGGGAGACTTCGAAGCCTTCGAGGTTGCCGTTGCTGGTGTCTTGAAATCCTAAGAAGTTGAGTGATGAGGAGACTCCGACGATGATGCGTCCACGTCGTACGATGTCGGGGACGCGGTCGCGAGGAAGCGCGTTGTCCGGTGCGAGCGTGGTGTTGAGAGCAGTGCTGTCGATGGTGGTCGGCTCTGAGCGTTGAGATGGTGTTCGGGCGGAAGGAGCGGTGTATGTCGCCCCGTCGGGTGTTGGGGTGAAGGGGGTGACGGAGAGGTCGACGCCTTGGTGGTCGTCGTTCGCGTCGTCGACGCTGGAGCAGGCGGTGGCGGGAAGGATAGCGACTGTCAGTGCTGCAGCGGCGATCCACGGTCGGGCTCGTCGTGGTGTATGTGGGTGGTGTGCTGTGTTGATCATGTGTACTCCTGCATGCGGGGGCGGACGCCAAGGAGGACGCCAATAACGGAGAGGACGGACAGGATGAGTACTGATCGGGTGATGTTTCGTGAGGTGTCTTGACTGTTTTCCAGGTAGGTTCGTAGGTTGCTGCGTGTGTTTTGGATAAGTACCCAGAGTGATTGGTCGAGGTGGGTGAATTGTCGCTCGGAGTTGAGTGTGGATTGGTCGCGTCCGACGGCAATATCGACTGCGCTGGTGTAGTCACCGCGGCTTACGCGGTTGGCGAGTTCTTGGTGTGAAACTTTCCAGGAGTTTGCGGCGACGATCGCGTCAGTGAGCGCGTCAGCGGGGGCTGTGATGGGGGCGCGGTGGTGGGTGGTGCTGCCGTCGTGTTTCTTGTTTTTGTTGGTGTTTTCGAATGTGCCGTTTTCTTTCAGGCGGGTGAGTGTGTGTTGGATGTCGCTGACCGTGGTAGAGAAGTCGGCTGAGGAGTTGTGTGCGCGTCGGCGGACGAGCATGAGGGCTTCGTCTGTGCGGGCCTTTTGTGCACTGATGCGTGCGGCGGTGAGTTCGTGGAGTGGTTCGGATGCTCGGTTGAAGTCAGCGTTGCCGACGGCGACGATGATGAGGGATGAGATGGCCATCCAGATGAGTGCGATGGTCATGGCGGTCGTGGCGAACAGGAGACCGCTATTCAAGCGTCGATTGGTGAGCGCCGCGAGCCAGAACTGGGCGATGACCAGGAGAATAATGGCTGCGAGTAGTCCTGATGCTGGGAACCACATGGGGCGGGTGAGGGATCTGGCTTGGTGTCGTACGCGGTCAGAGGTGATGGTGTAGAGGCGTGATGCTGCTGGGATGATGGAATTTTGCATGATGGCGCTGGCCTCGGTGAGGTAGGAGGCGCTGATGGTGTTTCCTTGTCTGTTGTTGGTACGCGCCTGGGCGATTAGCCCCGTGTAGATGGGGAGACGTTGGTTGACGACTGCGAGGAGGTGGAGGACTTCGTAGTCGGATGAATGTGCGCCTGCGCCGGCTTCGATGAGCGCCGTTGATGCGGTTTGAATTGCGGTGGTGAAGCGGTTGTCTTCGGCGGGGGAGCCGACGCCTCTCTCGAGGAATCCGATGGTGGCGGTAGAGTCGGCGACGGAGAGTGATCCGTAGAGGCGTTGGGCAGCGTTGGAGAGTGGTTCTGTGTTTGTAACGAGGTTGTTGAGCTGGTCCTGGCGGCTCGACGAGGTGTAGGTGAGAGCGCCGCCGGCGGCGATGATGGCGATCACCAATACGGTTGTCATGGTGGTGAGCCGTCCAGGTGATGTGCGGACATATGCCCAGATTCGGCCGGGAATTTTCAGGGTCGGCGCGATGGCGTCGTGAAAGATGTGCCACCGGCCCGGCGTGGTATCGGCAACATGGGGTTCGAGGGAGTCGTCCATGGTGCTGAGCCGTATGTGGCTGGCGTCGGAGGAGTGTGCGGGGCCGCGGGTGCGTCCCGGTCCTCGTTCTCGTGCCATACGGATCCCTTACCTGTCGCGCTGATGATGTGTGCTTGTGCTCGCCGGAGTGTGATGGTGGGATGGCGAGCGGTGTTCTGGTGACACAATTGTCACATCTGTCTCTCCAGTCTAGGTGTTACGTGCACGACGAGAGGATCGATGTCTGTCTTCTAGTGTAAAAATATGGCACACTGCTCTACATGATCGAAATACGCGGCCTCACAAAGAGGTATGGGGACAAGGTAGCGGTCGATTCGCTCGACTTCACAGTGAAGCCAGGAGTCGTGACTGGTTTTCTTGGCCCGAACGGGGCAGGTAAATCGACCACGATGCGGATGATTACAGGGTTGGATAGCCCGACCCAGGGTTCGGCAACGGTGAACGGGAAAAAATATCAGTCGTTGCCAGCGCCTGCGCAGGAAATTGGGTCACTGCTGGAGGCTAAATGGGTGCATCCGAATCGGACCGCGCGGACTCATTTGAAGTGGTTGGCTCAAGCTAGTGGTATTTCGAACAAGCGTGTTGATGAAGTTCTCGAGCTCGTTGGGTTGACGGATGTTGCCTCGAAAAAGGCAGGTGGCTTTTCGCTCGGTATGAGTCAGCGTTTGGGTCTTGCTGGCGCTTTGCTGGGTGATCCGGAGACGTTGATTTTGGATGAGCCAGTCAACGGTTTGGACCCGGAGGGTATCCGTTGGGTTCGTACGTTTTTGAAGAATTTGGCTGCTGAGGGCCGTACGGTGTTCGTCAGTTCGCATATGTTGTCCGAGATGGCGTTGACTGCTGAAAATTTGGTTGTCATCGGTCGTGGCAAGCTGGTTGCTGATACGACGGTTCACGAGTTCACATCGTCACGTGGTGGTGGATCGACACGGCTTCGTGTGGGTGACCATGACCACATGGTGGAAGCGTTGAAGAAGGAAAACATCGAGTTCACCATTGATCGTGATGATGATGGACGTGATGTCTTTGTTGTGACGGATTCGTCGACGGATGATCTCGGCAAGGTGGCGTATTCCTACGGTATTCCGGTCCTTCAGTTGGAAGAGTGCCGTGCGTCATTGGAGGATGCGTTCTTGCAGATCACCGGTGATGTTGTTGAATATCAGGGTGGGGCTTCTCAGGGAGGAAAGAACTAATGTTGATTAATTCGATTCGCGCTGAGTGGACAAAGCTCACCTCGACGAAGTCGTTTTACTGGACGTCGGCGTTGATCGTTGTCTTGAGTTGTGGTTTCTCCATCATCATGGGTCTCGCGATGAAATCCGCTATGGAGTCGTCGAAGCCAGAAGACCTGCAGGATGGTGGTGCTTTGTTGTTTAGTCCTGTGACTGCTGTTCAAGGTTTTAGCGGATTTGGCACCATGGTGATCATCATCATGGCGACGCTGTTTGTGACGACGGAATATCGTTTTAAGACGATGAATGCGTCCATCATGGTGACACCGAAGCGTCCAATTATCGTGGTCTCAAAGGCCGTGGTGTATGGCGTGGTTGCAGCGGTGTTGGCGTTCATCACGAGTGTGGGGTGTGTTGTCAGCTTTAAAGCATTCGCTGGGGAGCACGGCAAGGAAGTAGCCGTGTTCTCGCATGAGGCGAACCGGACGCACATGGCAGCGATTGTGCAAACACTATTGGTTGTTATTTTTGCTATTGGTGTGGCGTTCCTCGTGCGTCAGACCGCTGGGGCTATTGCCATCATGTTGCTGTGGACTACGGTTATAGAAGGTCTGTTGATGGTTATTCCGAAGGTGGGTACGCGTGTTAAGGGTTATCTCCCGTTCGCTAACCTCGACGCCTGGGTGCGTGATACCCGTGCTTCAGGTGCTCCGTGGGATGAGACAGGCAGTCTGCTCTATTTCGCTGCATGGGCACTGGTTCTCTTTGTGGCTGGCATTGTGGTGTTCACGAAGCGTGATGCGTAGACCATTCGTGGACAGTGTCTGCGCCTGTCGCGCGTAGTTTTCGACCTGATATGCATGCCGATGGCATGCGTGGCAGCAGTGGTCGCGTTGCCTCTTAGATATCGTAGTCGACGATGAGGGGTGCGTGGTCGCTGCTGCCTTTGTGTGCACGCTCATCTTTATCGACAGTGACGGCGCCGGCAGTCTCGGTGAGGGCGGGTGATGCCCATTGCATGTCGATGCGCATACCGTGGTTTCGTCCGAAGCGTCCTTGGGTGTAGTCCCAGTAGGTGTATCCCGAGGAGTGGGTGACGTCAGTGAATCCTTCGTCTTCGAGGGCAGTGAGTGCGTTGCGTTCGCGGGGGGTGACGTGGGTGCGTCCGATGAAATGGGTGGGGTCCCAGACGTCGCTGTCGTGGGGCGCGATGTTCCAATCTCCGACGAGTGCGAGGAGGAGTTCAGGATCGTTGTCGATAGCGTGTGAGGCGTAGGTGCGGACGGCGTCGAGAAAGCGAAGTTTGTAGGTGAAATGGATGTCACTGATGGCGCGTCCGTTGGGGACGTAGAGGCTCATGATGGTGATACCTCCGCAGGTTGCGGCGATGGATCGTGGTTCGATGGTGTGTTCTGCGGTGAGATCTTTGTTGAACCCTGGCTGGTGGGGAAGAGTGTGGATGGAGGTGAGCCCCACGCGGGAGGCGATGGCCACTCCATTCCAATGGTTAGTTCCACAGACAGCAACGTCGTAGCCGGCATCGGCGAAAACGTCGCGGGGAAATTGGTCGTCGGTGCATTTGGTTTCTTGCATGGCGAGGACATCGATACTGTGACGGTCGAGTGTGTCGATGATCCGTGGGATGCGGGTACGGACAGAGTTGACGTTCCAGGTGGCCAATCGCATACATGCGAGCCTACTTCGTGTGGCATTCGTTGGTGACAGCTGGTTTCTTCTCATGGCTGGGTTCTGCTGTTGATATGACGGCACCGTCGCTAGGCGCTTGGTGATCCTTGGTGGTGGGATAGTGTCATGCGTAGCGGAGAAGTGTCGGTGAGGTAGCGGTGGCGGTGATGGTCGCCGAATCCCAGGCTGTGATAGAGAGCGCGCCCGGGAACGTTGGATTCGATGACGTGAAGGTAGGCGTTATCTGCGCCATGGTGCGCTCCCCAGTTCATCATGATGGTGCCAAGCCGGGTGGCTAGTCCCTGTCGACGGTAGGATTGTGCAACGTTGACGGCGGAGTAGCCTAACCAGGTTCGTCCGTCAGGGGAGCGTGTGATGGTGCCTCGTGTGATGGCGACGGTGGTTCCATTGACACGGAGGTGGCCGAATCCCACGAGTCCGTCGATAGAGTGCGAGAGGTGCTGGAGTGCGGAGGCGGGGAGTGGGCGGCCACGGAAATGGTACAGGGATAACCAGTCGTCGGTGGGATGGTCGGTGATGTCCCATGTGATCTCTATTGATGGATCAGCTGTGGGGTTCGTGTGTACCTGGCGACCAGTGTGGGGATTGGTGCTGTCCTCGGTAGTGTCCCCGGTGGCTGTGGTGGTGTGTAGTTCCTTGGTCATGGTGATGATGTCGGGTCCGCGGGTCCACTCGCCTGGCATCCGAAAGGCGGGACGTGCGATGCGGTCGGGTGCAGCAATGAGGGTGGGGAGACCGTGCTGCCGGTAGATGTCGCGGATAGCGTCGATGGGGACTGCGGAGAACGCTGTATGGGGTTCGAGAGGGATGGCGCTGTTAGAGCGTTCTGTGATGCCATCACCAACGCGAACAAGCCAACCATCGACCCATTCATGGTGCACGACTCCGGGGAATGCGAGGGCGTAGGCGTGTTCGATGGCGCGAATATCGCTATTGCGGACGGGGTGTGCGGGCAGGGGCTTGATGACAGTGACAAGGTCCGGGTCGATGGTGATGTCATCGTCGGGTGTTCCCGCGGTGTGGCGGCGGATAATGAGTGGTTCGAGTGAGAGGACCGTGCCGATGACGTCGGTGAGATGGGTGCCGTCGGGGCCGGTGGCGGTGAGTCGACGTCGGACGACGACGCGGGCTCCGATGACAAGTGAGGCGGGGTCGGACCAGCGGGAGATGGGGAGTGATGGTGGTGTGGTGTTAGCCATGGGTGGTGGTCACCGCTTTTCGGAGTGGGGTGTCCTGGATAGGGTATCCGGGGTGTGGTGAATAGCCGTGGCGTGGGGACACGTGGCGCGTGTGGTCTGCCCACCGGATGCGAGGGATTAGTCGTCGTTGTCGGCCCCGAAGGGGTCACGGTCGATGCCGGGTGTCCAGGTGTTTCCCGGTACGGTCCATCCGTTGCGTTTGATTTTTTTCTTTGCTATGCGGGCCCAGCGGCCGATGAGTGTGTCTGTGTAGAGGTAACCATCGAGGTGTCCGACTTCGTGTTGGAGACAACGCGCGAAGAATCCGTAGCCTTCGATGCTCACTGGTTTACCATGTTCGTCGGTTCCTGTGACGCGTGCCCAGTTGGCGCGGCCGGTGGGGAAGTCGAGGCCGGGGACCGAGAGGCACCCTTCTGCATCGGAGCCGTCGGTGGCGGGCATTGTTTCGGGGATGTCAGAGGTTTCCAGGATGGGGTTAACGACGCATCCTTTGCGGCGTGGCCCTCCTTGGGCTTTGAGTTCGTCTTCTGTTTTTGCGCGGCCGTCGGGGCCTTCGATGTCGGGGCAGTCATAGACGAAGAGTCGCTTGGCGACTCCAATTTGGTTGGCGGCGAGGCCAACGCCGCGGGAGAGTTCGAGTGTTTCGTACATATCGGAGACGAGCTCGGCGATGTCTTCGGGCGACTCGGTGACTGGTTGGGTCGGGTTGTGGAGGACGGGGTCACCGGCGATAACAATTGGGCGCACAGTCATGAGGTATAGAATAGTGGCCGTTTCTTGTGCGGTCCTATAGGGAGTGTTCACGTCGTATTTATTGTGTTTAGTGGTAGTAGTGAGGATTGGGGTGATCGGCAGGGTGGAGCGTGGTGGTGATGATAATTCTTCGCGTGGGCTCAGTGATGAGGAGCGTCGCATGTTGGAGTTTGAGCAGCGTGTGTGGCGGCGTGATTCGGCGAAGGATGAGATGATTCGTCGTCGGTTTCAGCTGAGTCCGATTCGGTATTATCAGCGTCTTTATTGTCTGATTCAGCGTCGGGATGCCGTGGAGGAATTTCCGACGACCGTGTCACGGCTGTTGCGCATTGTAGATCGTGATGGAATGTGAGCAATACCAGCGTGTGAAACAATTGTGACTAAAGAGAAATAAGTTATTATTGTGTTGTGAATTTCGATAATGAACCTGAACACCCTCAGCACACCAACCGTGGCCGGGCCCATGATCGTCGTGATAGTGATGATCTCTTCGAGGATCACGCATATGATGATGTCGGCAACGATGGGGATACGGGTGATACTCCTGGTCGTAATAGTGATAGTCAGGGTGGTTACACCGGATTCGCAGGGTATGGCTCCTACGAGGAGCACCCCCATCGTGACAAGGGCGCTCCGGCATCGGCTGTAGCCTCTCAGCCGGTGGAATCCTCTGAGACTGCGACCTTTGATGATGAGCCTGAGGATGCGCCCAAGTCGAAGGTTCCTTTGCGCGCGATTGGTATTATTTTGTTGATCGTTGCCGCCCTGCTCATTGCGTTTGGCATTTTTCACATGGTGAGCGATGACAAGGATGACGGGCAATCGTCGGATCATTCCGCTATACCGTCAGCCTCCGTTCATTCTGACCATCCAGGTTCTGAGACTGGTTCGGGCGCGCACCAACCGAGTACTAATCCCCACCATCCTCACGGTGCTGATGGGGCTCAGCCGTCGACTGCTACCGGTCCCGCGGAATCCGGCGGCGCTGGCCATCATGGTGCGCCTGCTGCGCCGGGTGCCCCTGGATCATCGGGAAGTCACGGCAATGGTGCTGAGGGAAGCGTGGATAAGAGTAAAATTCAGGTCACTGTTTTGAATAACTCGCGAATCCAAGGGTTGGCAGAGAAAGTAACTAAGCATCTGTCTGCTGACCACTGGAGCAACACGTCTTTCGGTAATCTACCGGGGGACGGTGGTGCTGCGTTTCCTGATTCTGTGGTGTTGTATGACGACAATGTAGAGAGCAAAGCTGCCGCTACTGAGGTGGCGACCACACTTGGTCTCAAGGCTCAGCCTAAGACCGATCAGACAAATCAGCAGTTGACCAATGCAAAGATGCTGTCAGGTCAACATCCGGGTTCTGTCATCGTTGTGACAACGGCTGATATGAACCCGTAGCGGCCTGACCCCTTGTGGTTCTACCGCGCGTGACATCGAAGACATAGACAACAGTGCGACGCTGAGCTTTGTGGAAGCCCGGCGTCGTTGTCGTAAGCCCGGAAGGTAGACCAGCGTGGCATCGGAACAACCTCCGTTTCTTTCATTTAATGCGTCCCCTGATTCGACGTTGGGTGTGGAGTGGGAACTTGCCGTCGTTGATCCTGTGACGATGGACCTGGTACCTCGAGCAGAAGAACTGTTGGATGTGATGTCGAGGCGTGATCCGCATCATCGGGTTGTTGGTGAGTTCTTGGCTAACACTGTTGAACTGGTCACTAAGGTGTGCAGTTCTGTTCCTGAGGCTGTCGACGATGTGCGGGAGTCGTTGGGGCTTGCTTTGCGTGCGGCGGAGGAAATTGGGGTGGAGTTGTTTTCCGCGGGCACTCACCCTTTCGCTCACTGGGGTGACCAGAAGTTGTCGGATCAGTCTAATTATCAGCAGATCATCGAGCGCACGCAGTGGTGGGGGCGGCAGATGTTGATATGGGGCATTCATGTTCATGTCGGGATAAGTTCGAAGGACCGGGTGTGGCCCATTATTAATGCGATGGCGACGTTGTATCCGCATATATTGGCGTTGTCGGCATCGTCGCCTGCGTGGGAGGGGGTGGATACCGGCTACGCCAGTAATCGGACGCTTGTGTATCAGCAGCTACCGACCGCGGGTTTGCCCTACCCATTTGAGTCGTGGGAGGAGTGGGAGGCATTCACGCGAGATCAGTTGCGGAGCGGGGTAATTGATAAGCCTGACGCGATGCATTTGGATATTCGTCCAGCGGGGAAGTGGGGGACTATTGAGGTGCGTTGTGCTGATGCGACGACGAACCTACGTGATCTGAGTGCGATTGTCGCGTTTGTACACTGTGCTGTGGTGTATTTTGATCGTGCCTATGAGCGTGGCGAGGTGTTGCCTCGTTTGCAGCAGTGGCATGTGGTGGAGAATAAGTGGCGTGCTGCTCGGTATGGGTTGGATGCGCTGGTTATTGTGGATCGCGACACGAATGAGAAGGGTGTGCGTGATGATATTCGCCAGTGGGTTGATCGGCTTCGGCCGATCGCTGACGATCTTTCATGCCGTCGCGAGTTGGACATGATTCTCACCATTGTTAATGAGGGGGCGGCTTATGAGCGGCAGCGGGAGGTTGCGCGTGCTGCTGGTGCTGTCTGTGAGCCGGGTGTCCGACTGGTGGGGGATCCCGGCGTTCGTGATGGGTTTGCGACGCCGGAGGCGTGGAAGGAAGCTGTCCGTGTGGTTATCGATGAGCTGAAGCGGAATGATCCGGGGTGCTGACAGGGTCGGTGATGCTGGGGTACAGGCGGTTAGCTGCGTTGATGAGTGCGTTGGCGGAGGATATGTCTGGATTAGGCCCGAATCCGATTGTCCAGGCTTGTCGACGCTCGTGGGTGGCGTAGATCATGGTGGCGGTGGCTTCGTAGATAGCGAATTGGTGGAATTCGAGGATTTCGATGCGTCGGCCGTTGTTGGCGAGGATGTGTGTTGTTGCGCTGACGGCGCCCATTGATGTGATGTGGTGTGTACTGTTTCGGTGGTGTTGTGGTTGTGTCCGGTCGGTTAGGGTGAGGCTGTAGTGGCGTTGGCCGGCGCGATGCTGCTGGTGGGTGATGGAGTGCAGGTTGAGGGGGCCAGCGGGGGTGCAGAATGTTTCTGTGAAGGTGCGCCAATCCATGCCGCGAGCTTGTTCGCGTAGTCCGCGGGGGAGTCGGTGGCCGAAGCGTGCGCGGAAAGGATCGTCGGCGAAGGTGCGGCGTGTGGGTTGTGTGGCGAAGTCGGTGCCGTGGTTGAGTGTGGTGAAGGCTCGGGTGGTGTCGCGAGTGAAGGAGGTGGTGTGGCGGCGGCTGGGGGTATAGATAAACACGGGGCGAGATCCTTGGTGTGTGGACGCTTCACCCGGGCTACGGGGTGCTTGTCTCTGACGATGCGTTACTGTGGTGGGTGATCGCTCGTTGACGGTGTTGGTGCCTGCTGGTTGTTGGCGGTGGAGGGGACGGGTGTGCGCCTGCTCCGTGTGGGGACCGGGTGTGGTCCGTGGGGTCGCGTGGCGGGGTGGGCCTGCGTCAGGTGTAGCCGGGTGATAGCGCGGTGGCCATCATGGTCGGTTGGACTGACAGGGCCTGGGGTGCTGGGCTCAATCCTGGGCGGGTGAGGTCAGTCCTTACTCACTGCCGAGGTCGCTAGCCTTAAGTACTCGTAGCGCGGCGGCCGCAATGGGGCTTAGCCCGAGGGGCGCGTCGATGGGGGCCGGGGAGGTTGGTGCCGAGTGCTTGAGGTTGCGAAGTCCCGTGGGGTTCGCCGTAAGCATGGTGTCTACCGTAATGATGTGATGTTAGCTCTGCAATAGAATTGTGATGTGATGGTGGGGGTCGGGGGTGAAATTGAGACATGTGCCACTGGGAAAAAGTCGTGTAATGACATAAGAAATCCCCCTCAACGTGCACATTCTCACGATGTGAGATTTTTCGCCAAGGGGGTGGGATTGGGGTGGTGCTGCGCAGGATACACCCCTGCGGATCGACACTAGGTCCGGCCGAACCGCGTGAGGAACAACAGCTCCGCGATGGCGAAATGCTTGATCTCAGAGGGATCAACAGACTCATTGGCGCTGTGGATCCGACATTCGGGCTCTTCGACACCGAAGAGCGCCAACTCCGCGTTGGGATTCGCCGTGAGTAACCCGGCACACAGAGGAATGGACCCACCTGACGCGTTGAAAACGACGTCATTATCGAAGGCATCGGTGAGAGCATCACGCAACGCGGCATGGAGCGGGCCGGACGTATCGGCACTGAATGGTTCGCCGATAGATTCGCGTTCGATGGTGATGTGCGCGCCCCACGGTACATGGTTCTCCAAGTGCGCGACGAGTGCGTCTTGCGCCTCGATGGGATTCATTGTCGAGGGGACCCGCAGATTAAGGACAGCCGCGCTGTGTGCTGGCACTGCGTTGATAGCTTCCTTCGTCGGCACTGCGTCGAGCGCTGTCACCGTGATTGCTGGCTGCGCAACGGTGAGGTCAGTGACGCTGGGCCCCTCACCACTGGTGGTACCGGCAGCGCCATAGAGTTCCACACCGTCTAGGACAGACGCGTCCTTCCGGAAGGTTTCGGGGTCGGTGTGATTTCCGTTCCACTGTCCTGAGGTGTCGAGCCCATCAACGGTGAGTAAGCCGTTCTCGTCGTGCAACGTACCGAGGAGCTGAATCATCGCGAGCAGAGCATCGGGGGCAGCTCCGCCAAATTGGCCGGAGTGGACGGGGCCTTCCAGTGTGTCCAATGCGACTGTCACTCCCGCACTTCCGCGTAGTGACGTGCATAAGGCGGGTTCACCAACACGGTCGGAACCGGAGTCTGCGATGAGAATGTCGTCAGCTGCGAACAGTTCGGGGTGGTCGTCAAGAAGAGAGTCGAGTCCGGCGCCACCGCGTTCCTCGGAACCTTCGACAACGATGCGAATGCCGATTTTGGGCTCGTCAGGGTGGCGTTCTTCCCATTCTTTGAGGCCGTGGAGTGCGGCGAGGTGCATGACGAGGTTACCCTTGCAGTCTGCGGCGCCCCGCCCGTACCAACGGCCATTGCGCTCGGTGAGTGTCCACGGGTCGGAGTCCCATGCGTCGGTGTCTGTTGCGGGTTGAACGTCAAAGTGGGAGTACAGCAAAACGGTGGGCATGCCGTCGGTGGCTTGCCTCAGGCCAATAATGGCGGTGGAGCCATCTGTGGTGACATGCTTGTCAACGGGTATACCAGCGGCTGTAAAGGCATCGGCCACCCAATTAGCGGCCTTAGCATTGTCCTCCTCAAGCCCGGCGAAGTCGTGAACGGAGGCATAGCTCACCAGTTCGGTCAACCATGCGCGGACATCATCCATGCGGGAGGAAATATATCGGGCGGCGTCGCTGGGTGAATAGGGGGCAGAACTGCGAGTTGTTTCGGCACTGTTCGTGGTGTCATTGTGTGTCATGGTTCATAGCGTAGCGTCACTGTCGCGAGTCTCTGTCGGGGCGGTGGCGGTGAGGGTTCGCATCATGATTTTTGTGGAATCTTTCGTGACAACCTTGCACTCTGGGCATGAGACTGCTAAACAAGAGTTAGCACTCTAGTATTGAGAGTGCCAAAGACTTACAACAAGTGTTTACCGGTTATGGTGAGAGAAATAAGAAGACACGTGTTTCTCGTGCCGTCGCGGGCGCCATCGCCGGATCGTGTGTCGTCAACAACAACGGAGGATCGGACAGCCTCATGGCCAAGATCATTGCTTTCGACGAGGAAGCTCGCCGCGGATTGGAAAAGGGACTCAACTCCCTTGCTGATGCAGTCAAGGTGACGTTGGGGCCCAAGGGTCGCAACGTCGTCCTGGAGAAGAAATGGGGCGCTCCTACGATCACCAATGATGGTGTGACTATCGCCCGCGAAATCGAACTTGAGGATCCGTACGAGAAGATCGGTGCGGAACTCGTCAAAGAGGTTGCAAAGAAGACGGATGACGTCGCCGGTGACGGAACCACAACGGCAACCGTTCTCGCCCAGTCACTGGTTCACGAGGGCTTGCGCAATGTTGCTGCTGGCTCCAACCCGATGGGCATCAAGCGTGGTATTCAGGCTGCTACCAAGGCTGTGACCACACAGCTGCTGGATTCCGCCAAGGATATTGAAACCGAAGAAGAAATCGCCGCAACCGCTGGTATTTCTGCTGCCGACCAGACCATTGGTGAGCTTATTGCCAAGGCTATGTACAAGGTTGGCGACGGTAAACTGAACAAAGATGGTGTCATCACTGTCGAGGAGTCCAACACCTTCGGTGTTGATCTTGAAGTAACCGAAGGTATGCGCTTCGATAAGGGCTACATCTCTGGCTACTTCGCCACCGACATGGAGCGCCAGGAAGCTATTCTCGAGGATCCGTACATCCTTCTTGCCTCCTCCAAGATTGGCAACGTGAAAGATCTTCTCCCGTTGTTGGAGAAGGTCATGCAGTCGGGCAAGCCATTGCTGATCATTGCTGAAGACGTCGAGGGTGAAGCTCTGTCTACCCTGGTTGTCAACAAGATTCGTGGCACCTTCAAGTCTGTTGCTGTGAAGGCTCCGGGCTTTGGTGACCGCCGCAAGGCTCAGCTGCAGGATATCGCTATCCTGACCGGTGGACAGGTTATCTCTGAAGAGGTTGGCTTGACCCTGGAGAACGCTGATCTTCCGCTGCTGGGTCGCGCTCGTAAGGTTGTTGTCACCAAGGATGAGACCACCATCGTGGAGGGTGCTGGTTCCTCGGAGCAGATTGAGGGTCGCGTTAAGCAGATCCGTACGGAGATTGACAACTCTGACTCCGACTACGACCGCGAGAAGTTGCAGGAGCGCTTGGCCAAGCTGGCTGGTGGCGTCGCTGTTTTGAAGGTGGGTGCTGCGACTGAGGTTGAACTCAAGGAGCGTAAGCACCGCATCGAGGACGCTGTCCGTAACGCTAAGGCGGCTGCTGAAGAAGGCATCGTTGCTGGTGGCGGCTCTGCACTTCTACAGGCTTCCTCTGTCCTGGATGGCGATCTGGGATTGACCGGTGACGAAGCTATCGGCGTTCGTATCTTGCGTGCGGCCCTTGAGGCTCCGTTGAAGCAGATCGCTCTCAACGCTGGCCTGGAGCCGGGTGTTGTTGCCGACAAGGTTGCCCACCTCGACGAGGGCTTCGGCTTGAATGCGGCGACCGGCGAATACGTTAACCTGATGGAAGCCGGCATCAATGATCCGGTGAAGGTGACCCGTTCCGCACTGCAGAACGCATCGTCCATCGCGTCTCTGTTCCTCACCACGGAGGCCGTTGTTGCTGACAAGCCTGAGCCTGCCGCTCCGGCTGCACCTGGTGCCGATGAGATGGCTGGCATGGGTGGGTTCTAGTGAGAACCTTAATGATGGTTAGCTAGCCGGCACATAGCTGGTGTTCCGCCGCGGCATGAGCAGGGGCCACCCTAGCCATGTCCGGTGGCGACGACCATTATTGTGAGTAGACCGCTCCCACTGTGGAGCGGTCTGTTTTTATATGTCACATAGTAAGCGGCTGTGTACGTGACGTTGTCGGTTGGCTCCTGATATGCCACAGATCGGTATTCGAGACGCCCTTATTGTCCCGACGGGCCCGGTCGAGCGTGGGGAAACTCTTCTCAGTTGACCCCGAGACGTCTCGGTGATGCGCGGATGGATGCCCGTTCGTCCTAGACTCTAGATATGGCTCATACCGATGATCGGAACAAGGACACTATTGGCGCTGGTGCTGGTGCCACAGCAGAAAAGGCCTCGTTGCGAGAGGATTTTCATGTTGTTGACCTTGCCGACACTGAGGGCTATCTCGTTGATGACTCTGATGAAGACGATCCAGTACTCATTACTCCTGATGGTCGGCGAGTCGATACGTGGCGTGAAAATTACCCATATGACCAACGGATGACTCGCAAAGAGTACGAACACATTAAGCGCGCGTTGCAGATTGAGTTGTTGAAGTGGCAAAACTGGACCAAAGAAACTGGTCAAAAACACATTATTCTCTTTGAAGGGCGGGACGCTGCGGGTAAAGGCGGCACCATTAAACGCTTTAATGAGCACTTAAATCCTCGTGGGGCCCGGACTGTTGCGCTGGAGAAACCGTCACCGCGTGAATCAACATCATGGTATTTCCAGCGCTACATTGAGCATTTTCCAGCAGCCGGGGAGATCGTATTCTTTGATCGTTCGTGGTACAACCGTTCGGGCGTCGAGCGTGTCATGGGGTTCTGTACAGAGTCGCAGCATGCGGAGTTCCTTCGTGAAGTCCCCATGCTGGAGAACATGATTATGGGATCAGGGATTAGCTTGACCAAGTTATGGTTTTCGGTGACGCGAAAAGAGCAACGAACTCGGTTCGCTATCCGCCAGGTTGACCCGGTGCGACAATGGAAACTTTCGCCAATGGATTTAGCGTCGCTGGATAAGTGGGAGGATTACACGAGGGCGAAAGAAGAGCAGTTCCGGTATACGGACACGAATGAGTCCCCGTGGATAACGATTAAATCTAACGATAAGAAGCGAGCCCGTATTAATGCGATGCGCTATGTGCTCTCGAAGTTTGAGTACACGGACAAGGATTATGACATTGTTGGTCAGCCTGACCCAAAGATTGTCAAGCGGGGACGTGACCAGATCGGTGACTAGCACGCCAGAGGTTGGGTAATGGTCCCCTCATCACGCGCCTGTCGGTGCGTCAGCGTCTCGCGAACCAGCGTTTCATCATTTCAGTGAACGTTCGCCATATGCGGCTGCCATTCTTTTCTTGCTGCGATGCCGAGGTATGTGGCGCGACCGGGGGAAATGTGGTGGTGTGGTGGGGAGTGCTTGGCTCCATGGATGTCACCATAGGAGCGTGCGGGGTCTCGTTAACCATGTCTGGGTGAGGAGTCTGTGGGTGTGGGGCAGTGCCCGGCGCGCTCCCATGGGGGAGTGTCTCGACGACATGAATGGATGGTACAAGGGCTTGGGGTACCCGTTGGGATAGATATGTGCGCGCTGACTTCTCCGTCAGACTTGTGCTTTGTACGTATCCCAGCAACCGAGGACCGTGGGGAGACCTCGTGAGTGCTGCGGTGGTGTTATCAGCGCCAGGGAGATCGTGGAGGACCGCATCGACGTGGTTGAGATCGACACGGTGCCCTGCGATACGGGCTTGCTCGTCGAGGTGACGGACGAAGTGAAGACCATCGCTGTGGACAGCGACGAGGTCCCCAGTCCTGTAGGCACGCTCCCACCCGAACTGCGGAACGGGGGCGAACGTCTCAGCATCATGAATGAGGTCGAAATAGTGTGCTAAGCCGACGCCACTGATGACAAGTTCACCAGCACGTCCTGGTTCGACCGGGTGGCCAACTTCATCGATGACGGTGGCTTCCCACCCTGGGAGCGGCTGTCCTATCAGGGAAGGAGGGCTGTCAGGCATGAGTTGAGCTGCTGTAGTCACTCCCGTTGCTTCGGTGCGATACGTATTCCAGACCTCACGGCCGGTCATCACACGCGTGATGTCAGCTGGGCACGGTTCTCCACCCACGATAAGGAGTCGGAGCGTGGTGGGGTCGCTTCGCCATGATAAGGCCTCTCGTGGCGTCGTGGAGATGACAGAAATGCCGTGGTCCGTGATCCATTGGTCGACATTCGTCGGGGGAGTGGATGTATGTGATGGTTGGTCAGGGCCTATCCTGACTGACGGATCAGCGGGATAGGGCACGAGGCAAGCTCCTGTGGACCATGCCAGCCACATGTCCTCGACACTGCGAGGGCTCATACGTGGGGCGAGAGCACCGACATGATCACCCGGCCCGATGGGATTGTCCGGAGCGAAGAGGCACGCCTCCGCGGTGATCCCCGCCGAGGCGCAACGGTGAGGCAGCACCATCGACCGTGGACCGAAGAACACGGCGGCCGTATCGGACGGCGATGGAGTGCGCGCGCGTCGCGTTGTGGAGCGACGAGAATGGATCCCCACATCAGTGATCGTGGCAGTAAGACGAAGATCAGTGCTGACGGTGGTGAGGGCGTGGCCTAACGTGGGTACATATGCGGCGCCGATGGACAACGTGGCCAGGATAGAGGCGTAGTAGTCGATGGGATCGGTGATGGCAATGCCGACGTGATCTCCTCTGCCTGCGACCGTGCTCAGCTCCTCAGCGATAGCGTGGTACCGGTGTGACAATCGAGAATACGTAATGGAATCGTGACCGGTGTCGATAGCGAGAGCATCGGGATGTGCGGCGGCTTGATCGGAGAAAATCCGAATGAGGGTGTGGGGTTGTGAGGCGAGTGTGCGGTTTCCCAGCACCCTCCGTGAGCTCACAATGACACTCCCATGGTGAGTTTGCTGGTGTATTTGCGCAGGCGATTGCTTTGCTTGTCGTTGAGTTCATCGAGCAGATCATTTTCCGCTTCGGTGAGAGCGTGGCGAATTTTATGTCGAATTGTGATGCCGTTCGGAGTGATCGTAATAAGTTGCTTTCGGCGGTCTTCGGTGGAACGGACTCGTTGGAGAAGGTTGTCATCTTCCAACGAGTCGATAAGTCGGACCATATCGGATCGATCGACGCCGAGGAGTTCCCCAAGCTCACTCTGGGAATAACCTTTGTCGCGACGCACACACTCCAAGAGCCAGTACGCGCGTTGGGAAAGGTCGAATTCATCCAAGGTGTTATCGGCAACCTCCCTGAACATTTTGTTCAGCTGGTACACCTGGTAAAACAGCGAATCTTCCACTGGCGACGTCAGTATTGCCGCGGACGCCTCGGTGGGGTCTGCCACAGCAGCCGTCGCCCTGTGGGGTTTATCTGACTTATGGCCAGATTTCCTTCTCTTATTCGCCTTCGCCATAGCGCCGATCATAGCCGACAGTGGGTGTATTGAAATAATTGAGAAGGCCCACAAGTTATGGTTGTGAGACTAGGTGTTTCCGTTGCCTGTTTCCATGGGGAGCCCTGCGTCACGCCAGGCAAGAGTGCCACCGCTGACATTGATAACGTCAAGGCCATTCTGCTCGAGGAACTGGCAGGCGCGGGCGGAACGACCTCCTGAGAGGCAGATAATGTACGCGGGTGTGTCGAAATCAAGTTCTTGGTATCGACCCATTAATTCGCTCAGTGGGATGTTTATTGCCCCCACAGCATGTCCGTCCGTGTATTCGTCGGCTTCGCGTACGTCGACTAGTTGTGAGTCCTGGGGTAGGTCGTGGACTGTCACATTTTCCATGGTCGTTGCTCCTTCGTTGCGTGGGGTTCGTCGTCCTCTCTCAGTTCCCCGCCCTGAAGAGGTCCAATGCTCAACGTCAAATATTAAACCTAGGCTCACCTAAAGCGGAAGGGTCCGTCGGTGCGGAGACCGACGGACCCGTGGCCCGCGGGATCATGAGCCTGATCGCCTCGATAGCCCGCGATGTGCGTGAGTAGCACTAGCCCTCGTAGCGATCCTTAGCTTCCTGCAGGATGCGCTCAGCATCAGACTTGTCGCCCCAGCCTGAACCGCTCACCTCTTTGTTTGGCTCGAGATCTTTGTAGTGGACGAAGAAGTGCTCAATTTCGTCTTTGACATGATCCTCGACGTCGGTGATGTCCTGGTACTTCTCGAAGCGAACATCGTCGACGACGCACAGCAACTTATCGTCACCGCCAGCTTCATCGGTCATCTTGAAGACACCAACTGGGCGAGCCTCCACAATCACACCAGGGAACACCGGCTCCGGAAGGATAACGAGTGCATCTAGCGGATCCCCATCCTCACCGAGGGTGTGGTCAATGAACCCGTAGTCGGCCGGGTATGCCATGGGGGTGAAGAGGTACCGGTCCAGGTATACCTTGCCGGTCTCATGATCGACCTCGTATTTGTTGCGTGATCCCTTCGGGATTTCGATCGTGACTTCAATACTCATAGGCCCTACTGTACTGAACCCCCATGGGGTAGTTCGCGCCACGTTAGGGTTGTCGGTCAGCTAGACAATCCCCCTGCATCAATACTCTGGGCTAGACTCACCATCGTGAAAATAGGTAGGAAGAACTCTGGTGGGTCAACGGGCTTCCGTGCTGGCTCTTTTCGACGTTCCGCTGTCTCTTCTCTCCTCACTGTGATCGCAGTGATCGTGGTGGCTGCCGTGATTGCGGGAGCTGTGGTGATCTATAAACAGCGCCACCCCCAGACCACAGCGGGTGTAGTCGGACCAGCCGATGTTGGATTGGCTGTATCGGGGCCCAATACGGACGCACCGATTCCAGATGTTCGACGGGCACTTCAGGGGCCGGCGGCGCAGAGAGCTCTGGGAACCCTCACCGGGCATGTCACTGACGCTGCTACCGGCACGACGTTGTGGGAAAAGGATTCCACCACCGCGATGGTCCCAGCATCGTCGACCAAAATGTTGACGACGGCTGCTGCATTACTGACTCTGGGACCGGACGACAAGGTTCGCACGGTGGTCAAGAGGGGGAGAAAAACTGGGCAGATTGTGTTGATTGGTGGCGGCGACATCACTCTCGCACCATCGAGAGAACAAGCATTCTATACGAACGCTCCGACGATTCACGATCTTGCGAACCAGGTGAAAAAGAAGCTCGGCGGCCAACGTGTAACAAGTGTGGTCGTGGATAATTCGCGCGCCGGACAAGGAAACACATTCAACCGTTCGTGGAACCGTGAGGACATCGCCGGCGGTTACGTGACGTCAGTGGACTCTGTGATGCTCAATGGTGGCCGCCAGGATCCCCATAATGCGGAATCTCCACGGACAGATAACCCGGCGTTGGCTGCTGGCCAGGCGTTAGCCCAGGCTGTTGGCGCCTCGTTCGGCGGCAATGATGGCAACACGTCTGTTCAAAGTAGCGCTCGACATGATGATGGTTGGAATGACCGCGGCGATGCCCGACGTGACAATCGTGCTGACCACCCACAGGACGACCATCGGGGGAATGCTCCTGGTCGTGGCGACGACCGAGGGGAAGAGCGAGACCGTCACGACAACCGGCCGGATGAACGCAGAGAAGAGAAAACAAACGACGCAGGAGGAGTCTCCGTCTCCACCCGACCGGTAGCCACTGACGGTGACGAGCTGGGCGCCGTGGAATCTGCTCCGCTCATGGTCAGGATCCGCGATATGCTCATCAACTCGGACAACATGGAGGCCGAAGCTATCGGGCGGGATATCGCAAAGAAACAAGGAAAACCGCTGACATTCGATGGTGCCACCGCAGCAACGAAAGATGTATTAGCCCAGCATGATTTCCCTCTCGACCGAGTCATCCTGAAGGACAATTCGGGAATGAGCCGAGATAACCGAATCACCCCGAAACTACTCGACCGCATCATGGTGGAAGCCTCATCGCCGGTCGGTGGCACATCGACGAATGGATCAAGCTCAGTCGATGAGAAAAACCGCAACCTGAGGCCCCTGCTCGACGGCCTTCCCATCGCCGGGGGCTCTGGCACCTTAGCCGGCCGCTTTACCCCAGGCTCACCCGCTGAACGCGGGGCAGGGTGGGTTCGCGCAAAAACCGGTACGCTCGAGGGAGTATCCGCACTGGTTGGCACCGTGATGAACCAACGGGGACGAATCTTAACTTTCGCATTCATGTCCAATGGATCAGACATCGAACCCGCGCGGGCGGCGCTGGACAACCTTGCCTCCACCTTGAGAACAACATCCTAGGAACAACGCTGTGCCACGTACCCCGACGAGCCCTGGTATCAGCGGCGCCTCCACCCCCGCCTACACCCCACCAGGTACAAAACCAGGTCCGCACGTGTTACGCATCCGTCACGCTCTCACAGAGTGGAAGACCGCCTGGGACACAGCACCTGATTCACCCCGGTATGCCGCTCGACCGACGAACGACATGTCCTGCGTCATCGGATGCTCGGGCGGAGCTGATTCTCTTGCCCTCGTAGGATGCGCGGTGTCGCACGGATGGGATATTCATGCGGTTGTTGTTGACCACGGCTTACAAGATGGCTCCGACGACGTCGCTACGCGAACAGCCCATGTATGTCGCATGCTCGGAGCGACTGCTGACACTGTGCGGGTATACCCACGCCACGCCACAGAAGCAGCAGCCAGGCACGCACGCTATCACGCGCTGGGAACAGCTGCCCACGCGCGAGGAGGGCTCCCCGTCCTCGTTGCGCATACCGGGGATGATCAGGTCGAATCACTCTTCTTAGGCTTAGCGCGGGGTTCCGGATTAGGAAGCATCGCCGGAATGTCACCGATCTCGTGGGCCCACCCCGCCACCGATGCGGGGGCTGCGGCACTGGGGAGGCCCCTTCTGCGTGTGCGGCGAGATAACACTCTTGGCGCCTGCACCGAACTTGGCATCACACCGTGGCACGACCCTACCAATACATCGGGAACCAATCTGCGTTCGCGCGTTCGAACAGAAATTATCCCACGCATGCGCGACGTCCTGGGTGCGGCCGCGATCGACAACGCTGTCACCACAGCAGCAATGATCCGCACCGACGAAGACTACCTAACGCACTGTGCCAGCCAAGCGCTCACACAGTGCTCGCATCACGACACCCTGACAGTGGACGTTGACATCTATCGACGCCAGCCGCCAGCCCTACGCGGCAGAATCATCAAACAGTGGCTATCTCGCCGTGCTGGGCCATTAACACGGGCACATGTCGACGCCATTGACGCACTTGCCACACACTGGCACGGACAGGGAGGCGTTGCCATTCCATGGCCACAATCACCAGCCCCACCGGGGCGTCTCATCGTTGTCCGGCGCCACCATAATCTGATCGTGACTGTCGACGAGAGACGGAAATTGCCAGAAGCGACTATATAAGCGACCATGTACGTACGGACAAAATATCCGGCCTACAGAATTCGGGATGCTAGCGGGGGACTATGATCTCCACCGCCCCTGTCGTCTTCGTCTTCGTCCACGCCGGACACAACGCCACATGATCGAGAGCTAATGATGCAATCCCATCAACCCATCCCTGTCCCCGAACATGGCTACGGGGGTGATGTTGACCACGTACTGATCACCGAAGAACAACTTCACGACCGAATTACGGAGATGGCGCAACGCCTGTCTGAGACCTACGCGGATGAGGACGATGACCTCATTTTGGTGTGTGTTCTCAAAGGAGCGGTGTACTTCATCACCGATATTTCTCGCGCGATGAGCGTCCCCACTCAGCTGGAGTTCATGGCGGTATCGTCATACGGCAATGCCACCAGCTCATCAGGTGTTGTGCGGATTCTCAAGGATCTCGACCGCGATATCCAAGACCGTAACGTCGTCATTATTGAAGACATCATCGATTCGGGTCTGACTTTGCACTGGCTGGTGAAGAACCTGAAGAGTCGGAAGCCGAAGTCGCTGCGCATTGTGAGCCTCCTGCGGAAGCCTGACGCCATCAAGGTGGACATTGACCTCTTTGATGTTGGTTTTGACATTCCCAACGAGTTCGTCGTCGGATATGGGCTCGACTATGGCGAGCGCTATCGTGACATTCCGTGGGTCGGCACGCTCGCGCCACGGGTGTATGAAAAGTAGGACGTTCGCGCACAGCGAACGCACGTGAGGGCGATGTGCCCCTAGGGTTCGACTACCCTGGTAGCGATCGCCACAGTGCCTGCTACAGGTGCTTATATATCTTCCCCAATGAGAGGTTCCATGGACCGCAAGAAAGTCATACGCATAGCGACGGTCATCGCTATTATCTTGCTCGGGATTTTCGCTTTTTCGGTGTTCTCAAGCTCGACACGCGGGTATCACGATGTTGATACTTCTGTTGCCCTGAAACAGTTGAAAGATGGCAACGTTAAGAAAGCCCAGATCAATGATAGGGAACAGCAGCTTCAGCTCGAGCTGAAGAACAAAATTAACGACGGCGACCACAAGAACGTCAACAAACTCGTCGCCAAGTACCCGGCTCGGACGTCGGATCAGGTTTTCGCCGCGGTCCAGAAGTCTAACCCGGACAGCTACACGACCAAGGTTACTCAGGATTCATGGCTTGGCCAGATCCTCTTGTTCGTGGGGCCGATGGTCATCTTCTTCCTGCTCGTCACGTTCTTCCTCTCCCGCATGCAGGGAGGTTCCGGAATGGGCGGCATGTTTGGCTTCGGAAAGTCCAAAGCCAAAGAGCTGACCAAAGATATGCCGAAAACAACATTCGGCGACGTCGCTGGTGAGGACGAAGCAGTGGAGGAGCTCACCGAAATTCGTGACTTCCTTCAGGGTCCTGAACGTTATGAGCGTCTTGGGGCAAAAATCCCCCGTGGCGTTTTGCTCTACGGCCCTCCCGGAACAGGTAAGACCTTGCTTGCACGTGCTGTCGCAGGTGAAGCTGGTGTGCCGTTCTATTCCATTTCAGGGTCGGACTTTGTTGAAATGTTTGTTGGTGTGGGCGCCTCCCGCGTGCGCGACCTGTTCACACAGGCCAAGGACAACGCACCGTGCATTATCTTCATCGATGAGATCGACGCCGTGGGCCGCCAGCGTGGCTCTGGTATGGGGGGCGGACACGATGAGCGTGAACAGACCTTGAACCAGCTGCTGGTGGAAATGGATGGCTTTGGTGACCGCCAAGGTGTCATCCTCATTGCTGCGACAAACCGGCCCGACATCCTGGACCCTGCCCTGTTGCGCCCAGGACGTTTCGACCGTCAGATTCCTGTCACCAACCCTGATCTTGCTGGCCGCGAGCAGATTCTCCGCGTCCATGCGAAAGATAAACCGTTGGGCCCCGACGTGGATCTTAACTCCCTAGCTAAGCGCACCGCTGGCATGTCTGGTGCGGATTTAGCGAACGTGCTCAATGAAGCAGCGCTGCTGACCGCCCGGGTGGACGGCAACATTATCACCGCTGATGCCTTGGAAGAAGCGACCGACCGCGTTGTGGGCGGGCCACGTCGAACCTCCAAGATTATTTCCGAACACGAAAAGAAAGTCACTGCCTACCACGAAGGTGGTCACACCTTAGCCGCATGGGCGATGAAGGATATTGAGCGTGTCTACAAGGTAACTATCCTCGCCCGAGGTCGTACCGGCGGACATGCCATGACTGCGAGCGAAGATGACAAAGAAATGTACACGCGCGCAGAACTCTTTGCACGGCTTGTCTTCGCCATGGGTGGACGCTCCGGCGAAGAACTGATTTTCGGTAGCCCCACGACGGGCGCGTCCGCTGACATCGAGCAAGCGACGAAGATTGCTCGCGCGATGGTCACTGAATACGGCATGAGCCCGGACCTTGGTGCCGTGAAATACGGTGAGGAACAAGGCGACCCCTTCTCCGGACGGGGTGGCGGAGGAACTCTCGACTACTCCAACGAGGTCGCCGCGACCATCGATAAGCAAGTCCGCTTCCTTATTGAGAAAGCGCATGACGAGGCGTACGCCATCCTGAAAGAAAACCGCGACATCCTTGACGTTCTCGCCCAGAAACTGTTGGAAAAAGAAACGCTACGGCGCCCTGACCTGGAAGCCATCTTCAAGGATGTCAAGCCCCGCGAACGGCTCGAAATTTTCACCAAAGAAGACGCCCTTCACCCGAAGGACGACAAAGACCCCGTGAAGACGCCGGTCGAATTGGCCCGTGAACGCGGTGAAGAACCGCCAAAGCGCCAGGACTTCCTCGAAGCATCCCGTCAAGCTCGACGTGAGCGTGAAGCCGCAGCTGCCACACAGGCAACACCATCCGCAGATCAGGACGAGCCCCGTACGAACGAATGGCCGGTCGCTAAGGTAGCAGACACCCAGAACACACAGGCCACGGCATCAGCAGGTAGTTACTCACATCCCTCCGAGAACAACCAAGCTGGCTCATCACCCGAACCTGCATCGACACAGCAGGGATCGGCCACCACACCAGCCTCACATCAGCATGAGGAGAATGGCTGGCGACCAGGGAGCACACCAGTGGCCCCGCAGGGACACCACAACGGTACACAAACGACCGAGGCACGGGGACACACTTACGCGGGATACGACGAACAGACCGCCGTCATCCCACGCCCGCACAGTCCTGGACATGCCACGTCCTACCCCGACCCCCAGCCCCACGGGACGACCAACAATCATGGAACCCCGGTCTATGGTGGCACCCCGCCACCTGCTGGGTGGACTGCCCCAGGCTGGCCCCCCTCAGGCCAGGTTCCCCGGTACGTAGGTTCGGCCGATCCCACAGCATCTCACCCGGAACAGCGCGCCGGCAACGCTCCAGGTAATGCCGGGCAGCATCCAGGCATGCAGAACTATGGTTTCGGGCAGGAGAACAACGATACTGACCGGGGTCTCCATGGTTTCCGCCTTCCCGACAGTGAGCGCCCAGACCACCCATGGACTGATGGAGACTCGAACTCCCCCCAGGCCAGCACCGACGGCACCCATGGCTCCGACCCTGCCAGCGGTGGTCATCGGCGCGAAGACGGTGACCAGTAATGGCAGTTGATCACGAACGGGCGCGGGCAGCCGTCCGCGACCTGTTGATCGCTGTAGGGGAAGATCCCGATCGAGAAGGCCTTGTCGACACGCCAGAACGGGTTGCGCGAGCCTACGAAGAAATCTTCGCAGGCCTCCATCAAGACCCCTCTGACGTCCTTGCGAAAACCTTCAATGAAGACCATCGTGAGCTTGTCCTGGTTCGGGACATCCCCGTCTACTCCACCTGTGAACACCACTTGGTGCCCTTCTACGGGCATGCACACATTGGCTACATCCCAGGTACGTCCGGGAAAGTCACCGGTCTATCCAAACTTGCGCGAGTCGTCGATCTTTACGCGAAGCGGCCACAAGTTCAAGAACGCCTCACGAAACAAGTCGCCGATGCGATGGTGAAGCGGCTAGATCCACAAGCCGTCATCGTTGTTATCGAATGTGAGCACCTTTGCATGGCAATGCGAGGGATCCGCAAACCCGGGGCAACCACCACGACCTCCGCAGTCCGGGGCGGATTCCAAACCAACCCTGCCAGTCGCGCCGAGGTGCTCAGCCTTATTCGCGGATAACCCCACCCGACTGTGCCGGGGCACCAGACGGAAGGAGACAAGCAGACACCATGGACGCACCGCGCACACACGTCATGGGTATCCTCAATATCACCGATGACTCCTTCTCCGACGGCGGCAGGTGGCTAGCCCACGACCTCACTCGCCCCCGTGTCGCCATCGACCACGCCCGTGACATGATCCGCGACGGAGCAACTATCATCGACATTGGCGGCGAATCTACCCGCCCCGGCGCTGTCCGCGTCACAGAAGAAACCGAGCTCCGCCGCGTCATCCCTGTCATCGAAGCACTCGCTGATGACACGATCATGCTTTCCGTTGACACCATGCGCGCCACCGTTGCCCGCCGTGCGATCGATGCTGGAGCTACCCTCATCAACGACGTCTCCGGGGGACTTGCTGATTCCCGCATGATTGACGTCGCGGCCGACACTGGAGTCCGGCTGTGCATTATGCACTGGGAAACAGCCCGTTTCGGAGACGCCGATTCCGATGGCGTTGCCGGAGCTCGCCACGGTGCTGACCGCGGCTCGGCTTTCGTTCGCCGCGTGGTCGAGTTCCTCCAGAATCGCGCTGAATACGCTATCGCGCACGGGGTCGACAAAGACAAGATCATCCTCGATCCGGGAATCGGATTCGCGAAATCAGCATTAGGAAATTGGTCGCTCCTCCATTCCCTAGACCAGCTCACCAACCTCGGTTACCCTATCCTCGTCGGCGTATCTCGTAAACGTTTTTTGACCAGCCTGGTCGCTGGGCCTGGTGAGACCCCCACTGCGCCTAACGAGGCTGACAATGCCACCGCAGCCGTCACGGCGCTAGCTGCTCTCCACGGAGCTTGGGCTGTTCGCGTCCACAACGTACGCCCTAATGTTGATGCTGTCGCAGTCGCGCATGCGTGGGCTACTGCCACCGGACCTGACGTACCCCGAGGATGGAGAGCGCGCCATGGCTGACCGCATCGAACTGACAGGTGTCAAAGTATTTGGCCATCACGGTGTGTTTGACGAGGAAAAAGACGACGGCCAATACTTCCTTACCGATGTCACTGTCTGGACCGACGTTCGTAAGGCTGCCGCCACGGACAACCTTGCCCACACCATTAGCTACGCTGACATCGCTGAGCTCATCTACACCGTGGTCGGTGGGCCCAGCCGTGATCTCATCGAAACTGTTGCTAGCGATATCGCCACGGCCATCATCCTTGATCGTCACGTCCATGCCGTCGAGGTCACAATCCACAAACCGGACGCTCCGATTAGACACCCCTTCGCGGACGTCGCTGTTGTCGTACGACGAAACAGAAAAGATCTCCGTCGTGTCGTCTTGTCATTCGGATCTAATATCGCTGCCGACGGTGTTCTTCCTGCTGAGCGGGTACAGGCAGCGATGGACTGGTTCTGTGGCAGTAGTGGGTACCGCGTCGTGGCTGCATCCCCGCTCTACATCACACCAGCCTGGGGTGGCCTTGACCAAGACGATTTCATCAACTCCATTGCTGTTGTTGAAACCATGAAAACCCCGCACGACGTTCTCCGTGATGCACAACAATGTGAACGCGACGCCCACCGTGTACGTGATATCCGTTGGGGGCCGCGGACACTCGACATCGATATCATTACAAGCTTCGATAACGGATCCGAAGAACACTACGATACAGAGGACTTAACCCTCCCGCACCCGTGGGCTCGTGAGCGTGCATTTGTGCTTAAACCGTGGGCAGACGTTGAGCCCCAGGCTCGACTGGGGGGAAAGAGTGTGAAATCGCTCCTGGCTACCCTTGATCCCGGCGATGTTGAGGCGGTGAGACGACAATGACGACCACCAAGCCCGCGTACCTTATCACCACTGCATTTGTTGTTGGTCTCGGAGCTTTCATGTTGATTTGGCGTTTCTACGGTTCTATACCTGGATTCACCGTGACGTTGCCCGTGATTCTCATCGCGCTTGCACTTGTGTGCACGATCACAGGCTTCGTTGTGAAAAAGCGCATCGAGGATAACGAGGTCGGACAAGATCGCTCTCAGATGCATCCTCTGACGATTGCTCGATGGTTTGTCATTGGTACATCGTCTGCTTGGTTTGGGTCTATCAGCACTGGTTCCTATGCGGGCGTCGCTGTGTACCTGTGGATCAATTATGGGCGACTCGTGGCTGCTCGCGCGGACACCCCAGCTGTTGTTGTAGGGCTAGTTGCAGGCATTCTTGTGGCAGTGTCGGGCGTGTGGCTTGAACGGTGTTGTGGGGCACCACCACCAAACGATGAAGATTCCCAGTCTAGCAATGTAGTGTGGAGTTCATGACCGGCCCACAGCAATCCCACGATGGTTATAACCATGCGAACAACCAGGGACACTATGACGACCAGTCGCCTGATTACCGCGACGACTATGCACCTGCTGCCTTAGATGAGAACGGAAAATTCTCCTACGGAGCGATTGTCGTCATGCTGGTCTTCGCTGTCCTTGCGACAATCCTTATGCTGTTCACCAATAGCCAAACGTGGACCAAAATCGCCGTCCTGTGCGCTTTGTGGGCTGCCATTGTTGGTTGCATTGCCGTATCCCGGCTGCGTAAACAAGTTGATAACCAGCAACGGGACAATGACAACCTGGAGCGCCTGCATCAGGCAGAGTTGGAGCGGGAGTTGGCCACTCACCGTGAGCAGGAGCTCATCCTGGAGCAAAATTTCTACGACTCCCTCCAAGAACAAGAACAGAACATCCTCGCTGACATTCGTGCGGAATTGACGGTGCTTCGTGAAAACCTGTCCGCCATGATTGGTACTGATCTGGATACCGAGCGTGCTGCCCTCAAAGCGGAGGCAGAGCGTATTTTGGAATTAGAGCGTGACAGTAAAGACTCGTCGGCGGTGGAAGCTCGAACCAACGGATCGACGTCTCGTACGTCGTCAGGGGCAGCGTCGTCACGGGAATCGCGGAACACTGTGACATCGAATTCTGGCAACAAAATCCGGGAGGTAGCCTCCCCACCGCCGTCGAGTTCGACGAGTAAGCAGGGTGACAATTCACTTCGAACTGGGTCATTTAATGCGGTGAAGTGGACTCCGCAGTCTCCTCAGCGTTCAGGGACAGGGTACTCGGCTGACGAGACCACCGTGCTGTCAAGTGTGGAGAAGAACAATTCCTCTGCGGGGGGGACGAGGCCGCCTGCCACACAGTCGAGTTCGTCTGATCAGAGTTCGACGTCGGGGTCGACACAGCATCAGGGGAGTGCTGTGTATCGCGGCGCGGACCGCGACAATTCGCAGTTCTTCGCTTTCGGGGCCGGGCCGGCACAGGATGCGGATAAAACTACAGATGGGCAGGCGTCGTCTCGGGTGCAGGACACCGGCGCACCGTCGACGTCTGAGTCTCGTCGTCGTCCAGATCCGTATACAGGGTCGTTCGCCTCATTTGGTTCGGGGCGGTCCGTAGCTCCGTCGTATGATCGGACGCATGCGCCCACGACAGGCGGGTTCCGTGCACAGTCGGCAGCCTCCGGGTCGTCATCGACCAACCACCAGCCGCGTACTGGAATGTTTACGGGGCCGGCCACTTCTGGTGGGTCCTCACCGTATTCAACGGCGTCAGCTGATGCTCGGGGGCGTCACGAGGGAGCTGGCGGGGCGGAGGCTCGTGGCCATCGTCGCCGCGCGGATGAGAGTGCCGCGAATCAGAATGTGACTGTTGCGGCCTTGTTGGAACAGTTGAAAAAGAATAGCGAGAATTAGCCTCAATGATGTCTACAACGGCGAACCCTGGGTTCGCAGCGGGTGAACTGCGTGTTCATGACTCTGTCGAGACGTTCGCGGCAACGACGAGGGCTCTGCGTAAAACCGGGAAACGTATTGTTCTTGTTCCGACCATGGGAGCGTTGCATGCTGGGCATCGTGCGCTTCTCCGTGCGGCGCATCGGCTGCCAGGTGCTGTTGTGGCGTCATCGATCTTTGTCAATCCCGCGCAGTTTGATAACCCGGAGGATTTCGAGAAGTACCCGACTACTCTAGAGAGAGACCTTGAGGTTCTGCGTGATGAGGGAGTATCTCTTGCCTTTACCCCCTCGGCCGATGCGATGTACCCCTACGGCACTAGGACGATGGTTCATCCTGGGTCTGTTGCTGAGGGGCTTGAGGGGGATCGTGATGGTCATTTCGTGGGGGTAGCAACTGTGGTGTCGAAGTTGTTGAATGTTTCCCATGCGACGGACATCGTGATGGGGGAGAAGGACTATCAGCAGTTAGTGATCATTCAGCAGCTGGTGACAGATCTCAATATGGAGGTCACTGTCCATGGTGTTCCGATTGTGCGTGAACATGATGGGTTGGCGCTGTCGTCGCGTAACGTACGGCTGGATCCGGATGCGCGTGCTAGCGCGACGACGATCTCTGCGGCAATGACGGCGGCGTTGTATAAGGCCACCAACGGTCCGCGTGCTGTTGAGGAGGAAGCTCGTCGGATCATGGAGGATGAGGGGATTGACGTCCTCTATGCAGTTGTTCGCGGGAAAGACTTGGGGCCTGCGCCAGATCATGGGGAGGGGCGTCTGCTTATTGCTGCGATGGTCGGTGGTGTGAGGTTGATTGATAATACGGGTGTCATGCTGGGGGAGCTTCCGTCGGAGGGCGGCGAGTTGCCAGAAATGGTGACAATGTAGCTGGGTGAATGTGGGGTAGAGGTTGCCTAGTGGGCGTGGTCGGCTAGTCTTTATCGCGTGAGTAATGCGACGACAGACCAGGATGTTCCCGAGCAAGTTAAAGTCCGTAAGGCGAAGAGGGAGCGGTTGCTCTCTGAGGGTGTTGCGCCGTATCCCGTTGAGGTTGAGCGCACCCACACGCTGAAACAGATTCGCGACGCATTCGTCGTTGATGAGGATAAGGCTGGGACGGTTGAAGACCTGGCTGATGGCACGGCTCGTCGTTATTTAGGTGTGGGGGATGAGACCGACACTGAGGTTGCTGTCACCGGTCGTGTGATTTTCATGCGTAATACCGGCAAGTTGTGTTTCGCGTCGTTGCAGGAGGGGGATGGGACGCAGCTTCAGGCCATGTTGTCTCTGGCGGAGGTGGGAGAGGACTCACTGAAACGCTGGAAGGCGGACGTCGATATGGGCGATTTCGTGTGTATTCGGGGTCGTGTGGTGTCGTCGCGTCGTGGTGAGTTGTCGGTGTTTGCGTCGTCGTGGGTGCTGGCGTCGAAGGCGTTGCGTCCGTTGCCGGTGTCGTTTGCGGATATGAATGAGGACACGCGGGTTCGTTACCGGTATACGGATTTGATTATGCGTGAGGAGGCTCGTCGCATGATGTTGACGCGTGTGACGGTGCTTCGTGCGGTGCGGGATTACCTGGAGGGGTTGGGTTTCCTTGAGGTGGAGACCCCGATGTTGCAGACATTGCATGGTGGTGCGGCTGCGCGTCCGTTTGTGACGCGGTCGAATGCGTTGGACATGGATTTGTATCTGCGTATTGCCCCAGAGTTGTATCTCAAGCGCTGTGTTGTTGGTGGGATTGAGAAGGTCTTTGAGGTGAACCGGAATTTCCGTAATGAAGGGATTGATTCCTCTCATAGTCCGGAGTTTGCCATGTTGGAGATGTATGAGGCGTATGCGACGTATGAGGATAATGCGGCGTCGACGCAGGGGCTGATTCAGCATTGTGTTCGTGCGGTCAATGCGTTGGTGCATGATCGGTGGGATCCAGAGCAGGACCCGGAGTCTTTGGTGGTGACCCTTGCTGACGGCTCAACCTATGATTTCGGTGGCGAGTGGCCGATGCTGGATATGTATGACAGTGTGAACGAGGCGTTGCAGCGTAAGTTCCCTGGTGAGCCTGAGGTGACGATAAGCTCGACGGTGGATGAGTTGAGGTCTATTGCGGGTGTTGTTGGCGTGGTGCCGGGGGCGGGCTGGGGCCATGGGAAGCTCGTTGAGGAGATCTGGGAGGAGTTGTGCTCTGATCAGTTGGATGGCCCGGTGTTTGTCCGGAATTTCCCGGTGGAGACGTCTCCGTTGACGCGTGATCATCGTTCGAAGCCGGGTGTGACCGAGAAGTGGGATTTGTATGTTCGTGGTTTTGAGCTAGCGACGGGGTATTCGGAGTTGGTTGACCCTGTGATTCAGCGTCAGCGTTTTGAGGATCAGGCTCGTTTGGCTGCTGGTGGGGATGATGAAGCCATGGTGTTGGATGAAGATTTCCTGCAGGCGATGGAGCAGGGGATGCCTCCGACAGCAGGGACGGGCATGGGTGTGGATCGTTTGCTCATGGCGTTGACGGGGTTGGGGATTCGTGAGACGGTGTTGTTCCCGCTGGTGAAACCGGAACGGTAGGTTGGCTCTTGTTGGGGCCTACCTCGTTGTGAGGTTGCGGTGTGTGGTGGTTGACCCCAGGTGTGTAGTCACCTGGGGTTTCGTGTGAAATATTTCTTAGGTGCACCTGTAACGTGGTCTTGTCGGTATTCTTCCGCGATTGTGATACCGCTCACCTGGTTGTGCGTTATGCTTGTGGTAGCTTCCTGGCAATGCATCGTCGGCCGATGTGTGGCCGAACCAAACGACCGAAAGGCGTTCAATGTCTTCGACTAATGATTGTGATCATGGCTCTCAATCCGCGGCAGGTATCCGCGAGAAGTCTCCTCGCCCCCGTGTGAGGAAATCTGATGGACATGATTCAACTGTGGGGAAAAATTCCGTTAAGCGGGATGCTATGGGTACGGCGATGCGTCTACTCACTCGAGTCACGGGGTCAGCGTTCGCGGCAAAGTATGGTCTCAACGAGCGGATTGACCGGATTACGTATGAGTCGACAAAGTCAGGAATGAAGTCGCTGGGTGCTGCATCCCGCGAGTTTAAGCGGGTGACGAGTGGTCGTTCTCCTATTCGTCTGCCTTTTGTTGGGGTCGGAGACGGTAAGAAGGTTGGGGACCAGGCCCCGGATGCGCAGGCTGAGGAGAAAGCTGTCGACGCTAGAAAGGTGTTGTGGGATCTCACTCCTGATGATGATCAGGAGATGATTGTTGACACTATCAAGGAGTTTGCCGAGAAGAGGATCAGCCCAGCGGCGCATGATGCCGATGAGGCTGCGGCGGTGTCGGAGGATCTTCGTCAAGAGGCGTTGGGTCTGGGCATTGCGATGGTCAATGTTCCCGAAGAGTTTGAGGGGATTGCGACCGGGTCCAACTTGACGACGAATTTTTTGGTTACTGAGGCGTTGGCACATGCTGATCCGGGGATCGCGTTGTCAGTGATGGCTCCAGCAGGTGTGGCAGCAACGTTGACCGCGTACGGGTCGGATGAGCAGCAGCAGACGTATTTGCCTGCCTTTGCTGGTGAGGATATTCCGATCTCGGCTGTTACTGTTGCGGAACCGAAGCCGTTGTTTGATCCTTTTTCCTTGTCGACGACGGCTCGTCGTGATGGCGATGAGATTGTCATCAAGGGCGTGAAAGCATTGGTTCCTGATGCTGGTCATTGTGAGTTGTTCGTTGTCGCAACGATGCTTGATGGTGTTCCGACGTTTGTGATTGTGGAGTCTGATACTGAGGGTGTCGTTGTTGAGCCTGATCCGAGTATGGGTTTGCGGGCAGCGGGCCTCGGCCGTGTGCTGTTGAATGATGTGCGCATTCCACTCTCGAACATTCTGGGTGGGCCTCATCGCTCTGGTGAGGATCGGGAGAATGATTACCGGGAGGTTATTCGGCGTTCTCGGTTGGGGTGGGCGGCTCTTGCGGCAGGGGCGTGCTCGGCGGTGTTGGATTATGTGAAGCCGTATGTCAATGAGCGTGAGGCATTCGGTGAGCCGATTTCTCACCGTCAGGCGGTTGCTTTCGCTGTGGCTAATATCCGTATTGAACTTGACGGTATGCGTTTGGTTGCTCTTCGTGGGTGTTCCCGCGCAGACCAGGGGTTGACCTTCCATCGCGAAGCGGCGTTGGCTCGTGATTTAGCCGCGGATAAGGGGATGGCGATTGGTTCAGATGGGGTCCAGTTGTTGGGTGGCCATGGTTACACCAAGGAACATCCGGTCGAGCGGTGGTACAGGGATCTGCGTGCCATCGGTGTAGCGGAAGGAACGATTGTTCTTTAACTA
Source organism: Corynebacterium sp. PCR 32 (assembly GCF_037464985.1). Classification (NCBI taxonomy): domain Bacteria; kingdom Bacillati; phylum Actinomycetota; class Actinomycetes; order Mycobacteriales; family Corynebacteriaceae; genus Corynebacterium; species Corynebacterium sp. PCR 32. The sequence goes on from NZ_JBAHVL010000001.1 coordinate 154,081, forward strand.
GCCATGCTTGCGAGAGGGGGTGAGCGTCGATTGGTTGGTGATGCTCATGTCAGCTCACAGTTGTCAACTGAACAATAACCACAGCGTATAACTCGTGTACGCATTCCCTGGAGGGACACAATCATGATTAATCTTGAACTTCCTGGCTTCTTGAAGAAGGGTGCGAACCCTGGGCATCAGGCCGCTGCACAAATTTTCCGCCCTATTTCTCGTAAGTATGACCTCGCTGAGCACGAACGTCCCGTCGAATTGGACACCATGGCTAGCATGGTGGAGGGTATGGCTGACGGTGGACGCACGATGGCGGGTGCTTCGGGGGGCCGTGGGGATAAAAAGAAAAAGGCAGGGGGCGTTCGTAACGGTGGGAATATGGCCTCTGTGCTGAACGTCTTGGAGCTGTGTTGGGGGGATGTTGCTCTCACACTGTCCATTCCGTATCAGGGGCTTGGAAATTCTGCGATCGCTGCGGTGGCGACGGATGAGCAGCTCGAGCGTATCGGCAAAGTGTGGGCCTCGATGGCTATTACTGAGCCCGGTTTTGGGTCGGATTCTGCCGCTGTGTCTACTACAGCGAAGCTGGATGGCGATGAGTATGTCATCAATGGGGAAAAGATCTTTGTCACCGCTGGTGAGCGTTCGGACCATGTTGTTGTGTGGGCGAGCGTCGATAAGTCTAAGGGACGTGCGGCCATCAAGTCGTTTGTTGTGCCGAAGACGGCTGAGGGCTTCACCGTGGAGCGCCTTGAGCACAAGTTGGGTATTAAGGCATCGGATACTGCGGTGCTGCGCCTGGATAATGTGCGTGTGCCGAAGGAGAATCTCTTGGGGTCTCCAGAGGTCAGCACCAAAAAGGGCTTTGCTGGTGCGATGGCGACATTTGATAACACTCGTCCGTTGGTAGCGGCGATGGCTGTGGGGTGTGCTCGCGGTGCGCTGGAGAAACTTCGTGAGGTGCTGGAAGACGCTGGTGAGGTCATTGATTATGACAGGCCGAAGTATGCCCAGTCTGCCGCTGTTGCGGAGTATCTTGATTTGGAGGCTGACTGGGAGGCTGCCTACCTGTTGACTCTGCGGGCAGCGTGGATGGCTGATAATAAGCAGCCGAATACGAAGGAAGCCTCTATTGCGAAAGCTAAGGCGGGTCGTGTTGGTACCCATGTCACGCTGAAGGCTGTGGAGTTGGCTGGTCCGTGGGGCTATTCGGAGCGTGAGCTTTTGGAGAAGTGGGGCCGTGATTCAAAGATTCTGGACATCTTTGAAGGGACCCAGCAGATTCAGCAGTTGGTTGTTGCTCGCCGCGAGTTGGGGCTCAGTTCTAAAGAGCTGAAATAGCAGTTCACAGGGTCAAAAACTCTCACGCCGCTCACTGCTGGAAGTCATCTTAGAGCGTCCGCCGCCGGCCCGTTTTCGCCGGCGAGTCCGCAAAAGAGTCCGCACCAACTCACTGGCAGCCCCCGCGCGCACGCTCCGTCTCGTCCATCCGCAAATGCGTAAAATATCCAAAGTCGTGGATGCAGACGCATGCTCCAATAGCTCCTGGACGGCCGTCACCCTTAGTCCTTGCCTAATGAGGTGGGAGGCCGTAGAGGTGTCTGAGATTGCGGAAGCGAAACCTAAACGGGGTCATGGTCGCAGTGGCACAGAATAAATGCCTCGTGCTGAAAGTTGGAGCTTCAGGTGCGGCAATCCCCCCGAGTGTTGGTCTATCCCCTGAACACTATACGGATGGGTGTAATTAGAATGATAGCTAAACAATTGTGGCTTGCTTTGTGGGCTTTTATTACCATTGCCGGAGGTATTCCCGCGCTTCTTCATTCCGATGTGCCGTCGGTTCAATTTTTTATCCCTCTTGTGGCATTCACCGTTTTCGCTGTCTCACTGTACTACTGTGAAATCCACCTAATCGGTAAACCATTTATTGATTTTTTGGACGCGAGCTTCCCCTGGCTAGCCCTCTCTTATTTCATTACCGCTGTTTCTACATACCAGTGGTTAAAGATATTCGGGGCAGTCTTGTGGATAGTACTGATCGTTGCAGTGTTCCTAAAAAACACTCGGTTTAGAGAGTGGCTCAAAACGAAGGATATTTAGACGACCTCCGCGGAAAGAGACAATTTGGCGTTTTTCGACACTGTTCACCCGGTGATAGTAGCATTGGTTGCTCTGGGAGAAGGTTTCTTGTGGACCTGGGTAGGAAGAAGCAACTGCTAATCTCGACGTTAGTTGTTAGAACGTTACGATGGCTAAGGAGTGAAATATGCCGCTATATATGATCTTTATATTTGTTCTGGCAGGGTGCAGTGTAGGCAAGGCTTTGGGTCTCATTATACGAATGCGTGATAATCCTGAGCTTCAAGGAAAGGGTCTCAAAATCCTATTTCAAAGGAATAGAGACCACACCGACCAAACATAGTCCCATCACTAACTCCAAACAATCCGACAACCTGGCCGGTTCGTGGTCTGTGGACGCATATCCCGAGTATTGAGGCAGACGGATAGTTGCGCCCAATGGTTTCTTACAGCGTTTGCCGACAAGCCGCTGTGGTTTTTCATCCAGGGCCGCCCGCCGCGTAGCTGGCTGAGCCAGGCACGCAGGTGCGCCGGCGCGATCTGGGTGATCTGAAGTTCTGCGAGGTCACCAAGGTTCCTACCAACGCGTTGCCTCACGGTGTGGGTACCGGGAGTGGTGGTAGGGGGGAAGCCCAATTGTGGACGTGGGCCACCATTTACTCCTGATTTTTGGATGGCGAAGCTTCCTCTGATTCGGCTTTGCTACGGGCCATGAAAGATTGGGTTATCGGTGTTGCTGTAGCTAACCCACAGAACGAGGCGCCAAAGGGTCGAAGAAAATAGGCAGGCGAATATCACGAGAAATGACAGAACTGCATTGCTGGTTGCAATGAAGAGACGGGCTTTTGACTCCCATATCGCGTAGTCGAATGAGCGTCGGGTTATCTCCCGGTCGTGAACTATGTTGTCATGGGCATCATCCATGACCCGTTTGCCTAGTCCGGGGTTGATGCTATTGAGCCGTTCAATTTTGCTCGAATGTAGCGTGGGGCCACTGTATTCGTATCTGACTACCTGAGGCAGTCTGGGGAGTGAGTATTGATCTGGGCCTAGGTTGCCTGGTCGATCTTGGTGAATGCCCGGAGTGAGCGGGTCGCGCTGCGGTGGCGCGCTTCTTGGGCTGCCGCTTGCACTCGGGGAACTTGGTACATGTGGAGTTGCTCCAAGCTCTTCATCGATGGCTCCAGGGTGTGGCTGTGGAGTGCGCCGGCTAGGCGGATGAGGAGGCTCGCGGCGAATCGGTCAGCTCGGACCTCTTGTGTCGCGTCGCCGTGGCTATCACCTCCGTAGTAGGTGTGACCGAGAGTAGGTGTGACCGAGCTCGTGGGCAAGTACCGAGTTCGGTACCCATACCGTGGCGGAGGCTGATTGCCCTAGAAGAAATCGAAGGACAAACCAACCCTCACAAGACTGTGCGCAAAATGGCTAGCCCACGAAGCCAAAGAACTCACATACCTCGCAAACCAAGACAGAGCTAAAACCCATCAGCGGATGCTCGACAGCGAAAAAGACTAAAAGCACGCCGCCTATCGCCGAGATGACAGATAGCCAAATGAGCGCGCTCACCCTCCACAACATGCTCCAATCCACACTCTCACGCACACGCGCCATCGCCTCATGCTGCCCCGGGTGCGAAGAACCCGAAATTAACGAACCTCTACGGGGCTCGAACTGGCAAACCCGGCGCACGGAAACTCCACGGCTGGGAGATATCCAGGAAAAGCTAAAAAGTAAGGGAACTACATAGGCGGTGGCCGGGTTGCGGTGGTTCGACATCAGCCAAGTTAGTAAGGCAAATCACCCCCTGTATGGGTGAAAACCACCCACCTATTGACCCTAAAGAAAGTCTCTCCTTACCCTAAAAGTCTCATTGGTTATCAAACAGGAAGGTTGCGCCCATGCAAGACCGGGCCACACGACGCACCAAACTCATCATAGGATCGACACTTACCCTCGCTCTTACCGTCACAGGAGTAACGCCCGCTCAAGCCAGCCCCAATGCCCACATAAGCCTGGCGGATACACATCATCAGCAGCTCATGAGTGATCAACAGCTCAATGAACTTATCGACCTCCTAGGTTCCCTCCCCGAAGACATCAAAAATGCCGACCCGAAAACCACGCCTAACTATGAGAAACGATTAACGGACGCCCTAGCTATCGCTCAGAACAAACGTCACCCTGGCGTAACTACCTACGCTAATTGGCTTGCCTGTACGGTTGCTGTTGGGTCACTTGTCACAGAGTATGGCATACCTGCAGGAAAAGTATATGCCACCATCAAAAGGCTGAAAAATGAATTCAAAACAGTGAAAGAAATTGCCAAAGCGATACGAGATGGACGTGCTTTAGCTTTTACAGATCCTGAAGTTGCCGAGCTCCTCTGGGCTTTCATTGGAGTAGATCAAGTTCGTGACGCCTGCTTCTCGTAATTTAAGTAACGAAACATGTATAACAGACATCTTGAGGAACTTCCACCACTGTCGGTGGCGCTCATAGGAACGCTGCTCATCAACTGGCTCTACATACCTATAGCTATAGTCATCGGGTTGATACTCCGACTATTTGTCGACTTTAACCTTGATATAGGAAGTCTCGCTACGTTGTCAACACTCGGAATCCTGCTGGCCTCCATCATGGAACGGTTACTCGTCAGAGAGGTGTGCTACGCCACCAGGCGACAATACCCCTGGGGATGGAGGATGACAGCCATCTACACCATTACACCACCGGTAGCAGGAGCATGCGCTGGGGCCGTCATTGGGGGTTCAGAGCTAGCCGGGTGGGGTGCTCTCATTATTACCCTTGCACTCACCCCCGATCTGTTCTATTTAGAGCAGCCGTGGCATAAAACAGTTGATGACGACGAAATGATCGCCCAGGCGCGATCATTCAGAAATGCTGTGCTGGATATAGCACGCGACACTGCTCATGAACGTCATGCACGGAGTAATCAAAAATTAGAAGAAAAAGAAGATGAGGCAATCCGCAATCTACCGCCTCGCCTGCGAGGACAGGGGTTCATCACCCCACCTGACGAAGAGCATTAAGGATAACGAGCCCGACACAAAGCGACAATCTCGACGTTAGTTGTTAGAACGTCACGATGGCTAAGGAGTGAAATATGCCGCTATATATGATCTTTATATTTGTTCTGGCAGGGTGCAGTGTAGGCAAGGCTTTGGGTCTCATTATACGAATGCGTGATAATCCTGAGCTTCAAGGAAAGGGTCTCAAAATCCTATTTCAAAGGAATAGAGACCACACCGACCAAACATAGTCCCATCACTAACTCCAAACAATCCGACAACCTGGCCGGTTCGTGGTCTGTGGACGCATATCCCGAGTATTGAGGCAGACGGATAGTTGCGCGGTGACGTGCTCATGGCCCCGTGTGGTCTTGCCCCGTGCTTTCCATTTCTGCTGGAGATGGCAAGCACGGGGTTCGTTATACTATCGTCATGGCTTCTTCGCTTGATGGGCGTTTGTATCGCTCTGAGATTATTGAGGATCTTACTTCTCGGGTTACCGCTCTTAAGGATGCTGGTTATGAGCCCGGCCTGGCGACAGTGCTGGTTGGGGATGACCCAGGTAGTCAGGCTTATGTTCGGATGAAGCATAGGGATTGTGAGCAGATCGGTATTCACTCCATTCGTCGGGATCTTCCTGCTGATATTTCGCAGGAAGATCTTTTTGCTGTCATTGATGAGCTCAACGCTGATGACGCGTGTACGGGCTATATTGTGCAGCTTCCGTTGCCGAAGCATCTGGATGAAAATGCTGTCCTGGGGCGTATTGATCCGGAGAAGGACGCTGATGGTCTGCATCCGGTGAATCTGGGAAAGTTGGTGTTGAATGAGCCAGCTCCGTTGCCGTGTACTCCGAATGGTTGTATCCAACTATTGCGTCGCTTTGGCGTCGAACTGGATGGGGCGAAGGTGGTGGTCATCGGCCGTGGGGTTACTGTCGGTCGGCCGTTGGGGTTGATGCTTACCCGTCGTAGTGAGAACAGCACGGTGACCTTGTGTCATACCGGAACGAAGGATATCGCGGCTCACACGAGGACGGCGGACATTGTTGTTGCGGCCGCGGGTAAGCCTCATATGGTGACGGCTGACATGATCAAACATGGTGCTGCGGTGCTGGATGTGGGTGTGTCCCGTGTCGACGGAAAGCTGGTGGGTGATGTTGCCGCTGATGTGTGGGATAAGGCTGCGTGGGTGAGTCCGAATCCTGGCGGAATTGGTCCAATGACTCGTACGTTCCTCATGTCGAATGTGGTCGAGCGTGGCGAGCGTGTGGCCGGGATTGTGTCATGAGTAATGAGAATGTCGCAGCTTCTGACGTGGAGTCAGGAGACTGTGCAGGGGGGTCGGTTCGTTGGGGGGCGGCGTTGGCGAATCCTCATGATAGGGGGGGCTGTACGTCGTCTCTGCCCGTGATATATCAACGTGCGGTTGTGGCAGTGTTCGTGGTGGCATTGACTATTGCTGCATTATTTATCGTGTGTGAGCATTGGCGCCGGGGCGTGTTTGTGGTGGGGGCCAGTATGGTATGGCTCGCGATTGGTCGTGCGACGTGTGATTCTGCGGTTCTTGGTGTGTTGTCGGTGCGTTCCCGTCGGTTCGATGTTGCGTTTTGTTTTGGTGTTGGTCTGCTGGTGTTGTACTTAGCGCTGTCGATGGACGCGACAGGTGGCTAGTGTGTTGTTGTGTTGTGAGGTGCGTGGTCTGTTGTGGGGTGTCGCGCCGATTCGGCACCCCTATAAAGGGGTCTTTATGGGGGAATATCCTAGACCTGATGGGGAATCAGTCCGCCCCCGGTAGGGTGGGGGTGTTATGACAGTAGATGATATGACGATAGACCCGACGACCACCGCACCAGTCCACGGTGAATTTCTGAATGAAGTAGAAATACAGAACCGATCGTCATTGGCTGTTGACCAGGTGTCGTTTCGCCGTGCTACGGAGGGGGACCGGGAGTTTATTATTCGGATGAACCATCTGACGGAGACCTGGGGGGATGAGGACGCAACACGTGGCCGCGATTTCACGGAGTCGGATCACCGCTATGTTGGTCTGTGGGAACCACGCCAGGGCGGAGTGATCGCTGATCGTGGGGGAGTGCCGATTGGCGCAGCTTGGCTGCGTACATTTACCGCGGAGGATCCCGGCACAGGCTTTGTGGCGGACGCCTATCCCGAGGTAGCGATCGCAGTGGAGCCTGACCACAGTGGAGGCGGGGTTGGGCGTCGTCTATTGCAGGCAGTGTTGGATCAGGCTCAGGCCGATGGACACCCTGGGGTGAGTTTGTGTGTGGAGGACGGTAACCACCGTGCCCAAGGCTTATATGAGAAGACTGGTTTTCGGCATGTAACTACGACCGAATCAGGTGGCAGCAGATATATGGTAATGGTGTATGTCTTCGACTAGGCAAGCGCCATCAGCCCACCGACCGCCGCTAGGGGGCACGGCGGAGGCGGGGATGTTGCGGTGCCCGTCACCGGCCTGTCCGAGACGAGCTTACACGGCAGTTTCTGAACGGTGTGCCCGATGACGGAGGACGGATAGCCAGTGCTTGGCTGCGAATACCACCATGAAGGCGCAGCCTTGAACAACAACGATCATCCCGCCGCTGGAAACGTCAGTCCAATAGCTAATAAGCAGCCCGCTCATGGCTGTTATCCAGCTGATAACTGGCGTCCAGATTAGTGTGCTGCGCATCCGGCTAAAGACGAGGAGACTGATTGCTCCAGGGGTAATCAGCATAGCGACTACGAGGATCACACCGACAGCTTGCATGGATGCCACAATGACGAGCGCCAGCATGGTCAGCATAAAACCGCGCATCACCATGGGGTTGATCCCCAGGGAGCGGGCGTTGATGGGGTCGAAGCTCCACAGCGTAATGTCGCGACGTTTCACGAGAACAAGCGCCGATGCGAGCAGTGCGATCACGACAACCTGGATCAGGGCAGATTGCCGTACACCTAAGAGGTTGCCGAACAAAATGGAGTGGAGGTCTGTTGTCGATGGGGTCACGGAAATGAGTACCAGGCCGAGAGCAAAAAAAGTGGTGAAGACGATGCCGATGGCGGTGTCGTCTTTCAAGTTTGTTTTCCCTCGGATCGTACCGATGAGGCTGACAGTGAGGACCGCTGCGACAAGCGCGCCGACGGAGAAGGGAATGCCGATGATGTAGGAAATAACAACGCCTGGGAGAACAGCGTGGGAGATAGCATCGCCAAGAAGTGACCAACCTAAAAGAATGATCCACGCCGACAGCAGACCGGTGCAAAGGGCGGTGACGGACGTGACGATCACCGCGCGTTGCATGAAGCTAAAAGTGAAAGGTTCGATAAGCGTCGTTGCGAGGGATGCGTGGATCTGGCCACTATCGATGGCGCCGGCTAACGCGAGGGAATTCATTCTGTCTTATCGTCCTTGTCGTCATTGTCCCGTGTCTTATGGTTCGCACTGTCGGAACGTGCCCGAGTGCGACTCCCAGATTCGTCCGTGGTTGCGGCGTCAACGAGGGATGTTCCTAGGAGAACACTAGGGGATGCGGAGAACAGAGTATCGTCCGGAGCGCCGTCGCTAATGATTGTTTTTTGGAGAACGACAATGCGGTCCATCGATCGTAATGTTCCAAGGTGGTGGGTGGACAGCAGGATGAGTGCGCCATGATCGCGCCGGGCGTTGAGTACTCGGAAGAGTACGTCTTCTGTGTCTTCGTCGACGCCAGCGAACGGCTCATCCAGAATGAGGATAGGTGCTTGTGTGGCGAGTGCGCGGGCAATAAATACGCGTTTCTTTTGTCCACCGGATAGGTGTCGAATGGATCGTGCGGAGTAGGGGCTCATGCCGACGCTGTCGAGTGCCTCGTTGGCAGTGGTGATGTCGTCGGGGGTGGGGCGGCGGAATGCGGTGAGGACGACGTCGCGTACGGTCATGGGGAAATCCCAGTTGACTGCCTCGGTTTGTGGCATGTAGGTGATGCGACCGTTGATTGTCATCGTGCCTGTTGTCGGCCGGAGTTGGCCTGTGATGGCGTTGAACAGTGTTGATTTTCCTGCTCCGTTGGCGCCGATGATGGCGGTCATGGTGCCACCGGTGAAGGTGGCTGTAACGTCACGAAGCGCTGTCACCGGTGCGCCCGAGTGGTGGGAGTATGTGACCCCGAGGTTCTTCACCTTGATGAGGGGTTCTTGTGGTGTGGCTTCGTTCATGAGTGGGTCAGCCCCTTGCTGATGGTGTTCGCGTCGTAGCGGATGAGGTCGAGGTACGTGGGTACGGGACCGTTGTTGTCGGAGAGGGAGTCGACATAGAGAATGCCGCCGTCGCGTGCTCCGGTGGCGCGAACGATTTGTTCCCGCGGGCCGGAATCGACGGTGGATTCGCAGAATACGGCGGGAACCTGGTGTTTGCGGACGAATTCTTCGGTGTCTTTCATGCGCTGTGGTGTCGCTTCAGTTTCGGCGTTGACGGGCCAGATGTAGTGTTCGGTCAGTCCAACGTCTTTAGCGAGGTACGAGAATGCCCCTTCGCAGGTGACGAGTGCGCGTTTGTCTTGAGGGACGGTGCTTAGGTCGTTGCGGAGATCGTTACCGATGGCGTCGAGTTTTGTGGAGTATGTTTTCGCGTTTTTCGTGAAGTCGTCTTTGTGGGCGGGGTCGATATCGCTGAGAGCTTTGGCGATGGTGGTTGCGTATTTTTTGACGTTGGTGGGGCTCATCCAGGTGTGGGGGTTGTCCTCACCGCGAGCTTCGCCGTCGGTGATGGGCAGTGGTGTGATTCCTTCGGTGGCGACGACACGTTTGGCGTCGGAGTTGCTGGTGAGTTTGTCGAGCCAGTGTTCGAGTCCGAGCCCGTTGGACACGATGAGGTCTGCTTTTGCTGCAGATTTGAGGTCTGATGGGGTGGGGTCGTAGCCGTGGATTTCGGTCCCGGGTTTGGTGAGGGAGTTGACGTTCACATGGTCGCCGGCGATATTGCGGGTGATGTCGGCGAGGACGGTGAAGGTGGCGAGGACGTTTTTCTTACCGTTGGTGTTGTTATCGAGGGGGTTGCACGCGCTGGCGGTGAGGCCGACGATGAGGGCTGTGGCGATTGTTGCGACTGTGCGTCCGTGCCGGCGTGGGCGCTGTGGGGTACTGGGTATGCGAGCCATGGGATTCCTTATGTGTGGTTGTTGGGGGTGCAACCGTTGTTTTCGTGGTGGCCATTGTCACGTTTGTGTCGCTGTAGTGGCGCTGGTGTCGCGGAATTGCCCGTCGTGACGGTGGCTGGCGACATGTATTCAACGCGTGATGGTCAGCAATCTCAATTCAGTGAGGCTATGTACAGAAGTTCAACAGGTTGTAATTTTCTACCGAAGCGTACTGTACATGGCCCACCGGGTGTGTCAAGGTGGCGTTACGTGGTATGAGATTCTGCCCGTCAGCTGGGAATGTGCTACGGGGTGAGAGTCATGTGATGTGAGGTTTGCCCTCTCTGAGGGGGCCTCCACGTACGATAAAGGCATGCACGTTTCTGATCTTCCGGACCGCACCCAGGACTATTTAAAAGTGATCTACGCCTTGGGTGAGTGGAATGCGGGTCCGGTGACATCCGCGCGGATTGGCGAGGTGGTTGGGCAGAAGGCGTCGACTGTATCGGAAGCGTTGAAGCGGCTTGTTCAGCAGGGCCTTATTGTTCATGAGGCGTATCAACCTATTGAGTTGTCTGCGGTTGGCAGGCCGTTGGCGTTGCAGATGGTTCGTCGACATCGTTTGTTGGAGATGTACTTATGTGAGTGTGTGGGCTATGGGTGGGATGAAGTTCACGATGAGGCTGAGCAGCTTGAGCATGCTGTATCCGACACGTTTGTCGAGCGTATTGCGACTCTTATGGGAAATCCTACCCGGGATCCACATGGGGATCCGATACCGGATAGGGAGGGTAATGTCGTCGATTCTGATCGGAGTGTGCCGTTGGATGCTGTGTGTGAGGGTGATGTCGTGCGTGTGGTGAGGATTGCTGATCGTGATCCTGATCTCCTTCGGTATTTGGCGACGCGGGGGATTGTGCCGGGGGTTAGGGTTGTTGTGTTGCCCCGTCCCTATGGAGGAATGTTAAACATTCAGGTGGTGGGGGCGGATGAGGTGGGTGTCGGGGGTGCTATTGCAAGCATAAGTGTGGCGTTGGCGCGCGATATCCGGGTGGCTCAGGGCGCCTAATGGTTACCCCATGGCCCTCTCCCGCTGAAAAATTAGCTAATTGTTACTAGATCGTTATGTAGCCCTTATAAGGGCAGGGTGAAGGCTTGTAGAAACCTGTCAACTTTCGTAGTTTACCTGTAAAACTGGGCTTAATCGTTGTGGAATGGTAGCGAAGCTCAGTAATTCCAAGTACGGTCGATAGTGTTCGGATCGCAACAGAGTTCCACCGTTGCAAACACGTTCGAACACAACAACGTGCGATACCGTGCTGTCACCCTACGAGCGTCACGGTTCCGTGATTCTCGTGAGATAGAGCGCTCTCCTCGTTGTCACAACGGTTTTAGTAGAAGAGTTTGTAACCATTCAGTGAAGGAGATTGACATGGCTGATCAAAAGTTTATCCAGGCAGTTCTCGAGTCCACTGTTTTCGATAAAAAGGGCGACAAAGTAGGCAAAGTTGGTCAGCTCTTCGTCGATAGCCAGAGTGGCGAGCCTACATTCGTGGCAGTAAACACTGGCCTCTTCGGCCGCAACAGCTCTCTGGTGCCACTGGCGGGCGCCAAGCTCAACAACGATGAACTCTCGGTTGCTCACACCAAGGACGCGATCTCAGACGCTCCAAACATCTCTGACACCGATGAAGGATTGGCACCCGAGGAAGAGGAACGCCTCTACAAGCACTATGGCTTGACCACACACACCTCCGGCCACACGACTGATCGCGGTGACGCTGCACGCGCAGGTGGTGCCGCAGGCACCGGAGCCGCAGCGGGGACCACGGATCATCATCAGGGCGACAAGAAGACAGCAACGACGGATGATGGTTCCATCATCCGCTCCGAAGAGCAGCTTAACGTCAACAAAGAGAGGGTAGCCTCCGGACGCGCTCGCCTCCGCAAGTACGTCGTGGAGGACACCGAGACCGTCGAGGTGCCTGTCAGCCGCGAAGAGGTGAAGGTTGAGCGCGAAAAGCTGTCGCCCGAAGAGGCGAAGAAGCTGGGTACCACCCGCATCGGGGAAGAAAACGCCGATGTGGTCCTTCATGAAGAGCGCCTCAATGTCGATAAGGAAACAGTGCCCGTGGAGAGGGTCAATCTGAACAAGGAAACCGTCACCGACAAGCAGAGGGTTTCCGAGGACCTGAAGAAGGAACGCGTCGAGTTCCAGGATGAGACCAAAGACAGCAAAAAGAAATAGACGTCCGCTGCCTCGCCCAACTCCATCATGGGCGAGCCCAGTAATAGTTCCGATTGTGGGATGAGACGACAATAACAAAGCCGGCCCCGCGGGGCCGGCTTTGCCTATGATGCCACCGTGACGCTAGCACCTCACCGGACATCGGCGGGCGGGGAAACAACGGGATACAGCGACACGTCACCGCACGATGGAATTAACCGTGGCGAAAAACTGATCGACGATACGCCGTGTTTGCAGCGTTTCCGTCAGGAAACCGTCGTGGCCAGTTGGCGTGATGATTTGTGAGAGCCCAATGGCGTTTCCCAGGTGTCGGTACAGGTGTTCCTGCTGGTGGAACGGGTAGAGAATGTCGGAATCGATACCAGCCACCATGATGGGCACGGTGCAGGAGCCAAGGACGGCATTCATGCCCCCACGTCCTCGCCCAATGTCGTGGCGGTTGAGGGCGTCAGTGAGAGTCACGTAACTTCCTGCATCGAACCGCGCAGCCAGCTTTGATGCTTGTGAATCTAAATAGCTTTCCACGGAGAAACGCTGGTTGCAGGACCGGTAGGGGCCGTAAGGGTCCTCATTGAGTTGCGGTTCGGTGGCAAAGCGCTCATCCAGCTCCACATTGCCGCGGTAAGTAAGATGCGCGATCCGGCGCGCCTGCCCAATTCCATGAATCGGGCTGCGCCCAGAGCCGTGGTAATCGCCGCCATGCCAATCAGGATCTGATTCGATACACCGAATTTGCGCAGACTGAATGCCGATTTGCCACGCGCTAGCCCGCGCAGATATTGCGATAACCAGTGACGATGCAACAACTTGGGGGAACATCATAGCCCATTCAAGTGCCCGCGCCCCGCCCATCGATGCTCCTACCACAGCATGTAGACGATAGATTCCTAGGCGTTCAAGACCACAGCGTTCAGCGTCGACCATGTCGCGAATCGACAGGGCGGGAAAGCGAGACCCCCACGGTGAGCCGTCGGGGCCAATCGACCCAGGACCTGTGCTGCCATCACACCCGCCCACAACGTTCGTGCACAGGATGAGGTAACGGTCTGTGTCACAACCCAAACCAGGACCAATGACGCCGCGCCACCATTCCGCGGCGTTACCGCTACCGGTTAAGGCATGCTCGATGAGAACCACGGGCCTCTCAGTCGGGGCATCGTGTCTGCCGTTATTGTCGGTATAGAAGGCAAACACGCGGAGGGATGCGCCGGGGAGGGGAACGCCGGCTTCAGTCACCCATGGGTCATTGGCTGGAGAGAATGGTACGTCAACGTAGTGACCGTGCGGGGGTAGTGGCATCGGCGTGACGGTGTTCTCATATAAGCCCTGGCCGCTGCGACTGCTGTGCGCACGCTGTAAGGGCCAGCCGTGATTACCCCTGGCTAGCCCCTCGTTGAGAACCGTGTTATACCTGGTCAAATGCTTGTTTAAGGTCGTTGATGATGTCATCGATATTTTCAATGCCGACAGACAAACGGATGGTGGAGTCGTTGATTCCCGCAGCCAGGAGCGCAGGCTCCCCAGACTGGGAATGGGTTGTTGATGCTGGGTGAACGACGAGGGATCGGACATCGCCAACGTTGGCCAGATTCGAATGCAACTTCAATGCGTCGATGAACCTCCAGGCGGTGGTGCGGTCGCCGTCGATGTCGAAGGACAAGACGGAGCCGGTGTAGGTGAGCCCAAGTTTCTCTTTCACTGAATGCCACGGGGAGCTTGCCAGGCCGGGGTAGTTGACCTTCTTCACTTTCGGGTTGCTCTCTAAAAATTCAGCGACGATGTGCGCATTCTCGTTATGTTTGGCGATACGCAGCGACAAGGTATCCAAACCCTGAGCAGTGACCCATGCGTTAAACGCCGAGGGGGCTGCTCCCGTATCGCGTAGCAGACCAGCGCGAGCTTTCACGCCGTACGCGACATTTCCGAGGTCAACGTACGTCAATCCGTGGTATGCGGGGTCGGGTTCCACGAAGTCGGGGAAAACAGGTGCACCGTCACGTTCTACAGCCCAGTCGAAGGTGCCGCCGTCGATCAGAACGCCGCCCAGGGCGGAACCGTTGCCGGTGTAGAACTTGGTCAACGATGCCACAACGATATCGGCGCCCAACGCTAACGGGCGTACCGCAGCTGCGGTTGCAATAGTGTTGTCGACGATCAATGGCACCGAGTGAGAGTGAGCCACCGTAGCAATTGCGGGAATATCTAGGATGTCGGCCTGTGGATTGGCAAACGTCTCACCGTAAAATGCGACCGTGTTGCCGTTGGCTGCCGCGCCCCACGATGCCGGGTCGTCGGGATTCTCGACAAACGTCACGTCGATACCGATTCGACGGAACGTGTGCGCGAACAGTGTCTCTGTTCCGCCGTACAGCCGGGGTGAGGCCACGATGTGGGATCCGGATCGGGCAATGTTTAAAATTGCCGCTGTTTCTGCTGCTTGACCTGAGGCGAACAACACTGCGTGAGTGCCGCCCTCCAGGGATGCGAGTCGATTTTCGACGGCTGCCACCGTCGGATTCGTCAAACGCGAATAAATGGGGCCCTCATCGTCCAAACCGAAACGCTGCTTGGCGTGTTCGGCGGAATCAAACACATACGACGATGTGAGGTAGATCGGAAGATTGCGTGAACTCGTTTCACTATCGACGGGCTGACCGGCGTGAATGGCGCGGGTGTCGAAATTCCACTGGTCGGCGCGGCTGTTGTCATACTTTGTTGTCATGGTGTGTCCTTCGTGGTGTGGGGTGTAGTTGTCCTTTGCTCTGGTAGGGGCGTGTGGAACGACGCTAACGGACAGCTTAGTCTATAACAAACCGCTCTGTCTGGTTTATTCACCAATGTACTGGTAAAACCATAGAAAAATTCTAGACTGAGTGGTATGTGATTGTGATTAACGAGCGCAGTAACCCCGCATGCACGATGATCACCAGACGATGAGCCCCACGACAAACAGATGCCCCAGCCCCGCAGATTCAGCATTGCCAGAATCAAATAGAAATAAGACAACACCCCCGTTTGTACCCAGACACACCCACCTCCTCACCGTTCACTCCGGCGACAGACTACGCTGAGCCATAGAGCAATACCCCTTGATGTGCAGGGGGTAATAACCCGTCGTTGGGGGGCGAATTTCCACATCGAGGGGTTTATATAGCCATGCACGCGCCGTCCACCCTCACGGCGTGGTGCTACACCGATGACAGATCGAGGTTTAGCAGTGTCAGAGCAGTCCGTATCCAGCTCATCTCCCCGAGAAAACAATCAACCATCCCACCACCCACACACCGATTCTTCCCACCACTCATCGTCGTCAACCGACGACCACTCTGCAACGGTGACGAACCCGACGATGACCACCGGAGCTTCTGACCACGCCGCACCGTCCCCCGACGACACCGTGCCCCACGAAAAAACCGAACAGCCCGCATCGTCCGCTAAGGCCTGGGAAGTTCCCGTCGCCGCACCAGGGTCATCCTCAGAGAGTATCGGCGCCGTCGTGACGTCGACAGACATTATTACCTCGGCAGAGACCCACTCACAGCGCGCAAAAAGCGCGGAGAGCTTCCGCGAAGAAACCGACCTACTCGGAACTCTGCAAGTTCCAGCCGACGCCTACTACGGTGTGCACACCCTGCGCGCAGTGGAGAACTTCCAAATTTCACGGACGAACATCAACCACGTCCCGGAACTCATTCGCGGCATGGTGATGGTCAAGAAAGCCGCCGCCATCGCCAACCACGAGGTCCACGCCCTACCCGCGAAGAAAGCAGAGGCGATCATCTGGGCCTGTGACGAGATCCTCGAAAAACACCGGGGCATGGATCAGTTCCCGATCGACGTCTTCCAGGGAGGCGCTGGCACATCGGTGAACATGAACACCAACGAAGTCATTGCGAACTTTGCCCTGGAATACCTCGGTGAACCCAAAGGCAGTTACGACATCATCAACCCCAATGATGACGTCAACATGTCCCAATCAACAAACGACGCCTACCCGACCGGCTTCCGACTCGGCCTGCATTTCGCAATTGAACAGCTGGCGAACCACGTCGACGCCCTGGAACGTGCCTTCTTGGCGAAGGGGAGCGAATTCAACAACATCATGAAGATGGGCCGCACACAGCTGCAAGACGCGGTACCGATGTCGTTAGGTCAAGAGTTCCGCGCGTTCGGCAACAATCTCGCGGAAGAACGCAGCCAACTGGAACGTGCACAAAGCCAACTACGCGAAATGAACATGGGCGCCACCGCTATCGGCACAGGCCTCAACACACCGTCGGGTTACCAGGCAGCAGTCATCCGCGCTCTGGGCCAGGTGTCTGGCCTGGACATTAAACCTGCACGGGACCTCATCGAAGCCACCAGCGACACAGGTGCTTATGTCAACGCACATTCCGCCGTGAAACGCTTGGCAATGAAGTTATCGAAAATCTGCAACGATCTGCGCCTTCTCTCATCGGGCCCCCGCGCGGGTTTAAATGAAATCAATCTTCCGGAGCGCCAGGCTGGTTCGTCGATCATGCCAGCCAAAGTGAACCCAGTCATCCCCGAAGTCGTCAACCAGATTTGCTTCAAAGTCTTCGGCAACGACGTCACCGTCGCGATGGCCGCAGAAGCCGGACAGTTGCAGTTAAACGTCATGGAACCCGTCATCGCACAGTGCGTATTCGAGTCCGTTCGATTCCTTGTCCGCGCATGTACCACACTGCGGACACACTGCGTTGTGGGTATCACGGCGAACCGTGAGGTCTGCCAGGCCTACGTTGACAACTCCATTGGAATTATCACGTACCTGAACCCACTGATCGGCCACCACTGGGGCGACGTGATCGGTAAGGAAGCCGCACTCACTGGCCGGTCCGTCCGCGACCTCATCCTGGAGAAGGGGCTGCTGGACAAGGACACCCTTGATGATGTTCTCAGCCACCACAACCTGTTGAACCCAAGCTTCCACGGCAAACTCTACAACGACGACGACAGCTAACCTCTCACCAGAGACCGGGCGGGGCTCAATTAGCCCCCACGCGCCGCCCCAGCCCCCGAGATGCGTCGGCGAAGCTACTGGTGGAGGTCGTCGATGATCGCGTTTAGCGTCGCCGATGGGCGCATCACAGCATTGACCTTGTCATCCTGCGGCCAATAGTAGCCACCCACATCAACCGTAGACCCCTGCACAGAGAGAAGCTCCTCAGCGATCTGATCCTTCTTCTCATCCAGAGCTTCGGCGATGGGCGCGAACGCAGCAGCCAGATCACTATCATCGGCCTGCTCCGCCAACGCCTGCGCCCAGCCGAGGGCAAGATAAAAGTGCGAGCCACGGTTGTCGATCTCACCCACCGTACGAGATGGCGAGTAGCCGTCCTCGAGCACACGCTCGGTCGCCTTATCCAAAGCATCGGCAAGAATACCGGCGCGATCGTTCCCATCCTTACGGGCGAAGAACCGGAAAGACTCAGCCAACGCCAGGAACTCACCCAGCGAATCCCACCGCAAGTGGTTCTCCTCCTGCAACTGCTGGACATGCTTCGGTGCGGAACCACCCGCACCTGTCTCGAACAGGCCGCCACCAGCAATCAACGGGACAACGGACAGCATTTTCGCCGAGGTGCCCAACTCCATGATGGGGAAGAGATCCGTCAGATAATCACGCAGGACATTACCGGTCACAGAGATCGTGTCTTCGCCCTTGCGAATCCGCTCGATGGAATACGCTGTCGCAGACGTAGGATCCATGATCTGGATATCCAGCCCATCGGTGTCCTCATCCTTGAGGTATTCCTCCACCTTGGCACGAATATTGTTGTCATGTGCGCGCTCCGGGTCGAGCCAGAACACCGCCGGCATACCAGACAACCGGGCGCGCTCAACGGCCAAGCCCACCCAGTTGCGTACCGGAATATCCTTGGTTTGGCAGGCGCGCCAAATATCGTTGGTTTCGACCTCATGCTCAATGAGGACAGCACCAGACTGATCAACGACCTGAACCTTGCCATCCGACGGAACGACGAATGTCTTATCATGCGAGCCGTATTCCTCCGCCTTCTGAGCCATCAAACCGACGTTCGGAACCGTGCCCATCGTCGCAGGATCGAAGGCGCCATTCTCGCGGCAATCATCAATCACAGCCTGGTAAACACCAGCGTACGAGGAATCAGGAATGACAGCGAGAGTGTCTTGTTCCTCATTGTCAGCGTTCCACATGTGCCCGGAGGTACGGATCATGGCAGGCATGGACGCATCGACAATCACATCCGACGGAACATGCAGGTTAGTGATGCCCTTGTGGGAGTTAACCATCGCGAGAGCAGCGTTGTCTTTCAGTGCGCGGTCGAACGCGGCTTTAATCTCCTCACCATGCTCCAGGACATTGAGCCCATCCAGGATCGCACCGAGACCATTCTCACCATTGAGCCCGGCAGCAATGAGCTCGTCACCATAATCCTCGAACACCTCGTGGAAATAGGCGCGGACGACATGGCCGAAGATGACAGGATCCGACACCTTCATCATCGTCGCCTTGAGGTGCACGGAGAACAACACGCCTTCCGCTTTCGCGCGGCTGACCTGCGCACGAAGGAACGCATCAAGCGCTGACGCCTTCAACACGGTACCGTCGACAATCTCACCCTTGAGGACAGGCAGAGATTCTTTGAGAATAGTAGTCTCACCGTTGGGCGCCACCAGCTGAATGCGCAGGTTATCGTCATCCTCCAGGATGACCGACTGCTCATTATGACGGAAATCATCCGCCTCCATCGTGGCCACGTTGGTCTTAGAATCCTTGCTCCACACACCCATAGTATGAGGGTGCTTACGAGCAAAATTCTTCACAGCCTGCGGTGCACGACGATCCGAGTTCCCTTCACGCAGAACCGGATTCACAGCCGACCCTTTCACGGAATCATAGCGAGCACGCACCTCACGCTGCTCATCAGTGGACGGATCCTCCGGGTAATCCGGCAGATCATACCCATCCTCCTGTAGCTCCTTGATCGTCGCTTTCAGCTGAGGCACCGACGCCGAAATGTTCGGCAGTTTCACGATATTCGCGTCCGGGGTCTTTGCCAGAGCCCCCAACTCCGCCAACGCATCATTGACACGCTGATCCTCTGGCAGCACATCATTGAACGCCGCCAACGTGCGCGCCGCCAACGAAATATCCCGCGTTTCGACGTTGACCCCAGCAGTTGACGCAAACGCTTCCACCACTGGCTTGAGCGAATACGTCGCCATCAGAGGCGCTTCATCGGTACGGGTATAGATAATTGTTCCCATTGTTGGGCAAAACTCCCTTACTTGCTCACTATCGTTCAGGCTTACATGTGCCTTGTATGTATGGCGTGACGGGCAGAGCACACCGCGAGATCACGGTGCGCATCGTACGCGCGTTGCGCGACCGCCGTGCAGAGCGCGACACTACCCAGATCCGCCTCAGTAACAAAGCTGACAAACCTGTGGGTGCTTCCTCACCTAGATTACGTGACAGCGCTACAAACGCGACTCGACGGCATCACACTATGCCTCCAGACGGGGCGACACACCACCACAAACAACCGCATCAGACCCCATCACGACCGTGGACGCCCACGAGGCGAAGTCACTGACGACTCCCCAGGAATCCAAAACCGCAACAGCGCCCCAGTATTCTTAGAAATTCCGATCCTTGGCCCCGTGACGTACTCAACACACTGATCATCCGGAAGATCACGGCTCAAACGAAGCGCAGATACCTCACCACTGCCGGCATCCCCAGCACCGCCCGAACCAATCACACCACCGTCATCATGCTCCACAATAATGGGCGCCCCATCGAGATGAAGATCAAAACCCAACGACGCGCCCACATTCCCAGGCCCCCGAGCAAGCCCAGCACGCTCCGCACGATCCCCCCGCCGAGCACGCACCACATCATAACCATCAACAACACGACCCGCCCGGAGCAAAAGCCCCGACGCCACCCCATCCGGCGCGCACACAATATTCCCCGCACGATGTATGCCATAGCTGGCATACACATAAAGATGCAGCGGGGGGCCAAACATCGTCGCGCAACGGGGTGTAGGACCACGGTAGGCATGCGACGCAGAATCAGCCTCACCGAGATAAGCCTCCACCTCTGTGATTTCCAACGCAACAGGTCCTCGACGAAGCGTCGCACCCAACACATAAGGCGCAACAATGTCGGCCGGGTACGCAAACAAATCCGGAGGAAAACCCACGCAATCCACCTCCTGAACAGCGAAACACTTGTAGATGGCTTATCCCAAAGACACCATACCCACCACCGTCCCCACCACAGCACCACGTCCTACTCCTCAGCCGACCTCACCACCCAGCCGGACCGAATATAAGGGCAAAAAAGTAGAATGAATCACAATGAGGGCGTAAAAGTAATGAAGTGAGCAGGGAAAATTCGGCCATTCGCGTTGCGCCACGGCACAGACATATGCAAACCTGGGCAACTCGGCCACAATCCCACCCACCGCACTGGCCAACCGACGACCACAACAACGCGCCAACACCAACAGAAGAGGAAGCGTGATGCCTGTGGGGAACCTCATCCGCAAAACTGTGAACCTTCTTCACGATTACATGGACACAGTTCATCACACCACTGACCCCCAACACATGACGACAGACGACACTCCGCCCCACACGACCACACACACATCACAGAACGCTCACCAACAGCGCACTCATCGCCACTGGCGAACACGCGTGAGCACACGTGCCCTCGCTCGCGGAACAATGGCCAGCAAAACAGCCGTCACCAAGAGCACACAAGCTTCAAAACAAGCCGCCGTGAAAACAGGCCAAGCATCCCTCGCTGTCGCATCAAAAACCGCTCGATCCTCCCGGGACGCCGCCGTCAAAACGGGCAAAGCATCCCGCCAGGCATATAACAGCAGCAAACAAGTCGTCGTCGAGCGCATCCCAGACCGCAAACCCATCCCCAGACAAACTGAAATGGGATCACGCCGCGCACTCTTCGCCCTCATTGCCCTCTCGATCGGCGGCTTCGGTATTGGTACCACGGAGTTTGTGTCCATGGGCCTGCTGAAACACATCGGCGCAACCTACAACATTTCCGATGGTGCCGCCGGAGGAATCATCACCGCCTATGCGATGGGGGTTGTCGTCGGAGCTCCGCTCATCACAGCATTAACTGGTGCCATACCACGCCGACGGTTACTCCTACTCTTGATGGGGGCATTCACCGTCGGCAACGGACTGAGCATTGCCGCACCGAATTACACATTCCTCATGGCGGCACGCTTCATCGCCGGGATCCCCCATGGTGCGTTCTTCGGAGTTGCCTCGCTCGTAGCGGTGTCGCTGTCGAAACCAGGGAGGCGAGGCCAAGCAATCGCTATTGTGAACCTGGGGCTGCCCATCGCAACCTTAATTGGTGTACCTCTTGCGCAGGCAATTGGACAAGAGCTGAGCTGGCATTACGCCTACGTGATGGTCTCCCTCATCGGGCTTGTGACACTCATCTCGATATGGATCACCGTGCCACACATGACACTGATGGTCACCACCAACCCCCTGACAGAACTCAGCGCCCTAGCTAAACCCCAGGTCCTCCTGACCCTACTCATGGGCACCGTGGGCTTCGGCGGAATGTTCGCCGTCTACACTTATATTTCCTGGACGATGACGGAAGTTGCGGGCCTTCCCGCCAATCTCATGTGGATCGTATTGATGTCATACGGCCTCGGGATGATTATCGGCACGTGGTTTGGCGGGAAACTCGTGGATGATAACCCAGAGCGTGGTATTTTCATCTCACTTATCACCATGACGGTGATTTTGACCGCGTTCTTCTTCACCTCCCACAACCCGTGGCTGGGGACCATGAATTTCGCGATGATCGGAATGTCCGGGTCGTTGTTGACCCCGAACCTTCAATCCCGCCTCATGGATACGGCCGGGGAAGCACAAACACTTGCCTCAGCGTTAAACCAGTCGGCTCTCAACCTTGCGAATGCTGGTGGGGCGGTCGTTGGGGGATGGGTCGTCTCGGCGGGGCTCGGGTACTCCAGCGGTGGCCTGGTAGGCGCCCTCATGGCATTATTGTCCATGGCTGTGTGGGCTCCCGCGGCGCTGGCGCGTACACGCGCATCAGCGAGGCTCGAGGCGGTGTAAGCAGACTGCTTCTTGGCCGTATACCATGTCCGACATGCCTCACCTCAGTGCACCGATTACACCAAATGACGACAACACACCAGGGCACCGTAATTCTTTTGCGGCCTCTGCGGGTTCATTTGCTGCATCAACATTGACGGTTGCGACGATCAATGTCAATGGTATTCGTGCTGCGGTGAAACAACGGTCCGTCCAGAACCGTGGTTTTCATCAATGGCTTAGAGATGCCAACGTGGATGTTGTGCTTCTGCAGGAAGTGCGTGCGTCAAAAATCCAGGCCGAGAATGCGTTAGAACCCGAGCTGAGCGACGGATGGTCGCTCGTCGTGGCCCCGGCAGAGGATCGTGGACGCGCCGGCGTGGCCATCTTGTCGCGGCTGCCGATCAACGACGTGAAGGTCGGCATCCCCGAATTTGAGGAAGCAGGCCGGTGGATCGAGGGAACTGTTCACGCGGGTGGAGACCTTGGCGACGTGCGCGTCGCGTCGTTGTATCTTCCGAGCGGTGGATGGAACGAAAAACAGGACGACAAGTATGCATTCTTAGATTCTCTCGCCCCTGTTCTTGACCACCGTGCCGGCCAGTATGACAAGATGCTGGTTGCAGGGGATTGGAACATTTGTCATCGCCGTGAGGATCTCAAGAGTTGGAAAGGAAACCGTAAACGAGCGGGATTCTTGCCTGATGAACGCGCATTCATGGATTCTGTTTTTGGCCCCGGGCCGGGTGCAACTGTCTCTGAAATCAACGATGCTGTGGAGGCACCTCGCGGCGTGACATTGTCCGATGGGCGTCGGCAGGGAAATGCTGGTGCGATCGGCGACTTCTTTGGGTCGAAGGACTATCAGCCAGCCATGACAAGTGCGAGGATGCCTGCAGCCAATCCGAAGTGGGTCGACGTTCAGCGGTCATTTCACGAACAGGAAGAAGGCCCCTACAGTTGGTACACTTGGCGTGGTCAGGCATTTGATACGGGTGCTGGGTGGCGGATTGACGTTCATGCTGCAACACAGTCGTTGGCCGACCGGGCAGTGGCTGCCCGTACGGACGTTGCCGATAACTATGACCTTCGGTGGTCGGATCATTCGCCTGTCGTCGTTGGATTTCACTAGAGGGTGTGGTGACCGTTTGTGGGATCCCCGACGTCGGGAAGTACTCTACATCCCATGACTGTTGATAGTGAACACACACACATCTCCGGAGAGCCCACGTCCAGCGGCACAGCCGAACACAAACCTCGCGTGGTCTCGGGCCTGCAACCGACCTCTGATTCCTATCATTTAGGTAATTACCTGGGGGCAGTTCGGCAATTCATTACCCTGCAGGATTCGTATGATGCTTTTTATTTCATCCCTGACCTGCACGCGATTACCGTCGATCAGGATCCGCAGCAATTACGGAAGCGGACGTTGTCCGGTGTTGCGCAGTTGTTGGCTTTGGGGATTGATCCTGACCGGTCGACACTGTTTGTCCAGTCGCAGGTCCCTGAGCATGCTCAGCTAGGGTGGATTATGACGTGTCTGACTGGGTTCGGAGAGGCCAGCCGAATGACGCAATTCAAAGATAAGTCTGTGAAACAGGGGGCAGATCGCACAAGTGCTGGCTTGTTCACCTACCCCATGCTGATGGCTGCGGACATCCTTCTCTATAAGCCGGAGTTGGTGCCGGTCGGTGAAGATCAGCGTCAACATATGGAGCTTACTCGTACCCTCGCACAGCGGTTTAACTCTCGTTATGGGGAGACCTTTGTGGTGCCTGACGGTTTCATTCCCGCGGGGGCGGCAAAGATTTACGACCTTCAGGAACCAACATCGAAGATGTCAAAATCTGGGTCGAATCCCAAAGGAATTGTTAATTTGCTTGACGATCCAAAAGTGTCAGCAAAGCGAATTCGCTCCGCCGTCACTGATAACGATGCAGAGATTCGTTATGACCAAGCCACCAAGCCAGGAATTTCTAACCTCCTAGTTATTCAATCGTCCTTAACGGACCAAGATCCCGAAACCCTCGCAGCACGTTATCAGGACGCTGGGGCAGGGTACGGCGAGCTGAAGAAAGACACGGCCGAGGCGCTCGAAGCATTTACTACTCCGCTCAAAGCGAAATACGAAGAATTTATGTCAGATCGTGCCCAGATGGAGAAAATTCTTGCCGATGGTGCCGAGCGCGCCCGCTATGAAGCACACAAAACTTTGCGTAAGGTGCATAAGAAAATCGGTTTTTTACCTAAACACCGATAAGCGGTGACCTCAGCCGCCTTCTTGGCTGAATCACCAGCTGACACCGTAACAGGAAGGGTGATTGTGGCTCCAGCGAAAAAAGCGGCAGGTAATGATTCTGGGCGTGCAGCAGGGTACACCGGTATGGAACGGTTCTATGACGACGAGCTGAGCACAATTGAGAAAGCTCGTGCCCGCTTCCCATGGTTTGACCACCTCATGCGTATGTCAGACCGTTATAGTGAACAGGGTGGTAACCATTTCGCAGCAGGCATCACCTACTTCTCGGTGCTCTCTCTTATTCCGATCATGTTGATCGTCTTCGCCGGATTTGGTTTCGTTCTTGCAGGTAACGACGCCGCATTAAACAAGGTGCAGCAGCAGATCCTTAATCTGGGAACCGGGGGCCTCCAGGAGACTTTGCAATCCCTGGTTGATGTGGCTGTCCAGCGGCGCAGTTCGATCGGCATCATCGGTCTGCTGACCGCATTGTGGACTGGCCTTGGGTGGATGGGTAACCTCCGGCTCGGAGTATCGGAGATGTGGAAGGTTAAGATCACCCCAGATAATTTCGTGAAAGGGAAGCTGTCAGACCTTGTTGGTTTGGTTGGGCTCTTAGCTGCTTTTACCGCGGCATTTGTCATTACTGCCATCGGGTCGTCGAGCTTGACGAAAAAGTTCTTAGAGTATGTTGAATTGGATTCGGTGCCCGGTATCCACTTCGTGACCTGGGTGATTGCGTTCATCGTTGGGTTGTTGGCGAACTACATCGTGTTCGTCTGGTTGCTCAAATTCTTGCCGCGGGAACAGGTCCCGTGGCGGTCAGTTCTTCAGGCAGCAGCGATCGGTGCTTTCGCTTTTGAGTTGATTAAACAATTTGGTGCTGTCTTTATCTCATCGACGATGAGTAATCCGGCGGCAGCAGCGTTTGGCCCAGTCATTGCGATCATGGTTCTCTTTTACTTGATTTGGCGCGTTGTGTTGTATTGCTCTGCATGGGCGGCAACGACGCAGGAATCGCGCAAAGTTGTCGATGTTCATACTCCGCCACCCGCGATTATTTCGGTCCGCGGCGAAGAAGCTGACCACGAGCCTACGTCAACGAAAGCCAGCTGGGTTGGGGCCGGCGCGGTGGTTGGGGCGATCGCCGTCGGTCTCGTCGGAGTCATGTCTGGCAGGGAGAGCCGCCAGAAGAAATAGGTGACTATACGCGAATGGCGACCTGGTATGGGGCTGCTACTCCGAGGGTGAGTACGGCACGGCGGACCCTGAGCATTAGGCGGGGTGTCAGTCGTAAAAATAGGACCTGGCCACGGACTATCCGTTTGTGGCCAGGGACTGTTAAATCGGGTCTGCTGCTGGTTATTGGCGAGTAGGCGCGTCCTCAATGGTCGGCGCTGCCCCAAGGGCTGTACCGGCGTTGATGAAGGCCTGATCGATGTGAGTGATGGTCGTGAGGACCGCGGAGCGAACCGGGGCGGCAACGCCGGGGACTGTTTTATTGATGGTGCTGGCGGCTATTGCGAACGCGTTGCTGGCCGCTTGTGCTGTGTCGGCGATGTGGTGCACAGTGTGGTTGGCATGGTCGGCCGTGGCATCGATAGCGGCTTGCTTATCTTCCGCGCGATGGTGTGCGTAACCGTGGGCATCGTTGGTGATGGCATCAATGGTCTGGTTGGCGCTGGCTGCTGCACTATCAACGGCTGCTTGTGCGGCGTGGCGGGCAGTGAGTGCCGTTTTAGCATAGTCATTAGACGTGGCCGCGGCGCCTTGTGCAAGGGTGGCAGCAGCCGCTGCTCCAGTGGGGTTGTGGAGTGATTGTGCGAGGCGGCTGGCGTTATTGGCGACTGCCGCGACCTGGGTGCCGCTATCGGCGTTTGCTTGCGCGACGATGTTGTATGCGGTGTCGAGGGAGCTGTACACGGGGGCGAGGAGAGTGCTCACGGATGTGTGGGCGTGATCATCAGCGGTGTCGATGGTGGCGTTCCATTGGGCTGTGCGTGCTGCAGCCGTATGAGATGTTGCATGGAATGCTGCGGTGAGCAATCTATGGCTGTTGTGGTGGGCGCTATCGATGGAGGTTGCGAGTTCTGGGTCTACCGGGTGTGAGGGGAGTGGCGTTGGGTGTGCGGAGGCGGCTCCGGCGCCTGCTGCTAGGAGGAGTGCTGCAGAGGCAACAATGGCGGCCGATGAGGCGGCGCGACGGCGTGCGTGGCGTGGTGGGGTCGTTGTGGTGTCGGTGTGTGACTGAAATAACAAAGAATGTTTGGTTTCCATATCTGTAATGTAGTCCGATTATTGCCCCAATGTAAGGGGAATTCTTAGGTAACAACAGTGACACAAAGAATAAATTGAAAGACTATCCACGTGTGTACCATGTGGACACTATTGACATGCGCGTGAACCATGACGCCGTGCTCCGCGAACGACGCTCCATATAAGCGTAAGGAGACTACCAGGCCATCCCACGCCATCAGCTAGCCTGAACCATATGCCAATGAACGCACCACATTCGCACCGCCTGCCCAGTACGGGACCACAGCCATCAATGAGCCCAGACCACAAACATCTTGATCGCGACATTGTTGCTCAGTTACCGAAAGTGGAACTCCACGACCACATCGACGGCGGTATACGTCCATCCACCCTCCTCGATCTCGCTGCACAGCATGGTTACCAGGGACTTCCCGACGAAGTCATGGCACAACCCGAACACACACGTGCGACATCACTTGAACAATGGTTCCGCACCTCAGCACAGTCCGGTGAGCTCACCCGTTACCTGGAGCTTTTCGCCCACACCACTGCGGTGATGCAAACATCTGAGGCCATCGAGCGTGTCACACGCGAAGCCGTCGAAGACCTCGCTCGCGACGGGGTGGTCTATACAGAACTCCGCTTCGCACCGGAACAACACCAGGAGCAAGGCCTCGACCTTCACCACATTGTGGACGCTGCCATCACCGGTCTCCGCGCCGGAGAACAGAACGCCGCCAGCGAGGGAAATCCCATCGTCGCCAGGCTCATCCTGTGCGCAATGCGTCACAAGGAACGATCAGCGGAGATTGCACAACTCACTGTCGACAATGTCGGTCATGGATCCGGATACGTGGCGGGCTTTGATCTTGCAGGTCCGGAGGCGGGTTTCTCTCCGCGCGATCATGCAGACGCGTTGACGTTGCTGCGTGAAAATCTGGTGCCGTTTACCATCCACGCTGGCGAAGCAGCCGGAGCCGCATCGATCAAGGATGCTGTGGCGTTGGGTGCCTCACGCATCGGACATGGGGCCCGCATCTATGAGGATTTTGGTGCTTCGCTCGACGGCATTGACCTGGGAGCCGTCGCGTCATACGTCCGTGACCGTGCCATCGCCCTTGAACTGTGCCCAACGTCGAATATTCAGACTGGACTCGTCGATGTGATGGAGGACCACCCACTATCCCTCCTCCATGACCTCGGTTTTACCTGCACGATCAACACGGATAATCGGACAGTCTCCGGTACCACCCTGACCAACGAAATGATGCTCCTGGGGGAGTACTTCGATTTCGGATACGACGAATTACTCCAACTCACACTTAACGCAATGGATGCAGCATTCCTGCCATGGCCAGACCGGCACCGCCTGGCCACCGACCTCATCATCCCCGCCTACGAGGACCTCGTCAGCGACCCTGACCTCCGACGCAACGTCGACACCGCCCCTACCCCTGCTCAGAGTGAGGATACTGGCGCTGGGGCACTCACTATTGATTTAGGGGACTTAGGCCTCGACGGACTAGACGAGCTCGGCCTCGACGACGGGGAAGGAAGGGGACATCGTTGATGAGAATAGTGATACTGGCCTCGGGAACGGGGACCCTACTCCACAGCGTGATGGACAACATCGACCCCACACGCGTGGACATCGCAGCTGTCGGTAGCGACCGGGAGTGCGAAGCATTGAACCGTGCTCAGCAGGCGGGGCTCGCGACGTTCCTTGTCGGCTATGTACCAGGTTCCACCGATCGCGCAGCCTGGAACGACCAGTTCGCGAGCGTTATTTCGCGCTATCAGCCTGACCTTATTGTGTGCGCCGGGTTCATGCGGATTCTCGGGACGACAGTGGTGAATGCATTCCCCGGCATGATTATTAACACCCATCCAGCATTGCTCCCATCCTTCCCGGGAGCCCATGGCGTTCGGGATGCACTCAATTATGGGGTGAAAGTCACGGGTACAACCGTCCACGTCGTCGATGCTGGGGTGGATTCAGGCCCGATTCTTGCTCAGAGACCAGTAGTGGTGGACCCACAGGACACAGAGGCTTCTCTCCACGAGAAAATCAAAAAGGTCGAACGCGTACTCCTGGTCGACGTGATCCACGACATCGCAGACGGCAACATCGAAACCACGCAACGCGCCCCAGGCAACACCATCCCCACCGGGCAGGAGCAACGACAGTGCGGCACCGACAAAGCTGGCAACGCGCACACGGCACAGGGGGGAGCGGGGGTAAAACCCTGACCTGAACGCAGCATGACTGTTCCTGTTCAGACTATCTGAATCGTTCAACACCAGCGGAAACAGACTTGACCACCCGTTCAGGGGACGGTGGAATAGTCAGGTTGACCACAGATGTCGTTAAGACTGATACCAGTGAAGGATCGGGATACCTGTGCACCATCGTGTCTCACATAGCGTTCGACGATGTGTCGTCGCCGTTGTCGCCGGCCTGGTCGCCGTCGCAGGATCGGCGTGCTCGTCCACCGGGGGCGCCCCGCGAAGTAACGGTCACGGTGGGGGAGGCGGAACCGTCGATACGCCCCGTATGACAGTGGCCATGGTGACTCACGGCGCACCCGGTGACACCTTCTGGGATCTTGTTCGCAAAGGTGCTGAAGATGCCGCGAAAAAGGATAATGTCGAATTCCGGTATTCCTCTGACCCTCAGGCACCCAATCAAGCTAACCTCGTGCAAAACGCCATCGACTCCAAGGTCGACGGCATTGCCGTCACGATGCCGAACCCTGAAGCTATCGGTGCTGTCACTAAAAAAGCCAGCGACGCACACATCCCGACGGTTGGGTTTAACGCAGGCATGAATGTGTGGCAAAAATACGACCTGAAGGGCTTCTTTGGCCAAGACGAGAAAATCGCTGGCCAGGCTGTGGGTACGAAACTCCGTGAGCAGCATGCGAAGCACACCCTGTGTGTCATCCATGAGCAGGGTAATTCCAGCCAAGAAGCCCGCTGTGGGGGAATGAAAGAGAAGGTGAACACCGACATTCTCTACGTCAATGGACAAGATCTGCCCTCTGCACAAGCAACCATTCAATCGAAACTCGCACAAGATACGAGCATCGATTGGGTCATAGGCCTCGTTGCGCCGGTAGCTCTCCGCGCCGTCGACTCTGTACGGGACGCAGGTTCACACGCCAAAATCGCGACATTCGACACCAACGCTGAATTGGTGAACGCCATCAAAGCGGGGACTATCCAGTTCGCAGTGGACCAACAGCCGTACCTCCAGGGCTACATGGCCGTCGACTCCTTGTGGCTGCATCGGCGCAACGGCACAGCGATGGGTGGGGGACGCCCGGTGTATTCAGGCCCGTCGTTTGTGGACCAATCAAACGTTGACTCTATGGCTACTGCTGCCCGGGAGGGGCTACGATGACCGCGACTAATAGTTCCGCCGCATACCCTTCTCCCGCGACCTCTGCCATTGCCGCCCGTCGACCATTGTGGCAGCGTGCGCTCACGCGCCCAGAGGCTGCGTCCATATTGGGTGCAGTTATTGTTTTTTCCCTTTTCATGGCGGTAGCGCCGTCGATGAGGTCCCTCGCAGCGTTGTCGACAGTGCTGTATGCGTCGTCGATGA
Source organism: Corynebacterium sp. PCR 32 (assembly GCF_037464985.1). NCBI lineage: Bacteria > Bacillati > Actinomycetota > Actinomycetes > Mycobacteriales > Corynebacteriaceae > Corynebacterium > Corynebacterium sp. PCR 32. The sequence goes on from NZ_JBAHVL010000001.1 coordinate 184,777, forward strand.
TTGGGATCATGTCACTGGCCGTCGGCATGCTCATGATCGGCGGTGAGTTCGACCTATCCTCTGGTGTGGCCGTGACGACGGGCGCCTTAGCTGCCACGATGATGGGCTACAACTGGCACCTGAACTCATGGGCTGGTGTAGCGCTCTCACTACTATTGGCCATCGCGATTGGTACCCTCAACGGGGTCCTCGTGATGAAGACCGGCCTGGATAGCTTCCTCATCACTCTGGCGAGTTTCTTAATGCTCCAAGGTCTGAACTTGGCGGTCACCAAGTGGGTAACTCATGCGGTGTCCACCCCCTCGATCGCAGACATGCAGGGCTTCGCCAGCGCCAAAGATGTGTTCGCCTCATCAGTGACCATTGGTTCTGTGTCCGTTAAGGTCACTGTGTTCTGGTGGTTACTCTTCGTCGCCATCGCAACGTACGTGCTGTACTCCACGCGTCTGGGGAACTGGATTTTTGCCGTGGGAGGCGACCACAATTCCGCCCGCGCACAAGGTATCCCGGTGATGCAGGTGAAAGTGCTCCTTTTCATCGGTGTGTCCGTGGCCGCCTGGTTCGTTGGCATGCACACTCTCTTCGCGTTCGATTCGGTGCAAGCTGGGCAGGGCGTCGGCAATGAATTCCTGTACATCATCGGTGCTGTCATTGGTGGTGTCTCCATGAAGGGTGGACAAGGAACCGCTATGGGCACCGCGATCGGTGCATTCATTTTCGGTGTGATTAACCAAGGAATTGTGTATGCGGGCTGGAACCCAGACTGGTTCAAATTCTTCCTGGGCGCCATGTTGTTGCTCGCTGTGCTATCAAACCGCGCCATGGAAAAGAGGAACAGTACACGATGACTCCCACGACATCCACGACGCCTGATACATCGGTAACACCGATACTTGCCCTGGACGATGTCACCAAAGCCTATGGTACGCATGTGGCTCTCTCCCACATGACTCTCACCGTATATGCGGGAGAAGTGACGTGTGTGCTCGGCGACAACGGCGCGGGGAAATCGACACTGATCAAAACCCTGTCTGGCCTGCATAAACCCACCGAGGGTGGGGTCCTTATCGACGGTGAACCAGCGGAGTTGACATCCCCGAAGGATGCCATTGCCCGTGGAATCTCGACGGTATTTCAAGACTTAGCCGTTGTTCCGGACATGCCCGTGTGGCGCAATTTCTACCTAGGACACGAGGTTATTCGGGGGCCGAGGTGGTTAGGGATGCTCGCGCCACTGGATACCGAGTTCATGAAGGAAACAACAGATAGAGCGTTGCAGTCAATGGGCATTGCACTGCCCGATGTGACGGTACCGATTTCGACGTTGTCTGGGGGGCAGCGGCAGGTAGTGGCTATTGCCCGGGCAGTGCATTTTGGTGCGCGCGCGATCATTCTGGATGAGCCCACTGCCGCGTTGGGTGTGAAACAGTCTGGGATGGTGTTGCGTTTCGTGCGCCAGGCCAAAGACCGTGGGCTGGGCGTTATTTTGATAACCCATAACCCGCATCACGCGTACCTGGTGGGGGACCATTTTATCCTGCTTGGTCATGGTCAGATGCAGATGGATGCGGGGCGTGAGGAGATCACGCTAGAGCAGCTCACCGCCCAGATGGCGGGCGGTGAGGAATTGGAATCCCTCTCCCACGAGCTTGGTCACGGGAGAAGCTAGCCCCGGTTAGCCTCTCCTAGTGGGCTTACGATTTGCTGAGTCGCTTGCTCAGTGTTTCTTCGAGTCGGCGCCATCCGTTGGCCTCAGTGTCGTATGGCGCTGAGGGGAGGTAGTTGGACGATGTTCCAAGCATGTAGGACACATAGTCCTGGAGTTCGGGGACAGCGAGGAGAACGGAGTTGACGGCGTCATCTTCTGCCCAGTCGGAGGCGTCAGCGATGACTTCATAGGCCTGTCCCAGTTGGTCGGTGTCGACAGCATTGGGGCCTTGGGCAATGGATTCGGCCAGGTTGGTGAAAACGTAGTTGTTGGTCGGATGTGTTTCTATCTTAAGTTCACCGATATTGGCTTTATCGACAAGCTCACCCCAGGTGGCCATGGCAGCGAGGTCATGATCGTGGTGGTCAACAATCCATCGGCTAAGTTGGCGGCCGGAGGTGAACGTATGGATCTGGCCGTATTTGCCGAGGAACAGTGGCCGATTGTCGACATAGCACCGCAGGGTGTACAGTGTGCGGCCCCCCATGACAATGGTGATGGGGTCGATGCCGACAGACGCCCAGATGGTGGAGTCGTACGGGTCAGATACCGGTGTGGAGCTTACGTCGTTGTTGTCCGCTTGGGAGGCTCGCGCGGCGGCAACCTCGTGTTCGTGATCCTCACGTGTCGCGATGGCATCGTCGATGCGTCGTTGAGCCTCGTCAATGGCATAGCCGGAGTCCCCGCCGGGGATGGAGGGAGTGGTGAACACTGGTGTCTGCGGCCGGGAGGGGCCGGTGTCGTTGTCGAGGGCGTCGAGGACTGGCCCCCAGTTGGAAAGAATGGTCTGACCTATGGCGGACCATTCCCCGCTGCCGTCATCTCCAGCGAAGTGTTCGGCTCCGCGGTTGAGGTTGGAGAGCAGTGAGTAGCTATTGAAAAACGAACTGACACGCTCGATTCCGCACACACGACCGAGTGACCGTGCGATCGCTAGGCTGCGTTCGACTTTATCGACAGCTGCATAGGAAGGCTTTTGGGCCAACATGGCAGGAACAGCGACCAAGTCATAGACGTGGCGCGCGGCAGGAACGGCTTGTGATTCTGCGTCTTTGTTGATGAACGCGCGCCATTTGGGGTGTTCGGCAAGGTCGATAGGTGCGTCGGAGTGGATGTACGCCAGTAGCTCGGCAGGTGAGGTGAAGAAGTAGAGGCTATCGTCGGATCCGAGAAACGCTTGCCATTCTTCACCGTTCTCCCTCCAGGACGGTGCCCACAGGGTGTAGTACGTTCCGCTCGTTAGTTCCAGTTGGACTGGGATGATGCTCTCGGTGGCCATGGCCTCTCATCGTAGCGTGCTTTGAGTTACGGGTCATTACGTGTCGGGGTGTGGTCGTTTGTCGGTCGCTATCCAGTCGGGCGGTAAAAGCCGAGGAAGTTCATTCCCATGTTGGTCGTCCGCAGCGGCGAGATTTGGACAGGGTCTCCTGCCTCGACCATATTGCCGTCGCCGATGTACATAGCAACGTGCCCATCCCACACAACAAGATCACCGGGGAGAAGACCATCCTGGTTGACTGGTGTGCCGACAGTCTGAGCTTCGGCGAGGCGCGGAATGTCGACACCAGCTTGCGCATAGGCCCAATGGGTCAGCCCGGAGCAGTCAAGGCCCACCCCGGGCGTGTTACCGCCCCATTGGTATGGCGTCCCCAGGGCGCTGAGGGCGGCTTCAACAGCCCGTTGCGCTTGCGGTGACGCCCCACTCGTGGTGGCTCCCGGAGCCCGTGGCGGTGGGGTTACAACCGGTACCACCGTCGGCGGGGGTGGTGGTGTTGGGGAGGGGGCGGGGGCCCCGAGAGATGGGCTACCCCCACCTGTGGAATCTGTCGGCAGGGGCGCTGGCATCGCTGTCGTCGCGACGGTAGGGACGGGGACAGCTGTGGCAGGAGCGGTAGGAGTTGGTGGATTCGGTGGGATATCGATATCACAGTGAGGATACGACGGTGCCGGATGATCCAGAAGCTTCTGAAGCGCAGTGACGTCCTGCTCAAGGTCAGCATTAATACGGTGTATTGTCGCGTCTGCGTGCTGCCGAGCATCCGACGACAAGTGGTGTAAAGCTGCCAGGGGGTTCTGCTCGGGAGCCTGGGGAAGCGGTCCTTTCGCAATAGCCATCGTCATGATCACATTGACCAGTGGTGTGGCTTTATTGAGGTAATCGTTGGTGATGCGGGACAACTCAAGTGCCCCGTTCATGACAGTAGTGGTCATATGGGTGCACACTCGTGATGCCTCATCAGCATCTCGACGTAGTGATTCTCCACTGTCCCCAGCGCGGCGAAGCCCGTCCTGCCAAGCGACACCAGCATCACCAGCAAGCGCAGCATCAATGGCTGACGTTGCTTCTTTCCACGGCCCCGACAGGGTTGCGCTCAGGTCGCGGTGTGCAGCGTTGAATAGCGGAAAATTCTCAGAAAAACGTGGGGGTGGACAGTCCGGGGTCACGGGGAGATGGGACGTGACATAGTGAACCGTATCCTCAATGAGGGCAGTCACCCCAGAGGGAGCTGGTGAAACGGTGTGAGGCATGGGCTAGTGCTTCCCTCCGGCGATGCCAGCAGACTGCGACTCCATACGCACTGTGGCAACGCTATCAGAGTGAGCAATCGCATCAGCCAACGTCCGGGTTCCTGCGGATATGGACACCATCGATTCATTGAGCCGCCCAAGTTGCTCAGCCACACGGTCATGATTCTGGCTGAGGAGCTCGATAGCACGGTGGAGTGCTGGCAGAGCTGATGCGTCGACAGCCTGTCCTGGCGGATGCGACACCGCCCTCGTTCGAATCTGGTGCACCGCGTCGGCGCACTCTGCAATCCGGTCCGCTGCGGTACGCAACACCTCTGGCTGTGCGGTGATATGCCCCGTCGTTCCCGTGTGTATGCCTGTGCTCATGAATCGTGCCTCTCGTGTGCTCGGAGTGAGGTCTCTATGAACTAGTTAGACGCACGAATTCCGTTATGGTTCCCCACCGGTAAGCTAGTTGGTATGGAGATTAAGGTGGTAGATCACCCATTAGTGATGTCGAGACTGACAATCATGCGTGATAAACGCAGCACAAATGATGTTTTCCGTGCTGCCTTGTCAGACCTAGGCATGATGCTGGTCTATGAAGCCAGCCGTGATCTTAAGGTCGATACTTTCCCCGTCGCCACCCCGGTCGATACTGCTGATGGCCACCGCCTGACAGAACCGCCCATCATTGTTCCTATTATCCGCGCCGGGCTGGGCATGGTAGATCCTGCGTTGTCGATGATTCCAGATGCTCAGGTTGGTTTCATCGGTTTGGCTCGTGATGAGCAGACCCATAAACCAGTGCCATACCTGGAGGCACTGCCCGATGATCTCTCTGGGCGCCCGGTGTTCCTTGTTGATCCTATGTTGGCGACCGGCGGATCTCTTCTGCACGCGATTCGACTTCTCGCAAGCAGAGGAGCAGACGACATCACATGTATTTGCATGGTGTCAGCCCAACCGGGGGTACAGGCGTTGACGGATTCCGATCTTCCAGTCACCCGGTTGGTCACGGCGACGATTGACTCCTCGTTGAACGACGATGCATATATCGTTCCTGGTCTTGGGGACGCCGGAGACCGATTGTACGGACCCCGTAATATTGATCTCTAGGAGCACCGAGCCGGTGCAACACCCCAGACAGTGACAGTGGGGGTGTTTATGTTCCGGGGTGGACCCAGACCACGCGGACGGCTTAGTTTATCCTGGGGAAGACGAGCTGCGCCTTGACGACGGCCGTAGCGCTCCCCGCACCCATGACATCAATAAAAGAACCTCAGCGAGGACTGCTGTTCACGATGATTGCTTCGGGTATTCTTTCGTGCGTTGGGGCCGGTCCTTGTCAGTGTGCACTGGACATGCCCCTGAAATATCACCACATCGAGGAGCAAACTGGTGGCTAAACGGATCGTGATTATTGGCGGAGGCCCTGCGGGTTATGAGGCCGCATTGGCTGGTGCGAAGTATGGGGCGGAGGTCACGGTCGTTGAAAACCAGGGCATGGGAGGATCCTGCGTCCTCCACGATTGTGTTCCATCCAAGAGTTTTATCGCTGCGACGGCGATTCGCACCGATATGCGCCGAGCCGACGCGATGGGATTCCACGCAGGATATGACGGGAAGAAGCTTCCATTCGCCGAAGTCAATAAACGTGTAAAGCATCTGGCCAAAACACAATCTGACGATGTGCAACGGCAGATGATTGCCGCGGAAGTTCGCCTCATCCCGGGCACAGCCAGGTTGGATGATTACGAGCCCGGCGGCACAATTCACACCATTGTGGTGGAGCGTGCCGATGGGGAGGAGGAAACCATTGAATGTGACCTCGTCCTCTTGGCAACAGGAGCTACGCCGCGTGTTTTGCCGGGCGCAAAACCGGATGGAAAGCGGATCCTGACCTGGCGACAAGTATATGACCTGGAAGAGCTTCCCGAACATCTCATCGTAGTGGGGTCCGGGGTCACTGGTGCAGAATTTGTCTCCGCTTTCACCGAATTGGGCGTCGACGTCACCATGGTGGCCTCTGGCGATCAGATTCTTCCTCATGAGGATTCCGATGCTGCCCAGGTACTAGAGAACGTGCTCGATGAACGTGGCGTTCACCTGGTGAAGCGTGGCCGGTGTAAAGCCGTCGAATACACCGATACCGGGATTAAGGTCGTTCTGAGTGACGGCCGTGAAGTCGAAGGATCTCACGCGCTCATGACCGTGGGGTCAATCCCCAACACGCGGGATCTTGGATTAGAAAAAGCCGGAGTTGACCTCACAAGGTCAGGGCATATTAAGGTCGATCGCGTATCACGGACATCCGTGCCGGGGATCTACGCAGCGGGGGACTGTACAGATTTATTCCCACTGGCCTCTGTCGCAGCCATGCAGGGCCGCATCGCGATGTACCACGCACTCGGTGAAGGCGTCACGCCCATTCGCCTACGCACGGTGTCATCGGCTGTTTTCACCCGACCAGAGTTGGCGACAGTCGGTGTGTCCCAGAAACAGATCGAATCCGGCGAGGTCTCAGCACGCATCGAAACCTACTCACTGAAAGGCAACCCGCGGGCCAAAATGCGGTCCCTCCAACACGGGTTTGTGAAGGTTTTCTGCCGGAAGAACTCCGGCATTGTCATCGGTGGTGTCGTAGTGGCCCCGTCCGCATCCGAGCTGATCTTGCCCATCGCCATCGCTGTGACCAACCGGCTGACAGTCGATGATCTCAGCCGCACATTCTCGGTGTACCCGTCTCTCTCAGGGTCGGTGACTGAGGCAGCACGTCACCTCGTCGCACACGACGACCTGGATTAGAGCACAGTGACGGTGAGCCCCAAGTAGCCTTCAGCCCAGCGCGTGATGGTTCCCTTGGCCTCCTCCACAGCATCACCGACGGTTTTTTGTTCGGTATCTGGTGGGGTGGGGATTATCCGTGATGGGTCGCCAGCCGGGCGGATGGACACAATTGCGTGAGTGGCAACGGGCGTGTGATGGTGGGAATGATCACCGTGGACGGGGTCGGCGCAGGTCAGTGGGGTGGTGTCTTCGGCGGGATCCATTATCACACCGTCACCGGCGAAGAGAAGAGCTTCAGCCACCATTTCCACCTGTGTGTGCTCGCACACCGCCCACGACAACGCCGTGCCCGTCAGCCACTGATTCCGGCGAAGCTCCACCAGAGTGCCACACATCGACGCGCTACGGGCCCCAACAACATGCTCACTAGCAGTGGTACCCGTTGATGACGTCGTACCGTTGCCTGCGGCCCAATCAGCAACAGCCACCAGTGCTGGGATGTCGTTAATACGATCATCGGCCGACAATGGGCGCAGATAGAAACGCCCGCCGTTCAACTGCATAGGTTCCACGGGTCATCTACCTTTTCGTTATTCGCAAGAATCAAGTTTCACCGGGACAATCACCGCCGACGGTTCTGGGGGTGAAACCGTGGTGGGTGACATGACTACGTGATGTGTGAGCCCCCCGGGGTGTCCCCGAACCCGTCGTGGTCATCATCAGCAAGACCATAGGAGGAGCCACGAGGAGTGTCGTGCGCCATTGTTCCATCCTTGTGTGAGGCGGGCGCGCGAGTTCCCGTGTTAAACATCAGGTTCAGCACAATTGCCGCAACCGAGCCCACACAAATCCCCGACCCTAGGAACGTCTGCGCCCACGTCGGCAACTGAGAAAACAGTGTCGGTGACGTCGCAGGTAACAGTGCCAACGCCAGAGGAATCGCCACCACCATGATGTTCGAAGAGTTGAAACGAACGGACGACAATGTCCGTACCCCCGAGGCGGCAACCATCCCAAACAATGCCAAACCTGCGCCCCCCAACACCGGCGCCGGGATGGCGGCGACCAGTGATGCCGTCTTTGGAATCAGGCCTAGTACGATCAGCATCCCACCCGCGATGGACGTCACCCACCGCGACCTCACACCCGTAATAGAGAGTACGCCAATGTTCTGAGCAAACGCGGTGTACTGGAACGTATTAAACACTCCACCAACGACAGTTGCTGCACCATCGGCGCGGAGACCATCGGCGATACGTTTGTCGTCGATAGGGGATTCGGTGATTTCACCAATAGCAACAATGTCACCAGTGGCTTCCACCATGGTGACCAAGGAGACAATACACATCGCAATTACTGCAGACGGAATGAAATGCGGGGCACCAAAATAAAATGGCTGGGTGGCGCCGATCCAGTGCGATGATGCCATGGTGTGCCAATCCACCATTCCCAGCGGGATACACAGCACTAATCCCGACAACATCCCTACCAGTACCGAAATGCGAGCCAGCCAGGCTGGACCCCACCGTTCAATGAGCAGGATGAGCATCAACACGAACGTGGCAATTAGAAGATTCTTCCCCGTCCCATAATCATGGGTGCCTTTCACCTCAGCACCACCGCCAACCCAATCCGCAGCCACCGGCATCAGCGTTGCACCAATAATCAGCAGCACAGTGCCTGTCACCAGAGGTGGGAAAAGACGCAGCAAACTAGAAAACAGTGGCGCAAAAATAATCATGAACAGGCCCGACGCAATCACCGACCCGTAAATCGCCGGCACGCCATAATGCGAGCCGATACTCACCATCGGGATCGCAGCAGAGAACGTACAACCCTGAATCAGCGGTAAACGGACACCAAATCGCCACAGGCCAACAGACTGCACAATCGTGGCAATACCAGCGACAAGCAGATCAGCTGCAATGAGATGAGGTATATCCGACGATGTCATACGGCCAGCATCGACGAGCGCATAACCAACAAAAAGAGGCACAGCCACAGCGCCTGCATACGCCGCCAGCACATGCTGGAAACCCAAAATAAGCGCTCTCACTGTGCCTGGCCACGCGTCCACAGCGATGGCCTGGTCTGACGATGACGTGGTGGTAGTGGGGGAGGTCACGAATTGCCAGTGTAGTCAAGCACAACTGGCGCAGTATCAATCACCTCGGTGAGCACCCGACGACCTGAGCTCCATGAGCACCTCACCCTTCGAGACCCCTACACCTGCCTCCACCCTCAACCCAGTCACCGTCCCTGACTTCGCCGCCTTCACCGGGTTCTCCATCTTCATCGCTTCCAGAATGAGAATCGTCTGACCCTCCTCAACATCCTGGCCCTCGACAACATTTACCGCCACAATCGTCCCCTGCATCGGAGAGATCACAGCATCACCTGAGATCACCGCATTACCACCACTACGACGCTTCCGCCGTTTCGGCCTGCGAGCACAAAGACCAGCACCCCGACTGCCAGTGCGATCACCGACGACAAAGTCACCCGGCATAGCCACTTCAACACGCCGCCCATCGATTTCCACAACGACTCTCTGCAAAGGAATAGAGGCCTCGGCCCCAGGGGAACTATCCGCCCACGGGCGCACCGTGGACCGTGGCATCCATTCCTGCTCAACCCACTTCGTATATATCTCGAATGACCTACCGTCACCTACAAACGCAGGATCCTTCACAATGTCACGAAAAAAAGGAATGACCGTCGGTATCCCCTCAACCTCGTACTCATCCAATGCGCGGGCAGCGCGAGCAAGAGCCTGTGAACGATTGTCACCCCACACAATGAGCTTCGACAGTAATGAATCAAAATGGCCACTTACACTATTGCCCTCGCGAATACCGGAGTCAACACGAACACCCGGGCCCGACGGCATCACATACTTCGTGACCATACCCGGTGACGGCACGAAATTATTCCCTGGATCTTCACCATTAATACGGAACTCAATGCAGTGGCCGTGCGGCACGGGATCCTCCTTATGAGACAGCTCCTTGCCCTCGGCAATACGGAACTGCTCGCGCACCACATCCCACCCCGTGACCTCCTCTGACACAGGGTGCTCAACCTGCAACCTGGTATTCACCTCAAGAAACGACATCACGCCGGCATCATCCACCAAATATTCAACGGTACCAGCGCCGTAATACCCCGCTTGCCGGCAAATATCCTTCGCCGACTGACACAAACGTCTATTCTGCTCCTCCGTGACGAACGGGGCGGGGGCTTCCTCCACCAACTTCTGAAAGCGACGCTGCACCGAACAATCGCGGGTTGACACCACCACCACGTTGCCGTGCATATCGGCTACCACCTGACACTCCACGTGGCGAGCTCTCTCCAGATAACGCTCCACAAAACACTCGGACTGACCGAACGCAGCCTTAGCCTCACGAACCGCAGAATCATAGAGACCACGAATCTCATCGACGGAATGGGCCACTTTCAGCCCACGTCCACCACCGCCACACGCGGCCTTGATAGCAACAGGAAACCCATGCATTGCAGCGAACTCGATCACTTCGTCGGCCCCCGTGACCGGCTCCTTCGTTCCCGGAGCCATAGGAGCGTGGGCGGCACGAGCCAGGCTGCGAGCCGTCACTTTGTCCCCCAGCATCCGAATCGACCTGGGTGACGGGCCAATCCAGATCAACCCCGCATCCTCAACAGCCGTCGCGAAATCAGCATTCTCCGATAAAAAGCCGTAGCCAGGGTGAACAGCATTCGCACCAGACTTGGCTGCCGCCGTGAGAAGCTTCTCACTATTCAGATAGGAATCAGCTGGAGTCTGGCCACCAAGAGCAAACGCCTCGTCGGCAAGGTGAACAAAGGGGGCCTCAGCATCTGGCTCTGCATAAACCGCAACGCTCGCAATGCCAGCATCCTTCGCAGCGCGGATCACGCGGACCGCAATCTCACCACGGTTCGCGACGAGAACTTTCGAAATTTTCCTGATCGCGATAGCACTGTCATCGGTGGACACGAAACCTCCTGTATTCATTGCGCAACAATCGGGTGTGTGCATGAGAATGCAGTCGCTCCGACGACACTGTGCCGGTTCACCATGGTAAACACCAGTCAACATAGGGGAGCACAGGCGTTCACAACACGGTCACGAGGAAGGGAGGACTCCCGTCACCACGTCCAGGTACACATGGTGACGAATGCACAAAACTAAGGGACAGCCTTCATTGTTGCACAGCTGCTACGACGACGGCGTGTGATCGATACCACCGTCAACAGCAACTCCGACACCGGACGGTTTACTCGGCTCGAGAAATAGGCATCCCCACCATATTTCCCCACTCAGCCCACGATCCATAATAATTTTTCACATCCTCCCAGCCCAACAGATAGCGCAACACAAACCACGTATGCGCACTCCGCTCGCCCGTCAAGCAATATGTCACTGTCGGATCCGACGAATCCAACGCACCGAAAATCTCCCGCAGCTCATCGGCACTGCGGAAATCACTATTCGGGTACACAGCCGAATCCCACGGAATGTTCACCGCGCCGGGAATATGACCGGTCCGCAACGTCCCCTTCGCAGAGGGAGACGGGCCAGAATCCATCGACTCACCGCGATACTCCTCGGGTGTGCGTACGTCGATGAGCTGTGAAGATTCATAATCCCGACACACATCCTGCACAGAGATACGTTCACTTAGCGCCAGGTCTGGAACAGGGTAGTCAGACTCCGGATTCTCTGGAACAACAAACGACGTTTCACGCTCCGCGCGAATCCAGGCATCACGGCCACCATTGAGTAGCCGAACATCGGGATGTCCGTAGAGCGTAAAAACCCAAAAAGTGAACGCCGCCCACCAGTTGGAATGATCGCCATAAATGATGACGGTATCATCGCGCCGGATGCCTTTGGATCGCATCAACCTCGCAAAACCTTCAGCGTCGATGACGTCTCGTGTGAGCGGATCAGAGAGGTCGCGGCGCCAATCGATACGCATAGCCGTCGGAATATGACCAAGATCGTAGAGTAAACTGTCCTCATCCGACTCCACCACGCGAACGTCTGGGGAACCGAGTTTCGCCCCCAACCATTGTGACGTGACAACCTTGTCGGGGTGTGCGTAATCCTGAAGGAGCGGGTGAGGGTCAAGGGGCGCAGCCATGGTGTCCAATCCTATAAGACCACCACGACGTGGGAGGCAAACTACGGACATAACGTCTCAGACCTGCATGTCATGGCGGTACGGCATGACCTGGCCGAGGGTAATATTCTCGTTGACATTTTTCACAGCGGAATACCCGGCGTGAACAGTGCATGGCCACCAGTGTGGCGTCTGGTCACCTCATGAATGGCGGGGACTATCAGGCTCTGACAGTGGACTGTCGTCTGCACTGACAATCCGGGCGTGAGACATCATGGTCACCCGCCTGGCCTTGTTGTCTGGAGCCACAGACGACAGTGAATCGACAAACCGACGGTGATACCGAGGAGTGTAGGCGATGCAAAAAAACATCGTTGTGTTCGAAGTTCAGGGCGGACATGACAAGGGGCCGGATGGACACCGCCCTGATACCATGCCCATTGTTCACGCTATTAACGCTCATGACGAATGGAACGCCCAGGTGATCTACTATGATCACACCACGATTGACGACATCTTTGACACAGTGTCAACCTCGTCCGATGGTTATATATCCCGGGTCAATCCAGGCATGATCCCAGGTGGGGAGCAAGGCTATTTTGATCTCCTTACTCGCTTGAGCAACGCTGGCCTCGTTGGTATGTCCACTCCGAAGACAATGCTCGAATACGGGGCAAAGGATGCGCTGGTGACACTCAGCGACACGCCTCTTGTACCCTCTGATACCGCCGCCTACTACGATATTCACAACTTCCGCGAGACGTTCCCGATATCGCTGTCCTACGGTGAACGCGTCGTGAAACAGAACCGTGGTTCCGCGGGCGCAGGCATTTGGCGGGTCCGCATCGATGATGACAACGTGGCAGCATCCACGGGTCCAGGAACTGCTGTCCCGCTCGATACGATGGTGGTTTGCACAGAAGCCATCGACAACCACACTGAGCACACACAACTCGGCGATTTTATGGACGTGTGCCACCAGTACATCGCCGGTGATAGCGGCATGCTGATTGATATGCGTTTTATGCCCCGCATTATTGAGGGAGAGATTCGCATCCTGGTGGTAGGAGAAAGGCCGATGTGCGTTGTTCACAAGAAGCCGGCTGCGGGTGGAGAGAATTTCTCAGCTACGTTATTTTCTGGCGCCCACTACACCTATGACAGGCCGGAAAAATGGCCCGACCTTATCGATAGGTTCATTGCTGCTCGGCCGATCATTGCTCAGAAGCTAGGGGGTGACGAGGCTACTCCGTTGCTGTGGACCGCTGACTTCATCCCTGACGATTGCGGCAATGGCGAGGACACCTATGTTCTTAGTGAAATTAACTGCTCATGTGTCGGATTTACTTCTGAACTGGACATGGGTATCCAAGACGCCATCGCCGCCGAAGCAATCCGGCGTGTGGAGGACGCACGAACCTAACACTCAATACCCGGGCCCTCCATGGTCAGCGCACTGTGCAACCATCAGTGCCAACCGGTATATGCCCGTGACCGGCCCTCGACCACACCCGCATCGATTAGTTGGCTGTGGTACGCCCGTCGATGAGGGTAGCAACACATGATGGATCGGAGTCAGCAAGGAGCGCTCGACACCGCTCGTATTCGCCGTCTTCACCGATTGCCTTCGCAGCCAGTGCCAGCGCTGCAATGGCACGAAGGACACCACGATTCGGTTCATGAGACCACGGCACCCGCCCCCAACCCTTCCACCCGTTCGCGCGGAGAGAATCAAGACCACGGTGGTACCCCGTTCGTGCGAATGCGTACGCAGTGACTGCCGGGCTGAGCCCATCGACATCATCGGCAGCGGCCAGAGCAGCATCCGCAAGCTCGGCCCACGCCAGAGAACTCGTCGGGACAGCGATGACGACACTGCTCAGGTCGTTTCCGTCGTCAATCAAGGCTTGGGCAGGATCATTAGGAAGCTCGACGGGCGGAGGTGCTAATAAATCGCGATGTTCACTCATACCCTCAGCTTAACGGCCCAGGCAGCCACGTGTGGCGGGGTGTTCCTCCGCCTTGCGGGTGGCGTCCGGGCACCGGTTGGTCGTGGGGGTACCGTGAGGCCCAATTCCATGTTCAATACTGGTGATGATGAACTCGACCTTAGCATCGAGGAAACCGGTATCCGGCATGTTTTTCACCCCGAAGACGTCCTCGCTCTCCTCAGTGGACTTGGTGTACCGGTCAAGGGGGGTTTCTCCGGTCTCATCGGTGGTCGTGAGGTACTGCATTTGGAGAAACGTGCACACGGTGGTGTCGCCAATAAAATCCACGGCAAAGGAGGCAGTGGGTAACCCACCAGGAATATTGAGCTCGACGAGCCGATGAACTAGTTCCTCAAAGCGAGGTACAGCACCAGTCATGGCATCGGGCTTGGTCATAATGACCGTGGGCGCTTCGGGATGCCGACAAAACAGCTCCCACGATCGGGATGCGACAAGCCGCAATGCTTCTTGCCACGATGCCACCATCGTTGGAGCTTCAATATCGGTAGCCAACTTTTCCATCGCCGCAGCTTGGAGCTCGTCGCGGGACGAAAACATTCGATAGAGGGCGGGAGGTTTGATTCCTAGGCGGTCAGCGACGCCTCGAAGGCTGAAGCTGCCAACGCCTTCGCTGAGTGCAGCCTGGATTGCTTGTTCTCTGTCGAAGGCGGGTTTGCGCCCGGGGCCGGGAGTCAAAACAGTGACCATCCTTGTGCTGCTTGGCGAGCACTCCATAGGTGTTTATACAACCCACCTGCGGTGATGAGCTCATTATGGGTACCAACCTGTACAACGGTACCACTGTCATCCAGCACGATGATGTGGTCCGCATTGCGAATTGTGTCCAGTTTGTGAGCAATAATCAGCACAGTCGAGCGGGTTCGAAGGTCATCGATAGCTCGCTCAATGTGTGCTTCGTTATCTGGATCTAGTGCCGATGTCGCCTCATCAAAGAGGACGATGGGTGCTTGTTTCAGTAGTGCCCGCGCAATAGACACGCGTTGGCGCTCGCCGCCCGAGAGACGGTTCCCACCTTCACCAACTGTGGCGTGCCAGCCGCCCGGGAGTCGCTCGGCAATTTCTTGGACGCCCGCAAGAGAGGCGGCGCGGTAGACGTCGTCCTCGGTGGCGTCATCATGCCCAACCCTGATGTTGTCGTACAGGGTGGTGTTGTACAGATACACATCTTGGAACACCATGGCGATCTGTTTCATCAGCTGGGCGGTGGGTTGGTCTTGTACATTGACACCACCGACGGTGATAGCGCCGGAATCGACGTCCCAGAATCGTGCAATAAGCCGGAAAAGTGTTGTTTTTCCGCTCCCTGAGGGGCCGACGATCGCGGTCAGGCTACGAGCTGGTGCGGTGAAGGATACATCGTGGATGACGGGGTTACCGGGTTGATATCCGAATGTAGCCGAGTGCAGTGCTACCGTCCCAGGCTGCGAAAGATCGGCATGGTTATGGGGGGCGGGCAACTCGGGCGCAGATAAGAGTTCCCTGACCTGAACGATAGGCTGCCGAGCAACCTCAATGGCGAGCGTGTTACCGATGATCCCCTCGAGTACCTTGGAGAACCGGAGGGAAACACCAATGAAGGCAACCGTGGCGATGGGGCTCAACGTCGTGTTCGTGCCGAGGGTAGCTGCGACGACAATGAGTGCTACGGTGATGCCTTGGGCGCCGATACCCGCGATGACGTTCCCGGCTAGACTGACCCACAGATCGTTGAGGTGACTGCGGTAGTTTATGGCGCGGGCCCGGTTGAGAGGCTCGTACGACTGTGCACGTCCTGATGCTCGAAGAACAGGCTGGGTACGTGCGAATTCGACGATACGGCTGGCGAAGTCGATTTCCGTGGGTATTGTCATGTGTTCGCCGGCACGTTTGAGTGCACGCGTTGCCGTCGTGAAGATCAGCATGATCGGGATCGACATAAGGAAGAGAACTCCGAGCTGCCATGTCCAGAACCAGGCCAGAATTGTCATCACTGTCATCGTGGTCAATCCACGAACAAGGGGACCGAGAAAATGCGCTGCGCTGTCGCCAATCTGCATGAGTGATTGGGTGAGGAGGATGGACAGCCGTGAGGAGACGGTGTGGTCGAACCAGCCAAGGGGGAGCCTGGTTACTTTATTGCCGACGTTAACCGTGCAGTGGCGGAGGAGATCCATGGCGGCCATATACCCGGTTGTTTGCTGGGCGTAGGTGATGGCGGCCCCGGCAACAGCGAAACACGCGAGGATGAGGATCCACAACGGCCAGGTCAGGCCCATTGATGGGCGACCGGTGGTGAACGAGGTGATGGTGGGAATGACGGCGAAAATGCCAACACCTTCGATGAGGCCCAGGCCAACTGAGGAGAGCAGGCTGCGACGAAATCGTGTGTAGCCTTCGACAGTCAGGATCTGTTGGAAATCTTTGATTAGTAGTAGGTTTCGTGCCCACGCGAGGGTGGACTGCTGTCCGGAAGTCATTGGTGGACTCCTTCGGTGAGGTGTTTCCAGAACGGCTGGTCAGCGAGCTCATCAGCCGTTCCTTGGGCCACGATGCGGCCGCGCTCCATGATGCAGATGTGGTCGGCTCCAGCGACAGATTCAGCATGATGGCCGATGGCGAGGACAGTACGTCCCTGTGCGAGCGTGGCGAGCGCTCGCTGGATTTCTGCTTCACAGTCGGGGTCGGTGGCGGTGGTGGCTTCGTCAAGAACGAGGATGGGGGCGTCGACCAGTAGCGCTCGGGCAATAGCAAGGCGCTGTTGTTGGCCGCCGGACAATGTGGTGTCGACGCCGAGGACGGTATCGAATCCGTGGGGCAGCGCGTCGATATCGTCGAGAATATTGGCTTGACGCGCGGCGTTGCGGATCTCTTCGGTGGTGGCGTCGGGGCGGGATAATGCGATGACGTCGCGGATAGGGAGATCTTGTAAGTACGGGTTTTGGAGGACGAAGGACACCGTGGAATATAGTTCTCGTTCGGTAAGGTTCGTGAGTGGTATGCCGCCAATGGTGATCGTGCCGGAATCGGGATCACAAAAGCGCGCAAGCATGGTGGCGAGAGTGGTTTTTCCGGACCCTGAGGGGCCGACAAGGGCGGTCACGGAGTTCGGTCGGAGGCGCAGGTTGATGCCACGTAGGGCATCGACTGTGCCGTCGGATGTGGTATAGGCGAAGGAGACGTTGGAGAACACAATGTCCTTGGTGCCATGTGCTCTCTGGGAAGCGGTAGAGGCGGTTGTCTCCTCGGGATAGTGTATTTGTTCCGTATCCAACACGTCCTTCAGTCGCAGCGCGGCGTTGCCGCCCTGCTGGTAGGACCAGGCGGTACTACCGAGGACCTCGACCGCTCGGGGAAGGACTAGTCCGATGAGTGAACAGGTAAGTACCTCAGGAACAGTGACCCATCCGGCATGTGCCATGAGTAGCCCGCAGCCGATGGTGATCGTCATCAAGGTGGACATGGAGATGAACGACAACGAGAGTGCGGACGCTCGGATGAGCGGCCCACACCATGCCCAGTAGAACGTGGCAAAGTCTTTGCATGCTTGTGTGAAACGGGCATGGGTGGTGCCGGCGCGCTCAAAGTTTTTGACGACGCTAATGCCCTCAGACAGTTCGATGGCGGCCGAGGACATGTCACCAAGTTTCTCGTCCATTTCTGCGGTTTTGTTGCCCATACCCCGCATCATGGCCGCTTGCAGGACACCATAGATTGGGAAGGTGGAGATGGAGAGAAGCCCGAGCCGCCAGTCAACGACAAAGGCGTAGATAAGGAGGATGAGTGGCCCAGCCATCGCAGCCGTTTGCTCCACGGGTGCGTGCGCGACGAGCGTATGCACTTGCTTTACATCATCGGTGATGGCTTTACGTACCTTGCCAGTTGATGTTTCGCTGAACCATGACAGGGGAGCGTGCGCCAGCGTTGTTACCATGTCGTGCTGAATTCTGTTGCGTAACCGCAAGTCGGCGAAGTGGGAGATGGTCAGTGCGAGGGTATACAGACATGCCTGTGCTATGAAGGCATACGCGAGGATCATGACGCTTCGTGTGATGTCCCGGTGGCTACCCTCGTTGAGGAGGAGGTTGCCAATATGTGTCAGTGTGACGTACGGGGCGACAGCAATGATGCATGAGGCAACAGTGATGACTCTGCAGAGCAGCAATTGCTTTTGTACTGGCGTAATCAGCTCTTTGAGTGCAGCTTGGCTCATTCGTCTTTTATCCGAGTAATGAGCGGTTGTCGTGTCTGCTTTCTTGTGTGTCGTCGACACTGATGGGGAGGTGTCGACGTGAACTGAGGCCATCGTTCTCTCCTTGATGTGCTTGTCCTCATGGGTTCGGCTCGGTGATGACGATACCGAAGACAAAACTAGGATAGCCTTCCCAACGCGCCATGGAGAGAGTTGTCCCAGGGTAACATCTTGATGCGTGTTACGTGCAGTTCCAAAAGTCAGCGACGTGATATCCGAAGCGATAGAGTGCTCGACGGACAAGAGGGAGTGAGAGACCAATGACCGATGATGGATCCCCCTCGATGCGGTCAATGAACCATCCGCCCATGGCTTCCAGAGTGAATGCCCCAGCACAGTAGAGCGGCTCGCCGGAGTTCGCGTAGGCGCGAATATCTGCGTCAGAGACGTTAGCGAAGTGTACGGTGGTCGTTGTTGCTTCCAGGACAGTGTCCTCATTGGTAGCAGTGGAGGCGAGGTTGATAATGCAATGGCCAGTGATCAAACGTGCTGTTTTACCACGTTGGATGGTCCATCGGCGGATGGTTTCGTCGATAGTGTGCGGCTTGCCTTGGAGTTCACCATCGAGATAGAGCATGGAGTCGGCACCAATGACGACACGGGGACGGGTCGTGGTGTCATCGCTCGTGCTGGATTGACCGGGCGTAGCGAACTCGTATGGCGGATGAACCGCAGTGAGGTGGCGTGCCGCGATGGCAGATGCTTTGGCGTGCGCAAGAACGCAGACTTGCTGTTCTGGTGATTGATCCTGGACTCGACGGAGAATAGCATTCTCGTCGACGGTGGGTGGTTCAATTGTGGGCTCGATGCCCGCAGACCGAAGGATCGAGAGCCGTGACGGAGAGGAAGATGCCAGGATCATCATGAACCCATTAAAAAGGGGCGAACCGACGCGTGCAAGGAGACGATCGTCGCAGCGGCTTAGACAACAGAGACGAATCGGAGGTGGGGAAACACCCCCAGGTGAGCTTGTCCTGTCGCGCTGAGCTTCTCGTCGAGACGCCCCCAATCGTTCCGTGTGACGCGTTCATGGGAGTGAGCTGCTGTGACGGACATAGTGGTGAGGACAGCAGTGAGAGCTGCTATGTCAGAATCGCTCGGGTTGCCCTTGAGGATGGTCAGAGCAGCCACCGGTGTGTGTGCGGTCGTCATTGAACCCTCACCCTCATTGTCATGTCGCCGACGCGATGTGTTTGATTGATGGTCATAGCGGGATATTTCCATGCTTCTTCGCCGGAATGGTGTCAACTTTACGGTCAAGCAAGCGCAGGCCGCGGATAATGTGGCCACGGGTTTCCCTGGGCGGGATGACGGCGTCGACAAGGCCACGTTCTGCTGCCAAGTATGGGTTAACCAGGGTGTCTTCGTATTCCTGTTCGTATTCCGCGCGGAGGGTGCTGACATCAGCGCCTTCTTGTTCAGCGGCCTTGAGTTCTTTTCGGTAAACGAACCCCACGGCGCCAGCTGCGCCCATGACGGCGATCTGCGCAGTGGGCCAGGCAAGCGTCAGATCAGCTCCCAAGTTTTTGGATCCCATGACGCAGTATGCGCCACCATAGGCTTTACGTGTGATCACTGTGATCTTCGGGACGGTGGCTTCCGCGTAGGCGTAGAGTAGTTTTGCTCCACGGCGGATAATGCCGTTGAACTCTTGGCTCGCCCCGGGAAGGAATCCGGGGACGTCGACAAGTTCGATAATGGGAATGTTGAAGGCATCACAGGTCCGAATGAAGCGTGCGGCCTTTTCGGAGGCTTTGATATCCAAGCATCCAGCACACTGCATGGGTTGATTGGCAACGAATCCCACAGCGCGGCCCTCAATGCGTCCGAAACCGATAATGACATTGTCAGCGTATCCTTGTTGGATTTCCAGGAAGTCGCCCTCGTCGGAGATGCATGTGATGACGTCTTTCATGTCATAGGGCTGGTGGGGCGAGTCGGGGATGATCGTATCGAGTGTGTGGTCAGCGTCGGTGACGGTCTCCTCGATTGATCCGTCGACTGGGGTCGTGGGAATCCGTGGCGTTTCTGCCCGATTATTTTGTGGGAGGTAGCTGATGAGTTCCTGCACGAACTCCAGTGCGTCTTCGTCGTTGTCCGCGGTGTAGTGCGACGTACCCGAGGATGTCATGTGGGTTGATGCGCCGCCCAATTTTTCCTGGGTAATGTCCTCACCTGTCACGGTTTTGATGACGTCGGGGCCGGTGATGAACATCTTGGAGGTGGTGTCTACCATGATGATGAAATCCGTGAGCGCGGGTGAGTAGACGTGTCCACCTGCGCAGGCACCCATAATGACGGAAATCTGTGGGATGACACCAGAAGCGCGCGTGTTACGGAAGAAGATTTTCGAGTAGAGATCCAGGGATACCACGCCTTCTTGGATTCGCGCGCCCGCGCCCTCATTGAGGCATATGAGGGGAACACCCGTCTTGAGGGCAAGGTCCATGATCTTGACGATTTTTTCGCCGTACACTTCACCAAGAGAGCCACCGAAAATGGTGACATCTTGTGAAAAAACACACACAGTACGGCCATCAATGGTTCCATAACCGGTGACGACGCCGTCAGTTGTGGGACGCTTCGCATCCAGGCCGAAATGAGTGGACCGATGGCGAGCGAGTGCATCGATTTCGACAAATGAGCCGTCGTCGAGAAGGTAATTGATGCGTTCCCGGGCGGATAGTGCACCACGGGTGTGAATAGTGTCAATGGGTGAGTGTCCCATCGGCATGCGTGATTCAGCGAGGCGGGATCGCAGGTCGGCCAGCTTATCGGCGGTAGTACGGAGGTGAGGCGTGGTTGTCGCGGACCGTGTGGCAGCGTTCATGTGCTTTAGTGTAGGTCGCGATGCGGTCAACGACAGGTTTAACCACATGGTGAACAATAAGAAGTATGAGTCATGGTGATCGCCCCAGCAAGGAAAGCTCTGACAGCGAGAAAGTACGCGTTGATCTACCCCCAGTCGTGGAGGGTGGTGGCGCGACGGGGAGGGGGCCGCTCGATGGTGATCGTTTGTCGATGGCGCTGCGTGCGCAGGGGTGGGCTCACGTTGACGTTGTGGACTCGACGGGATCGACGAATGCTGATCTCTATACTGCGGCGAATGCATTGCCCCATGGGTCTGTCCTCATTGCGGAGGAACAGCTCTCTGGTCGGGGTAGGTTGGGGAGGCCCTGGACGACGCCGCGCTACAGCCAGGTTGCGGTGAGTGTGCTTCTTCGACCCGAGGTGTCGCCCACTCAACTTGGTGCGCTTCCCCTTGTGGTGGGTGTGGCAATTGCTGAGACGGTGAGGTCGTATGGCATTGATGCTCGGGTGAAATGGCCGAACGATATCGTGGTGCGTGGAGATAAACTGTGTGGGATCCTCGCCGAAGCGGTCAGTATCTCTGACAATCCGACGGTGGTAGTTGGGTGCGGGCTGAACGTCGACCTGACGAAAGAAGAACTGCCCATCGCTAATGCGACCTCGTTTGCATTGGAAGGCAAGCGAGCTGACCGAACCGATGTCACCATCGCGGTCCTGGGCGCACTGATGAGATGGCTGCACCATTGGCACGACTCCGGTGGCCGTGTTTCATCATTTATTGATGACTACGCGCGCATGTCTGCCACCCTGAACGAGGTTGTCAGTGTAGAGCTACCGAGCGGTGAAACGCTCGTCGGCACGGCGATTGATATCAGCGATGGTGGTGAACTCTTGATCCGTGATGCGTACGGGCAGATTCATACTATTGCTGCCGGGGATATTACTCACCTTCGCTATGCGTGAGATCTGTTGTTCCGACCCGTTATGATGGTGGGCCAGTGATTCATGTGACAATTGATGCATATGTGGAGACGCGCCTCAGGCGCCATTATGCCCCGGGAGGAGGGACCTGCCGTGATTATTCATAGGTATACGCGTCGACAAGTGGGTTCTTTCGGTGCCCGCGGTAGCCACGAGGTGTCGATGATCACCCTCGGACGTTGCCTGCCCCACAAGGGGCCCGTCTCTATGTCCCATGGCCGCCCCTACGACAGCGTCGCGGGCACCGCCGACAGTCGACATCCTGACATCGGGAAACCCACGACCTCATTGCCACCGTTCACCGGTGGTTTCCCCGAGGAACGGATCGCTCACGACGAAAAACTTCTTGTTGACGTTCACTCCAAGCGCAGCACATTGATTTTCCCCGTGCTTGAAACAATCCTTATTAGCGGGATTATATGGGCAATCATTGGCATGATCGATGGTGCTGCGGGGCCTTTCGCTGGAGGGGGATTTCGAGGTATTCGACAGATCATTATGGGGGCCTGGGTCCTTGCTGTCGCCTGGTTTTTTGCTCGACCAATGATGAGGTGGTGGAGGCGCCGCTTAGTTATTACCAACTACCGCGTCGTTGCTCGGTTCGCCACAAACGATATTGTCGATATTCCCGTGAATCACATCACGGGGGTCCATCGGCGCCGGGCAACCCTGATTTTCGACGTCTACCGAATGCCCCCGCTGGTGGTAAACAATGTAGCAAAGGCTCGCAGAACAAAACGGGTCATTGACCGATGCCTGCGGCACCAGTGGTGACCGGATCCCTATACTTAACTGGGTGAGCGCGAGATCGGATGACACCACCACCGCAGACAATATTCCTACCCCCCCTAATCCAGCGCCGAATTCTGTGACCACCAGCCACGAGACGGCATATCCTGTGACGGTGCATAGCGTCGACGCAGTACCGGGTGGCCGGGTTGCGCCAGATTCTCACGTCGCTGGGCAGCCACTTATTGCCATCGTCGGAGATGGGCAACTAGCGCGTATGATGCAACCCGCCGCCGCGGAATTGGGGCAATCTCTACGAGTACTCGCTGCTGATACAGCGGGGTCAGCAGCACAAATTATCCCCGACGTGGTCATCGGTGATTACACCGAAATTACCGACCTTTACCGCGTCGCGGCGGGTGCAACGGCGGTCACATTCGATCACGAACATGTTCCACCCGAACACTTGCGAGCCTTGCAATCTGACGGTGTCAACGTGGAACCCGGCCCCGACGCGCTGGTCTATGCACAGGACAAATTGGCCCAACGGAAAAAACTCCGCGAGATGGGTCTCCCCGTACCACCATTTATGGCTATGACCTCCCCTGACGATGCGCGCGAATGTTGGCGTATCATGGGAGGAGAGGTCTGCATTAAAGCATGCCGGGGTGGATATGATGGCCACGGTGTGTGGTTCCCAGATTCAGAAGGCGAATGCGTGGACCTCGTCGCCACCCTGCTCGACAACGGCACACCAGCAATGGCTGAGAAGAAAGTGCACCTCATCAGGGAACTTTCTGCGATGATTGCCCGCAGACCGTCTGGCGAGACCGCATTATGGCCCATTGCGGAATCCGTTCAACACGACGGAATCTGTTGGCTCACCATCGCTCCTGCACCGGACCTTGATCCTGCCCTCAACAGTGAGGCCCAGCGCATCGCTACACGCATCGCCACTGAGCTTGGCGTGACGGGTGTCATGGCTGTCGAACTCTTCGAAACGATAGACACCGACGGTGATCCAGCGTTGATCGTCAATGAATTAGCTATGCGGCCACACAACACCGGTCACTGGACACAAGACGGCTGTGTGACCAGCCAATTTGAGCAACATTTGCGTGCGGTTGCAGATATGCCATTGGGGAGTACGGCGATGACCTCGAGCTGTACCGTGATGGCAAATGTTCTCGGAGGTCACACCAACCCTGACACCACGTGGTCGCAGCGCATGGTTGAGGTGTGGACACGGTACCCTGAGGCGAAAATACACTTCTACGGGAAAGACTACCGGCCGGGGCGGAAGATTGGGCATGTCAACGTGTCGACACCCTATGAGGCTGACCGGGCGGGCCACGTAGAGTGCGCCGATGACGTTCGGAAAAAAGCCCATGCTGCGTCCCATTTTCTCGCGCATGGTTGTTGGCCAGAAGCTAACCAGGAATAACGTCCGCCCCGGCATACATGGTGAGGGCTGCGGACATATGAGAGGACAACCACGATGAATAAGAACAACCGTCAATCTGACCATGTATCATCTCGCGTGCAGGCGGGCGCCAACGATGGTGCGCCGGCGCCTCACGGTCCACGAGTAGGGCTTATTATGGGGTCCGATTCGGATTGGCCCACGATGAAACCAGCAGCCGATGTCTTGCAAGAATTTGGTGTTCCCTTTGAAGTAGGCGTGGTCTCTGCTCATCGTACGCCGCAGCGCATGCTGGATTACGCCCGAGGGGCACACGCGCGTGGTCTCTCATGCATCATTGCCGGGGCTGGTGGGGCAGCTCATCTACCGGGTATGGTCGCGGCCGCCACGCCGCTACCTGTCATTGGTGTGCCGCGTCCGTTGGACAATCTAGAGGGGATTGATTCGCTCCTGTCCATCGTTCAAATGCCGGCTGGGGTTCCTGTCGCTACGGTCGGTGTGGGTGGAGCACAGAATGCTGGTCTTCTGGCTGTTCGAATCCTCTCCGCTGGGGATCCGTCTCTTGTTACGAAAATGCTGAAATATCAGGACGATATGGAAACACACGTCCTGAAGAAAGATCGCGCTCTTCGCCATACCCTCTTGTCTGACGCAGGGTGACCGGCTGGTGAAGAAAACTGTTCGTTCCCCCGCCGCTGCTGCAACACTCACTGCTGCTGGTGTAGTCGCGTGGTCAGCATCGGTTCATATCGACGCTGCGACAATGCGGTGTGTACCTGTCGGGCTTGCTGCGACAGCTGGGGTGGGGATGTGGACGGCACGGACGATGGGCCCGGCGCTCCGCACTCCTGACGGGCGTGGACCTCTTCACCTGGCCGCAGTGACAGCGACTGGATGGTGGATGTCCACAGTGATCCCAGCGGCATGGATTGCCCTTGGCTTCGGGGATAGTCCTTGTGTCTGGAGGCTTGGCTCAGCGGTATATTTCTTCGTTCTCGCTGGTGTGGGTGCTGGGTTTGGATGCTTCGTTCGCGCTGTTCACCGCTGTCACACGGTCTCCCGTGGCTCTACGTCGTCTCGTGATACGTCCGTGTGTACCGGTAACTGTGCCGAGCGGGCTGGCCTCCGCCCGGAGGGGATCATTGTCTGTGGGGCGGGGTTGATTGATGGTCGTGTCTCGCGTGTGCTTGCCTACCGCGTTGATAAGGGAATCGATATGTGGCAGGCGGCGGTAGATAGTAGTCTTTGTGATATTTCGGGTTGTGAGGGTCGAGGTGAAGCTCGTGCTGCCGTCGACGATGGCGATGATGCTGGCAGGGTAGCTCTTGTTTTGTGTGGGGGGCAGGGTAGTGATGAGTCGCGGTCTGAGGCTGAAGCGATGGCCGAATACGCAGCTGGACAAGGGGTTCCATGGCACTCAATCGTCATGGAAGACACGTCGACAACTACTGAGGAAAACCTTCGGTATGCCTACCTGTTGATGTCCCAGCGATTGGGGAGGCGGCCGCGGTCACTCATTGTGGTGAGTACAGATTTTCACTGTTTGCGCATTGATATGGTGGTGAAGCACCTCCGTCGCGAGGGATTTTTTTGTGAATGTGAGGTGGGTGTTGTGGGTGCGGTCAATCCGCCTAGTGTTCGTCACCACACCTTGCTGAGGGAATACGTGGCGCTGGGGGCGCATTATGTGAAAGCTGTGGTTCGTGGTGGCACGCAGTGAGAATGGTGCAGTGTACGGGCCTCACGATCAGGTTGATAGCTGTGCAAACTATTTGTGTAAAAAGGGTGCTTAGTGATTCACATGCGCCTACAATCGGCAATTGAGCTTCACTAGTATCAAAAACTAAACCAATTCGACTTATGAGGTGAACTCTGATGTCCAAGCTTCTGCGTTTCATGGGCCGCGCCGCCATCGCCCCCCTCTTTATCGTCGGCGGAAAGAACGCTCTCGACAACTCTGAACAGCTATCAACCGCTGTCGAGCAGGCTGCCGACAAAGTTGGAATAAAAGAACTCCCCGTGTCGTCCAACCTTCTCGTTCAAGCAAACGGTGTAACAATGATGGGCCTGGGGACCGCCCTGGGGCTAGGAATCTTCCCGCGCCTAGCAGCACTGGGACTCGTCGGTTCCCTCATACCAACCACCTATGCCGGACATCGTTTCTGGGAAGAAGACGATCCCCAGAAAAAGAACAGCCAAACATTCAGCTTCGCACTGAACACCGCTGTCATTGGCGGTTTGCTGAACATCGTCGCATCCCCCCGGACCAAGTTCAAAGAAGTCTCTAAGCGCGAATCCCGCCGTGCACGCAAGGCGGAAAAGAAAGCCGCACGGGCACAACGCCAAGCAAAGATCGAGTCCGCGAAGAGCAGCGGCCTGATGAAAGTGGGCCGTGCAGGAGGAAAACTGGCGCTCTTTAAGAAACGCCACTTCTAACCACCATCATACAAAGGCGGGTGTCGGCAGGCACCCGCCTGTCCTATGCCAGCGTCGCCTCAGACCGCTACCTCTCACCCAGGATAGCCACCGATGAGTGCTTTTTCCGAGCGAGAAAGTTCCACGCCCCTCCCTACACCGGCTTCATCAGAGTAAATAACAAGCGAACCCCCATTCATCCACGCACCATCAGCCACGATCACGAAATCACGCACGGATGACCAATCATCAAGAAACACACGGTTCGGCGTATAACCATCTGCGCTGCCTGCATCATCAGCTGCATAATCACGGATAACGGAGTCAAACCACCGCCGGCCCGCATCACGTACCTCCCCCACAGTGACGTCTCCGTCGTGGTCCCGAAGGATCACTCGGTCTAACTGTGCAGCGGCAGTATCATCCCCCATGAACGCATCCGGGCATAGACGAGCCTCGCCGACAAGATCCACGACCCCGTCAACTCCGAGACTATCTAGATCAATATCGCAGTCCTCGATTGATCGACCGAATGGATCATCAACACACACGTAGATGGGAACATCACCACCGGACATCGCCGGCACGGTATAGCGTGAAAATGGGTCTTCGAGGTCGGCGGGGTGCTCCGCCGGCGACACATTCTGCAGGGACTCCACAAAAGTGATGACCCCATCCACGACACCATCATGATCGGACGCCGCGTCAGCATCGATGAGAGTAATACCAGCGCGGAGCGCTCCCAGAATGACAACAGCAGTTTGCCAACGGACAGGCATAGCAAGCATCAGTGTGTCGCCAGGTTCGAGCATCGCTTCATCTAGGAAATAGTTTCCCAGTTTAGATGCCCAGTTATCCAGGGTTATAGCACTGAGATCCATGCGTCGGCTCTTGTGTGGGTCAGCATGATCAACATAGACCGTCAGGCGGGGAGTACCGGGGTCATGCTTGAGCGCAGCGGTCAGCAGGTTCATTGATTCTCTCCTTCTGATTGCCCACTAGTTGACACACTTGGGGCTATCGCCAGCATCGAATTTCGGAGAATTATCAGGTGGTGTATCAGTGTCACTATGAGTACCTGGGGCAGACTTACCTTTGCCGGGAGAAGCACTGCCACTGTGGCTGGAGCTGCCCCCATCCAGGTATGTCTGGAGAGAATCCTCGGTGTCACCCGGACCGTCATAATCTTTGCCCACGTAGACGTGGATGTCGTCATCGGAGAGAGACGAATCCTTCTCGACAGTGAGATGCAACTTCTGAGCAAGATACTGCGCGGCGTGAGAATCGGGATCAGCAGCCTTCACAACACTCGATTGTGAGGTTCCATCGGTGTCATTGCCCGTGCTACCTGCTGTATAGCCCTCGTGGGTGGCGATCTTCGAGACTCGAGCAGCCATCCCGGTGGTGGTGGAACCATTGGTGACTGTCACGGTGTACTTCGACGCTGTGAAGTCCTTCTCGACAGGCTTCTCTTTGTCAGCGGTGTCGTGCGAATCTTTGCTGTCCTTGGTGTCCGTCGCGGGGGTCTTGGCCCCAATCAGTTTCGCAACGAAGACTTTCACAGCATCGGGATCCACTGTCACGACGGATTCGCCATTGTCGCCGGTGCCATCCAGGCTCGTGGTGGGAATAGTTTGGAAAGACACATGGCCTCCAGCCATGTTCTGCATCTGTGTCGCGAAGCTCATGACATCCCAGCCATTGTCCAGAACAACGGAACGTTCCACAGCGTCAGACAATTTCGAAATCTTCGATGTACTGGTCAGTGTCCCTGTGGACAACACCTTGTGAGCGAGTGACGCCATAAACGCTTGCTGGCGGGCAATGCGGTCAAGGTCACCGCGGGGGAGGCCATGTCGTTGACGCACGAAGGATAGAGCATCCGCCCCCTCTAGGGTCTGTTTGCCTTTCTTAAAGTGAGCACCTGAGAAGTCATCGTCGACGTCGTCATTGAGGCAGACGCCAACTCCGCCCACTGCGTTGGTGAGGAGAACGAACCCTAAAAGTCCAACCTCAGCGTAGTGATCCACTGTCACCCCAGTCAGATTAGCCACAGCCTCAATGAGCGCTGACCGGCCAGCTTCCGTCGATTCTTTTTCGATGTCCTCTTTCCCTTTCCCCTCCTTCTTGAGGTCTTTTTCCTTTTCATACTTCGTGGAACCGAACACCGCGTTGATCTTCGTATTCCCCAGGTCCTTGGAATGGATGTATGAATCGCGCGGGATAGAAATTGCCGTCGCTGATGAACCATCATTGGGCACACGAATCAGGATGATGGTGTCGGTATTGAGGGTTGCGACGTCATCACCGGCGCGCAGCATCTTAGCCTCGTCCGCTGTTAACGGGTTTCCTTTCGCGTCAGTGCGAGAGTCAGCACCGACGAGCAAGATGTCAGTCGCGCCATCCTTGGATTTTCCTTTTCCTCCTAGCTTAAGGTTGCCTGCGGAGGCCATCTGATTACCCAAACCACCAATCGCTTTGTATCCCACCGCAGGCAAAGCGAAACACACCATCGCGACAATAAGCACAAGCGCCTTCACCGCGCGAGAACCGACCTGGTGATGGCTGGGTCGCACACCCGGTGGTGCCTGGATGACACGAGCCTGTGCGCGGCGTCTGCTGGCGCGTCGGGTAGTGCGGGATGACTCAGCCGTGTTGTTTCGATACTGATAGGCGTCGGTAGGTCTATGGTGATGACTGTCACGTTCACGGGGGATCCGCTCGGAACTATCGAAGGCTGAATATGTGTCGGAGCCACGATGTGAGGATGAATAGCGGGGCGCACCATGATAGCCGCGGTGACTATCACCGTTATGCTCATCGTAGGGGCTGCCGTCTCCGCCTCTGCCGTTGCGATACGAACCCTGCCTGGACGAGCCATAATTGCGCTCATGTGGGGAGCGCCCCGGCGCGTCGTGGCCACGTCGGCGGTATTCCGTCGAGTCCTGGCCTCGAGAATCGTCGTTCCTACCCATATAAGAAGTTTCCTTTGGTCGATAGCAATGCCTACACGGTAAGGCGGCATGACCGTCAAGCTTTTCGAGAATATACAGCCTACGCTGTAGCTTGTGCGAGACGCGAGAAAAGTTTGGCATGTCGAAGGACGTGACACTTTTTCACGGTGAAAGCACGGATGGTGTGGCACACCAGTGCACGGGCACGGGGAAGAAGGAGAAATACGAAGGTGAACATCGTCATTGCCGGTGGATATGGTCAACTAGGAACGGCATTAGGTCTGACCTCCCCGACGGTCGCGCACCGCGACCGCATTGCCCGGTTAGGGCGCTCGTCCCTTGACATTACTGATCCTGTCTCTGTCCGTGCCATGATCGAGACAGAACAACCTGACCTCATCATCAACGCCGCGGCCTATACGGCTGTCGACCGTGCGGAAGCTGCGGATCAACGAACTATTGCGCGGGCAGTCAACGCGGAAGGCGCTGCGAATCTTGCGACAGCAGCCGCGAAGGCACGCGTTCCCCTTATTCATGTATCGACGGACTACGTCTACGGTGACAATACTGACGGTGTCTCTGTCCACCATGAGGCCCCATACTGCACTGTCTATCAACAGTCAGCGCAGGCCAGCCAAACACCCCTTCCCATTGACGCTCCTGCTCATCCTCGATCGGTGTATGGCAGTACCAAACTTGCGGGGGACTATGCCGTCCAGGACGCTTTTGAGAACATCGACGTTCCCTGCGCCATCGTTCGGACATCCTGGGTTTATTCTGGTGCTGCGTTGCCTGAGCACCGCGATTTCGTCTCGACGATGATGCGCCTAGAACGTCAATCACGCGGGAATGATGGCCCGGCGGCACGCGTCGTTAACGATCAGTGGGGTAGCCCTACCAACGTTTTTGACTTAGCGAGGGGTCTGTGGGAGCTCTCTGGCGTCGCGTCGGCTGCGGTGTGTTTTCCGGAGATGCTCGCGCCGGGTGGTGTGGTGCACTGTGTTGGAGAGGGGGCGTGTACGTGGTGGGATGTGGCATGCCGGGTGTTTACGGCGTCCGGGGGGGATCCTGGCCGTGTGGTGCCGGTGCCGTCGCAGGAGTATCCGACGCCTGCGGAGCGCCCCTCCTGGTCGGTGCTCGATAATTCATCGTGGCTCGCGTTGGGGCTCACCCCACTTCCTGCTTGGCAGGATGGTGTTGATCGGGCAGTTGGTGGCGTGGGTGTGTGAAGCGGGGGAAGGGTGGCCCTTATCGACTACAGTGTGGGTTTTGTGAGCGACAAACAGGCAGTGTCACCAGAACATCATGGGGTCGTGAGTGATCGACGTCCGCTAGCCATTGTGACTGTGACGTATTCACCGGGTGAACATCTTCGTCATTTTCTTGACTCCATTCCCGACGCTGTGACGGGGGAATCTGTTGTTGTCATGGCGGATAATGGCTCAACCGATGGTGCGCCTGAGGCGGCGGTGAAACCAGGTGTGGAGCTGTTACCTACGGGTGGCAATGTTGGTTATGGTACGGCGGTGAATACCGCGGTCCGCGTTTTGGCACGCCGTCGTGGCGAGGTGAATGCTGTTAACGATGAGTTTTTTCTGATTTCGAATCCAGATGTGGTGTTGTCACCGGGTTCGATTGATCGGATGATTGAGGCTGCGCGTCGACATCCTCGCGCTGGTGTGGTGGGGCCGAAGATTCTGGAACCCGATGGTGGTGTGTATCCCTCTGCGCGGGAGGTGCCGGAGGTTATTAGTGGTATTGGGCATGCTTTGCTGGGGCCGGTGTGGAAGGATAATCCCTGGTCAAAGAAATACCGGCGGGGTGCGGATCTGAATCGTGAACGGGAAGCGGGCTGGGTCTCTGGGTCGTGTTTGTTAGTGCGTTGGGCCGCGTTTGAAGCGATTGGTGGCTTCGATGAGCGGTACTTCATGTATATGGAGGATGTTGATCTGGGGGATCGTATGGCGCGTGCGGGGTGGCAGAATATTTTCACGCCTGAGGCGACGGTGACCCATGCGCAAGGTCATGCGGCGAATAAGCATAAGTCCACTATGCTTCCGGCTCATCATGAGAGTGCATATCGTTTCCAGGCAGATCGGCATCCTGGGTGGCGGTGGCTGCCACTACGGGTGGCTCTGTGGAGTGGGTTGAAGGTGCGAACGGTTATTTCTGTTTTTCTTGCGAAAGGGAAGAGGGGATAGCGTTGGCGCGTGTTGCGTCTCCGTGCCGATCAGGGGTGGGGTCCTAGGCGCGGGAGAACGGTTTTTTCTGTGGACAATGGTAATTTATTCGCGAATCATTGTACGCACGCGCGTCGGGCACTTTTCGCGCGTCCATTGACATCGGTCACAAAGGCTGTTTACGCGGTTTTTGTGTCACGCACGTGTAGAAAGGCATAAACATAATGGTCGTTGATTTCGGCGGTGCTCATGGATGGGCGCAGGATTCTGCAGATCAACAGCAACAGTTAGAAGTTGGTGCACATCTGGCGGAGAGCACGGATGCTGTGATTCTTGTTGGTGGTAAAGGCACTCGTTTGCGTCCGCTGACCAATTCTGTGCCCAAGCCGATGTTGCCGACGGCCGGGGTGCCTTTTCTTCAGCATTTGTTGGGTCGTATTAAAGCGGCTGGGATGACTCACGTTGTTTTGGGGACGTCTTTTAAGGCTGAAGTGTTCCAGGAGCATTTTGGCGATGGGGCCGATCTTGGCCTTGAGATTGAGTATGTTGTTGAGGATGAAGCGTTGGGTACCGGTGGTGGTATTCGTAACGTGTTGCCGTCGCTTCGTCACGATAATGTGCTGGTTTTTAATGGAGACGTTCTGGGGGGGACTGATCTTCGTGCTGTTCTGGGGACTCATGCGACTAAGGATGCTGATCTTACGATGCATTTGGTTCGGGTTCCGGATCCGCGTGCGTTTGGATGTGTTCCGACTAATCAGGATGGTCGGGTGACGGCGTTTCTGGAGAAGACGATGGATCCGCCGACAGATCAGATCAATGCTGGGTGTTACGTCTTTAAGCGTGAGATTATTGAGCGCATTCCGGAAAAACGTGTGGTGTCTGTTGAGCGTGAGGTTTTTCCGAAGCTTCTTGATGAAGGCTTAAATGTGTTCGGGCACGTTGATCAGGCTTATTGGCGTGATATGGGGACGCCGGCTGATTTTGTTCGTGGTAGTTCTGACTTGGTGCGTGGTATTGCGCATTCTCCGATTGTTGAGGGGAAGACTGGCGAAGCGCTGGTTGATTCGTCGGCGCATATTGGTGGTGGTGTGCTGTTGCTCGGTGGCACGTATGTGGGGCGCGGCTGTGAAGTTGCCGGGGGTTCGCGCTTGGATACGACTGTTCTTTTTGATGGTGTTGAAGTTGAGGCTGGCGCCACGTTGGAGCGGTGCATTGTTGCTGCTGGTGCCCGTATTGGTGCCCGTGCTGTGCTGCGGGACGCGGTCATTGGTGAGGGGGCGGTTATTGGTGCCCGGTGTGAGTTAGTTGATGGTGCTCGTGTGTGGCCGGGGGTGAATGTTCCGGATGGTGGCATTCGGTTTTCTACGGATGTGTAGGGGGGAGAGTCGTTGGGGTTGTGTGGGAGTGGTGTGAAAAATTGATAAGGAATTGTGTATTAATCCTTATGTCAATTGGTCAAAACCTGTGATCACACAACATGTTGTGTTTAAAGTGTGTTTCGTGTCGGCATGTCGTACGTCTATACGAATCTAGGTAGTATTTCGATGTAACTAGTGTTACTCATGATGCTAGAGGTGCTGATGTTGCGTATTCGCGCAGGTGAAGAGCTTGACGTAGCTGAATTACACGTGTGTAATCGTTGACAAGAAAGACTTTCCCCCCGACACGGAAATGTGCTTGGTTTGTCCTTTTTGGAGTGGTAACGCCGAATTTCCTTTGGGAGTAAGGTGTTTCCATTGGGACGACGGCACATGTTGGGTGGTAAGTCGACGAGTGACCTGCTGATATGCACTACATGACCCCACAAGATGTAGTGCGCACATATGAGCACGTGACCCGTACTAATAACCCTTGATGTGACCATTACGACGTGTTCCTGCAGCCATTCGCCCCCGGCTCGAACGCATCGTCCGACTCAAAGGAGAGGCATGGCTGACTCATCCGCGCACTTCCCTCGCCCCACCCTCCATGCGCTCATGGGGGAGGAGGTTACGCAGTCGGACCCCCTTGATGATGCCTCCTATTCATCTGATCTCGCCGAGGACTTTGATATCCTTTTTGATTCTGTGGAGCAGGAGTGGCAAGAACAGGCTCTCTGTGCAGAAGCTGATCCGGAGGTGTTTTTTCCTGAAAAAGGTGGCTCAACCCGTGAGGCTAAACGGATATGTAAAGCCTGTGCGGTGCGCGACGAATGCTTGGAATACGCCCTTGAACATGATGAGCGGTTTGGTATTTGGGGTGGATTGTCCGAGCGTGAGCGACGTCGTGTGAAACGGCAGATCGTCTAGATTTCTCGATCTCGTCTACTGCGGTTGGGAACGACACGAATTCACTCAACCTCAGGATCAATTGTTCGGGTCTCTACATTCAGGTAGGTGGCTACCAATTTGACAATAATGTAGTGCAAGAGGTCAGATCGCTCCGCGACATTGTGCGTTCGCATTTCAATGGGCCGTCGAAAAACCACGATTCGTGGTCTTGTGGGACGGCCGTCATCATCGACACCGGCTGGAATGAGGCGTCCCAGAGGGACAGCCCCGTCGGCGACAACCTCATCGGGCCATTCGGAGGTGATATGGCGAGAGCGCATGCGGGGTACGGTATCCAGTGCGATATCGAGATGGTCAAGTTCATCTGACCATTGTTCGTGAATCGGGGCATAGGCATCGAGGACAGCTTGGTCGAATTCTGCCGGGCGGCTTGTCCAGCGAGGGACTTCAGGCGGCAAAATTGGCCCACGTATACCACGTCCGCGGCGTTCGGCTCGGCGGGAATATTCCATGGCCTCAACTCTAATGGGCGGTGGGGATAGGCTAAATCATCCACGCCGTCGGCCATCTGGGGCTCGGGTCGCTAGACTTAGTCGTCGTGAATGATAAGCGCGTGGATAAGAAGCGACTGTGCTGCCGGCCGGGTTGTGGTCACCCCGCGGTCGCAACCTTGGTGTATTCGCACGCGGAGGAAACAATCATCGTTGGCCCCCTCGCTACTGATGGTAACCCTCACAGTTGGGACTTGTGTACCCGCCATTCTGAGCGGTTCCGTCCACCTGAGGGGTGGACTGTTATTCGGGATGAGCCTAATGGTGGCGTGACAGCCCTCCTGGAGACGGTCAATGATTCCTCCTTCACTGAGGGTGCCCCTGGCGATGAGCACAGTAGTAGTTCACTCACTGGCAATGAGGGTGAGGATGATGATCATCACTCTGTGTCACGGTTGAGGCCCAGCGAGGGACGCCGTACGACTACTGAGGTCTCGGCAGCGGTTGCTGATATTCAAGAGACAATGACGCGTTTGCGGGGCGCGAGGCAGTCACGATATCGATACAGCAGTACTGAGGACTGGGGTGCATACCGTGATGTCGGTGAGAATCACAGTTCTGCTCACCCCCCTATGACGGGGGATAGCTTGCCTTCTCAGGATGCTGAGGATGAGGACGAATGGGAATGTGAATCCCCCCTGATTCAAGCAGCGAAAGAGCGTGAACGTCGTCGGCGCCTGTGGAGAGGGCGAGGCGAAGAACCTACAGTAGGGAGCTCGCCAGGAAAGATGAGTGCGTCAACGGGGCGACCAGGCCGTCATCGGCGTACGGATAGTCACCTCACCTCCAAGGGCGCGCCTGGCAACCGTCCAGGTCCTCCCGAGGTGACTGCACCGCCTGGGGAACATGGCCGTGGGGAACCTGAATCAATGCAGTCATCCGACCGAGATACGTCGGAGAAACGTGAGGTGAGGCATCCATCGCTCCACAATATTCCAGGCCGGAAACGTGGTCATCTTCATGCTGTTCCGGATCCGGATCAGGACATCGATACATAAAACTCGTGGCGTCGTGCCGTGTAAGATGACGGCGGACATAATTTAAACGAAAGGACCCTCGTGCCCGCACGTGATCGCTCATTTGTTGACTCCGTTATTAAGGCTTATGACGTTCGAGGTGTCGTCGGAGACGATATCGACGACGCTTTCGTGAAAGATGTCGGCGCAGCTTTCGCACGGTTGCTCCGGGCAGAAGGTGAAACTGCCGTGGCTGTGGGCCACGATATGCGGGAGAGCTCGCCTGCACTGTCCGATGCGTTTGCTGAAGGAGTAGTAGAGCAAGGGTTAGACGTCGTGAAGGTTCATCTGTGTTCGACGGATGAGTTATATTACGCCTCGGGCA
The DNA here is from genome assembly GCF_037464985.1 of Corynebacterium sp. PCR 32. NCBI lineage: Bacteria > Bacillati > Actinomycetota > Actinomycetes > Mycobacteriales > Corynebacteriaceae > Corynebacterium > Corynebacterium sp. PCR 32. The sequence continues at coordinate 220,807 of NZ_JBAHVL010000001.1, forward strand.
GCATGAATTGTGCTGGCGCCATGTTTACGGCATCGCATAATCCCTCCCAGTACAACGGCATCAAACTGTGCCGTGCGGGTGCTCGGCCTGTGGGGGAGCAGACCGGGTTGGCAGATATTAAAGACGACCTGGTTCGGGGTATCCCGGCCTACGACGGTGAGCGGGGAACGTCAACGGAAAAGGATGTTCTTCCCGGATACGCGGAGTTTCTCAACAGCCTGGTTGACCTCTCGTCATCTCGGCCGCTCGTCGTTGCCGTCGATGCGGGTAACGGCATGGGCGGGTTCACTGTTCCTGCTGTTTTCGGTGGTCTTCCCCTGGACATTCGCCCGTTGTATTTCGAGCTTGATGGCACGTTCCCGAACCATGAGGCTAATCCGTTGGAGCCGAAGAATCTCGTTGATCTCCAAAAATACGTTGTTGATCAGAAAGCGGATATTGGCTTGGCGTTCGACGGTGACGCCGACCGTTGCTTCGTCGTCGATGACAAGGGGCAGCCGGTAACGCCGTCAGCGATCTGTGCGCTCATTGCGGAGCGGTACTTGGATCAACAGCCCGGCTCGACGATTATCCACAACTTGATAACCTCGCATACTGTCCCGGAACTCATCGCAGAGAAGGGCGGAAAAGCGGTCCGTACTCGTGTCGGGCACTCTTTCATCAAGGCCACGATGGCGGACAAAGGGGCAATTTTCGGTGGTGAGCACTCTGCTCATTACTACTTCACGGAGTTTTTCAATGCCGATTCCGGGATGCTCGCTGCACTCCACGTTCTCGCCGCGTTGGGCGCTCAGGATTCGCCACTGTCGGAACTCATGGGTCAGTATTCGCGGTACGAAGCCTCCGGTGAGATCAACTCCCGTCTGGAATCAGCTGAGGCTCAAAAGGAGCGTGTCGAGGCTGTGCGGGCAGCGTACGCTGATCGTGCTGAAAGCATGGATGACCTTGATGGTCTCACTGTGGAGCTCGGCGGTGGCGAATGGTTTAATGTGCGCGCGTCGAACACGGAGCCTCTGCTGAGGCTGAACGCCGAAGCGATAACACGTGAGGCAGTAGATTCGCTGACAGCGGATGTTCTCGCGGTGATTCGCGCCTAGGCTAGGGTTCGTGTATCCCCGTGAAACGCTCCTCGCTGTTGCTCAGGAGGGTGCTCGCATTCGTGCGGTCGCCCGGGTCATATCTGACGTCATGTCGGTGGGTCATGGTCCCACAGACGCGGACATAGTTGGCAGTGACGATGTTTCTCAGGCGCTCCGCCTCGTTGCGAACAGTATTCCCGACGCCCCACGAAGCATCGTGATTGTGGCATGCTCGGAGACTGCCCGACATGCCGCTCGGGCGGTCGTGTCGTTGATTCCTGCCCCGTCAGTCCCCATTGTGGTGACAGAACAACTGCCGCGGTACGTCGGGGCAACGGATTGTGTGGTTGTCCTGACACCGGATCCAGCGGATAGGGCGGCGGAGGAGGCATTAGTGCGGTGTCGTCGCGTCAGGGCGATGGCTGCTGTTGCCGCCCCTCTATCGGGACCAGTAGCTGACGCCGCCAGGGATTATGCTCTCGTGTCACCCGATCTTCCCGGTGGGGGTGAGGAATCGTGGGGCCGTTATGTGGCCACCGTCGCCGGTGCGTGTGGCCTCGTGGGAGAAATCGTCGTTCAGGGCGTGTTGGAGTACGCTGCGGATGCTGTTGATCGTGACATGGAAGGTAATGCGCCAGGCCGGGACGAGACAGTCAATCCGGCACGTCAACTCGGCATGCGTATGAAGGATCATCGCGTGGTCATTGCGGGTGACGGGGCAACGAGACATGTCGCCTCCTTTGCCGCGACGTGCCTGTTGCGCCACGGTATTGCTGCTGCCACTGCCGAGACCACTGAACTCGCTCGGAGCTATTCCGCTGTGCAACGAGGTACGTCGGTTGATGTTGAATCTGCGTCGGCGAGAGAATGCCGGGCAGGGGGTGCCGATGCGTCAATTTTTTACGATCCCTTTTTAGATGCTCCGGCCGCGCAACCGGTGGCTGCGGTGGTTGTCCCTGGTGTTGACGATAGTGGCGTGTCGAATGGTGACAGTAGTCGGGGGATGGGGATCGGTGATGGTCTTGTGACGGCGTATCCGTCGACGGAGAAGCTCGGTACACTCAATAGGTATTTTGATGCTCAGTCGGTCACGGTGGTGGATCTCACGTCATCAGACCTTCACTCTGTTGTTGCCTATATTTGCGTGTTGGGTGCGCGTCTTGCTGCGGCTGCTGCATATGTGACCGTGCAGGATGACTAGAGACCTGGCGATGGCAAGGGCAGGGTGAAAGGGTGGCTGGTGTAACCAGTAGGCCGTGCCGCAGGATAAGGATTTGTAACGGAGGATCATATGGTTCACCCGCTCACAGGAGCAATTCGTACGTATCCGTGGGGGTCGCGTACGGCAATCGCGGACATGGCGGGCCGGCCGACGCCGTCGCCACATCCGGAGGCGGAGATGTGGTTTGGTGCGCATCCGGGTGCGCCGGCAATGGTTGATGGTGAACCGTTAGATGTTCTCATTGCGTCGGATTCGGTCAGTGCGTTGGGGGCAGGGCTGTCTCGAAAGTACGATGGCCGGCTCCCCTTCTTGATGAAGCTCCTTGCCGCAGACAAGCCATTGAGTCTGCAGGCTCATCCGACAAAAGAGCAGGCGGAGGAGGGGTTTGTTCGTGAGGACACTCTTGGAATCGCGAGGGATGCCTTGGATCGAAATTATCGCGATGACAATCACAAACCGGAGTTGATTGTTGGGTTGACTCAGTTCGATGCGATGTGTGGGTTCCGCCCCATCGAGAAAACAGTGGAATTGTTCGATGCCTTATCGGTCCCGGAGCTTGAGCGATATCGCATGTTGATTTCTGGGATTCTTCCCTCCGACGGGTTGCGCAGTTTGGTGACAACATGGATTACCCTTCCCTCCGATCAACGCAAAGCATTGATTGCTGCGGTGGTGAAGGGAGCTCGGGCATATCGTGCGAGTGGTCAGTCTGAGTTCGAGATTGTTGCTGATCATTTGATTGAGTTGGCGGACCGGTATCCTTCGGATCCTGGTGTGCTGTGTGCACTGTTGTTAAACCACATTCGACTTGAGCCGGGTGAGGGTATATATCTCGATGCCGGCCAACTACATGCCTATGTTCATGGTTTTGGTGTGGAGATCATGGCGAATTCGGACAATGTGTTGCGTGGTGGGCTGACGTCGAAGCATATTGATGTGCCTGAGTTGGTGCGTGTGTTGTCGTTTGATCCCCTTGAGGATCCCGTGATGTCGCCGACTCCTCTTACGTACTCGGGTGATGGGAAGGGTGATTCACAGCCAGGTGTGCGGGGAGTTTATTATCCGACGCCTGCGCCGGAGTTCCTGTTGCAGCGCTGGGAGTTGGAACCAGGACAGTCGGTAGCGGTGTCGAGTGTTGCCGCGGGCGGTCAGTTGTTGGCAGAGACGCTGGAGGGGCCGGCGATTGTTCTGTGCACACGTGGCGCTGTGCAGGTGTCGCAACCTGATGCGAATGATGAGCCAGTGGTGGGAGGTGCACAGCGTGTGACTGTTGATGACTGTGGACCGGTGGATATTACGCCTAGTCAATCAGTGTGGGTACCTGATGACGCTGAGCGGGCGGTGGCGACGAACCGGGGTGATGTAGCCGCTGAGATTTTCGTGGCGACCGTGGGGGCATAGTATTTTTCGCTATCGGCCTGTGACATCGCGGTGAGTCGGCCGCCGGGGGTATGCCGGGCGCGCGTGGTATGGCGGCTCAGTAGTGCGAGGTCATTGCGGTGTTTAACGGCGTGAAGGGGCGCTGCTGTGGCTGGTCGTGGTTGCGCGGCTGGTATCAAAATCGGTCGTCGGAGTAGCCGTGCTGGACGGAGTGTTTCCCGGTGCGGCGTTGGCTGTTGTTGGGGTGGTTGGCTTCTGATTGGTTGTGGAAGCAATCGCAGGTGATGATTCAGGTGGTGTGGGCGCCTCGGTGTGGGGTGCTCGAATACCACCGGATTTTTCGTGCGTGGCTTCGGTTGTTTTTGTGTCGATGACCCACACGCCATCTTTATTTCGGTGCATGCCCACGGCTTCGGAGAGTTTCTTAGCGTGTGCTTGATTATCAGGGTCATTGAGGATCTTCGCCGCTTGATCTATGTGTCCATTGTCGATCATGCGTTGTAGTTCTTCGGGAGTACTGGCTATCCACTGTTCCATGTCATGTGAGCCGTCGGAACGTGAGGGTGTTCCGGTGCTCGTGGATCCGGCGGCAGGGGGAACAGGTGTGGTGGTGTCTTGGTTGTGTGGGGTGCCTAAGGCGCCAAGATGTGTTTCGCCGCGTTTCGTCCCAGGGGGGAGAAGTGGGTCATCGTCGCCAGTTTGGGTGTTGTGGTTCGACGATGTGCGGTTGCCTGGATTGTGTCGAGAATCCGATGATGATGTGCCGTGTGGGCTCCACCCGTGGGTTCTATCGTTGTCGCGGTTATTGCTACTTCCGGAAGAGTTTTGCGGTGAATTCGGGTCCTGGCTGGTGGTGGTTGCGTTATTGTGGCGTGAATTGGGTGAATCAGTAGTGTCCGTGGAGGGGGACGTGCCGCGCCCACGGGTGGCGTTATCGTCTGATGTCATCGATTCTGTATCAACGGCAGATGTTGACGGCGTGGTGATGGGTGAGGCAGGCTCGGGTGCAGACGATTTCCATACCCCCACCCCGATGGTGCACGCAACAACCAATCCAACTCCGACGAAGGTGTATATCGGCAAGCGTCCGTGGGAGGGGGGCGTGCTTTCATAGACAATCCGGTCTGATGGGGTGTGTGACCATGTGCACGACGATGTGGATGATGACAGGGCGGATGAAGATGCGGGGGTGGGTGAGGACGGGGAAACTGGGGCGGCTTCACTGTGTGGTGAGTCGCCTGTGTTCTCCGATTTGGGGGTGATCCCCGTAGGTGGATTGTTTGTTGTCAATCCGTGACCTTCCCTGCGTGATGGCTGCTGTTACCCCTTGTCAGTGCGGGGTTGTGCCGTCATGTCAACTACTACGTGCATCATTTACAGTGAAAAAGGATAACAAAAGAGTTACAAATTGGCTACGGAGGGTATTTTTTGCCTGATGTGCTGCGGTATGGCTGGGTGATGCTTTTCTGTGGGGGTGGTGGAATATCCAGTGATAGCCTGGATGGGGACGTCAATGGAACGTGATAGTGGCGGCAGTACCTCAATGAAAAAGTGATGAAAATCACTGTCTCCACGCGTGCGACGACACCAATTATAGGCGCCCACCAGTGTAAGGAGTGAACATTATGCCAAAGAACGTGGAAAGCTTTGAACTAGACCACACCAAGGTAGCTGCACCGTATATCCGGCGAGCATCTGACTACGACATCGCCGACGGCCACACCATCGTCAAATATGACCTTCGCTTCCGCCAGCCCAATAAATCCCATATCGAAATGCCGACGATCCATGCCATCGAGCACAGCATGGCGGAAGCTCTCCGTGATCACTTGACAGGCATCGTTGACTTCGGCCCCATGGGATGCCAGACCGGCTTCTATCTGACCGTAGACACCACCGCTGCTGGCCCCACCTGGGATGACGTTGCAGCTGCCGTCAAGAAGGCAATCGCAGATATTGAGACGTGGGACTCAGTACCGGGCGCAGGAATCAAGTCCTGTGGTTGGGCCGAACATCACGATCTTCACGGCGCCAAGAAAGAGCTTGCAGCGTTCACAGCTCGTAGCGATGAATGGAAACAGGTTTTCGCGTGAATGACCACGATGAACAGGGCCATGATCGCCCCGGCGAAGGCGAGTGGTGTCGCACACCACACGATGGTATGCCCTCGGCTCCCTGCGATGATTCCCGCCACGAGCACACACATAGGGCTTTCGACTCGTCAACAGCTCTCCTGGTCGCGGCAATGCCAGAAGAATTTGACCCCCTGAAGGCACGACTTGATGCTGTGCAAAGCATCACCCTTCCCGGAATTCATGATGCTGTCCTGGGCAGATATGATCACGCCCCTATTCTGTTGATCCTCAGCGGAATCGGTCTGGTCAACGCAGCCCACGCAGCGACTGTCGGTATGTGCCTAGGGCCATCAGTTGCTGTCGATGCTGGAATAGGGATCGAAGAGTCCGCAGGCAACAGTGACGGCGGCACCATCGGCTGCGTGATGTCCGTGGGGACAGCCGGCGTTGCCCCTGGCTACGCATCAATTGGTGATGTCGTTGTCAGTAGCACCGTGATCCCCGGGGACTTTGACCTGACCGCGTTCGGATATGACCGGGGACAAGTGCCGGGACTCACGGCACCGTATCCAGGCGATCCTGACCTTGTGGCCGCAGCCGACGCCATCGGTATCACCGCCCTGGACTTCGTCAGCGTGGATCGCTTCATCGGAGTTCCGGAGGCTGCGGCACTCCGCGACTCATTTCCGACTGCGGCTGTGGTCGACATGGAATCGTCGGCTCTCGCCCAGACGGCAGTTCTCCATAGGACACCGTTCATCTCAGTACGATCGATCACCGACGTTATTGGCGAATCGGAGACCAGTGTTCATCTCGATGAAGTCCACCATTCGTCACAGCAGGCAGCCGAGGCTGCGCTCACCATTCTCACTCAAGGTAGGTCACGCCTGGGTGCCAGGTAACGCAAGCAACTGCCACCCCAGACAGCTCACACGGTAGGCTCGACACATGCTTGTAGCGTGTGAAGGTATCGACGGCGCTGGTAAGAACACGTTGGTGACAGCTGTCGAAAAAGAGTTGTTGGCTCGTGATCGCCCAGTCGCCCGAGTAGCTTTTCCCCGATACGATGACTCCGCCCATGCACAGTTGGCGCGGTGCGCACTGTATGGTGAGATGGGCGATCTCATGGAATCAGCCTACGGTATGGCTACGTTGTTCGCACTTGATCGCGCAGAGATCGCTGAGGACCTCGCCGAGTTATCCGCAGACGGCTACATTGTCCTCATAGATCGTTTTGTTGCGTCGAACGCTGCCTATACCGCAGCGCGACAAGGCTGGGACGGATCCACACCATCGGATGCAGATCCCGTCGTCACCTGGGTGGCTGAACTTGAGTTTGACCGCCTAGGAATTCCCATTCCTGACCTCCATATTTTCTTATCGACGCCACCCCAGATTGCAGCGAAGCGCGCGAGAGACCGAGAAGATGCTGATGCGACCCGCGCTCGTGATGCTTATGAGCGGGATAGTGCTCTTCAACAGCGCACGGCAGCAGCATATGAAGCATTAGCGCGTGACCAGTGGCAGTCGCCATGGATCGTTGTTGCCCCAGACGACCCTGACCAGCAGTTGATCAGAGTCGTCGACGCCATTATGAACCACACGTAACGGCCACCACCGTTGCTGGTGGCCGTGAACACCCCCACACCACTGTGTGAACATTCTCAATGAGCAGACATCACAGTGGCAAGAGCATCAACCAACAGATCGAGATGTTCGCGAGTGTGGGTTGCCATTGTTGTTACCCGGAGGATGGCTTCCCCACGCCGCACTGTGGGGTATCGGATAGCGGGAACATGGATGCCGCGCTCAGATAAGCCCTGCGAAACGCGAACAGCATCAGTTTCATCACCAATCATGATCGGAATAATCGGGGTCCTATCGTCGTTTCCCTCACACAACGGAATATCGAGTGAACGTAAGCGGTCACGTACGTATTGGGAATGTCCTTGAAGTGTGGCCACACGCTCAGGTTCCCGAGCAATGACGTCGATGGCAGCCTGTGTGGCGGCGACAGACGCCGGCGCCGACGATGTCGAGAACATATAGCCTCGTGCACGGTGCCGCAAAAACTCCGCAACCGGAGCCGCGCAACACACCGCAGCCCCCTCTGATCCCAAGGCCTTCGACGAGGTGACCACCAACAAATCTGGACGGTAATCATGAGCCATGGGACCCGCAGAACGACGAGAATCCTCGACATGTTCGACGATCCCGCGACCTGTTCGCCCGAGTGTGCCTATCCCGTGAGCATCGTCGATGAGAACCCATGCCCCATGCGTCCGTGCGATCTGCATAATGTCGGGAAGGGGAGCGACATCGCCATGCATGGAAAACACACCATCCGAGACAATGAGTGTTCTCGGACTCGAACACTGCGCAAGAGCATGGTCTAAGTACTCCATGTCGGTGTGAGGGTAGACGTGAACCTGCGCACCTCCACGGGTAGCCAGCCGGATACCGTCGATCACACTTGCATGGTTACGTGCATCGGAGAAAATCGTCATCCCAGGTGTACCAGCCGGAGCTGAGCCCGGCACCTCTGGAATATCAGCCGCGAGAGCTGCTAGTGTTGTCGTATTCGCCTGGTATCCGGTACCAAAGAGAACAGCATCCTCATACCCCGTGAAGGATGCTAGGGCGCGTTCCGTAGCGGAATGAATGCTGAAATTACCCGTCGTGAGGCGACTTCCCCCTGTCCCCGCACCATACTGATGGAGCGCACGGGTGGCGGCGGCAACCACCGCAGGATGCTCGCTAAGACCTAAATAGTTGCTGGAAGAAAACAGCAATGTCTCGGATCCAGACACCAGTGAATGCGGGGACGGAGGAGACGAAAAGGTCAGTGGATACCGGCGAAGACCTGTTGCTTCCCATGATGCGAGGGACCGTGTCGCGAATGTTGTAATCGGGACGGTATGAGGTCGTATATTCGGCGATACAGCGTGGGGTGGCGCCTTGTGCTCATGGGATGTGCGGTCCACTGTGTCAGTCATGATCGGGGATGATGATGAGGCTTGATCCTCGGGTGGCCACGGGATTCCCTGCACAATGACTGGGGTGTTTTCGAGGTAGTCGATGCAATTAGCAATTTCATCATCGGTACCACGGACAAGAAAAACTCGCCCTCCTTGAGGGCTGCCAGCGGGTTTGATGTTGTCAATGCGTATATAGCCCTCAGGAGTGCTGATGTACCCGGTGGTGTAGTCAGGATCATCGGAGATGCACACCTCCGCGCACACAGCAGGGTGCGACTGGACTTTCGAGGCGAGCGTGAGGGCTTCACTGTAATACGACTTTGTCAGTTCCGAGTTCGATATCCCCAGTGTTGCGGGAGCACATGTGGGCATATCATTATCCACGGCTGTCACGCGGACACCACGACAACCGTTGGTGTCTCGTCGCTCGCCGGTATCCGCGTCGAGAAGGATTGCGCCCCGCATTCCGCGGATGTGTGTCAATGTTTTGAGAGCCTGGTCAGCCACTGGAACGCCTATTGTATGGAGAATAGTCGTGATGGTGTGGTGGGCTTCTGACACCGTTCGGGTGTGACGTGTTTCGCGGGGCAGTGCCGGAATGTATCGAATGGAGTTGTCCTTGACGCGGTGGATACTGATGACAATATCGTCGGGTTGGCCCTTCGGGTGAGTCCATGCCCGATGTTCCATCTCGGTTACAGTACGTGTGAGATCGTCAGCGGTGACGATTCGTTCAGCACCGGATACATGCAGATCACGATGATCTTTCAGGGGAATATCACCGTCAACCTGTGGTGCGGGCACTCGTACGCTGGCCCGCATTTTGATGCTCAACCGCACCATGTACTCCTTATCATCGGAACTATCGAACGTGGGTGTCACAACTAATCGTAAGTTGCTGGGTGTGTGTTCTCTCCATGTGTCAGAATGTAGAACTATGAAGACAAAAATCCTCGTTGTCGATGATGACCCAGCCATTGCGGAAATGCTTATGATCGTCCTTCAGGGCGAAGGGTTTGACACTGTCGTCGTGGGGGACGGTGCAGAAGCTGTTACTGCGGCGTCCAACGAGGAACCGGATTTAGTTCTGCTCGACGTGATGCTGCCCAGTATGAATGGTGTCGATGTGTGTCGGGCAATCCGGAAGACGTCAGCTGTTCCGATCGTCATGTTGACTGCTCGAACGGATACTGTTGATGTTGTCCTTGGGTTGGAGTCCGGTGCAGATGACTACATCAACAAACCGTTTAAACCAAAAGAATTAGTTGCCCGTGTCCGTGCGCAGCTGCGGCGCCGTGACCAACCAACAGGTGACACTATGCATGTGGGTGATTTGGTTATTGATGTCCCGGGCCACACAGTGAAGCGCGACGGTGAGGAAATCCCGCTGACTCCCATCGAGTTTGGTCTTCTCACCCAGCTTGCTAGCCGTCCAAAGCAGGTTCTCACGCGGGAGGAATTGCTGCGGGAGGTGTGGGGCTACAAGCAGCCGACTGACACCCGAGTGTTGAATGTTCATATTAACCGCTTGCGTATCAAGGTCGAGAAGGATCACAAGAACCCGACGTTGATTCAGGCTGTTCGAGGAGTGGGTTACAAGATCGGTGAGTAGCGGTAACCCACAGTCCCGCCCAGGACGTTTACGACATCCCCTCTTTGATCCGAAAAATCAAGAGGGACTGACTGCCCTGGTGTTGTCCACGCCGGGGGATCATGACAGTGATGGGCATAGCCGCTGGCCATTGAGTATTCGACGTCTGTGGCGTCGAATGATTGATAAGTGGCAAACGTCCGCACAGGTGAAGACTGTGGGGTGGATGTTTATAGCGTCAACAATTGTTCTCCTTGTCCTTGGATTTGCCCTCGTGTCGTTTATGACAACTCGTTTGACCCAGTCGAAGGTGGAGTCGGCTGAAGACGGGATCGATCGTGTACGGCACGTGGTTGAGCAGCAAGTTGATGCCTCAGATACGTCCAACTCAGTACAGGTACGAATTAATGCGGCGCGAACAGCTCTGACGGAACGGGGCGGGGGATCTGAGGCACCAGAGTCGTCAGCGGCTCCGGTGAACTCAGCTTATGAGCCGGTGCTGATTGCCCCGAATATTAATGGTGATGATGTGGTCTCTCCTGATCACGCCCAGGTTCCACAGCACCTTAGGAATTTTATTCACGATAACCAGGTTGCGTACCAGTTTGATACGTTGCGGCGCCCTGACGGCACTCGGTACAAAGCCTTAATCATTGGTTCACCTGTGGCCTCGGATGTTCAGGGGTTGGAACTGTATCTGATTTTTCCCATGGATAGTGATGAGTCCACGTTGGCGCTGATGCGCGGCTTGATCACCAGTGGTGGAATTATTCTGTTGGTGGTGCTCGTGGGTATTGCATGGGCATTCGCTCAGCAGGTCACGTTGCCTGTGCGTACGGCGAGTCGTACAGCGGAACGTTTTTCTCAGGGACATTTGGGTGAACGCATGGCTGTAAATGGTCGTGATGAGATGGCGCGTTTGGCAACAAGTTTTAACTCAATGGCGAATTCGTTATCGAAACAAATTAAGCAGTTGGAGGAATATGGTGACCTCCAAAAACAGTTCACATCGGATGTTTCCCATGAATTACGATCGCCTCTGACCACTGTCAGGATGGCTGCGGACATGATTGAAGATAACTCCGCCAACCTTGATCCCGCGATGCAGCGCGCATCCTCGTTAATGAATAAGGAGTTGGGGCGTTTCGAGGGGCTACTCAGTGACCTTCTGGACATTTCCCGACACGATTCCGGTGTCGAGGAACTCTCGCTTGAACACGTCGATCTGCTCGGTGCTTTATACGATGCGTGGCTACTCAACGTTCAATTAGCCAACAAGCTCAACGTCGTTGTTCGTTTCCACGTTCCGCCTGAACCACTTTTCATGCCTATCGATACGCGTCGGGTGCAGCGTATTTTCCGGAACCTTATTGAGAATGCGCTGGATCACGCTGAAGGAAAGCCGATCGATATTGCAGTACGACGTAATGAGCGGGCGGTGTCGATCATCGTGTTAGATCATGGGGTTGGTCTGAAATCTGGAGAGGAAGACCTCGTCTTTAACCGATTCTGGCGCGCTGATCCCTCTCGTGTTCGTCATCGGGGTGGCACCGGACTTGGCCTCGCTATTGCCCGTGAAAACGCTGCCTTGCATGGCGGAAAACTAGACGCTACCGGAAAGGTCAAAGTGGGTTCATGTTTCCGGTTGACACTGCCGATTGATCCTGATGTTCCTGTCACTCCGAGTGATGCTGCACTGGAACTTGCCGTTGGTGACGAGGCTGACGCGACTCTTAAGGCCTACCCCGATCTGGTCCTAAAAACCTACGGGGCAAACAGTCAGTGTGGTGGCGATCATGAAGCGAGTGCCGACGCTGACGATGAGACGGATCATGCGGACGAGAGTGAGCCTGGGGGAGGGGTGGGAGATACGAGTGTGCATCATGACTCTGCGATTGCTGCCTCGGGTGAGGATGCGGTGTCGTCAATGGCGAGAGAAGGTCACGCAGACATCTCAGCGGAGAATACCGATGATGATGACATCAGCGAAGAAGAACTCCGCGCTGCTGCTGAAATGGATGATTTTGACCCTGAACCTTCAGCTCCACCATCAGAGGCCGCGGACCCTGCGCCCGATCGTCACACCGTCACCGATACCAAGGAGGGCGAATAATGCGTAGTCAGCGGCCTGGATCACGATCTCGGTTCCTCACTGCTGTCGGCACAGCTCTCAGCGTTGCGGCGGCATCGACGTTAACGGCGTGTGCGACATTGCCGGGCCACACGGATCCGAAAGCGATCACCTCTTATGCCCCCGGCGAGACCGGGTCAAGTGTTCCCGGCCCCAAATCGGGAGCAGCTCCCGACGAAATCCTCCGCGGGTTCTTTTCCGCCTCAGCACACCCGGCCCAGCGACATCGTGCTGCTCGGGCATTTATGACCAACAAAATATCAACCTCGTGGAAAGAGGGAAAAAACGCATTTATTGTCCAGCATCTCAACATCAATTCGTCCGGCAAACCCTCAAATAATGAGGCCACCTTCGATGTTTCCGGCTCGACTGTGGGAGTCTTAGGTGACGGAGGTACCTACACACCACACAGTGGGGCATACCGGTCACAATTTAAACTGAGAAAGGTCGACGGAGAATGGCGAATCGACTCAGCTCCACCGGGAATTGCTCTTCAAAGTGTCGATTTTAATCAAGCCTATCGATCCTATTCTGTCTACTTCCTGGACCATACAGGAAAATATCTGGTAGCTGATCGGCGTTGGGTGTACTCGCAGCAAGAAACAATCGAATCAAGTCTCATGTCACTTCTGGCCAGTGGTCCGCGTCAGGAACTGGCTCCGGCCATCGGTACTGCGTTGCCCCCGGGGACATCGATCACGGCTAAGAGTAAGAAAAATGGCGGTTCAACAGTCGATATCAAAGGGCTATCGCAAGTCAGCAATGATGACCGCCAGCTCATCGCTAATCAGATAGTGTGGACCCTCACTTATGCCGATGTACGTGGACCTTTTACACTCATGGCCGACGGAGTTCCGCTCCTGGACCAGGCACATAAAACCTTGTCGGCAGCTGACGTCTCTGATGTCAACCCCGAAATGTCAGACATGAAAACACTGCATGCTGTTGCTAATGGCAGCATCATGACGATCTCGAACTCTGAAACCACTGCTGACCGTGGCCCATTCGGCCACTCCGGCACAATCCTGTCAGCCGGAATCACTCCCAGTGGTGGGTTAGCTGCTGTCATTGAACGTGATAATGCAGCAGGGCCAGCGCCGAATAATGGTGGAAGAAGCGGAGAAGAGACCTCTGGGAATACCTCAGCTGGTGGTGACACGAGGGTGTTGCGTATCGGTAGCCTCATTGGTGGTGACAGCACCACTCGCAAATCCGGTGCGGAACCCGGTATGGCGGGGCAACCAATCGTACGGGGGCATACGCTTACTCGACCATCATGGTCGGAAAACGGGACAGTCGCGTGGACTGTGGCTGATGGCAAAGAGATACACCGTGTCGAGTATCAAACTGCGGCCGAAAGTAAGTCGGGAGCAGGAAATGTCAAGAAAGAATACATTGTCGATAATTCTGCTCTTCGCGGGCAATTGCACACCGATGATGGAGATGACCATAACAATGATCACAAGATCAGCGAATTCCGCGTTGCCAATGATGGCGTTCGCGCCGCGATGATCATTGGTGGTCACGTGTACACCGCTGTTATCGCACCAGGGGAGGGTGGGAAGCTTCGGATCATGAGTCCTCGTGAAGTGGGCGAAGCCTTCTTGGGGAACACTGCGACGAGTCTAGATTGGCAACCTGATGGATCGTTACTCATCGGGACGCAGTCTCAAGATGCTCCGGTGTGGACAGTGCAACCCGATGGTTCTGATGCCATGCGGTTGACCTCAAACAATGTGAAGGCTCCTGTCTCTGCAGTGGCTGCGTCTCGTGATGAGCTCTACATCACGGATTCACGGTCCGTGCTGCAGCTGGAGCGGAATAAGTCCTCTGATACAACGACACAGAACTGGCGTGAAGTTCCTGGGTTGCAAGGTATTCGAGCTCAGCCGATCGTCTCTCGTTAAATTGATGTCGGCCAGAATGGTTGTGGCCGACAGTGGCAGTTTTGTTTGGGAGCAGCGTAGGCGTCGGAACATGCTTGGGAAGTGGGGGGAATGTGACACTGTGGGGCATTGGTAGTGGTATCGCACGAGCCACCCTCGATGTGCTTCTCCCTGTCGACTGCCCCGGATGCGGCACGCCGAGAACGTCTGGTGCCCCGCCAGGGTTGTGTGTCCGGTGTGAGCGCCGGTGCCAACAAAGGACGCCGTTCTTGGTGTCACCGCAGCTTGATCCTGGTATTCCGATTATGGTGTCTGGGCCGTATGGAGGGGTTCATCGTGAGGTGGTGTTAGGGGCTAAAGAATGGTCGCGACGTGATGCATCTGCTGTCTGTGGTGCGTTGATGACGGGGGTATTTCGGTGGGCATGTATGAATGGGTATCTTCCTGATCCTCGTGTGGTGCCGTGGGTGTTGGTGCCTGCGCCCACGACGCGTCAGTCGTCGCGCCAGCGGGGAGGGGACGTGGTGACGCGGTGGTGTCGGACTACTGCGGCGTCGGTGCCTGGTGTGGTCGTCGTTGCTCCGGTGTTGCGCTCTGCGGGGGCGAAGCGGGATCAGGTGGGGTTGTCTGCTGCTGCGAGGCGGGACAATGTATCAGGGTCGGTGGAGATCAATAGGCGTGAGTGGTGTCGTTATGCAGACTGGGTCCATGATGTTGGTGATTGCCGGGTGGTGGTTGTGGATGATGTTGTGACGACAGGGTCGACGTACGCGGAGTCTGTACTTGTCCTCCGGGCGCAGGGGTGGCGTCCAGCAATGGGGGTAGCGTTGTGCCGTGCTTAGCTACTGACGTTTCCCTATGAATGTCCGTTTAATCCTCGTCAATGCCGTAATTATGGGTGCCCCCACCGTCGCGTCGGTGATAATCCGAGTATTCTCGGCAGTGTCCTTGATGGCAGCCACCGGGTTGCTACGGAACCGGCGTCATACGCAATGTCGCAGGAAAAATACCTCAATGACAGCCTCTGTGAGGTGGCTGTCATATGGACCTTGCGACGCTGGCGCCCCTAGTGTTGGAGGTAGAGATCGTGACTACACCTGTTGATAAAGATGACGCCGTCACACCACAGGCCCAGGTCCACCTCACTGGCCGTAACGTTGATATTCCTGAGCATTTTGCGGACAGGGTCAACGCTAAATTGGCCAAGATTGAGCGCCTGGATCCTACGTTGACCTCCTTTCATGTCGAGCTGCTTCATGAACCTAATCCGCGTCGTGCTGACCGTGCAGATCGTATTCAGATCACGGCGTCTGGCAAAGGTCATATTGCTCGAGCGGAAGCTAAGGAAGATAGTTTCTACGCGGCTCTTGAAACTGCGATTAGCCGCATGGAACGCAGCCTACGAAAGGTGAAGGTACGTCGGCAGATTAGCCGTTCGGGTCACCGGACTCCTCTGTCGGTTGGTGAGGCAACTGCGCAGTTGGTGCAGGATATGCAGGATGACGCGGCTGTGGAGCAGCCTGGGAAGTATGATGTTGATCCCTATGCTGCTGATGTTGAGCCGGGAAGGATTGTTCGCCGGAAAAATCATCCATCGACGCCGATCAGTGTTGATGATGCACTCAGCGAGATGGAACTGGTTGGGCATGACTTCTACCTCTTCGTTAATGAAGAAAATAACAAGCCGTCGGTTGTCTATCGTCGGCACGCATTTGATTACGGGCTCATCACCCTCGGCGCTGATGATGCGGCTGGTGAGGACCCCGCCAGTCGCACTTAGGTGCTAGGCCGCGTTGTCATACGGTTCATAGTGTGCCTTAAGGGGGTCCCACCCGTGAGTGTCGGTGCCCTGGGGTTGGTTCCCATGGGGTGTGCCCACGGGTGGATGAGCATGGTTCACCCGTTGGCGGCCGACACCGTATACTGCCAACCGAGTAGACTGCCTGTGGCGTCTATGCTCACCCGTCGGGGGCATACGTTCGCTGGTAGTGTCATCCACCCATCAATCGACAGTTACTAAAGGACCATTCCCTGTGCTTGGACTCTCCTCGATTCTCCGTGTCGGCGAAGGACGTGCCGTCAAAAGGCTGAAGAACATCGCAGATCGCGTTCTCGCGCTTGACGATGAATATGCAGCTTTAAGCGATGCAGAACTGGCTGCGAAGACCGATGAATTCAAACAGCGTTTGAGTAATGGCGAATCAGTCGATGATCTCCTTCTGGAGGCATTTGCCACTGCCCGTGAGGCATCATGGAGGGTGTTGGGTCAGAAGCACTACCCTGTGCAGGTGATGGGCGGCGCAGCATTGCACTTTGGTGCTGTAGCCGAAATGAGAACTGGTGAAGGTAAGACTCTGACATGCGTGCTCCCTGCCTACCTCAATGCGTTGGAAGGCAAGGGGACTCACGTCGTTACGGTCAATGACTACTTAGCTAAGCGCGATTCAGAGTGGATGGGTCGTGTTCACCGATTCTTAGGTCTCAAAGTGGACGTCATTCTCTCTGGGCTGACGCCGGATGAACGACGAGCGGCCTATGACGCCGATATTACGTACGGCACCAATAACGAGTTTGGCTTCGACTACCTGCGCGATAACATGGCCCACTCCCTGGACGAACTAGTTCAGCGGGGACACCACTATGCGATTGTCGATGAGGTCGACTCCATCCTGATCGATGAAGCCCGCACGCCGTTAATTATTTCAGGTCCAGCCGAGGGAACATCGGAGTGGTACACCGCGTTTGCGAGGATTATGCCGCGTATGACTCGCGACATCCATTATGAGGTGGATGAGCGTAAACGCACCGTTGGTATCCGCGAAGAAGGTGTTGAGCTGGTCGAAGACCAGTTGGGCATTGATAACTTGTATGCGCCGCAGAATTCTCAGCTGGTGGGGTATCTGAACAACGCGGTGAAGGCGAAAGAACTGTTTGTTCGGGATAAGGATTACATCGTCCGCAACGGTGAGGTTCTCATCGTTGACGAATTTACTGGCCGCGTGTTATCTGGCCGTCGGTACAATGAGGGCATGCACCAGGCTATTGAGGCCAAAGAAGGTGTGGAGATCCAAGCCGAGAACCAGACTTTGGCAACCATTACGTTGCAGAACTATTTCCGTTTGTATAACAAGTTGTCTGGTATGACGGGTACTGCCGAGACGGAAGCGTCGGAGCTTCACCAGATTTACAAACTGGATGTGAATCAGATTCCGACTAACCGTCCGAATCAGCGGACGGACAACAGTGACCTGGTGTATAAGACGCAGGAAGCGAAGTTCCGCGCTGTTGCTGATGATATTGAAGAGCGTGTGCACAGGGGCCAGCCGGTACTCGTTGGTACGACCTCCGTTGAGCGCTCGGAGTACTTGTCGCGGTTGCTGCAGGCCAAAGGTGTGCGGCACAGTGTGCTTAACGCCAAGCACCATGAGGAAGAGGCGGAAGTTGTTGCCCAGGCTGGCCGTTTGGGCGCGGTCACTGTGGCGACGAACATGGCTGGTCGTGGTACGGACATTGTGCTTGGCGGTAATCCAGATATTATTGCTGACATCAATCTGCGACACCGTGGCCTGGATCCCGTCGAGACTCCAGACGAGTATGAGAAGGCGTGGGATGAGGAGATTGCCCGGGTGCGCGCAGCCTCAAAGCGTGAGGCTGAAGAGGTCCGCGCCGCCGGTGGCTTGTACGTGTTGGGCACGGAACGGCACGAATCACGACGCATTGACAATCAGTTGCGTGGTCGCTGTGCTCGCCAGGGGGATCCGGGGGAGACGCGCTTCTATCTCTCGATGCGTGATGAGCTTATGACTCGATTTGTGGGCCCATCTATGGAGGCTATGATGAATCGCCTCAATGTGCCAGACGACGTCCCGATTGAGGCGAAGATGGTCACTAACGCCATCAAGAGCGCACAGACACAGGTGGAAAGCCAGAACTTCGAGATGCGCAAAAACGTCTTGAAGTATGACGAGGTGATGAACTCTCAGCGCAAGGTTATTTATGCCGAGCGCCGTCAGATCCTTGAAGGCCTGGATTTGCGTGATCAAGTTCGCGCCATGATTGATGACACCATTTCTGCGTATGTCTACGCGGAGACAGCCGATGGGTATGTTGAAGACTGGGACCTGGGTGCTCTCTGGAAAGCATTGGAGAGCCTCTATGGTCCGACGCTGAGTTGGCAATCGCTTGTTGATTCTCCCCACTGTGGGCCTGTGGGAGAGCTTCCCGTTGAGGATCTTCGCCGCGCGTTGATCGACGATGCTCGTGCTCAGTATGTGGACCTTGAGAAGGTTGTTGAGGCCATTGGTGGCGTTGAGCAGATGCGTAACTTGGAGCGTTACACACTGCTCAATGTTGTTGATCAAAAGTGGCGCGAGCATCTCTATGAGATGGACTATCTCAAGGAGGGCATTGGTCTGCGCGCGATGGCTCAGCGTGATCCGCTGGTGGAATATCAGCGTGAAGGTGGCGACATGTTCCGCAAAATGGAGGACGCCATCAAGGAAGAGGCGGTCCGTCAGCTGTTCCTGGTTCGCCAGCAGATCGAAACCAACACGATGCAACAGAATCCTGATGTGAATGGCGATGGGACTGTCGACGCAACAGATTTCGCAGGTCACCGTCATGACGTGCGAATGAGTTACTCCGGGCCCGACGAAACTGGCTCAGCAGCAGTCAATGAGGGCAGTGCCGAACCTCAGCCGACGAACCGCCGCGAGCGTCGTGCTGCCGCCCGCGATTACCGTCAGGGTGGGCGCCACGCTAGTGGGCGGTAGTTCCGTAACAGCGCCCATGGGTGCTCCCCGAGGGTGTGGTGGTGATGGAGAAGCCGGACTTCACATGAATCGGAGAGTCGTAATCCGATAGGAGGTCCGGCTTTTTGCTGCCTTACCAGCCAACACTCGGACTGTGCTGGGTAGTCCTGACCGTGATGATTCTGCTCTCCAGGTCCCACAGAATTCGACGAAGCGGGGGCGGTCTCCTTCCGCGGTGTTTGTGGAGCAGTGGACCATGATGAGCCGTCCACCGGATAGCGGGGGATGCGGACTACTACTGAGCCTGGACAACGTGGTGAGAGATTGTCGAACAACGGGTCCGAAATCGTCGGCTGACAGTTTCGATGGTGGCCGATGGCCGCTTGCTGTTTCTAAGGCGATGGTCACGAGCCGGCGGATGACCGCCGACGGTGTTGCGACAGGAGTCGACGAGGGGGGCTGGTTCTCCTGGCGTGCTCGCGGTGGTTCACCACCACCCTGAGGACAACCTCCTGTGACCGGTAACGACGTAGTTGATGACGATTGTGGTCGGGGTAGAGAGCCGACGTCAGTGGTCGCTGTGTCGTCCTGAGGTGTCAGTAGGGGGCGCTCGTCGCAAACATGGTGCAGCAACGTGAACCCGGGGATCGGGGTGAGGTTGTAGGGTGTCGTCATAGGGGGCAGCGTCGTAGTGGTCATGGTTGGTTAGACGCCCGGGTGCGGCCATTGGTTCCCGCGGACAGGACATCAAACCCGAAGTTCGGTTACGATAGTGCGACATGAGAGGTTTGATCGTGGATTATTGTGGCGTCTTGGATGTCTCCGAGGAAGACGCGGATCGTTGGCGCGCACTGCTTCAAGCAGCGAAAGCAAATGGTGTGGCCACTGCTATTTTGTCGAATGACCCTGGTGGTTCCGAGGCGGATCCGATCCGTGAGTGGGAGTTCACGGGCACTGTTGATGCGGTTGTTCTCTCTGGAGAGATCAACGCAGATAAGCCGTCAGAAGAGGCTTTTCAGGCTGCGGCTGATGCGATTGATCTTCCGCTGAATGATTGTGTGTTGGTCGATGATTCCATCGAGAATGTTAAAGGTGCGGTGGAATCCGGCATGGTAGGGGTTCTTTATCAGCAGTTCGATCGGACTGTTGTGCAGGTAACCGGCTTGTTCGGCCTGGATGGTGAGTTCTAGATTGGCCACCGTACGGGTGTATGTGCCAGCAACGTTTGCCGTGGTGCAGGAGTTGGCCGAGAAGAAAACCATTCATGCGAGGAACGCCGTCGCTTTTGCGGTCACCCCAGCATTGCGTGAGTATTTTACGTCCGGTGATGATGAAGAACTGGGGTACCAAGCGTACCTGGATGCGAGTCGTGCTTCGTTGCGGTTGTTGTCCGTGGGAGATGAGGAGCGTTTCCCTCATCGGCGTGTGATTCTCACCTTTGAGGTAGAGCAGTCACGTGTGAAGCCGGATCCGACAGCAGGAGAGTCGACTGTGCGCCTGGAGCCGGCGATGTTATCGACGGATGACCTCGCGTCCATTCATATCGACGTGAAGCAGGCCGAGAACGATACCGCAGCAGCGATTCGTATGATCGACGACGCTGACCTCGGCGATGATGATGCCGAGCACCTGGTGGCTAATTGTGAAGATCATGACCTTGCGTGGTATGACCCGCAAGAGCTTACGATGGTGGCCCAACTGTTGTAGTCGGTACAATTGCTCGTGATTACAGCCCAGGTTGTGATCGATGTCGTAGGGCACAGAGAGGAGTGCCCGAATAGCGATGGTCGTTCCATGCGGAGCAAGCCAGCGGTAGAGTGGCAGTGATCACTGCTATTGCTAATACTGGGATGCTTACTGGGGTTTGCCCGGTGAATTCCATCGTGGCAAGGAGTGCGAAGAGGGGTGCGCGATGGGCTGTTGCGAGGAAGGCTGCTCCACCAATGACGGCGCACGCGAGTACCGGTGTTTCACCGATGCTTCCCTGGAGAACGGTGGTGCTGTCGATGGTCGGGTGTGTGGTTCCGCTGAGGCGTATTCCCACCGTTGATACTGTCGATATGATCGCCATCATGCCGATGCCGCCCAAGGCGGTGACCATAACACCGAGGGAAAAACTCGGGGTGAGAATGCCACCGATCGCTCCGCTCCCAAGGCACACTAAGGTCACCACTGTGTTGAGGACACATAGCTGCGCGAGTGCACGCCACGTGAGCGTGCCGCTGAAGGTTGACATGGTGGCATATTTTCCATTGCCGGCGACGTCGGGGACGAACACAACGACCACGCCGGTCACGGCGAATCCGATCGGCATGCGGTACAGGACGCGGGCATCGTGGGTGGCCCAGTGCTGACACCATTGGGTGAGACGTCGAAATATGACCCCTAGTGGGCCAACGATGGCGCCGATGAACACGGCGGAGATCAGCATAGGCCAGGTACATGTGACCGCGGGTGCGGTGTACTGCAGACCTGCCGGTTCGATGTGGGAGGACACTCCCGTGGCAATTGCGCAGGTTGTCGTGGCGATGGCAATGCTGCGCGGTCGTAGCCCGAGGGCACAGATTTCGATGGTGAATGCGATTCCTGCAAGGGGTGCGTGATAAGCGGCGGCGAGACCACCGCCGGCGGCAGAGGCCACCATCAATTGACGGAATTCTGGGGATACGTGCGTCCAGGCGGCAAGGCGGTCGGCGCAGAGGACACCGGCGATGCGTGGGGCGTTTTCCCTGCCGATAGATGCTCCGGTGCCGACCTGGGCGACCTGTAAGGCTGCGTGAGCAGTGGTCTCTGGGATGGGGGATGGTGCTCCGCGGAGTGACTGTGTCACCGTTGGTTGTGGTCGCCCCCAACGGTGTAGTCCCCACCATATTAGGGCTCCTAGTGTTCCTGACACGAGGAAAGCCATGATGATGCGTGTAGGCGAGGAGGAGTGGGGTGGTAGCACTGTGGTAGCCTCGTTCGACCCGAACGCGAGTGCCTCGACATGGAGGAAAAGGATGTTGAGTAGTGCCGCGGCGAGGCCAGTAAGTATCGCGAGAACGATAACGGACCCGGTGAGCAATGCGAGGTGTCGGCTACGTGTCATCCCGGCTGGTATCCCACTCGTCGTTTGAACGTAGCGTTTCGAGGACGGATCTGATGGCTTGGACTCGTCGCGTGGTGGCACCGGTAGCTGTGTCAAGGGCGCATTCTGGATCGGCTGGTGGGCCCATGTGGGTGCATCCACGGGGGCACGTGGTGATCAGTTCTGCAAGGTCCTCGAATGCCGCGAGAACGGTGTCGGGGTCGACGTGAGCGAGACCGAACGACCGGATACCTGGGGTGTCGATGATCCAACCTGGGCTGGTGTGAGAGTCTGTAGGAGCGCTGGGGGGCAGGCGGAGTGCCACCGATTGCGTCGAGGTGTGTTTTCCTTTTCCGACGCTGGAGACTTCGCCGGTTGCTCGGTCAGCGTTGGGGACAAGGCGATTAACGAGTGTTGATTTTCCGACGCCGGAGTGTCCGATTAACGCCGTGACATGTCCTTGCGTGAGATGACGGACAGGGGTGGCATCGTCATCGCGGCCGGCGACGACGATGCGGATGTCTAAGTCCTGGAACTCGCGGGCGAAGGGTGCAGGGTCGGCGAGGTCGCTTTTTGTGAGACAGAGGATGGGCGAGATGCCGCCGGCGAATGCTGCGACGAGGGCGCGTTCCACGAATCCAGACCGTGGTGGTGGATCGGCGACGGCTGTGACGATGAGGAGTTGGTCGGCGTTGGCGACGACGATGCGTTCGTAGGGGTCGTTGTCGTCTGCCGTGCGTCGGAGGATGGAACGTCGGTTGTCGAGTTTCACTATGCGGGCAAGTGTGCCTGGCGCGCCGGAGGTATCGCCGACGATACCGACGCGGTCGCCAACGACGATGGGTGTTCGTCCAAGTTCGCGGGCGCGCATGCAGACGATGGGGGTGGTGTCGTCGTTGTCGAGGACGACACCCCATCTGCCACGGTCTTTTGTGATCACCATGCCCCACAGGGCGTTGTTGTGTGAGGGTCGGTCTTTGGTGCGTGGTCGAGAGCCTTTTCCTGGTCGGATGTGAACGTCATTTTCGTCCCAATCGCGTGAGGGGCGTCGCCGTGTGTTCATTGGTGCCCACCTTCTTGGTGGTGTGCGGTGGACTCGTGGTTGTCGGAGTCGGTGGTGTGGTCTTCTGTGGTGGTACTGGTGGTGCTGGTAGCTGTGGGGGCGTGGTGGTTGGCGAGGGGGTTATTGTTCAGGGCGACGGTCTGCATCCAGGCCTGGTCGAAGTGGGGAAATGTTTTGGATGTGGTGTCAATATTTTCGATTTTTAAGCCGGGGATGGCGGCACCAATGATGGCGCCCGCGGTGGCCATGCGGTGGTCGCCGTAGGTGGGCCAGGTTCCCCCGTGTAGTGGTGCGGGAGTGATGATGAGCCCATCGTCTGTGTCGATGACATCTCCTCCGAGCGCGTTAAGGTTGCTGGCGAGGGCGTGGAGACGGTCGGTTTCATGGCCACGAAGGTGGGCAATTCCAGTTAAGTGTGAGGGAGTGTCTGCGAGGGCGGCGACGGCGGCAATGGTGGGTGTGAGCTCACCGATGTCGTGGAGGTCGATGGTGATGCCGGTGAGCCCGTGGGGGTGGTGGCGCCGAGTGGGTGGTCCGGTGACGATGAGGTCGTGGTGTGGTGTGGATGTGCGTGTGCAGTGAGCTCCCATGTGTTCGAGAATGGTACGGAAGCGGTCGCCGGGTTGGGTTGTGATCGTCGGCCAGTGTCGGATGACGATGCGTCCGCCGGTGACGGCGGCTGCGGCCATGAAGGGGGTGGCATTGGACAGGTCGGGTTCGATAATCCATTCGTGGGGCTGGATAGGGCCGGGTTGTACTTGCCATGTGTGGGGTGTTGGCATGGTGACATCGACTCCGGCGTCGTGGAGCATCGCGATGGTCATGGCGATATGCGGTTGTGATGGGATGGGCGGCCCGGTGTGCGTCACTGTGATTCCGTTGGTGAACCGTGCGGCGGAGAGGAGTAACCCGGAGACGAATTGTGAGCTGGATGACGCGTCGATGTGTACGTTCCCACCAGGTGGGGTTTCTGGCACGGGTGATGTATAGGTGGGTGTGACAGTGAGGGGGAGGCTGTCGCCCTCTACAGTGACGCCTAAAGTGCGGAGGGCTGTCACCAATGTTTGTAGTGGACGTGTTCGGGCGTGAGGATCGCCATCGAAACGGACTGGCCCATCAGCCAGTGCGGCGAGAGGGGGGAGGAAACGCATGACTGTTCCGGCGAGCCCACAATCGACGGTGGCACCGTGGAGCTGAGATGGCGGTGTGATGTGCAGATTCATGGTGGTCTGTGGCTGACCGGGGGAGGGGTTGTTGTCTTCCATCATGGGGGTTTCCTGGATATCCACACCCATGGCTCGGAGGGCAGTCATCATGAGTTCGGTGTCGCGACTGCGCAGTGCCCCGCGGATGGTTGATGGGCCGGTGGCCAGTGCAGAGAGCACGAGGGCTCGGTTTGTCATTGATTTGGAACCAGGGACGCTGATGGCAGCGTCGATGGGGTGGCTGGGGGTGGGAGCTGCCCACAGTGGGGGTTGAGGGGACTGCGCATTCACGATTGCCATTGTTGCATTATTGACATGAGGGTGTACAAGTGATCAGCGGGTTGCTTGTTGTGTGGTGGAACCTCAAGTTGGTCTGCGTCACGGTGTTGGGAAAATCTGGGTTTGGCTTTCAGCGGGTGTGGGGTTGGTTACGATAGTGAGTGATTTGCGAATCCACGTATGCATGGTGAGGAGGTTCGCTGTGGCTGACCAGGCCGATTTTGAGGAGCAGGCAATGCCGCTGGTGGACCAGCTCTATGCAGGGGCGCTACGGATGACGCGGAATCCGCCAGATGCGGAAGATCTTGTCCAGGAAACATATATGAAGGCGTACCGTAATTTTGGTTCCTTCACAGAGGGCACCAATTTGAAGGCCTGGATGTACCGCATTATGACGAATGCGTACATCAATGATTACCGTAAAGCACAACGACGGCCAATAGAATCCCCCACCGATGAGGTAACGGATTGGCAGTTGGCTGCTCATGCTGAGCATGATTCAACGGGGCTCGAGTCCACTGAGGTAGAGGCGCTGAAGCATATCCCTGATGAGCGGATCCGGGATGCTCTGATGGATCTCCCCGAGGACAATCGGATGGTCGTGTATTACGCGGATGTTGAGGGGCTGCCCTATAGGGAAATTGCGGAGGTGATGGGTACCCCGGTGGGAACGGTCATGAGTCGGCTTCACCGTGGAAGAAAAAAGCTGCGTGGAGCGTTGAAGGAAGTAGCGTCGGAGCGGGGAATTGGTTGTGTTGATCGTAAGGAGCTCCCTCAGAGTGGTTCCGCGTAAAGATGGCGCTCCAAGCCAAGCACACTAGAAATTAAGTACGGTCGCGTGGAGGAAAGGATGATCCCATGACTCATCGCTGTGGGAAGAGGTCCAGGGGTGGGGAGTCTGGTGAGCCAGGTTCGTCAGCATCGGCCGGTGGGTATGCGCACGATGGTTGTTGTCATGACATCATTGATGAGCTAAATGATCTTCTTGACCAGCCGTGCGATGCGCAGCGGCGGCAGGCTCTGATGGACTTGGTGAAAAATTGTCCGGAGCATGGTGAGGCATATGGGATTGAGCAGGAGGTGCGTAGTCTTCTTCGGCGGAGTTGTTCAGAGGCTGCATCGCATGAGTTGCGCACGCGGATTCATATTGCCATCACTGAGCACATTCGCTACATGTAGGTGCTCAGGGGGTAGGGGGTGGTCATTCTGTGTGCCGGGTCTGCGTGGTGAGTTTGAATCAAAAAAAGGGGGGTGAATCTCAACAAGATTCACCCCCCTTTTTTTGCTGTGTATTTATTGCGTTTACTTGGCGCTGTGCGCGCCGCATGCACGCTGTGCACCGTATTGTTAGGCGCTGGGCCGTTTTCCGTGGTTGGCCTTCTTCTTACGGCGGTCTTTGCGTTTGCGTCCACGCTTGCTCATCGCGGCTCTCCTTTGCTGTATCGGGTGCAGTGGACGTGCTCAGCACGTCTCGTGTTTGTTGTTGGAGCCGGGGCCAGAAAGCGGGCCGTCACGACGCCATAGGATGGTGATTTTATCCCATGGTTACCACGATGGCTAACGGGGTTCGGCCCACGTTGGTGGGGCCGCTGTGTCTGTGTGTGTCCATACGTGGTGGTGGGGTGTGTTTAGACCGTGGCGCGTCGGCGGGAGTTGTTGCGGTTGCGGCGACGCTTCAGAGTGCGACGTTCGTCTTCGCTCATTCCACCCCAGACGCCGGCGTCTTGGCCGGACTCGATGGCCCATGCAAGGCATTGTGAGGTTACTGGGCAGCGGTTACACACAACCTTAGCGCGGGCGATCTGGGCTAAAGCGGGACCAGAGTTGCCGACAGGGAAGAAAAGTTCTGGGTCTTCGTCTCGACAGACAGCTTTGTGGCGCCAATCCATGAAAATCTCCTTGACAGTGTGGTGGGGTGGAGGGTGCTGTGTTTGGTTTCGTGCTAGCTCAACCGATGTATCGGTCGATGGGCACGCCAAAAATAGCCATGGTCATGGCTTTCAGCGTTGATTGCGTGAGGACGGCCGGGTGAATTCCGGAAACCTGATCCTCTAAACAGCACCCTCGTCAGCAGGCGCATATGTCCTACTGTTGTGCGTACCTGGAAGACTATGGCATGGGTTGGCCGGTATTTCCAGAGTTCAGGGGAGAATTGTGGCTAACGTCACAGGAATTGGTTTTGACGCGGAGGCTACTCCCCTTATCATGCTACAAAATTTTGCTTCTACTTCCCACAATCATAGCTTCGACATAGCCTCACCTAAAAATACATACTAGTCGCAGACAAGGAACACACAATAAGGAACACACTGACCTTCGCTATCACGTCATACCTGCCGCCCGGTGCCCAGTGACCATAATGTCCGCTGCGAGCGGCTGCAACGACAACAACCTCACCATGGCAGCGCTACCCACATCTACTCGGTGCCCACGGACACGGTTGCTAGAGTGAGCATGTGTCTAGTTCCCGAAAGAAGCGTTCGGTTAATCGTGGTTCCCAAAGGCAACCTGCCCAACAGTCACCGGCAACGCGCACCGATCAGGGCGCACACTCCGTGTCCGAAGAATGTCGGGAGTCCACAGACAACACACCATCGCTTCCCACAACAGTGAAATGGGCTGGCGTCGTCGGGATGGCTGAAGGTGCAGCGGGATTATGTGCCGCAGCAATTCTCGTTTTTCACGCAATCCGTGGAACCGGCACTGGCGATGCGAAAGTGGAGGGAATCTTCGCCAGCTGGGGAAGCGGCTACGGGACAGCACTGTGGTTCGTCATTATTTTCGGTACGGTCGCTGCGGCGGGATGGGGATTGTCGCGCGGAAAGCGGTGGGGGCGGGCCCCGGTTGCCATGCTGAACATGTTGTTACTCCCGGTCGTGTGGTACATGTTGTCCTCCTCCCGCCCGGAGCTTGGAATTCCGACACTGTTGATCTCACTCATCGGGCTTGGATTGATTTTCAACCCTGCTGCAGTCTCGTGGGCTGCGTCGAGGTACGGGAGCTAGGGCGCCTGTTCGGCGCGGTAACCTATTAGTGCATCTCCGCGGCGTTCCACGACCGTCGTCCCCGCGATACGAAGACCCACAGGCGCGGGGGAACCACCTTGACGATCGACCGGCATAGTTTTCTCAACTCGCCCTGTCCGTGTATCGATGACGCTCACGGCACCATTGGTCGGCGCAAGCAAATGATGATCCCCGATGACGTCACCGGTTCCTAACGAATCGGCGACCACAAAATCAACGGAAAGGGACTCAGGATCAAAGGCATAGAGGCGGGCACCATCCCACCAGAACATATGGTGGGGCCCATCGCTGACGGCAGGTTCAAACACATGGTGTTCCGAGGCCGTATTTACGTGAGCGTCCTCGTTAATCAGCGGGGATGGCGTGACGTCCCGAGATGACGTCACATGCCCTTTCGTATCAACGACGTCGATGCGTGGTGTCGTGGCATCCACGTAGACAGCAGCCTTATCCTCCCCAATGGCAACGATGTGTGCGGTCTCAGAACCTAAGTTGTAGGACTGGATAATCTCTGGCTTCCGCGAGTCCTGAGGGACGGCCTTCATGAGGCGGAGCATCGCGTGGTTCCCAGATTTTTTATCGTGAGGACAGTTTTCGACAACCCCGAGCATATTGGATCGTGTGAGGGCAGAACGGATTGTGCATCCTGTGAATGGTTGAAGACCAGGCTCTGCCGGATTATCAACATCACCGAACTCTACGGTGCGCACCAGATCATCGCGCCACAGCTCCATCCTGGACGGCGTCACGACGCCAACATGATCGTTGGAACGAACCATCGCAATGGGGCTCGTATTGGCTGACGACCGTGAATACGAATAACGCCCAGTGTCACCTTTGAGTGAGTGAACCTCACCACAGCCGCCCGGGCCTTTGAATACAGGGATAACTTGTGAAAACGATGCCGCGATGCCACAGAGATTACGGTCACGCGAATACGACCAGCGAGTTGATCCAGTGGCGGGGTCGAGGCCTTCCACACGGGTATCACTCGTTGTGACGACGGTAGACCCACTGACAAGAGGCGCTGTGGGAGCAGGTCCGGAGACGGGATGTGTCCAGGCCTGATGGAGGGAGGCGGGAACGACAGCCAGTCGGTTGTCGGCCTCGGGTTCTCCATGAGCAGGGGAGAGGTGAGAATGCCGGGCCTCCGACGTTAACCACACACCACCCACCCACACGACAGCAATGATTGTGATGACAATAACCGCAATACGATCAGCGCGCGTGGCACGCTCCGCGGGAACCCGGGGCCCGAACTTCTTCATAAACTTGTGACCTTACGTGTACGTTCAGCGGCTACCGCGGGCCGCCCCGTCTGGAATGAGATCCTGACTGGGAACGATGTGAGCGTGTCTCAGACCGGCGGCGGAGATCATCGCGACGTGGCCGCGACGCATTCTTCGCGCTCTTGCGCTTGGGGCGCAATACTTGTGCGCCACCAAAAACCGGACGTGATTCTCCGATCCTCTCATCAGCATCGGCCGGAATGTCGAGTGCTGCCCGTAGCTGGGGAGACGTCGAAAACCATTCGTCAAGATCACCGACGTTCAGCTGAAGCTCATCGTCGATGACTCTCCATTTCATGATCTCATCCCAGCCGACGAGCGTGACAGCCGTCCCGGTACGCCCAGCACGCCCAGTCCGGCCGATGCGATGCACATAGGTCATTGCATCGTCGGGAACCTGGTAGTTGATGACGTGGGTGACATCGTCAACGTCTATACCTCGTGCGGCGACGTCGGTGGCGACAAGCACGTCGATCGTATTGTTGCGAAACGCCTCCAGGGACTTCTCGCGGACAGGTTGTGCCATGTCACCATGCACGGCACCGACGAGGAAACCACGTCCAGCGAGGTCATCGGCGACATCGGCGGCAGAGCGCTTGGTTCGTGTAAAGATGATCGTGCGGCCGCGGCCTTCGGCCTGCAAGATGGCAGCAAGCGTGGAACTCTTATTGAGTTTATGATTTTTAAATACCACCTGTTTGGTGGTCGCGTGCGTTGATGAATCATCTGAGCCCTCAGCGCGAATATGGACGGGTTTGTTCATGAATGTCCTGGCCAATGCCATGATGGGGCCGGGCATTGTTGCGGAGAACAACATTGTTTGGCGGGTCTCAGGCACGTGTGTGAGGATTGCTTCGATATCGGGGAGAAACCCGAGATCGAGCATCTCGTCTGCTTCATCGAGCACAAGGATAGCAACCTTGGATAAGTCGAGTTCACCGCGTTGACAAAGGTCAAGAAGTCGGCCGGGAGTACCGACGAGACAATCAGTGCCTTTCTTCAGTTGGTCAATCTGCTTGTCGAAGGAGTGACCACCACAAATTGTGGTCACCTGCAGCGAGCGGTGTTCATCATTGAAATTCGCCAGATTTTCCGCGGCCATGGCCACGTCCTCAGCAACCTGAGAGGCAAGTTCACGGGTCGGGGCGATGATCACCGCGCGCGGTGTACCATCAAGTTCAGCAATGGCGGCATCGTCGAAAATACGATCCAGTAACGGCACACCGTACGCGAGGGTTTTACCCATACCAGTCCGCGCTTGACCAATGAGATCTTTGCCATCGAGAGCCAGTGGCAATGTGAGCTCCTGAATAGCGAAAGCGTGAGTGACACCGTGAGCGCCGAGAGCATCGACGATCTCAGCAGCAACCCCAAGATCCTCAAACGTTGGCCCCTCCGACTGTGCGCCAAGCGAACGGGGACCTTCATGTGCTGGTGTGGGAGCTGGCGGCGTCGACTTCGACACGTGCGTGGACTCCGGTTGGGGTGCTGTCGTGGAGCGTGCTGAACGCCGGACAGCCCTCCGCTTCCGCGATGATGTACGTGTGTGCTGCGAACGCCGCTTCTCCGTCATGGTGGTTATCCTATCGTGGCCCTTACAATGGCCAGTGCTGGGCTGGCCGGCGTGTGTCCTTAATAATCCAACAACCCACCAAAGGATTGATGATGGAAATCAAGATTGGTTTTACTGATAACCCGCGCGAGCTGGTTATTAACTCACCAGGGAACAAAGAGGAGATGACTACGACAATCAGCAGCGCCCTCGCGAAGTCGGCGGAAGCCAGCGCTATTCTTAGTATCGACGATGCCAATGGGCGCACGTATGTGATTCGCCGTGCCGCCATTGCCTACGTAGAAATCGGGGCGGAGACAACCCGCCCCGTCGGATTCGCTTCAACGGCACTGTAAGGATTGCACCCATGTCTTCAGCGGAGCCGTCACCGATCCACGACATGTCCCCACCGTCAGACCCGATTCTGATGGGTTTCCGAGCTGACCGTGGAAAACCAGAATTGCTGGGCCGTGAATGGGGATATGGCTGGAAAGTACAATCAGCTGTTCTTCGTCGTGCTCACGATGCAGACACCGCGATCTGGTCCGCGAAAATGCGCCATAAGTTGAGACCACGGGGAATCGGTGTTGTCCGGCCCCTCAGCTCATCAGATGGGCGTTACATTCTCGGGGGCTGGCATGCTGATACATGGGTTCAGGGACACCCAGCACCCCGGTTCGACGAAATTGCCGCGGCTGCTCTCCTTCTGTCTGAATCTATTGATGATGCCATGGGGGTGGGTGGACACGACCGCCTCAGTGAAAACCCCATTCCACACATTGATCTCAACCAGCGCCCGTGGACGACTTATCATCTCTTTGCAGCTGCCGATGCTGCGGCGTTCTCGGAAGACCCGTCACAGGTGATCGCGCCGGGACTGGATGTTGCTGCTGTGGCGAGCTCGACGGTGGCGCAGGCGTTAGAGTTGGCGTCGTCGGTGGCGGGGTTGCGGGACGAGGTCACAGCGCCAAATAGGGTGGTCTCGTCGGACATGGTAGGTACGACGGTGTTCGATGGTTCGTCGCCCGCTGTGGTGACAGAGATCCCCCCGGTGTTTCATCCGCATGCATGGCCAGTTGCGTTAACTGTTGTTGATGGGATGGCGTGGGGGAATGCTGACGACAGTTTGGCTTCGCGGTGGTCACATGTTCCTGACTTCGACGAAATGATGATTCGTGCTGTGCTGTATCGGTTGTTTGTTCATGCGTTACACCCCGGTGCGAAAGCGAGTTCGTTGGTGGGGTTGAAACGTATGGTTGAGGTCGTTCGGGCGCGGCGTGTCCTCACCTAGTGCAACAATGGTGGCATGACTCGCCATAGCTCACTTCGTACCCGGCCTCGTAAAGAATCATCGGTGAATGACGATTTTCATTGGGGTGGGTCGGCTGCAGAGTTGATCGCGACAGCGGGCTCATCATCAGGAACTTTTGTGGTTACAGGTGGTCCTGGTTCGGGGCGCTCGTCGTTGTTACGTGATATTGCCCGGGCGGAAATAATGGCGGGGACTGATCCAGATTCCCTGTTGTTTCTGACTCCGTCGAAGGATGCTGCTAGCCGGGTGAATCGGTGGCTATTACATTCAATCGAACAAAAGATCGAATGTGGTGATGGGTCTCGGTCGGCCTCTGTGTCGGGGGAGTCGCCGATCGTGGAGCGTATTTTTGCTGAGTCGATTGCACGATCAGTTCACTCGTTTGCCTTTGCGGTCGTGCGTCATCAGGCGGCGCATACGCCGGGTGCACCTGCCCCGCGCTTGCTCACCGGTGCCGAACATGACGCACTGGTTCGAGATATGCTTCGCGAACACAGCGACAGAGGGTCGAGTATGTGGCCAGAGCGGCTGCGACCGGCTCTGCCTACGCTGGGTTTAGCCCGCCAGCTTCGTGACTTCCTCCTGCGTGCGACCGAGCGCGGATGCACCTCGAGAGTCCTTCGCGAGTATGGCCGTGAGTGGGGGCGTGATGAGTGGGTTGCAGCTGCAGATTTTTACGATGAATACCGGGCCTCGACCCGTCTGATGGGGGCGAATGCGCTCAATGCGTCAGAACTTATCCGCGCAGCAGTTGATGCGATAGATACGGATGACACGGTGGTGGATTCCCTCAACTATGACGTCATCCTGATCGATGATTCCCAATTTTTTGATCCGTTGTCCTCCGAATTAGTTGATCGTTGTCGTGCTCGCGCTCGGTTGACCGTTGTTGCCAGTGAGCAGTCAGAATCAGTATTTCGTTTTCGTGGTGGTAGCACGAAATATGCCGATGAGTTAGCGAAAAAAGAGCACATCATCCACCTGGCTGGGACAAAACGAATGGCTGCACCTGTGGCGGAATTGGCAGCCCGGGTGGCTGATGCGACGGGACATCCGGACAGTGTTCACTGGGCGCAAGAGATTCGTTACCACAACGCAGGGCGCGCTGGGGGCGCCGGTCCGGAATCCGGGGACACGGGTGCTCCGATTGGTGCGAATGATACGGCCCGTGGTGATGCTGATGTGCGTGTTCTCCCGTCACCATCAGCGGAAGTTGCTGCCATCGTCGATCGAGTGCGTCGGGCACACGTTGTGGACGGAGTTCCCTGGAGGGATATCGCTGTCATTGTCCGTTCGAAGGTGCACGCTTCGCCTATTCGGCGTGGATTGTTATCAGCCGGCGTGCCAGTCGCTGACGATCCCACCGATATTGTTTTGTCTGAGCAGCCCATGGTTCGATCCATCATTCAGGCAGTGAGGTGTGCCATTGGTGAGGATGTCACCAATGATGAACTAGAGCGCATGATTCTTAGCCCCATTGGTGGTGGAGATCCTGTTACTTTTCGACGGATCTTGCGTGGCCTTCGTCGTGGGTTTATGAAACTTGAGATTGATAGTCCTGCATCGGCAGCGGACCTGACTGCCACGATCAGCATAGACAGCGGGAATGAGGGCACTGCTGCGTATCGTTCGATTGACGCGTTACGGTTCATTCTCCTCGGTGGCGAGCTTGCCGAGGTTACGCAGTATCTGAGCGGACGTGAACATGATCTCATTATGCGGGTTCGTGATGTTATCCACGCGGGCCACGATGCCTTTCGACGGGGAGACAGCATCGAGGCAATCCTCTGGGCGGTGTGGGACGCTGCTGGTGTGTCGGACGCGTTGGCCAATCAGTCACTACGAGGTGGGGCCACCGGATCCATGGCGGATCGGCATTTGGATGCCGTCATGTCACTATTTGATGCCGCGGGCGACTATGTTGAACGTCACCCGCACAGCACGATGACCTCGTTCACGCAGTTCATTACCGAGCAAGAACTGCCGACGGGGGCTCGTGATCGGCGCGGCCCTCTGCGCGATGCTGTCGATGTGTCTGCTGCCCATGCGACTGTTGGTCGCGAATGGGACACCGTTGTCGTCGCGGGTGTGCAGGAGGGAGTGTGGCCGTCGTTATCTGAAACAGGGTCGATTTTTCAGCAGGAAGAGTTCGTGGATCTTCTCGACCGTGGGATTACACCGGGACGGCCAGAGAACCGGCGTGGGCGATACGATGATCGATTGGCCGAGGAACGCCGCCTATTTTTGGTTGCGGTGAGTCGAGCGCGTCGGTCGTTACTGGTCACGGCGGTGGGTGCACATGCGGCTGACGACGATACGAGGTCGCGTTTCGTGGAGGAGATTACTCGCGTTGACGGCGTGTTGAACGATGAGAGTAAACAGGTGGCGGAGGCTCGGCAATCAGACGATCGACCTGGTCGTTGCGGGGGCAGCGAGGTTCTCCCTCAGCTCGCGATGATGTCGAATGGAATGTTTCCTCGTGTCTTATCGGCAGACTCGTTGATTGCTGAGCTCAGGCGAGCAGTAGAGGCCAGCAACACGCCGAATCACCTACGTAAGCAGGCTGCGCGTCAACTCGCGCGTCTCGCCTTAGCTGCGGGCGACGCCCCGTCGCGGGATTCAATGCTTGCAGGAGCGGACCCACGCCAGTGGTGGGGTGTCCACGGATTATCAACAGAAGAAAGCATGCACGAGCCTGGCACCGCGTACCGGATTAGCCCCTCTCAAGTGGAGCGTTACCTCACGTGTCCCGCGACGGCGTTTTGGGATAGTATGCGCGCAGGACAGAGCGAGACTAGTTCAACGCTGCTTGGCACTTTGACGCATGCGGCAGCAGAAGCCCTCGAACACGGTGCAGATGAAGACGATGTGCGACGCGTTTTCCTCGCAACAGTTCCACGCCTCTTGGGGGAGCAGGCGTGGAAAACAGCAGAGAACATCGACGAGTGGACCGACGTATTTACCCGACTAGTCAAGAAACTTCATCAGCGCGATGCGGCTGCTACTGGCCCTGTTGAGATTGAAAAGCGGATTGATGCGGTGATCGGTCAGACAGAATCGGGTGACGATGTCATCGTAAGTGGTCGGATTGATCGCCTTGAAGAAAATGATGATGGGAAATTCTACATCATCGATTTCAAAACGGGACACCAGGTGAGAGAAAAAGATATGGTTGACCAGCCACAAGTCAAAACGTATCAAATCGCTGTGGCTCAACACTGTGGTGGACAAGCAGTCTCTGATAGGCCGTCGGAAAGGTCTGACCATGGTGATGGTCAATCGTCGGCGGATAACCGGTTGAATGGCGCAGAACTCATTTTCCTGAAATACAACCATAGAAAGCCACGTGTCCAGCAGCCTCTGACGAATGAGGAGATCGACGTGTGGAAACGTACTCTCATTGATCTTGCCCAGATCATGGCTGGCCCCGCATTTTCCGTCTGTTCTCAGACGCAGCTGTCGACGACGGGGTCGACGTCTTTGCAGGACACTATGAGATCGGCCCTGACAGTGGGTTCAGTCTCATTGGGGCCTACAGATGCTCCGTAGTTCTCTGTCGATTGTCTCGGATTGCCCCTCCCCGTCGCCCACATCACGAGGCACTTCTACAGCTGTAAAAAGTCGTACATTCAGTAGTGGACAGGACGAAGGATGACTCACCCCACGCAGGACAGTGAATTTTCTGCTGTTGATATCGCGACAGCGTTGAATCGCCCCGCACCTACCGCGGAGCAACGACATGTGATTGAGGCTCCGTTGGAGCCCCAACTCGTTGTCGCAGGTGCTGGAGCAGGAAAGACTGAAACCATGGCAGCGCGGGCCGTGTGGCTCGTTGCCAATGGTTACGTTTCTACTGACCAAATTCTCGGTCTCACATTCACACGAAAAGCGGTGGGTGAATTGAATGCGCGTATCCGGACGCGTCTGACTCAACTCTCTCACACCGACCTTATTCAATCACTGCCGCCAGGGGACCGACGTCGGACGGATATGCAGGAAATCCAACAGACGGTCGTGACCTATGACTCATTCATGCAAAAGATCCTCAATGAATTTGGGTTGCTGGTACCCATTGAGCCTGCAGCGAGGGTTGCTGATATGGCCGAACAATGGCTCATTGCCAGCCGTGTCATTGACAACATGGGGTATAAGGATGAGCGCCTGGAATATGAATTTTCGGGGGCCAAATCGACGGCTCGCACGAGCATGCTTGGCCT
This sequence comes from Corynebacterium sp. PCR 32, assembly GCF_037464985.1. Taxonomy (NCBI): domain Bacteria; kingdom Bacillati; phylum Actinomycetota; class Actinomycetes; order Mycobacteriales; family Corynebacteriaceae; genus Corynebacterium; species Corynebacterium sp. PCR 32. Next base: position 256,910 of record NZ_JBAHVL010000001.1, read on the forward strand.
GTCGGAGGCGATGACAAGTCATGTGGTGACGCCGGATCACGTGCGCGAGGAATCGCAAGCGCTGATTGATAATGTGACCGCCATGGAGGGGGCTACTCATAAGTCAGGGGTGTTGAAATCCGATCCACAGGCGTTCTGTCAGTCGCAGATTGATCGGCTTATGCTCCTCAGATATCAGGAAGAATTTAATGAGAGGCTCTCAGATCGTCTGCTGATGACCTATGGTCAGATCACCGCTGCGGCGACGAAGCTGGTTAAAGAACACCCTGAGGTCGGAAGGGAAATTCGTACTCGTTATCGTGCGGTTTTCCTCGATGAGTACCAGGATACTAACCACGCGCAGCACTCTTTCCTCCATCATTTATTCGGAATACATGGTGGTCATAGTGGGTCTGAGGCTCCTGTCGGTGTGACCGCGGTGGGGGATCCAATGCAGAGTATTTACGGTTTTCGAGGCGCGACCCCGGGCAATCTTTATCAATTTATCGATGACTTTCCTCGGCGGGAGGGGGATACTTGTGTCCCGTGTTCGAAGAAAGAGCTGTCCGAGTCATTTCGAAATCCGAATGAAGTGCTTGAACTGGCCAACACGGTGGCACGAAATGCACTATCACACCAGGGACAACAGACGTCTGATGGTGTTACCAGCAGGGATTTTGTCACTGAATTAACAAGTGGTCGACCTGACTGTTCAGGAGAAGTATCCGTGACATGGGCGCTCGACGAGGCGTCCGAGGTGGAGTGGGTGGTGGACTCCATGGAGGACGAATACCGTGCTGCACTGCGTCAGCGCGATATTGTCGGGCGGAAAGCTTCACCATTTACCGGTGCGATTCTGGTACGCAAGAATAATCAGGTTCAGCCATTTGCCGATGCTCTGAGAAAACGTGGCATTCCTTTCAGCATATCGACCGACGAGCTTGTTGATATCCCTGAGGTGAGGGAGGTGCTCTCCGTGCTGCGCGTTGTCGTTAATCCTGCGGACGATGACGCGACACTGCAGGTGTTGAGTAGCCCACGATGGCGGATCGGAACTCGTGACATAAAAGCACTCAATCTCAGGGCCAAACAGCTCAAGCCAGGAGCATTCGACCGGAATCAGAACCAACAAGAACCACAGGAGCACCTAGCACCGATCGACGTGTTTGCCCAGAGAGCTGATGGCCTTGAGCTTCCAGGTGATGGAACAGAGGTCAGTCTTGCTGACGCGATCGCGGACCTTGGCGTGGGGGTGGATTCGACCACGGCCTCACCGTCGTTGAGCGACGAAGGACGCAGACGTGTGGAAGCACTATCTGCTGAACTCAGGTGGTTACGTCAGCAGAGTACGGTGGTCCCTCTTCCGGACCTCATTGCCTCCATTGAGTCAACGTTACATATTCGAGCGGAAGTACTCGCCCGCCAAGATCCATCAGATGATGGTGCAGCGGGAACTATTCACCTTGACCGGCTCCGCGACGTTGCCGAAGATTTCACCACCCGTGGTGGAAGTACCCACGAGTTCTTGGCGTATCTGGCAGCCGCGACAGATTCTCCCGGGAGAGGTCTAGAAGCTGGAGAAGTTGCTGTTCATGCTGATCAAGTTCAGATTCTTACAGTTCACAGCGCTAAAGGGCTTGAGTGGGACGTTGTTGCTGTGCCATTTTGCGACGAAGGAACATATGTCGGCGAGCCTACTCGCCCGTCAGCGAAATCATGGCTAACAGTCTCTCACACGTTGCCCTCTGGGCTTCGTGGTGATCCGCAGACCCCCACGAACCCACTTGGATTCCCAGTGTTTGAGGATGATGAGCTCACAGACTGGACAGAGTTTGACGCGGCTCATAAAGAATACAAAAAAGAACTCCGCGCCGTCGATAGGCGGGAGGCTGATTTCCTCTTTTACGTTGCGATCACGCGAAGTGCGCGTCGACTCCTCGTTTCGGGGCATAGTCAGAAACAGGGTACCTCGAGGTCGTTGGCGAAGTTTCAACGTTTTCTCGATGTGCAGAACATTGTTGCTGACAAATTGGGCATTAATATCGATGAGAACATGGACACACTCAAGTCAACTGAGTCCGACGGGCCGGTGCGGCTCACGGTGTCCTCCGGTGGCGATCATCCCACCTGGACCATTGACCTCACGGAACCATCTGCTGACGAGGCTGTCGCCGACACGTGCGAGGAAGACCAGCTCATGTGGCCCCAGGATCCACTAGGCGACCGTCGCCAGTCCGTGGACAGGGCAGCCGAGCTTGTACGGGCAGCGATGACAGATCTCGTGGAGGAGGGAGCCCACGACGCTGACCGGTATGCTCCCCACGCTGATCCCGGAACGTTGGCTGCGACGTGGGAAAACGAGACTACTGCGCTCATTGAAGAAGCGCGGGCAGCGCACGCTAGCCACGTTGACGTCCCCCTGGGGATGGAGTTGACAACCTCTGAAATTATTTCAGCCGCTGATGATGTCGAAGCGTTCGCACGTCGCCGTGCGCGCCCAGTTCCGTTTAAACCGAATCCGTATGCGAAACGTGGAACGGCCTTTCACAACTGGCTTGAAACTGAGCTTGGCGGATCATCGACACTCATTGATGATGACGAATTGTGGGATCCTCGTGATGAGGATCACGACGTTGACATGTCCCAGCCGGAACTTGATCGACTCAAGGATGCGTTTATGCAGTCGGAATGGGCAGGGCAGGCAGCATGGGACGTCGAGCGTCCCTTTGTGCTTAACCTGGGTGGTTATTACATCCGTGGTCGCATGGACGCCGTTTTTAAACGTGACACCAACGATGGTGGCACCGAGTGGATTGTTGTTGACTGGAAAACCGGGAGCAAACCCATTGGGCGAGCGATGGCACGAGCGGAAATTCAACTCGCCGTGTACAAGGAGGCGTTGCGTCGTGATTTAGCGAAGATAGGGGCAGAAAATGACATTATTAGAGCAGCGTTCCACTATGTCAGGCTGAATGAGACCTATGAACCTGATCATCTAGCAACCCCGGATGACATCATTCGTGATGTTCTTTCTACACTGGACAACTCAGAATAACCGGCGTCTGGCGATAGTATGCAGGAACAGCTAATGAATTCGTCGACCACCAGCCAGTGAGGAGAACGACACGCTATGCGGGTGATATGTCATGCGTGAGCGCTTCAAAGAGCGTGGGGATCAGGCGCCCCTCAACAACTTACCGGTCCATGCTCTCGTGAATATCGTCCGGATTCCGTCTCAGGCACCACTGAGCCCGTGGTGGCTCATTGTTCGGCGTTTTTTCTATGCCCTGGTGCTGTTACTCCTGGCGTCGGTGATTTGTTGGTTAGATAGGGATGGGTATTCTGAACAGCTCACGTTCATCGATGCCCTGTACTATTCCACTGTTTCTTTGACGACGACGGGCTATGGTGACATCACGCCCGTCACAGAGAATGCGCGCATTATCAACATTCTGGTTATTACCCCAATGCGCATCGTATTCCTGGTGTTATTGGTGGGTACAACGCTGTCCGTTCTGACTGAAGCATCCCGTCGTGCACTACAAATTCAGAGGTGGAGGAGACAATTGCGCAACCACACCGTGGTCGTGGGTTATGGCACTAAAGGTCGGTCTGCTGTGTCGGCTCTTGTTGAAGATGGAGTTCCGCCGAACCAGATCGTTGTTGTTGACACTGATAAAGATGCCCTTGCTGCCGCCGAAAACCGTGGTCTGGTGACAGTCAATGGGTCTGCAACGAAGGCGGATGTGTTACGTCTTGCCGGTGTGTCGCGGGCTCGATCTGTGGTTGTTGCTCCGAATATGGACGACACTGCGGTGTTGGTGACCTTGTCTGTACGTGAAATTGCGCCGTCCGCGACGATTGTTGCAAGTGTTCGCGAGTCTGAAAACGTTCATTTGGTGCGGCAATCGGGTGCTGATTCTGTTGTTATCTCTTCGGAGACCGCGGGCCGTATGTTGGGTTTGGCTACTATGACGCCCTCCGTTGTCGAAATGATGGAGGACCTGCTGAGCCCTGACGAAGGATTTTCCATTACTGAACGTGTCGTTCGGGACGACGAAGTGGGCGGGCATCCTAGAAACCTGTCCGATATTGTGCTCGGCGTGGTGCGGTCTGGTGAGCTTTATCGCATCGACTCCCCTGAGGCGAACGTGGTGGAACAGGGTGATCGGTTGCTCTATGTTCGCCGCGTCTATTCCGCCGATGGGGCACAAGGTCAGGGGAGTGGGCTTCGGAATCCTCATGCCAAGTCCGTGAAGCCTCGCAATGCGGGGTAGAGAAGAAGTAGTCTGGCGCAGCCGAAAGAGCAGTGGTGTCGTGATGGCGCTCATGATGGGACGGATACGGGAGGGACAACAATGGCCGTGATGCGTGGCCGGATGAGCGGGGGGCGAAATCGCCTCAACCTGTCCCTTGACGAACTCGATTCTGATCAGTATGAGGCAGCTACTGCGCCTCGTGGGCCACTGAGCATCATTGCAGGTGCTGGGACCGGAAAGACTCGTACGATCACCCATCGTATCGCTTACTTGATCGACCAAGGGTTTGTGTCCCCGCACCAAGTTCACGCGGTGACGTTTACCACGAGGGCTGCTGAAGAGATGCGGGAGCGGCTGCGCATTATGGGCGCAGGGTCGGTTCAGGCACGAACATTTCACGCTGCCGCTCGGAAGCAGCTTTCTTACTTTTGGCCGCGTATTGCTGGGGATTTGCCGTGGAGAATCCTCGATGACAAGTTCCGCATGGTATCGCGGGCGTTGAGGAAGACTGGGGTCACAGCGACTAAAGACACTATTCGTGACGTGATGGGTGAGATTGAATGGTCCAAAGCCAGCCTTATTTCTGCCGCAGATTACGAGCACCGTGTTGAGCACCTGCGCCGTGAGCCCCCTATCTCTGCAGAGAAGGTTGCTGCCGCATACCAGGCGTATGAAGATATTAAGGCGACACCTGAGGGCATTTTCCTGGATTTTGACGATCTGCTGTTGTATGTGGCGGGTGCGATGGAAAATCTTCCGGAAGTTGCTGAAGAATTTCGTGCGCGGTATCGAAGTTTCGTGGTCGATGAGTTTCAAGATGTGACACCACTACAACAACGTGTGCTCGATGGGTGGCTTGGCGATCGTGATGACATCACCGTCGTGGGGGATGCCAATCAAACCATTTATTCTTTTACCGGGGCGGACCCTGCCTTTCTTTTGCGTTTTTCTCGACGCTTTGAGAATGCCACGGTAGTTCGTCTGCACCGTGATTACCGTTCGACACCGCAAGTCGTTGATCTTGCGAACAAGGTGATTGCGAAGGCGACTGGTGGGGTGTCGACCTCCGCTTTTCGCCTTGAAGGTCAGCGGCCTGAAGGTCCTGAACCAGTATTTGATGAGTTCGATGATGAATCCCAGGAGGCCTCAGCGGTGGCCCAGCGGATTGGCCGTCTTATTGAGTCCGGTGTGCCTCCGTCGGAGATTGCTATTCTGTTTCGTTTGAATGCGCAGTCGGAAAAGTTTGAGCATGCCCTGGATGAAGCCAATATTCCTCATCATGTTCGTGGTGGGCGTAGCTTTTTCGATCGTGCTGAGATCATGGAATCGTTGGCAGAATTGGAGCGGCTTGCCAATGCTCATATGACGTCGGGGACGATACATACGGGTGATCCATTGATCGCTGATGTGAGAGCCGTATTGGCGAGTAGAGGTCTTTCTCCTCACGCGCCTGCGGGTGAGCGCGCTCGTGAGCGGTGGGAGTCGCTGTCGTCCTTGTATCACCTGACAGTGGACATTATTCATGCGTCTCCGGGGGCGGATTTGCCTGCCGTCATGAGCATTCTGCGTGACCGTGCGCATTCTCACCGTCCTCCTGCCGGGGTGGGGGGTGTCACCTTGGCGACGGCTCATGCTGCGAAGGGTTTGGAATGGGACGCTGTTTTTATCGTCGGTGTGACCGAAGGGACGCTTCCCATGAGGCAGGCGATCGCGGCAGGCTCGTGGGCCATTGAGGAAGAACGACGATTGCTGTATGTGGCTGTGACTCGTGCCCGTGAACATGTACACGTCAGTTGGTCTTTGGCGCGTGAATCTGGTGGGCGGGCGTCGCGAAAGCAGAGCCGATTTCTGGATGGTATTGCGCCAGGGGATGCTCATTTGTCTGAGCGTCCGCGAACGAGGGCGAGACGATCGCAGGTGTGCTCTGTGTGTGGATCGCAGTTGTCGGTGCCGGCGGAAAAAGTGGTGGGACATTGTGCGGATTGTGGTGAGGGTGTTGACGTCGATCTTGTTGATGCGCTGCAGCGGTGGCGGCTACGGCGTGCCCATCAGCAGGGAACGCCTAGCTACACGGTTTTTAGTAACGCCACCATGATTGCTATCGCGGAGCGCCAACCGTCGAGTGCGGCGGAACTGTTAGAGATCAGCGGGATTGGCCCTGCAAAATTAGAGATGTATGGGGAGGATATTTTGCGAATCGTTGCGGAGTCGGCCTCTGCGACGTAAGAGGTATGTGTGTCGTTGGGTCGTTACGGCCAGCGTGGGCCTGTACTGCTGCACACTGGGCATCGTGGATGACGGGGAATTTCTCGACGGGAGACCTCCATTGTTCGAGGGTTAAGGCTTATTGATGCGCCGATTGTCGGTGGAACGGGAAGCGAGGGGACAGTGAGCCAGTCGTTGAGGGCTGACCACTGCGCTGTGATAATGCCCGAAGCGACGGTGTACATCTCGTGTGTGAGGGTTGGTGTGGATGCACTGGGTGCGGAGATCACATCGTCGGCGAGCTCCGGTGACACTGTGGCTATGTGCATGCATAGAGGGCAACCGGAGAAATTCTCATCACAGGAGTGGGGCGTGGAGGCGCTTACCATTGTTGGGCCGACCCGCAACGCGCCGTCGTGAACGGTGATAAACATGTATGGTTTCGTGATGCGGGAGAGTAATGCGGGGGATGGAACTGCACCTGCCACGATGCTGGCACGGGGTTCGCTGCGGTGATGCTCGTCGTCCAGGGTTGGGGAGGTATCGCGGTGGTGTGCTGCGGGTTCCGTTTGCCTTTCGACGAGGGCGGGGGTGAGAATTCGGTGGCTGGGGAACATATCGGCGAGTACGTGGGTGAACGCGCCGGTGGCGACGAGTGTGTGTGGTGGTGGTATGCTTGCTCGGCTCCGACCCGGTTCGACATTTCCTGGGATGACGAGTGATGTGCGGAGGAGCTCGTCGATGAGGGTGAGTGCGAAGGCATGGGAGACGGACGCTTTGACGCGGTCGATGATTGATGCTGTGGTGCGAGGGGACGTGCATGTGAGTAGTGCCCGTGCGACTCGATGCGCAGCAGCATGGTTTGTCATGGGGATGACCACTGCGGTGGAACGATCAGCGCCGACTTGGAGTAGGCCATCGGGTCGGACGAAAACGCGGGTTCCTGATGCTAGACAGATCGTATGCGGCCAACGCATGGTGTGCTCCCCTGGTAGATATAGTGACGATTCCCCCGTCCGTGCCCTGTGGCATGGCGTTGTGTGTAGTGTAGCGGTCGCGCGTGGTCAAGGCTGTAGAGTGAAGTCATGCCCCCAAGAGTGAAGCGAGATGTCGCTGCGATCGTGGAGGATTTTGCGCCAGAGGTGGAAATTCGGCTGTCGTCGCGGAGGACGAAAACGCTGTCGGCGCGTCGGGAGGCCGGTCGTATTGTGGTGATGGCTCCCGCGGGGATGTCAGCTGGGGCGCTGAGGGAGTCTGTTGAGTCTCTTGTGCGGCGGGTGGAGAAGAGATCATCTGTTGTGGATCGGTCGGACGCTGATCTTCAACGGCGTGCTCAGCGTCTGAATTCGAGGTATTTGGAGAATCGAGCGGTGTGGACGGACATCCGTTGGGTGACAAATATGGAACGGCGGTGGGGGTCATGCTCCCCGGATACGGGGCGGGTTCGGATTAGTCATTACCTTAAAGATGTCCCAGATTACGTGCTTGACCAGGTTATTGTCCACGAATTGGTCCATACGTTTATTCCGAACCACTCAGACGAGTTTTATTCGTGGGCACACCGTATTGATCAGTGGGAGCGTGCTGACGGCTACCTTGAGGCGTATCAGCGGTGGGGACGTGGTATGGGGCAGCAGCAACGATAAGAAGGGGGTCGGGGGTGCCGGGAGCTGCCCCCGCCTATGAGCTATATGTCGCCATCGTCGGTGTCCTGGTGGGGGGTGTTGCCTGGGGCGTTGTCGTCGTTCGACTTGTCATCCGTGGTCGTCGTGTTGCCATCTGGTTGGTTGCTGCCCTTGCCTTCGTTGCTGTGAGGTGCTGTGCCTGCTTGTGCGTTGAGTTCACGCTCCAGCTTTTCAATTTCGCTGATGGGGTTGAATTCCTCATGGTCGGATTCGCCGAGGATGCTGTCGATAAATTCGGCAGGGTGAGCGATGTCGTTGGCCGTGGGCAGGAAGTCGGGGTGATCCCACACATGGTCGCGGCGGTCGATGCCCACTGCAACGGTGAGGCGTCGCCATAGTTCGGCGGCGTCGTCGGCATGGCTAGCGGAGAAATCCAGCCCGGTGTTTCCGGCCATGTTTTCCAAACCTGGTTTCATCGTGCGGCGCGCTGACCAGGATTTTTGTATTGATTCCATGACGGGGATGCGGTCGAAGAGGGCGTCGGCAAGAACATTATCCACCCACCCTTCAACCAGTGAGAGGATGGTATCTAGCTGAACACCGGCATGCTCATTGGACGCCACAATCTGCGGTGAAAGGTCCATGTTTTGGATGTGCTGGAACATATCTTGCATTCGCGATGGGTCTGAAAGCGCTTCGGGATCAATGGCGCGCGATGCTTCTTCCATCGCAGATGTATCCAGGGAGAGACCGCGAGAGTACGTTTCCACCGCGAGGAGCAGGCGTTCTTCGAGCCAGGGAACGTACGCCAATAGTCGTTGGTGGGCGAGTTCGCGGGCGCAGAGGTAGATGAGGATTTCCCGCTTTGGCTTATTGAATTCGTCAGCCAGTGTATCCAGCTGCCCGGTGAGGATCGCACTGCCGTGTTCATCGTCAAGGGAAAATCCCCATTCCGTCACTGTCGTGACAGAGGTTGCGATGTCTCCAAGGATACGGCCTAGTTGCATTCCCATATTCATGCTTCCAACCTGTGTCAGCATACCAAGCAAGGACCCTGCCATTTGCTTAGCTTCCTCGGGGAGCGCATCTTTTTGTGCTTCATCGAGGCTTTCTGCGACTGGCTTGATAAAACGCTTCCATGTGGGGAATGTTCGGGACAACCATTCTGTGGGTTCCCACACGTGAGGTGTGTGTCCTCTGCTGGGGAGAATTGTTGCGTCGCTCAACCATAGTTCGACCAGCCTGGAGGATTCGTCGACGGCTTTATGGTCGGAGTGTCGGACCGGTGTCGGATTGGATTGCTTAATGGTTTGTCGCGCAATTTTTTCCGCCATCGCGAAATTGACGGGCCCTTTGGCGTCAGGAGAGTTCATCGAGGAACCCATTCCAGACAGCATGGTTCCAAATTGGCTAAGAATATCGCCTAAATTGCCGTTTCCTGGGGACCCGCTGAACGCAAACCCCCCAGGAAATGCGCTAAACCCAGGAATATCCCCGCTAGACCCACCGGGCATGGAAAAAAATGATTCGAAAGGGTTCGTTGGGCCACTGTCATTGCCATTGTCATCATTACCGTGACGCCCGTTGTTGTTATTGCGGTGATCACCATTGTTTTTATTGTTGTCGTGGTCGTTGTCGTCATTATTGTCATCGTGGTGTGAAGAAAAACCGAAGCGGTGGTTACTCATAGCCCCTACGGTACCGGTTGAGGAAAGTAAGTCTCCACATGCTGATAGCGAACGGTTGTCACGAGCGCAACGAACGTGTCCGGTACGCTGGAACGCTGTGAACCTGCGCAGCAAGACAATGATTCTCGGTGCAATCCCTGTGGTTGCGTCCGCTGTTGCACTGAGTATGACAACAATCCCTGGAACCTCACTTGATCTTTCCGTGCCTTATGCAGCCGAAGGGCCAGGCCCGACGTTCAATACGTTAGGCGAGTCGGCAGGCAAGAGTGTTGTGGAGATCTCAGGGACTCGCACGTATCCGACGTCGGGGCATCTCAATATGACGACGGTTTCCGTGCGGCATGGAATGTCATTACCGCAAGCCATTACCCGCTGGGCAACGACACATGACACCCTGGTTCCTCTTGAGCAAATTTTTCCATCGAATCAATCACCTGAAGAAGTGAATAAGCACAATGCGGCGCAGTTTGCTTCCTCAGAAAGCAACGCCACTGTTGCGGCGATGAAATATCTTCACCGGCCCATGGCGGTGACAGTGATATCACAACCACCTGGGGTTGATCAGATCCATAAAGGTGACATTATTGAGGCCGTTGATGGTCAGGCCATTAAACAGCCAGGGGATCTCGTGACGGTTATTCGGCGTCATAAAGTGGGAGATCAGGTGACTCTCCGTGTGACCAGGGATGGACGGTCTGACACTGTGACCGTTCCGGTGCGGAAAGCAGAGTCGGACAACACTCCGGTCTTGGGGATTACGGTTAAACACGTCCCGGCGGACGGCACGTCGATTAATTTCCATTTGGATGACATTGGTGGCCCTTCAGCGGGATTAATGTTTACATTAGCTGTTATCGACAAGCTCACTCCCGATAATTTGACCAACGGTAAGTTTATTGCGGGTACCGGCACTATTGATGCCAATGGTGATGTAGGGCCGATCGGTGGTGTCACGCATAAGATTGACGCTGCCAAGAAAGCAGGAGCCACCATGTTTATGACCCCGGCTGATAACTGTGCGGAAGCACTCTCAGGCGACCATGATGGCGTCATGTTGGCGAAAGTGAACACCGTTGACGACGCAGTCACTGCGTTGAAAGACGTTCGCGCCGGGAAAACCCCGACGACGTGTTCATAATGTGGGCAACAGTGTGTTCATGTGTCGACACGTGGGGCAGTATAGAGCTTAAGGGCAGTTCGGCGAGTCACACGAGGAGTTAACGTGCGTGAAAGTCAATCTTACGGAGACGTGCCGGTGCGACGCGATGTCCATAGTGGAGGTGTGTCGGCTGCCAGGTCGGCTCGTATGCAGCGAGCATCCGACCTTTGTGATGGTGAGGGTGTTCCGGCAGTGACGGCCGAGGGGATTGCTCTGTCTGCTGCTGAAGGGCGTGTGTTCGGAAGCCTTAGCTTTACAGTTCCGGGGCGGGGGTTGACGGTTCTGTGTGGTCGTGGGGGTTCAGGCCGGACATCATTAGCGTTGAGTTTGTCCGGTCGGATGAAGTTGGATGCGGGTTCATTGACGGTTTTGGGGGAGCGTCATCCCAGTAAGATCAATAAGATGGTGGCCGTTGCAGGGGTGGAGGCTATTGATGGTCTCGATGGCGACGTTCGCCTCAAAACTATTTTAACTGAGCATAAGGCGTGGTCACGGCCGTGGATATGGTGGACGAAACCGGCTGATCAGGACTATTACGAGTCCGTGTGTGGGGAGGTTTTTGGGGATCTCCCACGTCCGCCGCTTGGCGCGTATGTCGCCGAGCTCAACAGTTTGGATAATATTCTGATCCGGATTTCGCTGGCTTTAGCCCCGGCTCATTCTCAGGAGATCCGGATGTTGGTCATGGATGATCTTGAGCAGGTTCGTGAGTATGATCTTCGCCTCGCTCTCATTGGTGTTTTGTCACGCTTGGCCGAACGAATGCCAGTGGTGGTGAACACGGTGAACCCGCTTCCAGATTCGCTCGTGCCGGAACACACGTTAATTGAGTTATGTACCACGGATACTTCCACGGAAGCTGACGCGACATTGAGTACGACCGCGGTTGTCGGTGATCGGCCGGGAGATGGTGCACCTGGCTATGAGATCCGTAGAGGCAATGCCGTCGTCGCCGGGCCTGACGAGGAGACACAATCATGATTTCTGGCTTAAACTTGGGTTCGGAGCTTCGTCGTTTTCGTCGTTCCACGCTGGGGCGCCTTGCGATTGCTGCCATTATTTTTATCCCACTGTTGTACTCGTGCTTGTACTTGTGGGCGTTTTGGAACCCGTTTGGTCATGTAGAAAAGCTTCCTGTCGCATTTGTCAACGATGACAAGGGCGCTCGTGTCGAGGGGAAATCTGTTCGGGCCGGTGATCAGATTGTCGACACACTGAAGAGCAATAAGAAGGTCCACTTTGACTTTGTTAGTAACGACAAAGCGGCCAAGGGTGTGAAAAACGGGGACTACTACTTCGTGGTGCGTCTCACCCCAGGTTTTTCTCAGGCTGTGGCGTCTCCTAGTGGTACCAAAGCTGAACATGCTGTGATCCAAACGAACTACAATTCAACGAATGGTTATCTTGCCACGCTCATTGGTCAGAATACGATGCGTGAGATGGTTCCGGCGATCTCGTCGACGCTGGGGGAAAAGACCATTGGGAAAGTGCTGGTGAGTATGCAGGATGCGGGGGCTGGGATTGCTCAGGCTGCTGATGCTTCCACCAAGCTGCAGGGGGGTTCCGAGGAAATTGGACATAAACTCGGTGATCTCAAAAATGGTGCTGACCAGCTCGATTCTGGGCTAGGAACGGCACAAGATGGGGCAGTGAAGCTTGCGGGGGGTGCTACGACGTTACAGAGTGGCGCTACTGAACTCTCTCGTGGCGCCACCACACTGCACGATAAGCTCGGTGAAGCAAGCGCGGGCGTTGCTACTCTCTCGGATAAAATGGGTGAGGCAAAGGTTGGGGCGGACAAAATTCACGACGGCATCGGCCAGGTGGACCACAAGCTGGGTGATGTGTCAAACGGTTCAGCCAAGCTTGCCGATGGAGCGGACACGATGAAGGCCGAGGTGGAGAAGAGTACCGCACCACTGGCAAAAATTGATGCAACGATGGGCCAGTTGGCGGGCGGTGTTGCCACGCTCGGTGGTGTCGCATCGCAGGTCAATGGTGGTGTTCAACAACTTAATGCCATCGTCCAGCAGGCGTCGACTGCGCAAGCTGGGCAGGCGGAACAAGTTCGTAAGCTCGCTGATCAATTGCGTGAAGCCTCTGATCCAACAGCGCACAATATTGCGAGTCAGCTTGATGCCGTGGCTACCCACCTTGATACACAGGGGCTCGGTAAAAATTCTGATGGCCTGGCCACGATAAACCAGCTTTCCCAGGGAACCTCAGCATTGGCATATCAACTCAATGACCCCAAGGCAGAGATGAGGGGTGGGTTGAATACGCTCGCGACAGGGGCCGGGCCAATCAAAAGCAAGCTTGACGAATTAACCAATGGGTTAAGTCAACTGAGCGCTGGTGCTCACGCGGTTGCCTCTGGGTCAAACCAACTGCGCCGCCAGGGAACAATTCCGCTTGTGGCTGCCTCAGGTCGGCTCAGCTCTGGGTTGGGCCAGCTCGATCAGGGCGCTGAAAAGTTGAAAACTGGGCTGCCCCAAGCAGTACAGGGCTCCGCTGCACTCGCGGACGGCGGCAACCGACTTGCGGCTGGCACGACACAACTGAAAGATGGCGCTACGCAACTGTCTGATGGAACAGCACGACTCCGCCACGGTGCTCATCAGTTGTCTGATGGCGCCGGTGCATTAAAGGATGGAGCAGGTAAAGTATCCGCAGGTTTGGGCCAGTTGAAAGAAAAACTTGGTGATGGCGCCAAAAAAGTTCCGTCATGGACAACTCCTCAGCGTGAAGCATCTGCGCGTGTCATGGCAGATCCTGCGAAGCAATCAGCTAAAGACCTGGCGGGGAACCAAGTGTTCGGTTCTGGTCTCGCTCCGTTCTTTTTCTCCATGGCTATGTTCATTGGTGGCATGATCATATTCTTGTTGCTCCGACCAATTCAGAATCGCGCGGTGGCCTCAGGTGTGTCTCCACTTCGCGCAGCTCTAGATGGTCTGTGGCCGGCAAGTCTCATCGCCATGTTGCAGGCCACGATGATCGTCGTGGTGGCTCTTGGATGTATTGGTTTGCATGCGGAACACCCGTGGTACCTTTGGTTTTTTGCCATGGGAGCAAGTGTGTGTTGTGCAACCATTCACCAAATGTTGAATGTCGCGTTGGGGCCAGGACCAGGCAAGGTTGCGGCGATGGCCTTGCTGATGATGCAGATTCTCTCCTCGAGCGGCCTCTATCCTGTTGAGACTGAACCTATGATGTTCAGATGGCTCCATCCGGTGAATCCGTTGACCTACACCGTCAACGGGTTCAGGCAGCTGATGTACGGCAACATTGACGGGCGCCTGGGACAATCGATTCTGGTCATCGTCGTTGTCGGGGTAGTGTGTGTGAGCCTGACCGCGTTATGTGCTTACCGCAACCGGATGTGGACGGTGAAGCGTCTACACCCAGCGATCGACATCTAGAACGCGTCTCCATGAGGCGGCCCAGTGGCAGGCGGGGCGATTCAGCCCCATCCTTTGGTGGTTGGGTCATCCTCGTACGAGGTCGCCTCGGCATTGTGCCCGGCGTCAAACGTGGACCGTAGAAGCGCAACGATCCCGGGGGCAACATCGGGCCCACCGAGGAGGTCGATGTTGTCGTGTCCGAATGCTCCTGCTGCCTTCAATTCGTCCTCGGTGGGGCGGAGTTGAAGCAGGGTGAGGTCGGGGCCGCCATCGATGATTCCACTAAATAGTCGAGCTTTTCGGGGTGGGGTCCCGGGTTCGGCGGAATTCTGAAACATGATTTCTTGCGCCACAATCGCGCCTGTGACGGTGGGGGGCCACGCTGTCCGGGCGACATAGTCCTGGAGCTCATCACCTGAACCCATGTCGGGTAAATCTTGGACAACGAGCGTTAAGTTGTCCTGATCGGCGTCGTCGATAGCTGCTCCGGTTTCCCGTGCAATAACCGACGTAGGCACGAGCCCGAACATTGTCGGTGGCTGATCCCACCCTTCGGCATGGATGAAATCAACGGCTTCACGCATGGCGCGTTCGAGAAGTTGGCGGTCGGTGGGGTGATGGGGCTCGGCGCCTACCAAGGGATCTGCGGATGTGTAGGGGGAGGAAGAATTCGGGGAGGATAGCTCTGAATGCGCCGTGTGGTGTTCGTGCATAGGGAAAGTATCTCTGCCGTGGGGATGTACTCGCAAAAAGCCTGGTGTGTGGGGCGGTCGGGTGCCAGGATATGTCTGAAAGTTATCGACCGTCGTGGGGTTGAAGTACAGTAAACGGCAATGACCCTCTGATTAGGAGAAGCTACAAGTGCCCAAGTCGGTTAAGCGAAAGGCTCCCCGCCGGTGGGCCGTTATCGCAGGAATTCTGGCCATTATCATGATGCTCGTGCCCGTGGCGGTGACGATTTTTACTGATGTTGCGTGGTTTAATTCCATGAACTTCGGCCGAGTGTATGTCATTGAGCTTATTACTCGGAGTGCCTTGTTTGTTGGTGTCGGGTTGCTTGCGGGGGCCGCGGTGTGGGCGGCTGCGTGGGTTGCTATACAGCATCGTCCTCTGGTTCCGGAGGACGCCGATCCCCGTAGCCCATTGGAGGCGTACCGCCAGGTGATTGTGCGGTCGACGCGTCCTGTGCTGGTGGGGTTGCCCTTAGCAGTGGGTGTGCTGGGGGGCCTGGCAGCACAATCCGAGTGGCGCATGATGTTGATGTTCCTTCACCGTGAGAACTTCGGCGAGGCGGACCCTCAGTTTCACCATGATTATGGTTTTTATGCGTTTAGCGTGCCGTTCTGGTCGCGGGTGATCTCACTTGTGTTGACACTAGCTGTGGTCGCGTTCGTGGTGAACTTGGTGATGAACTGGCTGTTGGGTGGTATTAGGACGGCGGATCCTCAGAGCGGTAAACGGGCGACGGTGATGAGTCAGGCCCGTGTGCAGTTGGCGTCGATTGCCGGTGTTTTCATGGTCGCGAAGGCGGGAGATTACTGGTTCGAACGGTATCGTCTGTTGTCGAAGGATCATCCGACGTTTACTGGTGGTTCGTACACTGATATTAATGCTGTATTGCCGGCGAAGATTGTGTTGCTCGTGGTGTCAATTGTGGTGGCGGCGGCATTTTTTGCGGCGATCTTTCTTCGTGACTTGCGGGTTCCAGCATTGGCTGCGGTTCTGATGGTGGCATCTGCGGGGGTTATCGGTGTGGCGTGGCCGTTAGTGGTGGAACAGTTTAATGTGTCACCTAATCGTGCGGCGAAGGAGCGTGATTATATTGCGCGGAATATCACGTCGACGCGATATAACTATGGTTTGACCAAAGATCATGTTTCGTATGAGCGCAATTGGGGCGCGGGTGGCATGTCGAAGTCAGATAAGAATGAGTCGGTAGCGAATGATTCTGCAACGATTTCTAATATTCGTTTGTTGGATCCGGAGACAATTTCCGCGACGTTCACACAGCAACAGCAATTGAAGAACTTTTATGGATTTCCACGTGATTTAAGTATTGACCGGTATGAGCATAACGGGCAGATGCAAGATTATGTGGTGGCTGCCCGTGAGCTTGATCCGAAGTCGCTGTCTGGAAACCAGAAGGATTGGATTAATAAGCATACGGTCTATACGCATGGCAATGGTTTCATTGCTGCACCGGCGAATAAGGTTGATGAGGTTGCTCGTGATGTGGGTTCATCGCGTGGTGGTTATCCGATCTACACCGTGGCTGACCTGCAGTCGAAGGACCGTACGCAGTCTGATGATCCGGATACGCTGAAGATTAAGGTTGATCAGCCGCGTATTTATTTCGGGCCGATCGTTGCTGATACGGATCACGATTATGCTGTTGTTGGTGGCGATGGGTCTGGTAAGCCACGCGAGTATGACACTGATGGGTCGAACTACACCTATACGGGTACCGGTGGCGTTGGTATTGGGAATCCACTGTCACGTGCTATGTATTCCTTAAAGTACCAGTCGATGAATTTGTTGTTGTCGGATGCGGTCGGTAAGGATTCGAAGATTGTTTATGATCGTGATCCGCGGGATCGTGTACATAAGGTTGCGCCGTGGTTGACAACAGATTCGCAAACGTACCCTGCGGTGATTAATGGTCGAATTAAGTGGATTGTTGACGGCTATACTTCCGTTAACAATTTGCCTTATTCGGAGCATATGCAGATCTCTGGTGCGACGGAGGATTCCTTGAACCCTCAGGGGACAAAGCAAAATACGGTGGGCAATAGTGTGAGCTATATTCGCAATTCGGTGAAGGCGACGGTGGATGCGTATGACGGGTCTGTGGACTTGTATGCGTTTGATGAGCATGATCCGATTTTGAAGTCGTGGCGGCGTAGTTTTCCGGGAACGGTGAAGCCAAAATCAGCTATTTCCGATGAACTGATGAAGCATCTTCGGTACCCGGAGGACTTGTTCAAGATCCAGCGTGAGTTGGTGACGCGCTATCACGTGTCGGACCCCGGTGTCTTCTTTACTAACGATTCATTCTGGTCTGTGCCGTTGGATCCGACAGCGTCTGAGCAGGGGTTGCGTGATAAAAATCAGCCTCCGTACTACGTTGTGGCGTCTGATCCGAAGACGGGGGACCCAAGTTTTCAGCTGATTACCCCGTTACGTGGTTTGAAGCGTGAGTTCTTGTCGGCTCATATGTCTGTGTCGTCTGATCCGCAGACATACGGGAAGATCACGGTGCGCGTGTTGCCGACGGATACTCAGACGCAGGGGCCAAAGCAGGCTCAGGACACAATGATGTCCTCAGATCAAATTTCGCGTGAGCGGACACTGCTGGAGGGCTCCAGCACGTTGATTAATGGTAATTTGTTGACGTTGCCGGTGGGCGATGGCGGCATCGTGTACGTGGAGCCGGTGTATTCGAAGCGTAAACAGCAGGAATCTGCGTTCCCGAAGTTATTGCGTGTCCTGGTGTTTTATAACGGCCAGGTGGGCTATGCCCCAACCATTGGTGAAGCATTGAGTCAGGTCGGTATCGATCCGAAGGAGACTACGACCACCAAGGAAGCTGACGGCGCGAAGAAGGACGACTCTGAGCACAAGGGTGGGGGGCCATCGTCGGGCTCAGATTCTGATGGTAAGGATCAGTCTGGCGGCGCGGGTTCCGGTGTTCCTTCCGGTGGTGATGTGTCGAGCCTTGATCAGGCTGTCCAGAAGGTGCGTGACGCTAAGAATAGTGGCTCATTTGAGGAGTACGGCAAAGCGTTGGATGAGTTGCAGAAGGCGTTGGAGAAGTATCAGAACGACGGCGGTGTTCGCGGCGCCGGCCAGTCGATGGGTGCTCAGTGATATAAGAGAGGGGTATCTGTCGCCGGTGCACCCCTCGTGTACTGGCGATTTCACATTATGCCCGCCGATGCGTTACATTGTTTCTTGTCGCTGACGGAGACAAGTTCTCTATGCGTCTGTCGCGGGGTGGAGCAGCTCGGTAGCTCGCTGGGCTCATAACCCAGAGGTCGTTGGTTCGAATCCAGCCCCCGCTACCAATTTCCCCTCCTAACTGGTGTGAACCGGTCGGGAGGGGTTTTCTTGTGGGATGCCCGGTTGTCATTGACCAGATCATTGAGGTGTGTGGATCGGATGATGCGCAAGGAAGGGCGGTGTGTACATAATCTGTACCTCTTCATCAGGCCTCGTAACCAACGGCTCTGTCGGCTACAGGGGCTATTTTTTTAAGTAATACCATCCCCCATTAGATGACATGCGTCGCTTGTCGTGTTGAATGTAGACACACATGATTACGTTTTCTGAAAGCACGGTGCGCGATGGCATTTTCCTCATCCAATGAGAGAGCAACTGACCAGTTCGTCCGCGATGAACTCCGAGCAATTGGATTCCACCGTCCCTGGGAGCAGGGCGGAGGCAAAGAATTTCCCGTCTACCTACAAGAAGCGCTGATTGGGGCATCTAAACAAGGCGGCAACGGGTACGGGAAGCCCGAGTTCCTTATTGAATCAGGCAAGTATCTGGTTGTCATCGAGGACAAAAAGAACATTGAGGACTCGGTAAAACTTGACGGCCACGACAGGATCGACCTCGAGTACCCGGCCCCCAGGGATTATGCGCTCAATGGTGCGGTCCACTACGCACGACATATCGCAGATAAGACACGCAGGAACGTCTTTGCCGTCGGCGTGGCCGGGTCGGAGTCGCATAACCACATTACCGTGTGCTTCGTTGCACCTTACATGCCGCCGAAGAGGCTCAAGGATGCAGACACACTGACTAACTTTGCCTCCGACAAGATCCACGAATACTACCGGGTGGCTGTCCAGGGTGATCTACCCAAGGAGGAGCGCGAGGTTAAGGCCATCCGCTCGGTGGCTGCAGCACTGCATGAGGACATGCGCAACTACGCTAACGTGGAGGGTGAACGCAAAGCCACCCTGGTGTCTGTTATTCTACTTGCGCTTAAAGGAAACCCGGATCTGCTTGATCATTTGCAGGCCAAGAACCTCGATGAGTACCCCGATCTGGTCGACGGCGTGTATGTCTACAACGCGGCTAAATCCTACCTCGAAAGTCCCAAGATTGACTTGAAGCCGAAGCAGAAGATCGGCGCCATGCTCGACCAGTTCGCCTTCATCAAAACGCACGTCCAGCTCAACTCTCTTAATACCAATCTGGGGAAGACACCGATGAAGCGGTTTGTCGAAACCCTGCACACTGACGTGCTTAAGCAGGTCAGTAACCCCGGCTACACTGCCTTTGATGTTCTCGGAGCCTTCTATGGTGAGTTTGTCAAGTACGGTGGCTCCGATGGCAACGCACTCGGCATCGTGCTTACTCCGCACCACATCACTGAGCTCATGGCTGAGCTTATCGATATCGACTCTGACGATATCGTGCTCGATCCCGCTGCCGGCAGCGCCTCATTCCTCATCGCCGCAATGAAACGAATGTTCACCGATGCTGATACCCGTTACGGCAAGAATTCCGCCAAAGCTGAGGATGTCAAAAAGGCGATCAAAAGGGACCACCTCCATGGAATTGAGCTCCAGGACAAGCTGTTTTCCATCGGCACTACCAACATGATCTTGCGTGGCGACGGTAAAGCCAACTTCCAGCGCCACAATTTCTTCGATCTCGATCTGCACGAATTGCGCCGTGACCAACCGGTCTACGACGACTCCGGCTGCCAGATCCTTGACCACCACAGCCAGCTTCAGTGGGAGGACGGCCCCGGATTCACTAAAGTGCTCATCAACCCGCCCTATTCACAGGCTAAAACCAAAGAAACTCGGCATCTTTCCGAGCTGTCTTTTGTGTCCCGTGCGCTCGATGCTCTTAACCGAAAAGGCCGGCTCGCTGCTATCGTTCCCCAGTCCGCCATGGTCGGTAAGACTAAAGAGGACAAGCAACTTAAGGCATATATCCTCAATCGACACACCCTTGATGCGGTGTTGACGATGAACCCTGACACTTTTCACGGTGTTGGCACCCACACCGTCATTGCGCTGTTTACTGCCGGTATGCCCCACCCTGCTGACAAGCTTGTATCCTTTGTCAACTTCAAAGACGACGGTTACTACGTGCGGCAGCACGTGGGCCTTATCGATGACGGCACGGCCGATGAGCGACGTACTCACCTGATGAATGTACTGAAGAATCACCACCCGGACGAAACATCATTCATTGTGCGTACGCCGGTCACTGCCACGGATGAGTGGCAGCATTCATTTTTCTACTTCAACGACTCCCCGCCCACCTATGAGGACTTCATGGAAACGGTGGCGGACTATCTCACCTGGCAGATCGACATGCACACCCACGGGCATGGGGATATCATCACACCCCGGGTCACCTTCGACAATGATGAGGAGGCGTAATCGTGAGCATCTACGAATCGCTGTACTTTCAGCCGATGTTGATCACGGATGTGTTTGAGTCGATGAGTGCCGCTGGTAAGTGGTTCGATCTGAGCAAAGCATCTAAATCTGGGCGGGCTGCATATCCATATGTCGCCCGCTCGGGGGGAGGCAATGGTATAGGGGCTATCATTCCGCGTCAAGAGGAAGGGCCTCCGAATGTAGGTAACTGCATCACCATCGGAGTTTCAACGTCAACGGTGTTTTACCAACCGGTTCCATTTTATACAAGCAAGGAGATTCAGGTTCTTCGGCACTCGTGTCTCAATGAGTTCAACGCTTTAGTTCTTGTAGCGGTGTTGCGGCGGCAAATGGGTAAGTTTCAGTGGGGTAATGGGGCTTCTCTTGTACGTTTGAAAGCAACGAAGATTATGGTTCCTGTGATTGCTAATGCACCGGGCGAGATGGCAGTCGACTGGGACGGTATGACAGCTCTTGGGCGTGAACTGCGTGACCATGCGGCCGCCGCCAGTGAAGCATCCTTTATCACACAACCAAATGACAGCGATTTCCTTCCCGATCTCGACTTTCAGCCGATGTTGATCACGGATGTGTTTGAGTCGATGAGTGCTTCAAAGGCATGGTACGATAAAAACAAGATTATAGAAACTACCGGTCAGTATGCCTACGTGAGCCGTTCAGCTATGAGTAACGGCTTGGAGGATGTTATCAGCCGCCAGCCCCTCGTTCCCAATGTGGCAAACGCGATTACCATAGGTGTCGATACACAAACAGTCTTCTATCAGCCTATGCCGTTTTACACATCGGTGAAAATTCAGGTTCTTCGGCACTCGTGTCTCAATGAGTTCAACGCTTTAGTTCTTGTAGCGGTGTTGCGGCGGCAAATGGGTAAGTTTCAGTGGGGTAATGGGGCTTCTCTTGTACGTTTGAAAGCAACGAAGATTATGGTTCCTGTGATTGCTAATGCACCGGGCGAGATGGCAGTCGACTGGGACGGTATGACCCAACTCGGCCGAGTACTTCGTGTCCGTGCCGAGCGAGAGGCACGAAATGCACACGGAATGAGCACGTGAATATCTCCGACAGGATTAAAGCTGCGTACAAGGGGCGTAGGTGGACCCAGGATGGCACCCCCAGGGACATCACAGTTTTCAAACCTACCGTGATGTCCCTGGTGACAGGTCATCGTGCGCCCGGGTTCGAGCTGGCAGTCTGACCAATCAGATGATTATCCCCGTGAGCATGTCGGATAACTCCCGTTGATAGCTGCATCGACGCTGAACATTGACACCCTGGTGTTACACTTGCACCAGCTACCAGCGCGTTGCCGTCCAGTACTCCGGGGTAGCTGGTGAACTTTGCTTCACTCACTGCTTGTGCGTCCTGCTCTCGCGCCTGACGAACTAGTTCTCGCGTAGCCTCCGAATCCCCAACAAAGGATTAGGCGGAGTGCAAGCCTGTCTTCCAACCGCACACATGGATCCCTAGCTGTCGTCTAACGGCACCTAAAGCGATCCACGCGGTTTCCGCAATAGTGGTCTTAGCCACGTCGATAACAACGAGCTGTCGGTGAATACCCATCACCTCGTAGCGGACCACACGCGTCCATCTGTTCTCAGCACAGCCGCCGTGATGCTCAACACGAACCTGGTCCATTCACCACACACCGTTGCTCAGTAAAGAAGCCGCTGGCATGAACTCCTATCACTGATCCAGTGTCCTCACCGGTCCGGAGGTGCCAATATCCACTACGAGGTGCTTCTTCTGGATGGTGTGAATTAGTCGGGAGGGTTTTCTTTTTGTGTAGGCACCGATACTATCCCTGGAGGCTTCTATTTGGTGGAAGCAGGAGCCTTGTTGTAGGGCGTGCAGTTTTTTGTTCTGGGGCCATTGTGGTGTGTAGTAAGTGATCCGGTGTATAGGCTGGGCTTTAATCATTACTGGTCGAACGCCTTCGGGGGCATGGTGAGTGGACTATGGGGGTTATTTTGGGAATGCGTATAGGCTCACGTTGGTTGCGCGATGACGATGCGCCATCTAGTGGTGTTCCGCGGGGAATGAATGGCTCTCTGTGTGTGCTTGTGGTTGGTATAGCGGTGGGGCTGCTTGCCGGGTGTGGTCATGATGGCGCTCGGCCTGGACAACAGTCTGTGGTGCCGAGTTCAATTCCTGGCCATGCGGCTGGGGCTACGAGTGTTTTGACGAAGAATGCGCGTGATCGTCCTGTGTGGGAGCAGCCGGAGTTGTTGGCGAAGTATCCGGTGCGGGCGAAGCGGAATCCTGATGGTTCTTATGACTATTCTGATCCGAAGTTTGAGAATGCAGATTTGTGTAAGGATATTCCACCAGAATTTTGGAAAAAACGGGGATATAGAGTTATCGGATCAGAACATTCCAACCGTTCCACTCTCAAAGATTGTATCGTGGATGATGGAGACGGCGATCTTTCTAAAGCGATGACAATTGGTACTGAAAAAAGGCGGCGGAAAGATGTTGTCGGCAGGTTAGTTAAACAGTATCGTCCGGGCCGTTTTGATCAATTAGTTGATAGCCTTGATTTGCCGGCGTGTATTGCGTACCTGGAAACCGATATTGGTCGAATTGGATTTGCTTACGGCGATGACGACAAACAGATGTCTGAAGGTCAGTTGTGTCAAAAGGCGGGCGACCATCTAAAGAAGGTGAGCTAATAGATGACTATCTCCATTGATGTATGTGAGCTTGATCGGGCCATTGTTGTAATGGGAGAAAGTGTAAAACGATTTAGTTCACGATCTATTATTACGGAAAAAGAAGTTCATGGTGATTTTACTGAGGAGCCGGGGCTTCGTGAGTTAGGTCAGCAACATGCTCAGGTGATTACTGGTGATGTGGGTAGTGCGATACAGACGTTAAAGCAACTTCGTCGGTTGGTTCGTTGGTTGGCTGAGGGGACGAAGGCGATGCGGGGCGCATTTGTGGGGCAGGATGGTGCGTCGGCTGCCGCGCTATGTGGTGCGCAATCATTATTGGAACCCGCTGATTTTACGTTCCCTGCGGCGCCTCAAGGTGGGTTTGACGCTTTCGAGTTTCGCAACCCCTACCAGGGCGGTGAGGATGATCCCGAAGCGATTCTCGCGATGCTTAATGCTGGTGATGATGGGCACATTCATGACTTGGCTGACTATTGGAAGTCTCTCGCGTCGTCCCTGAACGATATGGTTGACCAGCTTTCCCGTGCCCGCAGGCACCTGGAGATGAATACTGGTGAGGCGATCGACGGTGCTGCAGAGAGTTGTTTGCGGGTGATGAGCACCGCGAGCACATTTGCTGATAATGCCACGGCAATGCATATGTCGGTGGCGCAGTTGCCGCATATCCGCGCCTCGGCCCGCCGGATGGTTCAGATGATCCACGATGACCAGACCACAGCCCTAGCAGCGGCAGCCAATCCGCAGGACGACCATCGCATTCGTGAGAAAGCACGGGCGGAGACCCGCGAATACATGCAGGGAATGTACCAGCAGATGCTAGATAGTGCTGTTCCCTCGCTGCGAAACCTCACCGATAAGCCACCGATGGGGCGCGGCGGCCGGGAACTCAATGTGACGGCTCCGGCACCAGTACAGGATGTGGGTGCGGCCCCAGTGGTGGCGACGCCAATGAATGCGGTAGCAGCCCCTATGCGTAGCGCCAGTGGGGTGATATCTGAATCTCCGAATGGGGTGAGCCCAGTGGACAGCCTTAGCGGCGATTCACACCCACACACCCCGCCAGTATCAGCGCCGACTGTAGCGGCGACAACGCCCACCACTATAGCCAGCGGTGCTGCCCCGATTCCGGGCAGCGCACCTGCGAGTATATCGGGTCTGAGGAGCGAAGTGGGGGAACCTAGCCGGCCCGTAGCAAGCAGTGGTGCGCCTGGGCCTGGTGGACATACCCCACGGGTGTGGTTGCCGTCGACATGGGATCCCTCGTTCGGCACTGGGGCTGATTCCCGTGGACCAGATGCTCATCGTAGCCCAGGCGGTTCGTCCGGCCCCGGGGGCCGGCATCGAGCGCCTAGTGTGGGTGGGCGTGATGGGGGCCGGGAATATCGTGCCATGCCGCCGTCTGGTGGCCGGGCTCGTGGGGTGCCTATTCCCATTGACGCAGATTACCGAGGCAATGGTAGTGGTGGTGGCCTGCATCAGGACCGTGGTGTTCCCGTCGAGCGGGGCGGGGGCCATGGTGAGCAGGTTTCCAGTCGGCATAAGGCCATGGGCACTCCTGGCCAGTACGGTCCTGAGGGGACAATGGGCCGTAGTGCTGCTCCCATGGGTTATGGCAGTAGCGGTGGTGGCAAGGGGCAGAAGGGCAAGCGTGAGGGGAAGTACCGGCCGACGATAGGCACGTTCGAGACAGAATACAACCTGCGTCAGCTACGTGGCGATATCACCCTGACCACGCCACGTGTCATCGGTAAAGAACTCCGTGAGCACCAGTAGCCACCACCGATGATGATCCCGCCCGGTGGACCACGCGTCGACACCTAGGCTTTCATCTCTCATCAGTTGACAGTTGTGTTTACGAGGCCGCTCGAATAATCGAGCCTCTACCCAACGACGCTGCCACGTCCACCAATCGCTGATTGACTGAGCCACGGAACGCTGGTGGGTTGGTGTCGTCACGGAGCTCGGCGATGAATTGGCCATCCACAAGCACATCAGTGAGTTCCAACAGCAAGCGGCGTTCATCGGTCAGTTCACGGAGGACTTCGAAGCGGTAGCCGGTGTACGTCCACACTGTTTTACCCACGTCGTGGACACGGCGCGCGATGGGCACCAGATGCCGTGCTGACAGCATCGGCTCACCGCCAACAAAAGTGAGACCTGCCACGTGTGGCCGCCCAACATCTGTGAGGATCTGTTCGGTGAGCTCGGCGTTTAGCGCAGTCCCGTAATTCGCCTTCTGAGCGGCCTTGTTGTAGCAACCCATGCAATTGAATGGACAATAACTCACATACAGTGAACAGCGCAGGCCAGCACCGTCGAGAACCTGAAAGGGTTTGTAGTCAGCAACCATGCATGTAGGCCGTTGCTTCCATCGACGCGACAACTGATCAGCGCGCTGAATCGCGGCGACGCGTTCCCCAGTTAGCTCAGCAGTGTTTAACACGCGAGCTGATCTCCTTCTGCTTACCGGCTACGACTGGGCGTTTCATGGGTGACCCCAGATAGCCACACAAGCGGCGCGTCACCGAGGCGGCGGTCTCATCACGGTTGCCGCAGTGGGGGCATGAGTATCCCTGCTCATCACAGGTGAATTCTCCTTCAAATTCACAGATAAAACACGTATCGACCGGGGAGTTAATGCCGAAGTAGCCGACGTGGTCAAAAGCTTCATCCCAGATGGCCTCGAAGGCTTGGGGGTTGCACTGAAGGTTTGGTGCTTCAACGTAGTACATGAACCCACCGGTTGTCAGTGGCATGTATTCAGCCTCGAAGTTGATCTTTTCCACTGGATTTGTGGGCAGGTAGCTGGGGTAGTGGAAAGAGTTCTCATAGTAGTCCCGGTCATTGACGTCCTCGATAACGCCGAAGGTATCACGGTCGAGAGTAACGAAACGATCACACAGACTTTCCGATGGTGTGGCGTAGATTGACACAAAGGCGTGAAAGCGTTCCTGTACAGCGCCGACGAGGTCACCCATGTGCTCAAGGATGCGCCGCGAGAGTATCCGGTACTGCTCGTGGCTGTGCCAGTGCACGTCACCGGTGAGCATCACCATTGCATTATGAATACCGATATATCCGAGGCTGATCGACGACCGCTTCTCGTTATCCCCCGTATACCAATCGCGGGCAGTGGTCTTCCCGGTAGGATCTCCCATTCCACCCTGGGTGTACATAATTGGCGCAGCACTCAGTTCGCCGGAGAGGATCACCTCCTCGCGAATCTTGAGAGCGTCGAAGGCTATGGCACAGGTTGCGTCGAGGAGGTCAAAGAACGTATCGACGTCGCCGTCGGCTTTGATAGCGAGGTGGGGGAGATTCAGGGAGACAACGCCCAGATTATTGCGTCCCACTAGCTCGTAGTCACCGGACGTGGTGCGCCACGGGTGGAGGAAGGAGCGGCACCCCATGGGGGTGACGATCTGCCCTTTTTTGATCTCGCGTAGTCGTGGCACCGAGATCAGGTCCGGGTAGATGCGGCGCATGGAGCAGCTCATCGCCTGGAGCTTGATGTCGTAGTTCGGGTCGCCCGGGTCGTGGTTGAGCCCTGTATCCACGAAAAACAGGATCTTAGGGAAAATTGCTGTTTCCCCGCTCATTCCTTGCGCACGCACCGCGAGGATTGCCTTTTGAATTTCTCGGGCTGCCCATGATGTGCCTAACCCGAGGGAAACTGAGGTGAAGGGGGTTTGTGCGGCTGCTGTGGTGAGTGTGTTGATCTGGTACTCGAAGGTCTGCATCGCGTCATAGATATCGTTGACGGTTTTACGACGCGCGGGTTCTTCGGCATTGTCTGTGACTGTCCGGAATAGGGACCGATTTTTTTCGAGGGTCAGTTCTGCGTAGGGGGCGAGGAGCTCGTCAATCCGGTGCACAGAGATGCCTCCGTACTGTTCGCCGGAAATGGAACCGATGAGTTGGGTGAGTAGTGTGGCTGCCACCCCGATCGATCGGGGTGGCTCGATGCGCGCGTTGCCCATGACAAAGCCATTTTTGAGCAGGCGCGAGAAATCGGGGAGGGAACAGTTGGGCATAGCCGAGAGGGGGGAGCGATCAAGGTCATGGATGTGGATGCGTCCCTCAACATGGGCGCGGCGGATATCCTCAGGGAACATGGCGAGTCCTTGAGCTTTATAGACCGCGTTTGCGATGATCTCGCGTTGGACGGTAAATGTGCGGGCATCCTTGTTGCCATTTTCGGACATCACTTTGGGATCCTTGGCCCGTACTTGCTCGAGGGCAGCGTCGATGTCCGTGGCGCGCTGGTATGCCGCTTCTGTGCGGGTGAGATAGTCGTGTACTGCGTGTTGGTACGTGTCGGGGTGTGCGGGGGTGACGTGGTAGAGGCGTTGAATACTTTTCTCGAAAACACTAGTGGGGAGGGGTGGTGTGGGGGACACGAAAAGAGCCTCCTTTAAGGAAAGCAAGGGGGTGGGGCTGTCCTTCCTATTCTAGGTTTTCTTCCTCTTTGTGGATGGTTCCACGAAACCTACACCAACAACATATGGTGTTTCTATCACTGTAATTTACCTGCATATTGATTCATTGGTGCAGGATGCGTGACCACAAGCAGTGGGCCGTGTTAATCTTGACACATTGGTAAAAAGCCACTCGGGTTGATTGAGAAACGTGTGTACAGCCCGCGAGTCTTCTGACTGTACGGGTCGCTCCGGGGGAGTATTCAGCCGCCACAGTGCGCCACTGATCACCAGAACACCCTGGCATGACAAATCCCCGCCTCCCGTGCATTCACTGAGAGCATCATGGGAGACGGGGATCACGGGCGGGGGCGTGAGTGCGATGCCCCACGCCCATCCCACCGTGCCGACATGGCGCGGTTATTGGATTGTGACTTCGACGTGACGCTCGCGTGGAGCGACCCCGAAGTAGCTGTTTCCTACTGGTTCCCAGGTCTTGGAGTGCCCGCATCGAACGTGCTGACCAGTAAATTCGTCAACAAGGAAACCCCAGCTTAAGCGCCCGGTTTCGCCAGGTTTAACGGTGTAGGGGCCGATGTTTTGACCCATGCTCCACACCATCTCCTGGGAGTATTCCCATGAGTACTTACGGTTGAGCTCTTTGCCAACCTGTACACCGACTGTGACGTTGGTCCACCACTTCTTGGATTTGGATTCCTTGATGGTTTGCGTCAGCGGGATGGGCGCGTCGCCGGTGGAGTTTGAGGTTGACTGAGTGCCCTCGACGTCGAAGCGTGAACCGGTGATGTCCACGTACTCCCCGGTTTCTCCAGGATTTTCGCAGGTTGTTCCGGGCTTCGGGCCTTGGTCTACGGCCGCGGGCTTGGGTACGGGTACCCAGTCCTCGGGGTGCTGAGGTTCGCCGGGCGTTGGGGCTGCCCCGGCCACACCGGCTCCCGCACCGAAGGCGGTGAGCGTCGTGAAGCACAACGCGATCACACGAGTCTTCATTACTTGCTCCTAGTCGTTAATGCTTGCCGACGCAGGGCCACCATCACCCGAGTTACCGGTGACCGGGGCCCATTGTGAGCGCTGTTCCCCGTCCTTGGTGGTCTTGTGCCACACAACGAAGCGGGTGGAAGGGCCTTTACCGTTGTATTCGCCGAAGTAGGGCTCCCCGCGCCATGTCTTGCTGTTTTTGTCGCAAGTGCGGACACGGCCGATGAAGGACTTCATGTGAACGCCATAGTCAGCGCGCACGGTTTCACCAGGGTTAACGGTGACTGGGCCCAGCTTATCGCCGACGGACCACTGACTGACCTCAACGATTCCGTAGCGGGCTTTGACGCCATATAGGAATGTGTCCCACATGTTGCCGGAACTCATGGCCTTGACTGACTCGTTGACCCCTTCGGTGACTTCGAGGCTGTACTGAATGGGCCGGTCGCTTCGGTTGGTGAAGGAGTTGGTGCCGTTGTAGCGGTCCCACTCGTCGGTCACCCATTGCTCCCAGGGGTGGCGGGTGGCGTCGGCAGCGGGGTCGCACTTGTCCGTGTCGACGAAGGTGCTGCGGTGTTTATCCTGGTCGGGTGTGGGTGTCACCGGTGTCGCGGAGGCAATCGGGCTAGTCAAGGGGGCAACGACGGCGACCATAGTGCCCGCCAGGGTCACGAGTGTCTTCTTATTCAGCATCGTATGGTTCCTCTGCTGGTTGTCGCTCGGATCTCGCTTACACAGCGAGATCTGCTACCTCGGACTTCGGGGCATCCGCAGACTGGTCACCTTCGTTGTGACGCATGGACACGCGGATGTGGCGCTCCTTCGGGATGGTTCCCCAGAACGGACGTCCATCGTCAACCCACTTGCCACTCTGGCAGCGGAGGTGGGTGCCCTTGAAGTCCTGGTTGAGGAAGCCGTACTCCATGACGCCGGTGAAGCCGGGTTTGACAGGGTAGGGGCCGAGGGTCTGGCCGACTTCCCAGGTCTGAGTGGATTGGTAGCCGGAGCTGAAGCTGATGTGGAAGAGCTTGAGCAGATCGAAGTCAATAGAACCGCCGACGTTCCACTCCTTGGTTTTGCCTTCCTTCAAGGTCTGAGTGAGGGGAAGGTCGGTGGAGCCGTAGTTGGCGACCGTGGCGGTACCTTCGACCTCAAACTTGGAACCAGTGATCTCCAGGGACTGGCCTTCCTGGCCTTCAACGGAGCATGTAGCGCCGACCTTACCTGGGGTCGGTTCAGCCTGGGCATGTGCAGCGGGAGCAATGGCGAGGGAGGAGATGGTCATGAGGGCGGCCACGGAACCGCCGAGGAAAGCCTTCTTCACGGCAAAGGTCCTTTCGAAGTGAATGAACGTAGGAACAGAAGGGACAGTGAAAGATGGAAAGATAGGGTGCTGTTCCCGAGGCACTCCGGCCCGCTGAGAGCTGTTGTGAAGTGCGTGCGCCCGGTCACATCAGCATCCTGTCCAAGACAACGTAACACCGATTAGTTTCTTTATCTACCTTAAAGTAACCTTCTCGAACGAAACCTCTATGACCAGCAGGAATGGTGGAACAAATAGGGGGGACGGGTGTAGAAAAGCCCCGAATGTGAATTGTAAACTCATTCCTTTACCAATGATCGATGCCGAAAACAAAAGCCCTGTACATGGATAGCGTTCCATGTACAGGGCTTCATAGTATGAATATAAAAAGGCTGGGCGGATGTGACTCGACCGTAGCCAACACTAACCAGCAGGCTGACAGACGGGAGGAACATTCTTCTTCCCATCCGCCCACTGTTTAAGTGCAGTGACGAAGGCATTGGTATACCCGGCGGTGGCGTTGCCGCGAGGGTGGATGCCGTCGCTGGCGAGTTCACTCACATGATGGTTGGCATACTCGCACCAATCTGCCGCGTACACGTTCGAGTGCTTCTTCGCGGCATCGACGACCTGTTTTTGGGCATTGCGCATGTATTCACGGTCGCCATAGGGCATCGCGATCACAATGGTATGTGTGCGCCCAATAGATGTGATGATCTGATCTATTTCCCCCGGGAACGCTTGCCCGTTTGTTCCAAAACCCAAGAACACGAACTGGCGTAGTGCATGCTGTTCTTTGAGGTGATCGATGATTCTAGACGCCGCTTGATAGTGACGGGAGACCTCGGCGTCAATGTCGATACCAGGGAACCGTTCGCGTAGTTTTTCCTGGGATGCGAGCATGACAGAATCACCAATCGCGGTGATATTGGTGCCGTCTTTCGGCATGTCATGTGTCATAACCTCGGGTGCGGGCTTTGTTGCCCCCCGATGTGCCTGGTTGTCTGCTTGTAGGCGTTGCAGTTCAGATTCAAGTGCCGTCCCATGGCTGGTGTTGTGGATGCCCACACCTGCGATAACGCAGCATAGGACAATAGCTGTGGGAATCATGGCGCCCGCCAGCCGTTGTTGCCTCGTGGATGTGGTGCTGACGATAGTCGTCGTGATCGCGCGTGCGCTTGTCATGAATCCGTGTTGACGGATCGGGGTTTCGATGTATCGGTAGCTCAGTTCTGAGGCGGCCACGGAGATCGTGAAGGCGATCAACCCTGTCAACCATTTCTTCCTCCCCCATTCGACGTCGTGAAGTAGCGATACGGTGAAGAGGTTCGCTGGAACATGCCACAGGTAGAGAGAAAAAGAAATAAAACCGAGGTGGCGCAGAATTGTGTTCCGAAAGATTGCGGCGACTGGGCCGCGATTGCGAACAACGGAGGCAACAAGTATTGCGGCGACAACGGAGCTGCTGATGAGTCCGCCGCGGTATGTGAAAGTATCGCGGGCGCCCAGATAGAAGAAATAGAGCAGTTGGACAGCAAGTGCGGGGATGGCCAGTGCGCTCAGAATTCGCCCATGTTTGAGGAGACCTTCCTGGTATCCCCAGGTATCACCACGTTTATGGGGAGAGGAGGAAATCGTCACCGATGCGAGGGCTGCGCCGATGAACAGACCGAAAGCGTGGGTGTCGGTGCCGTAGTAGACGCGGGTGGCATCTTTACCGGGGGTGACAATGATTGCCATCGCGAGTGCTGAGAGAAGGAGGCCGGTAAGTGCTACTTTCCCAACAAACTCCGGTTTTTTACGTAGAACGACGATGAGGAGGAAGACGATGAGCGGCCACAGGAAATAGAATTGTTCCTCGACGGAGAGGGACCAATAGTGTGCGAAAATTGGTAGCTCTGATTGTGCAAAGTAGCTTTGAGCATGGGAAATTTGGACCCAATTGTTCACAAAGAGGGCCGAGGACCAGAATTGTCTGCCCAGGTTCACATTGACGTCGCCTCCAATGATCCCTGCTATTGCAGAGCCAATGACGAGGGTACTGAGTGCGGCTGGTGCAATACGTCGTAGTCGGCGTAGCCAAAAGTTTTTCAGACTGATGGTTCGGGAATATACATACTCGCGAAGAAGTAGTGATGTGATGAGGAATCCACTGAGAACAAAGAACACATCGACGCCCAGATAGCCGCCAGGTAGTGCATTGCCAAATAAGTGGTAGATGACGACTGACATCACGGCAAGGCCACGGAGCCCGTCTAGTCCGGGGACATGCCTTATGCCGGTGGGAGTGTGGGGCGCGCGTGGGGTGTTCTGGTTAGTCGTCGCCGGCGGTGTGTCTTTGCGTGGTAGTGCGGTATTCCGATTCGGTGTGCTGTGTGTGACCGTGGTTGGTGGGGTAGGGGGTGTTGTGTCACGCGCGTCGACAGGAACGCACGTCGCGTTCGACGGTGTGGGCGGGGTGGCCCCCGTTGGCGTCACGGGGGTGTCGCTGGCAGGTGTGGTTTGTGATGAATCTTGGGTGTGTTCGATGTGTGGTGTGTGTGGTTGGGGGCGGCGTAGCGAGGGCTGTGGTGCCCCTCCGGAGGATGGTAGTAGGTGTGCGGTGTGGGTGTTGTGTGTGCGTCGAGCACCGGGCGGGGTCGTGCCACCTGCATGGCGGAATGAGGGTGGGGTGTCCTCGTGGGATGAGGTGTGGGACCTCTCGGTGCGGCGACGGGCGCTCACTGGAGTTGATGGGTGGTGAACCGGCGGTTGCACTGTTGGTGAAGGGTGACTGTCTTGTGCATTGCTGATGGTAGGGGTGGTGCGTGCTGACTGTGTGGTGCGGAGGGAGGTTTTACCTCGACCTGCGGGTGAGTGGTGTGGAAGACGCATTCTTGGTTTCATGTCGCTCGTGAGTGAGTTGCCAAAGTACAGAGTCTAACGCACGGTGGTGCGGCGTTGCCGACTGATCCGGGGTCTCTGAGTTAGGGGTTGTGCAGCTTTAATAATGTTTTCGCAATGTTATTAATTTGTTGCATAAAAAAGAGGAGAAAACTGTGAGGTTAGCGATACACTGAAGCTTAGGTTCGGGTGTGTTTCGTGTATGTCACGACCCCCGAAAGGCTACTCACGCGAGGATGTCACTATGTCACTGGTTAAAACACTTGGTCGTGCTGCCTCAGTTGTTCTCACCTCGATAGCGTTGTGCGTTGGCATCGGCGGAACGGCTTACGCCACTGATGCACCTGAGGCTCACCGAATTCGGGGGGTCTATTTTCCCTCCGCCCCCATCCCACCTGAAGCGACCGCATTGGCAAATCAGGGTATTTCCCTCTACGGTCCGGGAACTCCCGTTTTTGTAGGAAATCTGATTTGTACGGTGACGGCTGCTGGCCATGACTCCAACGGCCGAGCAATGGCCATCACTGCCGGACACTGCGGACCAGTGGGCACACCAGTAACATCCATGGATTCACCCGAGGCAGGGGTATCAGGCACCGTTGTTCGGACCAGTGACAATCCCAAATACGGGGTCATTGAGCTCAAAGAGAACACACGTGTCACCACGTCGTACGGCCGGGTCGCTGCCGATGGCATCGGCGGTGGTGGTGTCGGCCCAGGTGCCTTATTGTGCAAGAACGGAATTTCCACAGGGTGGACCTGTGGTCCTTCATGGCAATTTCCTGCAGATTCGCACTACTTGACTCAGGTGTGTGCGACACACGGCGATTCCGGTGCCCCGGTATTGCTCGGCAATCGCATTGTCGGCATTGTTGAAGGGAGCCCGGGGCCGATCTCTTGTCGGTTCCCCATCCAAGGCCCCTTCTTCACCCCAACCGACGTTATTGACATGCAAGCCGTATTGAACTCCTTGAATGCGGGCCCAGGCCCCGGACATGGATTCCGCTTAGGATAACCCGCGGTGCTCCTGGCTGAGCCGGTGGAGCACCGTCTCGTGAAGGATGCCATTGGTAGCCAACGCGGTGCCACTGTAGGGGCCTGGTTCGCCAGATAATGATGTGAAGGTTCCCCCGGCGCCGTTGATGACTGGTACGAGTGCAGCAAGGTCCCACAGTGACACCTCCGGTTCTGCTGCGATATCCACCGCCCCCTCAGCTACCAGGCAATATGAATAGAAGTCTCCAAATCCTCGCAGTCGCCATGCCTCGTCAGTCAGTGAGATGAAGGCGTCACGGCGTCCATGTTTTTTCCACCCGGCAAGCGACGACATGGAGATTGAACTGTTCTCTAGCGCGCTCACGGAGGACACAGCCAGCCGTCGTGGGGTGCCATGGCTATTGTCGGTTGCCCATGCGCCTTCACCCGTGATTCCAATCCACCGGCGGCCCAGGGCGGGGGCAGAGACCACGCCTACGGTTGGTTGGCCATCGATGACGAGGGCAATGAGCGTTGCCCATACCGGAACTCCGCGAACATAATTTTTCGTCCCATCAATGGGATCGATCACCCATTGGCGGCCTGCCATGGTGACATCACCACCGAATTCCTCTCCGAGGACATGATCATCGGGCCGTTCGCCGGCGACGATGTGGCGCAGTACCCGCTCGGCCTCGACGTCAGCATCGGACACCGGAGTCATGTCGGGTTTCGTGCTGACATTCAGGTCTGATGACAAGAATTGTGTCATGGTGACCGTATCGGCCGCGTCCGCCATCTCGAGGGCGAGGGTGATGTCTGGAGCATGGACGCTTCTCGCCCATGGCGTTGAGGCTGTGGTGGTCGTGGCATGAGTGGTGGGTGCATGTACAGAGTCGGTCGCGTCTCCGCGAATCGACTGCTCAATAGTATCGACCACGGTGCGGGGGCCGGCGGCGGACCAGGTTACTCCATGGGCGTCGAAACGCCTGGTGACTCCTCCCAGACCTTCGACGAGGGCGCGTCCGGGTAGCCAGTCCCAGGATTTGACGGAATGTTGAACCCATCCACCGAGTTCACCATGGGCAACCGAGGCTATATCGATTGAGCCGGATCCCAGCATACGGACACTCGCAAACTTTTCGACGGCCGTCATCCATGCTGAGCTGATACTGGTGTGATTCATCAACGTGGGGTGTAGATAGGTTCCTAGGCATACTTGGTCTGTTGCCGGTGGTTGAGAATCGAGGCGTGGGAGGGGTTGATCATCGAGGGTGGTGGGAATCTCGGGCCCGCCGATCCAGGTGTAGCCCATTGCTGGCCGGTGCACTGCTCCCAAGATGAGGGTGTCGGGGTTGTCTGCTGCAGCGTCAGGAGTGTCGGCGGTTCCTTCTATGAGAGCGAGAGCGGAGCACCAGTAGTCAGATCCGCGTGTGAAGTTGTAGGTGCCGTCGATGGGGTCAATCACCCATACACGCCCAGACTGCGAGGGTCGGGATGTACCTTCTTCACCGATGACACCGTCGTTGGGGCGTAGGAGGGTGAGTACTTCGGCGACGAACTGTTCGGCTGCGCGGTCGGCTTCTGTGACAACGTCGGAAATGGATGTTTTATATTCCGTGGTTAACCCGCCGCGTGTGCGTCCGGTCTCGCGTAGTCGCCAGGCTAATCGCCCTGTGTTGTAGACGATGTCGCGGGCGAGGCGTTGGTCATTGATTCCCTCGCGTGCGATGGAGAAGGTCTTGGCCAGTGCGCTGACCATATCGGTCATGGTGTGCGGTGCGTGGTCCTCCGATGATTCCATGGTGTCATTGTGCCCTATGTGCGTGGTTCTTTCGTTCATGGAGGATTGGCCTGGTATCTGTCGTGGGGTATATAGATCTACGATGTGTGCCTCGGCACTGTTAGGATTACCCCCGTGAATCCGGATGTCTCTCACGATCTTGAAAGTCTTAGTTCCACGTTGACGACGATTGAAAAAGTTGTTGACGTTGACGACCTCAAGGATCAGGTACGTGAACTTGAAGCTCAGGCGGCTGATCCGTCCTTGTGGGATGATCCTGATCATGCCCAGAAGGTGACGTCGACATTGAGTCATGTTCAGTCTCAGGTGAAAAAAGTGACTGCCTTGCGGCAACGTCTTGACGATATGCCGGTGCTCTACGAGCTTGCCGATGATGCCGTCGAGGCTGGTGATACTGAGGCTGCTGAGGAAGCTCGGGAGATGGCCGATGCTGAGCGTGAGGCTTTGCATCAGGAGATCGACGCGCTTGAGGTGCAGACGATGCTCTCGGGGGACTATGACGAGCGTGAAGCCGTTGTGAATATTCGTTCTGCTGCCGGGGGTGTGGATGCTGCGGACTGGGCGGAAATGCTGATGCGCATGTATACGCGGTGGGCGGAGCAGCATGGGCATAAAGTTGAGGTCTATGACGTCTCATATGCTGAGGAGGCGGGGATTAAATCTGCAACGTTCATTGTGCATGGCGGGTATATGTATGGCCAGTTGTCTGTAGAGCAGGGTACTCACCGCCTGGTTCGGATCAGTCCATTTGATAATCAGGGTCGACGTCAGACGTCGTTCGCTGAGGTTGAGGTTCTCCCTGTGGTGGAGAAGACTGACCATATTGATATCGATGACAATGATGTTCGTGTTGATGTGTACCGTTCGTCGGGTCCGGGCGGGCAGTCGGTGAATACCACTGATTCGGCGGTGCGGTTGACGCATATTCCGACCGGGATTGTTGTTACGTGTCAGAATGAAAAGTCTCAGATTCAAAATAAGGCGTCGGCGATGCGAGTTCTTGCCGCTAAGTTGTTAGAGCGGAAGCGTGAGGAAGAGCAAGCTGAGATGAATGCGTTGAGGGGTGATGGATCTAATTCGTGGGGAAATCAGATGCGTTCATATGTGTTGCATCCTTACCAAATGGTGAAGGATCTGCGAACTAATTTTGAGGTTAATGATCCATCAAAGGTGCTGGATGGGGACCTTGATGGGTTCTTGGAGGCAGGGATTCGGTGGCGGATGGCTCAACAGCGTGGGGATGACGATAACTAGGTTTCCCATCTACTTCACAGTGTCCACAGGGGTTACCAAATGCCACAGGAGTGCGTTACCCTGGCTGCGTGATTAAGTATGACGCGGTTACTAAGATGTACCGGACGTCCACCCGCCCGGCCCTGGATGCCGTCTCTGTGACGATTGAAAAAGGTGAATTTGTCTTCCTGATTGGGCCGTCGGGATCGGGCAAATCCACGTTCTTGCAGTTGATGCTGAAGGAACAGAACGTGACTAGTGGGAACCTGTGGGTAGGGGATTTCCATGTCAATAAACTGACTAGCAAGAAAGTGCCCCAGTTGCGGCAACGCGTGGGGTATGTGTTCCAAGATTTTAGGTTGCTGCCGAAGAAAAACGTGTATGACAATGTTGCCTTTGCGCTGGAGGTTATTGGTACGCGACGTGCGGCTATCGATAAGCGCGTGAAGGAAGTGTTGGATCTTGTGGGGTTGGGAAGTAAACGTAACCGTATGCCCAACGAATTATCCGGTGGTGAGCAACAACGTGTCGCGATTGCGCGAGCATCGGTGAACCGCCCGTTAGTCCTCCTTGCTGACGAGCCCACGGGTAACCTTGATCCGGAGACGAGCGCTGATATTTTGACGCTGCTTAATCGTATTAACCAGATGGGAACGACGGTTATTATGTCGACTCATGACGCTGGTGCTGTGAATGCGATGCGCCAGCGAGTGTTGGAGTTGCATTCAGGGAAACTTGTCCGTGATGATGTCCGCGGCCTCTATGGCGTCGGTAAGTAGGGGAGGGCTCAATGAAGACTAGGTTTGTTGTCCGTGAGGCGTTGACGGGTCTCACGCGTAACCTCACGATGACGATCGCGATGATCATCACGACGGCAATTTCATTGGCATTGCTTGCTACCGGGTTTTTGGTCACAGATGTGACGTCAAAGACGAAAGACATCTATCTGGACCGGGTAGAAGTCATGGTTCAGATGGATGAGAATATTTCGGCTCATGATAAGAGTTGTTCGAGCGCTGAGTGCAAGGATGTTCAGGATAAATTGAAGTCCGAGGACGGCGTGGAGTCTGTCACGTTCCGTAGTCGTGAGCAATCGTATGAACACTTCAAAGAGCTGTTCAAAGAGTCGGATCCTCGGCTTGTGGCTGATACCAGTCCTGATGCTCTTCCGGCAGCTTTGCATGTCCGGTTGAAAGACCCATTAGATACGTCTCCGTTGGATAGTGTGCGGAAAATGTCGCAGGTGTCGGACGTTGTTGACCAGGTTGATGACCTGCGGGGGGCAACCGATAACCTCAATGCGATTAGAAATGCGACATTTGTGGTCGCGTTTGTGCAGGCTATTGCCGCAGTATTCTTGATCGTGAATATGGTTCAGATTGCAGCGTATTCTCGTCGCCAAGAAACCACGATCATGCGGATGGTCGGTGCAACACGGTGGTTTACTCAAGCCCCGTTCGTTCTTGAAGCGGTGCTGGCGTCGCTAGCTGGTTCATTGGTGGCCATTGGTGGGCTCATTCTGGGCAAGGAATTTGTTCTGGATAGCACCCTAAAAAGCTTGTATGACTCGCGTTTGATTGCTCGTCTGACTTTGGCGGATATTGGAATGGTGTCTCCGATCGTCATTATCGTAGGTATCGTCTTTGCCGCTATTACTGCGCAAGCTACGTTGCGCTGGTATGTCAGGGATTAGCCGTTAGTGTTGCCCCTATCCCGCACGAGAGATGCGGCGAGTGGTTGTAATGGCCAGCAGTGTTGCCACAGCATGACTGGGGTGGGACGGTGCTGGTTGTATTGTGGCTTTTTGTATGCCGCGGTGCGTATGATTCTCTGCACGATTATTGCGACGGCCGATAGTGTGAGGAGCATGAGGTGGCGAAGAAAGCGACAGTGGTGGATGATGGCGTCGCCAAAGGAAAGAAAAAAGCTAAGTCAAAAAAATCGAAGGCGGCGGGGGGCCGGCAGGTTGTCGCTACTAATCGGCGTGCCCGTCACAATTACACCATTCTTGACACCTGGGAAGCCGGAGTGCAGTTAGTGGGCACTGAGGTTAAATCGCTCCGTGAGGGTAAAGCGTCATTGGTGGATTCTTTTGCCACTATCGACGATGGTGAAGTGTGGTTGCGTCACCTCCACATTCCAGAATATTCGAAAGGGCATTGGACTAATCACTCGCCGAGGCGAACGCGGAAGCTGTTGTTACACCGCAATGAGATTGATTCTGTGATGGGGAAGGTGCGGGATGGTAACAATACGTTGATTCCGTTGAGCCTCTATTTTTCTCATGGAAAGTTGAAGGTCGAGTTGGCTCTTGCACGCGGTAAGCAGGATTATGACCGCCGTCAAGATATTAAAAGGAAGACGGAAGAGCGGGAAGCGACCCGTGCGCTTGGTCGGCGAATCAAGGGCATCACTGGGTAGCACATGTCGGGATATTATCGCTGAGGGTATTGTCCGTCAGCGTTTCTCTACCTGATAGATATAGAGGACCTGATAATGACGATGCGGAGATCCGTGTGCTCCGCAGAGGCACGATGCCGCGGACCATAACGGTGTGGTGGGATCGTGGACAACCGAGAGGGAGGCGCATCTGTGACTGAACCGGCTGTAAACGATCCTGAAGTATGGACTTTGTGCCATCCGACTCGTGGAACCATGGCATTAACTCTTGCGACGCCAGAGTATTTGCGCACTATCGACGATGGCTGGCCGGACGTTATCCCTGATGATGAGAAGAATGCTGGGAAGCGCGGTAGCGGTGATGAGGAGACCGCAGAAGGCAGCGGCATTGAAAACTCAGAGACTGTGGGTGCTGGTTTAGGTAAGTCGAAAAATGACGACTCTGATGAGACAGAGCAAGAGAAGCGCAGGGCACGGGTAAAGATGGCTCAGACCATAGCGAGGGTGACGTGTGATACGCGAGACAAGGTAGTACGCCGGTTCCAACCTGTGACGACGTGGGGCACACCGGGGCGTGTGGTTGAAGGTTTTCTTAGCCGATGGAGAGCATCGGCGCACCGGGGGATGCTCCTTGAAGTGGGGGGAGAGCCTGTTGCCCGGCTGGAGAAGCAGGAAAAATACACCTTCCCGACGGAGCGGCCTCTCGATGCTGGTACCTACACTGAGCGTCGATCGTCACGCAAGAGCCCTCGTGTTCAGGTCGAGGTCAATCCCCTGGGTGAGGTTATATCGGTCTTTTATAAGGATCCTGACAACACGGTTTTGGCTTTCGACCCGCCTGAGGAGTCACGTGCAGCTCGTCGTTTCGCAGAAATCAAGAAGTCCCCGTGGAAGGGGCTCATGTTTTCTGTGCTGGGTGGGATCTCGAAGGCTGGGTGGGCGGTTTTCGCGTTTGTCGTCGTCCCGGTCATCAAGCGGATCATGGATTGGTTGCTTGGTTTGTTGCCTAAGTGGGATATCCCCTGGCCTCACATCCCTTGGCCACATATTCCCTGGCCACACATCCCTTGGCCGCATATTCGCTTGCCGCGCATACCGTGGCCGCACTGGACAATTCCTTTTCCCCATATTCATCTACCAGGGTGGGTTATTTTCCTCATAGACAATCCAAAGATGTGGGTTCCCATTCTGATCGGTATTGCCGTGGGTGTGGCCTCATGGAGGAATCACAGAAAATCGCAGAAAACGAGCACACAAGAAACCAATGTGCAGGAAATCAACTCTGTGGATTCCGAGAGTCATCTGCGCGGCTCGGGTCATCATCCTCAGTCGAGCCAGGGGGTGAGAAATGTGGATCGAGATGCGCGTGGCGGGCTCCCGATCCACGATGAGGTGTCTGGTGAGGAAACGCCGCCAAGAGAGTCCTAGGAATGGTTAGACTTTGACGACCATCTTTCCCTTGTTGCCACCGCGCATCATCGTGAGGAAGGCGGAGACGGCGTTATCGAGGCCTTCCACGAGGGTTTCTTCGTAGACAATTTTGCCGTCACGTAGCCACGGTATGACCGTCTGGAGAAATTCGGGCATGATGTCCAGATGGTCTCCGAGGGTGAACCCCTCGATGCTGAGGGATTTCTTGATAATTTCCGTCATATTCCGCGGCCCGGGATCGGGAGACTCCAGGTTGTACTGGCTGATCATGCCGCACTCGACGAGTCGTCCGAAGCGATTCATGGCTCCGATGGCGGCTTCTAAATGCTCCCCGCCGACGTTGTCGAAGTACACATCGATTCCAGAGGGGAGTTGTTCCGCGATTGGTGCCGCCTTGTAGTCGAGTGCGATGTCAAAACCGTAGCGGTCGGTCAGCATGGCTGTTTTCTCCGGCCCACCTGCGGATCCAATCACGGTTCCAGCACCGAGTACACGGGCGAGTTGCCCGACAGTACTGCCAACAGCCCCAGCGGCTCCCGAGACAAACACGGTCTCGCCCTCTTTGAGGCGGCCAATGCGGGTTAACCCAACGTAGGCTGTGACTCCGGTGATGCCGAGAATTCCAAGATAAGCGGAGGGGGAGAGGGAGTCGTCGACACGACGGAAGTCGTCGGCGGGGCCTTGCGCGACATCACGCCAGCCTTGCTGATGCGTGACCAACATGCCGTTGGGGAGACTGTCGTGACGAGATTCAATGACGCGCCCCACGGCGGAGCCTGTCATTGCAGCATCGAGGGAGAACGGAGGAATGTAGCTGGGTGCGTCACTCATGCGGCCACGCATGTAGGGGTCCACTGAGATGTATTCATTTTTCACCCGTACTTCGCCGGGGGCGAGGGGAGGAAGGGGTACGCAGACGGAACGGAAGTTGTCGGGTTGTGGCCACCCGGTGGGACGAGAAACGAGATGAATTTGATTGCTGTCCATGGCGCACGATCATAGCCGTGTGAAGGAGGTGGTGCTGGTGTGATACGTTTTTGACTCATCTATGGAATCGGAGTAGCTTTTAGCCACTGCGTTTGTTTCCTGCATGCGAACCTGCAAACGCAGTTGAGGGGCCGATTTTTGGTTTCGACTCCGCTCTATCAAGCCAGGGGAAGCGTGCCGGTGCAGGCTAGAGACCACCGTTGAAGCGTCGTAGCACACTGATAAGCGCCGAGAACACTCAGCGCGACTACGCTCTCGCTGCCTAAATCTAGCGAAGCGTGTCTGTCAGTCCAGGTTCGTTCCCGACCTGGTTCCTGGCATCGACTAAGGGAACTTGCTGCAGCGTTGTGTTGTCAGGACGTTGTGGGACTTTGTACTGATGACTGGGCCTGTCATCCAGACACGTTCGCCTGATCTGGAAGGTCGAGTAGAGGCTCCGCGCGAACTGCGCACGGAGAAGCCCTGGCGCGATGGCGGAGGACCCGAGTTCGATTCTCGGCGGCTCCACCAGATGATGCCCCTGGTCGATGATGGCCAGGGGTTTTCTGCATGTTTGGCGGGTTGTGTCAAGGATAGGCTGGTGAAGGGGTACCTAATTCTTTGTAAGGCTGGGCGTGGCTAGGTTGATGCGTCGTTGCCCTATATTATCGACGCTG
The DNA here is from genome assembly GCF_037464985.1 of Corynebacterium sp. PCR 32. Classification (NCBI taxonomy): domain Bacteria; kingdom Bacillati; phylum Actinomycetota; class Actinomycetes; order Mycobacteriales; family Corynebacteriaceae; genus Corynebacterium; species Corynebacterium sp. PCR 32. Next base: position 299,415 of record NZ_JBAHVL010000001.1, read on the forward strand.
TGCAGATTCGTCGGCCGCAGAAATATGAGCCTCCCCGTGAGCCAGCCCCGGAGAGAATACCCTTCCGGGGTGGATGTGGTGTATCTCTGGGGCTGATTTTTCTTGCGGTGTGGGCGGCTATTCGCTTGACATCGTCCGAGGTGAAGAATAAAGCGTTTGGAAACCTCTTTGTCTGGCCGTTGGATTTTTCCATTTATTACAAGGCTATGCACCATATTTCCCACGGCCATAATTTGTACGGGACGAATTACATTTTCAACTTACCGTTTACCTATCCACCTTTCGCGGCGGTTGTGTTTAGTCCCATGGTGTTGGTGGGGCGCAAGACGCTGGCAGTGTATTGGCAGGTCGGGTCTCTACTTGTTTTATTTGCTGTGGTATTAGGGGTCTTGAGGCAACGTGGTTATAAGTGGTCGTTGTGGCTTCTGCTCATGTCGTTGGCAGCGGTCTTCGCATCGTTCAATCTGTACCCGATTCATGGCAATTTCTTTTTTGGTCAGGTCAATATTTACTTAATGGGTCTGATTGCCTTGGACTTTTTGCGCCGTTCGGGGTGGGGGCGTGGAGTTGGTACAGCGTTAGCGGCGGGTATTAAACTCACGCCAGCGTTATCGATTGTGCTATTTGTTCTTGAGCGTCGGTGGTGGGCGCTGGTGACGGCGGTAGTTGGGTTTGGGGCTACGGTCGTTGCGGGTTGCGTGGTTATTCCGGATGGTTCCAAATACTGGACTCGTTACATGTTCAAAACGGACCGGATCGGCCCGCAAGGGAATCCCGCTGCTCAGTCGTTACGGGGGGTCCTTCACCGTTTGCATGTGCACGACGAGGAGACCGTGTGGATTGTGTCCTCCATCGCGATTGTTATCGTGCTGTGTATTGCGGCATATGGTGCCATAAAACGTGGGAATCGGGCGATGGCGATGTGTCTGTCGGGGATCACCGCGCCGATCGTTGCACCATTTTCGTGGCATCATCACTGGGTTTTCCTTGTTCCCCTTGCTGTGTTGCTCATCGATGCCATCATGCGTGGTGTGGCAGTACCGATTAATCGGATTCGCAACAGGGTGATCCGATGGTTGCTTGATCAACTTGCAGGGTTGGCTGCTGTGGCGCTGGTGAGCGTGATATATATTCCGTTTAGCAATCCTTTTAGTGTGCCAATGTTCAGGCATCTCCAGCAGAATCGAGCGTCTGACCCGGCGATTATCCGCGGAAGCTTCGTGTATACGGGCATCGCTATTCTCGTTGTTGTTGCCGTGTGGTATTCGGTGATCATGAGTATCGATGTGATTCGTGGTACGCGGTCACCGGTATCTGAATCGGACACGACGTCAGCAGATGAGCCTGATAGTGGTAGTTCTGAGTCGTCAATCGTGGTGTCTGAGGGGCAGAGTGATTTCACGGAGCATGAAGCCTGGACTTATCACGGGCATAATAATGCCTGATTCCCTTCCAGGGCACAGATCAGATGATGGTGTGATATTGCCGCCGGTTTTATCGACGGGAAGATAGGAAGAATTGGCGTCCTCGAACTCCGGCGATCACCATCATGACGCCAAAGGCGGCAAGCATGAGGCCTAGTAGGGCAGTCAGGCTGTATAGGCTTGTCAGCGGGGCAACGATGAAGACAATGCCGACAATGATGGAGAACATTCCCGTCCACGTGACGTTGCTGGTGGTTCCGCTGATCCGAGATGCTACCCGTCCGGCGCTGACGGTTGCTATCCCGTGGATTAAGGCCATGATTCCAATCATGATGACGATGATCACGCCGAACCGTTGTGGGGCGATAAGAGAACCGAGTCCGATGATGAGGAGGATGACGCCCACGATGGCACTGATCTTCGGGAGAATGGGGATCGACCGGGTGGTGAGTCCAAACCATGTGAGGGCGCTGCCGACGAGAATGGCGAAGGTTCCGGTTGCCCAAGCGAAGACGCTGATTCCTGCGTGTGGCCAGAGGGCCACGACAATGCCGACGATAGTGGCAATAACGCCAGTGAAGGTGAGCCATCGTGAACTCTTGGAGAAGACGGCTGCGACGGGGCTGTCACTGAGTAAAGACCCCAACCCGATGAAATCAGAGTGCTCGGTGAATGAGCGAGTGTGATTCCCAAAGGACGATGAAAAGTTTGACGAGTATCCATCTGCGCGTCGACCATCTGGTCCGAATACAGCATCGGGCTCAAAGGGGTCGTTGGGTGTCCCCTTGCCTTGTCGATCTGGGTCGTGTGGAAGCGGTGAGTCGGTTGTCATGGTCTCTATTGTGCTGGTGGTCGAGTGTTGAGCGCCAGTTTGTGCCGTGTTTCGTCAGGAATATTGCGTATTGTTCCGCCCTATGGGCTGGGAAGCGCGGTGAAGCATCAGAAATGGGTGGCGATACAGGGGGTGTGTGGAATATTGAGACGAAAGTTCCGGGGCTGCAATTATGAGGGTTACCGGAATGGTTGATGCATAGCTATGCTTGAGCGTTACGGCGAGGCGCGCCGGAAGTGAGCGCACCGGTCACAAGAAAGATGGAGGATGGTGGATACGGTGGCGCAGAGTACAAGTGTCAGCACGGCGGGGAACCGCGCGTCGGTCATGCTCGATATCGTGAGCCTTGCAGCGCGGCTGGGTATGGCCGCTGTCTGGATGGTGACGGGATATCGCAAGCTGCAACATCCATTGCAAACGAAGCAAGCTGTGAATGCTTATGAGATTCTTCCGAAAGATCTTGTGCCTCCGTTAGCTGCGGGATTGCCTGCTTTTGAAATTGCCCTGGGGATTTTGCTGCTCCTTGGTATCTTCGTGCGTCCCGTTGCGGTGATTTCGCTGGGTGTGCTGGCGGTATTCCTGTGTGCGATCGTCTCTGCGTGGGCCCGGGGCCTCAGCATTGATTGCGGCTGCTTTGGTGGTGGAGGAGTGAACCCTCATGCGGGTCCTGCCACATATGTGAAAGACATAGTCCGTGATCTCGGATTTGTAGCGTTATCAGTATGGATTGTCTGGCGACCATGTCGGCGGTTCGCGATGCATCCTTAGGTTGTCACGCTTTGGTTCCGTACACTGGTGATCGGTACCTATTGACGTGGCATCGAGCTCGCACCGCCACACGAGTAGTAAACAGCGAGGAATGTCCTTGAGTAGTAAAAAGATTAAAGCCCCGAATGAGAAGAGTAATGGTTTCATGTGGGCAATCGCGGTTATCGTCATCGTTATTGCCGTCGTGATTGGTGTCGTCGTTGTTAACGACAAGAAGGACGACGTGTTTGAAAAGGCGGCCTCAAAGAAGCAGGTCGACGTTACTGCGCAGATGACGGTGGATGGAGCCACTGTTAACCTGAAGAGCCACGACGCGAAACCAGATCTGCCTACTGTCGATATTTACGATGATCTCACCTGCCCTCACTGTGCCGACCTCGAATCGAGCACAGGTTCTCCGCTTCTCGACGCGGTCGATGCGGGAAAGCTCAACCTGAACATCCGCACCATGAACTTCCTTGATAAGGCACAAGGGGGAAAGCTCGATGAGCAGGGTTCCGCAACGAAGGCCTTGACCGCCCTGTATGCGATCGCACGGGGTGGAAACGCAAAGCTGTACTGGAACTACCGTGCTCGTTTATTCGAACATCAAGCCGATTTCTACAATTCATGGGGATACGACGAGTTTGCCAAGCTTGCAGAGAAGATGGGTGCCTCAAAGAGCGTCGTTAAGGACATTAAAGGCTCCAAGTACCACTCGGATGCTCTGAAAATGGCGGATAGTAATGCCAAGGCTCTGAGCAAGGAAGGGGACGGCAAAGTCTCCAGCCCGCGTGTATTCGTCAATGGTAAGGAAGTTCAGCTGAAGGCCTCCGATCAACACACATTTGACAACTGGGTACCGCAAGCTGAAAAAGGCAAGGTTGACTAAAACCGGATGTCGTCACTGCCTCGGCATCTTTGCTGGTGTGCGGTGAGTGGCCTGCGGGAACATGAAGAGGGATGCAGCTGTCGGTGAAAAAGGGGACACTGGAATAAGCACAGTTCCCCATATTTCTTTGTTGTCCCCATGAGGAGGCCCACCATGGCACACTCCCGCGCTGGCCAGCCAGCCCAGCCTGAGGATCTTATTGATCTTGCCGAACTTGTTACCGCCTACTACACGAAGCACCCTGATCCGCAGAATATCGATCAGCGGGTGGCGTTTGGTACGTCGGGACATCGCGGCTCATCCCTTGACAGCGCGTTCAACGAGGACCACATTCTTGCGATGACGCAGGCCATCGTCGATTACCGGGTAAAAGAAGGTATTGATGGTCCGTTGTTTATTGGCCGTGATACACATGGTCTTTCGGAACCTGCAATGGTGTCTGCCCTAGAGGTACTTGGTGGCAATGAGGTGACGACGCTGGCTGACGCGAGGGGAAGGTATACCCCGACGCCAGCGGTGTCACACGCGATACTCACGCATGATCACCCTCGGGCTGATGGGATCGTGATGACGCCATCCCATAATCCGCCGCGAGATGGTGGATGTAAATACAACCCGCCCTCGGGTGGCCCCGCTGGAACGGATGTCACAGGATGGATCGCAGATCGTGCTAATGAGTACATTACGAGGGGGTTGGATGGCGTTAAACGGAAGGCCGTGAGCGGTGTCACCGAGTGGGGAGATGTCCTCAAACCTTATGACTTCATGTCGCGCTATATTGACGATCTTCCGTCGATTGTGAATCTCGACGCCATTCGTGAGGCAGGTGTGCGTATTGGTGCGGATCCTATGGGTGGGGCGTCACTCGATTATTGGGGTGCTATTGCGGAGAAGTACCGGTTGGATCTCACTGTGGTCAACCCGGTGGTCGATGCCACGTGGCGTTTTATGACATTAGATACTGATGGCAAGATCCGCATGGATTGCTCTAGCTCGAATTCGATGGCTTCGTTGGTGCACAATCGGGACAAATATGATATCGCAACGGGCAATGACGCAGACTCGGATCGCCATGGCATCGTTACTCCAGATTATGGGCTGATGAATCCGAATCATTATCTGGCCGTCGCTATCGACTATCTCTTTACCCACCGGCCATATTGGTCGGAGGCGGCGGCTGTGGGTAAGACGGTGGTCTCATCGTCGATGATTGACCGTGTGGTGAAGAAGCGTGGACGAAAGCTCATTGAAGTTCCTGTTGGATTCAAGTGGTTTGTTCCTGGGTTGATCTCGGGTGATATTGGTTTCGGTGGGGAAGAATCCGCGGGTGCGTCATTTCTTCGTTTCGATGGAACCGTGTGGTCAACCGATAAGGATGGAATTATCCTCGATATGCTCGCGAGTGAGATTAAGGCAGTTATGGGGGCAACACCGTCGGAGCGATATGTTGAATTGTCAGCGGAATTTGGTGCCCCAGCATATGTGCGGACCGATGCGGGGGCGAATCGTCAGCAGAAAGAGCGGTTGAAGAAGCTGTCACCGTCGGATATCGATGCGACAACGTTGGCGGGAGAGGAAATTACTGCCACGCTGACGGAAGCCCCTGGTAACCATGCCCCGATTGGTGGGCTCAAAGTGGTGACTGACAACGCATGGTTCGCAGCACGCCCGTCTGGTACGGAGGATAAGTACAAGATCTATGCAGAATCTTTCAACGGTGATGACCATGTACGCAAGGTTCAGGAAGAAGCCCAGCACCTTATTGAGAACGTCCTAGGTTAATGAATTATTAGATAATATGGAGGGGCCCGGTCGGTGACGACCGGGCCCCTCCATATTTGTGGAGCTAACGGGACTCGAACCCGTGACCCCCACACTGCCAGTGTGGTGCGCTACCAGCTGCGCCATAGCCCCTTAGACCACGATTAATTTACTCATGGGTGTAGTGATAAACAAATCACCAGGTAAGTAACCTCTTTTTGGTCTGTGGGGGCATGGAAGTACACGTGGCGATGTATTCTTAGTACTTCATCTACAAGGTATGGCCGATCAACGAGGGAAGGCTTACCCGATGCAGTTCGGACTATTCACTATTAGCGACATCACGACAGATCCGACGACGGGGGTGACTCCGACTGAGCATGATCGGATCCAGGCCTGGGATGCGATGGCCAAGAAAGCTGCTGAGGTCGGTTTGGATGTCTTCGCGATTGGGGAGCATCATAATCGGCCCTTTTTCTCGTCCAGTCCGACGACGGCGCTTGCGTATGTGGCCGCTCGGTATCCGAATCTGATGTATTCAACATCTACGACGTTAATTACCACTAACGATCCAGTGAAGATCGCTGAGGACTACGCGATGCTTCAACACCTGACGAAGGGCAACATGGATCTCATGTTGGGTCGGGGTAATACCGGGGCGGTGTACCCATGGTTTGGCCAGGATATTCGGAAAGGTATTCCGCTGGCTGTGGAGAACTATCATCTGCTGAGGCGGTTGTGGCGAGAAGAGGTCGTGAACTGGGACGGGGAGTTTCGCACCCCGTTACAAGGGTTTACTAGTACGCCGCGCCCGTTGGACGATACTCCGCCGTTTGTGTGGCATGGTTCTATCCGCTCGCCGGAGATTGCTGAGCAGGCGGCTTATTATGGCGATGGTTTTTTCCATAACAACATTTTTTGGAATATTGAACATACGCAACAGATGGTTAATCTGTATCGTCAGCGCTACGAATACTATGGGCACGGAGCTTCTGACCAGGCGATTGTCGGTCTTGGTGGGCATATTTTCATGGCAGAGACCGAGGCTGAGGCTAAGGCGTTCTTTCGTCCTTATTTCGACAATGCGCCTGTGTATGGGCATGGTCCATCGTTGGAAGAGTTTGAGGCAATGACCCCGTTAATGGTGGGGACGCCAGAGCAGGTCATCGAGAAGTACCTCGGCTATGTCGACGTCGTGGGAGATTACCAGCGTCAACTGTTCCTGGTTGATCATGCAGGTGTTCCGCTCGAGAGGGTGTTGGAACAGATTGAGATGCTGGGTACTGAGGTTGTCCCTGTGCTTCGTCGTGAGTGTGAGGCTCATCGCCCTGTCCATGTTCCTTCTGATCCCCCCACACATGTTTCGCTTGTCGCCCAGGGGGCGGGGTCACCTTTCCGCCTTGTCCAGCCTGCGAAGGCTAATAGAGGTGTCAGTTAGACTTAGGCATCACTAAATAACGTGGCGTATGCGGGTGGCTCAGTCGAAAGGTGAAAGTAACAGTGAAGACAGTAGTGGTCATTAATGCCGGAATTGGTACGCCCTCCAACACTAAAATATTGATCGATTCGATCACAGGTGCGGTCAAGTCGCACGTGTCGAAGCGTGGTGATGCTGTAGAGATCGACTCAATTGACCTGAGAAGCCTTGCTCATGAATTAGCTACCATGATGATCACCGGTGTGGCGGGTGAAAAATTAGTTCAAGCGAAAAAATGTCTTTCAGCTGCTGATGGTGTGGTTGCGGCAAGTCCGGTGTTTAGTGCGAGCTACACTGGTCTATTCAAAATGTTTATTGATTCTCTCGATACTGATGCCCTTAACGGAATGCCTGTGCTCATTGCTGCGACTGGAGGTACTCCCCGCCACGCCCTCATGCTTGACTATTCGATGCGGCCGCTTTTTACCTATCTTCGGGCTATTGTCATGCCGACGGGCGTCTTTGCTGCCACGGAGGACTTTGGTCAAGCGACTGATCTTACGCGTCGTGCTAACCGGGCAGCCTCGGAGCTTGCGACCTATGTATTGGGGACGCCAGGTGTGGGGGAGGGCTGTGGTCCAGATCTGACAGAGGTGGCCCCACAACGCCATGATGGGCTCACGGTGACCCATTTTCGTGATTTTGAAGATCTTCTGCGGGGACACGAAGGGTAGTTGCGTCGATTTTTGGCGTCATGAGGCTTGTGTGGTGTGGCACCCGAACGGGGGATTGCGCTGTCATGCGCAATTTTTTGGAGCACAATAGACTCATGAGTGATGAGAATGTTGTTACTGAGTTGACTGATGAGGAATGCTTTAATTTTCTCTCCACGGTCGCACTGGGGCGTGTCGTTGTTCACTCGGGTGATGATGTTGATATCTATCCCGTCAACTATGTCGTTGATCGGGGTGAGGGGAGCCACCCGCGGTCTGTTTTGTTTCGTACAGCAGAAGGTTCCAAGTTGGTGTCTTTGACTGTGAATAACCAGGTGCTTTTTGAGGTGGATTCTTTCGACGAATCGGATGCTACGTCAGTGGTTATTCGTGGGACAGCCCATCGGTTGACCAGTAGTGCGGAGATCAACGAGGCGGACACACTTGATCTGAAGCCGTGGCTTCCCACGTTGAAGTACAACTATGTACGTATCGTGCCTGACTCGGTATCGGGTCGCTACTTTAAGCTTGGCGATGAACCCGACCGTTATATGAGCACAGTGTACTAACTTATTTTGTCCACCAGGTGTCGGTGGGTGTGACTGGCATGCTGCGTTTATGGCGGCTCACCGTGTAGAGGTGCTCAATGCGTTCGATAGCGTCTTGTGGGAGGTTACCAACGCCTTCGAGGTAGTCGTCGATGTGGGAATATGTGACGCCTAATGCATCTTCGTCGGGTAATGCGGGACGGTTGTCTTCGAGGTCTGCGGTGGGGATTTTACTCCAGGTGCTCGGTGGTGCGCCGAGTTCCTTCAATAGTGCTGCGCCTTGTCGTTTGGTGAGGCCGGCGAGAGGTAGGATGTCCGCGCCACCGTCGCCATATTTTGTGTAGAATCCGGTGACAGCTTCGGCGGCGTGGTCTGTGCCGATGACGAGGAGGTTGAGTTGTCCGCCTGCTGCGTATTGTGCGACCATGCGGATGCGTGCTTTGACGTTGCCGCGGTTGAAATCGGTGAGGCAGTGAATTCCTAATGACGATGACACTGTTTTTTGTAAAGCTTGAGTTGCATCTTTGATGTTGATGACGACGGTTCGGTCGGGTTCGATGAAATTGAGTGCGCGTTGGGCGTCGTCTTCGTCTGCTTGTTCGCCGTAGGGGAGTCGTACGGCGTGAAAACGCACTGTGGTGCCGTGGTGCTCGCGGACGCGTTCGACTGCTAGTTGGGCTAGTCGTCCGGCGAGTGTGGAATCTTGTCCTCCGGATATACCGAGGATAAATCCTTTGCCCCCCGTTGCGTAGAGATAGTCAGCAAGGAAGGTGACTCGCTGTTCTATTTCTTCTTGTGGGTTGATCGTGGGCTTGACTCCGAGGGAGCGTCGGATGTTATCGCGAAGGTCGCTTGTCATTTCATCATCGTAAAACGGGTGGGCGCTGTTGTACACCGCTGGTGCGATGTTCGGTGATGTGGTGTTTGAGGGAGTCTGCTGTTGGTTTGGGTTGAGGGTGAGGTGAGGGTGAGCCGGAAGATAGAGAAGTTTTGGATTTCGGCCTGGTCGAGGTACCATAACCCTTCGTGTCATAGTCAAGTGGGGTGAACTGCGACGTTGTCGTGGGAGTGTGTCTCATCAGACTGTGTTATGTAGGTGGTCGATCGCCGTGGGGTGGTTGGCTTCACTAGCCCAGCCGACGAAGAAAGGAGCGCCCGATGAAGGTACGCAAATCCCTTCGGTCGCTGAAGAACAAGCCGGGTGCTCAGGTTGTGCGCCGCCACGGCAAAGTTTTTGTGATCAATAAGAAGGATCCCCGTTTCAAGGCCCGTCAGGGTTAAGATAGCTCATTAGCTCGCGATGGTGGAGGGTGAAGATTTTTAGCCTCTTCCATGGTGACGCCGTGTAGTGGGTATGGCACCGGGTAGGTGCCGAGCCGGTAGCTTTCTGTTTCAGAGGGTTGCCGGCTTTTTGTATGTCATAGTGGCTGGGCAGTCTGCAAGTTGGGTAGTAAAGCTGATGTATAAAACTGGGCATCATACATGTAGTGATTTGCAATGGTGATGACCTTGGAATTCCACTTTTGTAATTACTATATATAGTGGTATCTCTCGTCTTGAGATTCTATCTATTGTGTTTTTTCTTTGCTTGGGCTAGAGTTGAGAAGCGTTACGCGGGCCTTACAATGGCTGGAAAATCCACCGAATATCATCGTAATTCGTGTGGTATTCCGCATGGTTTCGACGGTGGAAACGCCCGCTAATACACAATCACCGTAGTAAATTTCAGTGTATCTACAGAGGGAGAATCTTCATGGCCGTGACCGTATACACCAAGCCTGCCTGTGTTCAGTGCACTGCAACAAAGAAGGCACTTGACCGTGCGGGTGTGGATTATGAGACTGTCGACATCTCCATGGATGCCGATGCTCGGGACTATGTGATGGCACTTGGTCATCTGCAAGCCCCTGTTGTTGTTGCCCAAGATGAGCACTGGTCGGGGTTTCGCCCAGATCGCATTAAAGGCTTAGTAGCCTCAGCTGCGTAATTCATTGTCTTTTGCGTGACCTCAGCAAGGTCTGGTCTTTTTCTTGTGGTTGTTTCTACAACGTAAATAGGTGGAAGTGATGGTCGATCGCAGCACCTGTTTTCATTGCTAGTCCTATGACAATAGTTTCAATGACCTGAGAAGATGATAAGTAGACATGTATCTCGTATATTTTTCCTCGGCGACGAATAATACGCAGCGGTTTGTCGAAAAACTGGAAATACGTGCAGATCGGATACCACTCCGACGTACCGAACCGGACCTTATTGTTAACGAACCGTATGTGCTGATTTGTCCAACATATGGTGGCGGAGCATCGATAAGTCGCCAAGAAACTAGGCCGGTACCGACCCAAGTAATCCATTTTTTGAACAATGAGCACAATCGTTCCCTGATTCGTGGTGTCATAGCATCGGGTAATACAAATTTTGGCCCCGACTATGGAGTCGCGGGCGATATTATTTCCAAAAAATGTGCCGTCCCTTATTTATATCGTTTTGAACTGATGGGCACGCCAGAGGATGTCTCTCTTGTCAGACAAGGGCTTGCCGCATTTGAAGCTGGTGGGATGAAGCGTTCCGCCGCATGATCAGTGCATGATGTCCTCGGCTAGCGGTGACGTAAGAAGGCCTTGTTGCTTGTAAAACGAATGTTGACCTTCTACTTGTCGGAGGGTCCATCACTCTCAACTTAGTCAGTCGGGTACTTTGACTCAGCTGATTGACTCATTCCAATTGTGGGGTACTAACCTCAACTCGATTTCAAGGAGTAATCTACGTGTCCGATCTTGGTAAAACAGTAATGGAACCAGTTCGCCCATCGGAGCGGCTAGATTTTCATGCCCTCAATGCGATGCTTAACCTCTATGATGGCGACGGAAATATCCAGTTTGATAAAGACCGAGAAGCGGCTAATCAATTTTTCCTCCAGCATGTCAATCAAAACACCGTTTTTTTTCATGACCTAGAGGAAAAATTTGACTACCTGATCAAGAATAATTATTACAACAATGAGATCGTCGAAAAATATAACTTTTCCGAGATCAAGGCGTTGTTCAAGCACGCATACAGCTACAAGTTTCGTTTCAAAACGTTCCTAGGTGCGTATAAATACTATACCTCGTACACCCTCCGGACTTTTGACGGTAATCGCTACTTAGAGCGATATGAAGATCGCGTATGTATGGTTGCTCTCGGGCTTGCTGATGGTGACATTGACCTGGCCCGTCGCCTTGTCGACGAGATTATTCAAGGGAGATTTCAGCCGGCAACTCCGACCTTCCTGAATGTGGGTAAAGCGCAGCGTGGTGAACCTGTTTCGTGCTTCCTCTTGAGGGTGGAAGACAACATGGAATCCATTGGACGGTCGATTAACTCGGCGTTACAGCTGTCCAAACGCGGCGGGGGAGTCGCACTCCTCCTTTCCAATCTGCGTGAGCAAGGCGCACCGATCAAAAAGATCGAAAACCAGTCATCTGGCGTCATTCCCGTGATGAAGCTTCTGGAAGATTCATTCTCGTATGCAAACCAGCTGGGGGCACGGCAAGGAGCCGGAGCTGTATACCTTCATGCACATCACCCGGACATCATGCGGTTTCTCGATACCAAGCGCGAAAATGCAGACGAGAAAATCAGGATTAAGACCCTATCCCTCGGGGTGGTCATCCCGGACATTACATTCGAGTTGGCTAAGCGTAGCGACGACATGTACTTGTTTTCGCCATATGATGTGGAGCGCGTTTACGGGCAATCGCTTGCAGACATTGGTGTCTCTGAGCATTACGAGGAGATGGTTGAAGATCCACGGATTAAAAAGACAAAGATCAATGCCCGTCAATTCTTCCAAACTCTCGCTGAAATTCAGTTTGAGTCAGGATATCCGTACATTATGTATGAGGATACAGTCAATCGGACGAACCCGATTGCTGGTCGGATTAACATGTCCAATCTGTGCTCGGAAATTCTCCAGGTCAACAGCCCGTCAGAATTTAATGCTGATCTGTCATACGAAAAAATTGGCGATGACATCTCATGTAACTTGGGGTCGTTGAACATTGCAATGACGATGGATAGTGATGATTTCGACGGCACGATCGATACTGCTATTCGTGGTTTGACGGCGGTATCTGATCAGACCTCCATTGACTCTGTTCCTTCCGTACGCCAAGGTAATGAGCATTCTCACGCCATTGGTCTGGGACAAATGAATCTTCATGGTTACTTTGGTCGAGAGCGCATCCACTACGGCAGTGAAGAGGCACTAGATTTCACCAACGCGTACTTTGCAGCTGTTATGGTCGCATGCTTGAAAGCATCGAACCGTATCGCGAAGGAACGCGGCGTCGCATTCAAAGGCTTCGAAGACTCTGAGTACGCTTCTGGCGAGTTTTTTGATCGTTATAACCCGGAGGACTTTGCCCCGAAAACTGAGAAGGTTAAAGCTCTCTTCGGGAAGTCGTCGATTTCAGTAACGACAGCTGAGGAATGGAACCAGTTGCGCGACGATGTGAAGAAATATGGTCTGTATAACCGGAACCTCCAGGCGATCCCTCCGACGGGTTCGATCTCGTATATCAATAACTCGACGTCATCCATCCACCCGATCGCGTCGAGGATTGAAATTCGTAAAGAGGGCAAGATTGGCCGCGTGTACTATCCTGCTCCGCATATGAGTAACGATAATCTCGACTATTTCAAAGATGCTTATGAAATAGGATATGAAAAGGTGATCGATACTTATGCTGTTGCGACGAAGTATGTCGATCAAGGCTTGTCATTGACGTTGTTCTTCAAGGATACGGCGACGACGCGTGATATCAATCGTGCCCAGATCTACGCGTGGAGAAAAGGAATTAAAACGTTGTACTACATTCGTTTGCGACAAGCCGCGCTGGAGGGAACGGAAGTGGAAGGTTGCGTGTCCTGCATGCTGTAAAGCTCAGGGAACAGCATAAAAATTGGCCCTACCTATAGCAAGGCGGGGCCAGAATATAAGGCTCAGCTATTTAACGCTGGCCGAGTTCTGCATCAATACGAAGAATTCCTGCGCCATCGTTTCCAACAAGCTCGAGGCGATCAAGGATCTCGCTCACGGCATCTTCTTCGTTGATCTGTTCAGTCAAGTAGTGGTCGATTAGCTGGCGAGAGTCAAGATCTCCTTCGCTCTCCGCAGTTGCTGCAAGATCGCGGATGAGGCTGGAGACTTTTTTCTCGTGGTCGAGTGCGGCCTGGAATGCATCCTTTGCCGTCTGAATGTTGAGTTCAGGAACAGTGAGGGTGGAGATGGTCACCTGTCCGCCCCGCGCCAGGATATGGTCGCTGAAGGAATGAGCATGGCTGAACTCTTCCTCGACTTGCTTGCGCATCCAGTCCCGCATTCCCACGAGGCTTAGGCGATCTAGCTCTAGTCCGAGCTGTTTGTAGATGAGGGCTGCCTGGAGTTCGGCGTTGAATTGATCATTGAATGCTTTCTGCATTGTATCGCTGATAGTCATGACACGAGTATATGAAAATTTAAAAAAAATGCCAATCGGTTTCAGGAAAAAATTTAAGCAGCATTACAATTTTAGATTAAGCAAAAATAAATTATGAAGTTGGTTTAGGCCCAACTATAGTTGTTCTTTCAGTTGAATACCCCTGGCATTGCCATCTTGACAATAGTGATTAACCTGCCGTCAGGCTGATGCACCTTCCGGAGTTAATATGGCGACAACTATTGAAGAGAAGGAAGTAGTGTTGGCATCTTACTTGCGTCCAGTGTTGACATGCACACTAAAAAATTAACCCGAAAAGTAGGAGGTGAGCCTATGTCGCATCCTGGCGGCTAGACTTGATCGTTGCGGAGCTGGCGTATGTCGGCACGTTGTGGGGCACCAGAAGGTCGCGACTGTGGAGATTCGACAGTGATGCCCCTGAGGTTTCTACAGCTTTATTGATGCTTTTAGTGCTGAAAGGGGCACTTTTATGAAGAAGACCAACGCGCTCACCCCAGTACGACGGGGTGCCAAGCAGGAAAACCATGATCGTCCCATCGCCGCGATCGACTGGAACACGATTCCGGACGAGAAAGATCAAGAAGTATGGGACCGGTTGACGGGCAATTTCTGGCTTCCAGAGAAAGTACCGCTATCCAACGATATCAAGAGCTGGGGAACGCTTAATGACGTGGAGCGGCGCACGACGATGCGGGTGTTCACGGGGCTCACAATGTTGGATACGATCCAGGGCACCGTTGGCGCGGTATCATTGATCCCTGATGCTCTCACGCCTCACGAAGAGGCCGTGTATACGAACATCGCGTTCATGGAGTCGGTTCATGCTCGTTCATATTCGTCGATTTTTATGACCTTGTCGTCAACGCCGGAAATTAACGAAGCTTTCCGATGGTCGGAAGAAAATAGCAATCTCCAGCGCAAGGCGGGGATTATACTTGATTACTATGAAGGTGATAATCCTTTCAAGCGGAAGGTTGCGTCGACACTGCTTGAATCCTTCCTCTTCTACTCTGGGTTCTATTTGCCTATGTATTGGTCGAGTCACGGCAAGCTGACAAACACCGCAGACGTCGTCCGCTTGATTATTCGTGATGAAGCTGTTCATGGCTACTACATCGGATACAAGTATCAGCGCGGGCAAGAGGTGCTCACTCAAGCCGAACGGGATGACCTCAAGGACTACACGTTCGAGCTTGTCTATGAGTTGTACGAAAATGAGACGCAATACACCGAAGATCTGTATGACGATTTAGGGTGGACTGAGGATGTTAAGCGTTTCTTGCGGTATAACGCGAATAAGGCTCTCAATAATCTGGGCTACGAAGGCTTGTTCCCTCCCGATGAGACTCGCGTCAGCCCGGCCATAATTTCATCGCTGAATCCGGGGGCAGATGAGAACCATGACTTCTTCTCTGGATCAGGCTCGTCCTACGTAATCGGTAAGGCAGAATCGACCACCGATGAGGACTGGGACTTCTAGTGTGTGACGCTATGGTGGGTTCACACCTCCTTGAGGTTGATCGGTGATACCCCCTCCCATGCGGAGGCGAGGGGCGAGGGCTGGCCTTTATGTGGTGCGCAGCGTTACTATATTGAACATCGTTGGTGTACTACAGGCTATTGTCCGCCGATCGTCACAGAATTCCCAGACGCTACCCTTGGGTTGTTGAGAACTACAGCATCTCAAATGTTGTGGTTTGTGCTGGTCACAGCATTCGGAGTGATGTGGTCGGGGTGTGGCCGGGGCACGCCGGCAATATTATTGACGAGGGACCTGCTTCCCATGAAGGTAGGGAGCAGGTTCCGAATTCAGGAGGAAAGTATGACTGCCGTAGCGCCTAAGGTTGATCATCCGGTCGCCCCCGCTAGGCCGATGCCGTCAGGGACCACCCCTAAGGGAGGATTTGCCTGGCGCATGCTGACCACGACGGACCATAAGCAGCTCGGTTTGATGTATATCATCACCTCGTTCTGTTTTTTCTTCCTCGGTGGTCTCATGGCCTTGCTGATTCGTGCTGAACTCTTCAGCCCGGGTCTCCAGTTCTTGTCTAATGAGCAGTTCAATCAGCTCTTTACCATGCACGGCACCGTCATGCTGCTGCTGTACGGCACACCTGTGGTGTGGGGCTTCGCGAACTACATCATGCCACTACAAATCGGTGCACCTGACGTTGCGTTCCCTCGGCTGAATGCCCTGGGTTTCTGGCTGACTGTCGGTGGTGGCATCTTGATGCTCTCGGGCTTCTTCACTCCTGGTGGCGCCGCTGACTTCGGGTGGACCATTTACTCGCCACTATCTGATGCTCTTCACTCACCGGGCATTGGCTCCGATATGTGGATTGTCGGTGTTGGAGCTGGTGGTGTTGGTACCATCGCATCGGCCATTAACATGATTACCACTATTGTGTGCCTGCGTGCCCCAGGTATGACAATGTTCCGCCTACCGATCTTCACCTGGAATATCTTGGTGACGTCGATCATCGCGCTGTTGATCTTCCCGATGCTGACTGCTGCGGCCCTCGGTGTGCTATATGACCGTAAACTGGGAGGGCACATTTATGATCCTGCTAATGGCGGGGCAGTTTTGTGGCAGCACCTGTTCTGGTTCTTCGGCCACCCCGAGGTGTATGTCTTGGCTTTGCCGTTCTTCGGCATTGTCTCTGAGATCATCCCCGTTTTCTCGCGTAAACCCATGTTTGGTTACGCGGGCCTCGTGTTCGCCACGTTGTCGATCGCTGCTCTCTCGGTCGCCGTCTGGGCACACCACATGTTCGTGACCGGTGCGATCTTGCTTCCGTTCTTCTCCTTCATGACTTACCTCATCTCGGTGCCGACCGGTGTGAAGTTCTTCAACTGGGTTGGAACGATGTGGCGGGGACATATTACCTTCGAGACCCCAATGCTGTGGACCATGGGCTTCCTTGTCACATTCCTCTTCGGTGGGCTGACTGGCATCATGCTTGCCTCTCCGCCACTGGATTTCCACGTGTCGGATACCTACTTCGTCGTTGCTCACTTCCACTACACCCTATTCGGCACCATTGTGTTCGCCTCCTGCGCTGGTGTGTACTTTTGGTTCCCGAAGATGACGGGCCGTATGTTGGACGAGCGCCTGGGCAAGATCCACTTCTGGTTGACCATGATCGGGTTCAATGGAACCTTCATGGTTCAGCACTGGCTTGGCGATGAAGGCATGCCGCGTCGGTACGCTGATTACCTTCCCACTGACGGATTCACCGGGTTGAACCAGTTCTCCACCATTTTCTCCTTCATCCTCGGTATCGGCTTCCTACCGTTTATCTGGAATGTGTTCAAGTCATTCCGTTATGGTGAGATTGTCACCGTCGACGATCCATGGGGTTACGGGAACTCGCTCGAGTGGGCGACCTCCTGCCCACCGCCGACCCACAATTTCCTCTCGCTGCCGCGTATCCGCTCCGAGCGCCCCGCGTTTGAACTGCATCATCCACATATGGTTGAAAAGATGCGCGCCGAAGCTCACGTTGGTCGCCATTTTTAGCGCGACCGCATGGTGATCATCGGGCGCCCCGCGCCCGGTCAGGCCACCTCCTAATCGGACCTCCTGAATATAAGAAGACGGCCCCTATCCACACGGGTGGGGGCTGTTTCTATATACCCCACCCATACATATCACCAGATACTCATCCACCTCGACCATGAGGAGCACACAGGTACACCATGTTCCCTCAACCCACTGTGAACCTGATCCAAGGATTCTGCCCCGCCACTATTATCGTGTCCGGCCCAGACCGTCCCGGTGTGAGTGCAGTGCTCTTTCGTGTCCTCGCAGAACACGACAGCCAACTACTCGATATTGAGCAATCTGTGTTCCGTGGATACCTGTCTCTTGCCGCCCTTGTTGGTTGCCCGCCTTCTACAATCACTCATCTCCGTGGTGATCTGACCACAACGCTAGCCCCGTTTGACTGCACGGTAGACATCGACCACGATCCCCAAGCCACACGCTCACGACCATATTCCAGCCATGCTGTTGTCGTGTTAGGCAATCCGGTCACGGCAGACCATATCTCCCAGGTTGGTCACGTTCTCGCGAACCACGGAGCGAACATCGACACATATCGTGGGATTTCTGACTACCCGGTGACCGGAGTGGAAATGAAGATCTCGACACATGATCCCCGCCGAGGCGACGACGTTGACCTCCGTAAGGCCCTGACCGAGTTAAGCACGCAGATTGGTGTTGACATCGCTATTGAGCGAGCCGGTCTGGCTCGCCGTTCACAGCGCCTCATATGCTTTGATTGCGATTCAACCTTGATTCAGGGCGAAGCCATTGAAATGTTAGCGGCCCACGCCGGAAAAGAGAAGGAAGTCTCAGAGGTGACCGCCCGGGCGATGAGGGGAGAAATCGACTTTGAAGAATCGCTTTATGATCGAGTTGCAACATTGCGTGGTTTAGACAGTTCAATCCTCGAGGATGTTGCTAAAAATATCGCTCTGACGCCAGGAGCTCGCACAACAATTCGCACCCTCAAGCAACTGGGGTACCGGACCGCGGTGGTGTCGGGCGGTTTTATCCAGGTGATCCAGCCTATTTCCGATGAACTCGAACTTGATTTCGTCAAGGCGAATACGTTGGAGGTCGTCGATGGAAAACTTACCGGACGACTCGTTGGGGATGTTGTTGATCGGGGGGAGAAAGCTCGTTTCCTCGAGGAGTGTGCAGCGACATCCGGTATAGCCATGAACCAGACTGTCGCCGTCGGCGACGGAGCAAATGATATTGATATGCTCTCCGCTGCCGGGCTTGGCATCGCCTTTAACGCGAAGAAAGCCCTGCGAGACGTTGCAGATACCTCAGTGAATTTCCCGTTCCTCGATGTCGTGTTGGGCATCCTAGGCATCGATCGTGATGATGTCATGGCGGCCGCAGAAGGTTGCGAAACGGACACAGGGGCAGCACACGATGAGTAAGGGCACTCCCTACGGTGATTGGTCATATGACGGATCGGAACTCTTCCGCGGCCGTGTTCCCTCGAGTATTGCCCACTCTCATGGTCGGCTGGCATCACTTCGTCACAACACGACGAATGCTCATGAGGGGGAAGACCTCAATCATCCATCGACCGTTCAGGCGATGCCACTGGTGTTGAAGATGCCGAGGTCGGCCCTTCCCCCTCGACGAGACCTTTTGGAGGCTACAGCGCTCGCCTCCATCCTTGTATGTCTTGATCCCCGCGCGGGATACGATGAGACATGGATGACACCATTGGCACAATGGTACGGGGCGCGGATTCGTAAAATCGCACGCCGGGCGCGAACACCGGGGCAGTGGGCGAGGGTACAAGATATCCCTGGTATGACAGTGACCATTGGTGAGTCATCCGCGAGGGCTTTTCTTCCCGGCCCCGTTCGGGATATTGATCCAAGGATAGGCAAACTCCAGATCAGCGGGACTGACCTTCCCCCACACGATGACCAACAAAATATTGGTGCCAGCATTAAGGAATCTGTCTATCCGGTGATCGCGATAAACACCGATCTGGAGATGTCAGTAGGTAAAGCAGCAGCCCAAGTCGGGCATGCTGCCATGCTGTGGGCAGCACATGCTACGTATTCAACGGTTGAGCAGTGGCTTCGCGAACCACGGTTCACCGTGGTTGAGAGTTCGAGTCACGACCTCGATGACGCCGTTCGACGCCGCGGGGCCGGTCAGTCCGTTGAGATCATTGACGCCGGATTCACTGAAGTCATGCCAGGAAGCAGAACAGCAGTCGTCTTCAACCCAGCGCTATAGCCACTGCTAAGAACCCCTATGAGTCCCCTTTTTTTACGAGTCGCTGGAGCGCAGCCTGCGTTTGATGTAGGGAGTTTGTTCGCCACAGGTCAGGCATAGAGGCTGCGATATATGACCCGTACCGTTTGGTCGCTAGCCGTGAATCAAGAACGGCGACGACGCCACGGTCATCAACTGATCGGAGGAGCCGCCCCGCACCCTGCGCCATGAGGAGTGCTGCGTGTGTCGCAGAAACTTCCATAAATCCACTCCGCCCGGCGGCGTCAGCTGCATCTGATCGTGCTTTCAGTAAGGGATCGTCTGGTCGGGGAAAGGGAATACGGTCAATGATGACCAAGGACAACGAGGGGCCGGGGACATCAACACCTTGCCATAACGACAATGTGCCGAAGAGGACCGAATTTTCATTATTGGAAAACGCAGTGACTAGTGCACTAAGCGAGTCATCACCTTGGCAGTAGACATCAAAAGGAAGAACAGACCGCATAGCGTCAGCCGCGGCTTCGGCTGCACGACGCGACGAGAATAAGCCCAATGTCCTGCCACCAGCGGCAGAAATAAGGGTACGCATTTCTTCGCATGCCTCGCTGGACATTCCGTCGCGGCCGGGAGGTTGAAGGTGGTCAGCCACATAAAGGATGCCCGAGCGTCGCGCGTCGAAAGGGGTTCCTACATCGAGCGTGGTGTACGTATTTGTGGGCAGACCCCATTGCGCTGCCATAGCATCGAATTTTCCTCCGAGGGCGAGTGTTGCGGAGGTGAGAATGACAGTGCTTGTGCTGAAAAGGTTTTTGCTCAGTAGCGGGGCGACTGAGAGGGGGGCAACGAGAACCTTGCCGGGATCACCATTTTCCTTCCACACGACGTCGTCTGGTTCATCGGACACCCCGTTCTGCTGCTGTGACAGTTGATTGGCATAGGAGAGAATTCGGGTGCAGGTGTCCTGCAGATCGTCTAATGCAGAGAGAACAGCTTGTCGTTCGGCTGCTTTTTCCGGGTTGGCGGTGAGCGTATCGGGGGAGACACTGTGCACCGCGGTGAAGGCAGTATTGAGGTGTTGGCGTAGATCCTCAACGTTAGTGGTCGCATTATCCGGGACAGGTTTCCACCGGCCGTCGTCGATGACCGTGTCGATGTAGCGTTGCCAATCATCGATACTGTTCATCAGGGACGATGAGGCTTCATCGTCGAACTTGGCGACGCGTCGCGCTGTTGCTCTCATGCCGGGTGCGGCAAGTTCTTCCGTCGCAACTGATGTGATCCGCCCATCGAGTTCGTGCGCTTCGTCGATAATGACGATGTTGTGCTCGGGCAAAATGTTTCCGTCGGATAGTGCGTCGATGGCCAGAAGCGCATGGTTAGTCACGACAATGTGGGCACCGCGGGCTCTGTCGCGAGCGCGTTCGGCAAAACAGTCATCGCCATGGGGGCATCGTGAGGCACCAATGCATTCTTGAGCTGTTACGCTGACCTGTTTCCATGCTAGATCCGAGACGCCACTGTCAAGGCTATCTCGGTCGCCGTCATCTGAGTCGGATGCCCAGTCATGCAGGTGTTGTATTTGGTGACCGAGACGGGAGATGTGGGCGGGATCGATGAGGGCGCTGTCCTCATCGTCGACGCTGAGCTTATTGAGGCAGAGGTAGTTGGATCGTCCTTTGAGGATGGCAAAGGTGATGTCGCCGAGTTCTGGTTGAAGCGCTGTGGCTAGTCTGGGGAGGTCACGGGAGATGAGTTGTCGTTGGAGCGCAATGGTGGCGGTGGAGACAATAATACTGGTGTTTGTTTCGACAGCATGAGCAATAGCGGGGATGAGATAGGCCATTGATTTGCCTGTTCCCGTCCCCGCTTGAACAGCCAAGTGTTTTTCCATCCTGATTGCTTTTTGGATGGCAGTCGTCATGCCCGATTGCCCTGCACGTCGAGCGCCGCCCATGTCGGAAACAACGATGTCGAGGAGACGGTTGGCGTCGTAGGTGGCGATATCGTTGTTGTCGCGTGTCTGTGTGTGGTGTGTTTTTTTGCTCATGTGTATCTGGTGAGCTGTTTAGAATCCGACGAATCGAGTGGAAATCGCGGGTTCATCGGCTGGCAGTGCGAGTCCCTCCCATGGAAGGGTGATGAGTGAGTCGGCGAGGTATGTGCGACATGTGTCGAGTGAGGGGAGATTGCCGGTGATGTCGCCATCTCGTACGAGCGCGATAGTGAGGGGTCGGAGGTGGAGGCCGTCGGATACGTGTGGTGGTTCGGCGTCGAAGCGGGTGATGAGTTCTTCGACGGCGGTTCCGGATTCGCGGACGGCGCGGAAGGCTCGTTTGGTTCCGCCGTGGGAGATTTTGTGACGTGATCGTTTGGAGACCGGGAGGCCGTCGACTTCGACGAGTTTGTAAACCATTTCGGCAGTGGGATAGCCGGATCCTGTGACGAGTGAGGTGCCGACACCGTAGGCGTCGACGGGCTCGGAGCGGAGCGCGGCGATGGCGTATTCATCGAGGTCGGAGGAGACCACAATTTTTGTGTTGGTGGCGCCGAGGGCGTCGAGCTGGTTGCGTACTTGTCGAACAAGAACTCCGAGATCGCCGGAGTCGATACGGATGCCGCCGAGTTTGGTGCCGGCAACGTCGATGGCGGTGCGCACGCCTGCTGTGATGTCGTAGGTGTCGACGAGGAGGGTGGTGTCGATGCCGAGAGTATCGATTTGTGTTTTAAAGGCGTCGGCTTCGTGGGGGCCATCGTGGGTGGTGTGGGCGAGTGTCCATGCGTGAGCTGCGGTGCCTGCGGAGGGGATGTTGTATCGGTATGCGGCTTCAAGGTTGCTGGTGGAGGAGAAACCGGCAAGATAAGCGGCGCGAGTTGCAGTGACTGCGGCATATTCGTGTGTGCGGCGGGATCCCATTTCCATGATAGTGCGGCCTTCTGCAGCGGTGACCATGCGTGCTGCTGCGGTGGCGATGGCGGAGTCCGCGTTCATGATGGAGAGGATGACTGTTTCGAGGACGACGCATTCTGCGAAGGTGCCGCGGAGGGTCAGGATGGGGGAGTAGGGGAAGTAGAGTTCGCCTTCACAGTAGCCATCGATGTGTCCGGTAAAGCGGTAGTTGCGGAGGTATTCAATGGTGTCGTCGCTGAGGAAGTCAAGGTAAGCGAGTTGGTCGTCGGTGAAGACGAAGTCTCGGACCGTGCTTAATACGCGTGCGGTTCCCGCCACAACTCCGTATCGACGTTGGCCGGGCAGACGTCGAGCGAATACTTCGAAGGTTACCTGGCGGTTGGCCGTGCCATCTTTGATAGCAGCATCGAGCATGGTGAGTTCGTATTTGTCGGTGAGTAATGCGCTGGATCGTCGGTCGAGCTCAGGGGAGGGGGAAGCGGTCATGGCGATAATAGTAATGGTTTGGTTCGGTTAACGAGTGGATGGTGGTGGCTGCTCGAATTGCTGAGGTGGTGATGCGTGAAGTTGTGGGGGTTTTGCTTTTGTGCGTGGGGGTGAGTCGCTACGGATGCTGTGAGTCGTAGTGGTTTCTGGCTAGAGTGGTCAGCATGAGTCCTGCCGCAGCTCCTTTAGCTACCCCTGAAACAGACACGCAAGCGTTGACAGAACCGGATCTTCCGTGGCTGTGCATTGTCTGGGATGATCCGGTGAACCTGATGAGTTATGTCACCTACGTGTTTGAGACGGTGTTAGGTTATCGACGTGCGCGGGCGACGGAGTTAATGATGAAAGTCCATACGGAAGGGAAGGCTGTGGTGTCGTCTGGTGAGCGGGATAAAGTGGAGGTTGACGTCAAAAAACTGCAGACCGCTGGTTTATGGGCCACGATGCAACGGTCTGAGGGCTGATCTGCCTGTAGTCAACCTTGCCGTACCCTACTGTATGACGTAATGACGATTCACGTGAGGGATGAGCTGTGGAGCCATGGAAGCCTCGTAAAGGTTTGTTGAGGAAGCGGACGGTTGGTACGATTTTTGAGCCGATGGAGCGTGAGCTTCTTGGTAACGCCGCGGCAGAGTTGTGTAACGCATTAATTAAGCGTCAGCGGACTGCTCCGAAGGATGCATTGGAGGAAATGACGGGGATTAGTTCGGGGCATACGGAGAAGCCGAATCACCCAGGTTTGGCCCGGTTACTCCCTGATTTTGAGGCCGCGGATGCCGAAGAGTTTGAGGGGGATAATGGGATGCTTCGGCAAATTCATGAGCCGGAGATAATCTCGGAAAAGCTCACTCATCTGCGGTATATCGTCGACGCGTTGGGGCCGGATGGGTCGGTGAACGTCACCTTGGATGATGATGAAGTTCCCCGATGGCTTGCTGCGTTGAATGATATTCGTCTGTATAAAGCGGCGGAGTTCATCGATGAGGATGGTTGCTTGCCTGAGGCTGGTGGCGACCGACGTTTTGTGGAATGGCTGGCTGTGTGTCAGGAATCGCTACTTGAAGCGTGGTATTCATGATTGACAGCCCCATTGGTGTTTTTGATTCTGGTGTTGGTGGTTTGACGGTGGCGAGGACCATTGTGGATCAAGCCCCGACTGAGTCGATTATGTATGTCGGTGATACGGCGCATGCACCCTATGGTCCCAAATCACCTGAGGATGTTGTTCATTATTCAATGTCCATTGCTGATGATCTCGTCGCGCGTGGGGCGAAAATGATTGTTATTGCCTGTAATACTGCGTCATCGGTGTTCTTGGAGCGCGCACGTGAACTCTATGATGTTCCTGTTATTGGGGTTATTGAGCCGGCGTCACGGCGTGCTGTTGCTGCGACGCGTAGCGGGCGTGTGGGGATTATCGGGACGACAGGGACTATTGCATCGGGGTCCTATCAGCGGGCAATTGCAGAGATGGATCCTGACGTTGAGGTTCATGCTGTGGATTGTCCGCAGTTTGTTCCATTTGTTGAGCGTGGTATTACGACGGGGAGACAGGTTATGGGTTTGGCTGAGGCCTACCTGGAACCGTTGCACGATGCTGGTGTCGACACATTGGTGTTGGGATGTACTCACTATCCTTTGCTCACTGGGGTTATTCAGTTGGTCATGGGGGACAGTGTGACACTGGTGAGTAGTTCCGAGGAAGAGGGAAAAGAAGTTGCACGGGTCCTGTATCAAGAGAATTTGTGTAACAATGCTGTCTCTGAGGTCGGTTCTGATGGTGTATTTGACGCTAGTGTGGTCAATGAATTCGTTGGTCCTGATCCAGTCTATCGTTTCGAATCAACGGGTGATCCTCACCGGTTTGCGCGGTTGGCACGACGGTTCTTAGGGCCGTCGATTGCTCAGGTCAGCCACGTGCCTGGGGGAATGGGCAGGTAACTCCGTGATGCGAGTCTCACCCCGGTGTGCGAGTGATGATGAAGACAAAAGTGTGTGAAATTGCAGCTATACGCTCCATTGTAAGGTTCTGTCTGGCAGTATAACCACATGCGGTTGACGATTATCGGTTCCTCAGGAAGTCTCGCTGGTCCGAAGTCTCCGGCATCAAGTTATCTCGTCTCGCCGGAGGACGGGTCAGATCCTGTCATTATGGACTTGGGGCCTGGGGCAATGGGGATTCTTCCACAAGTGACTGATCCTTCCCGTGCACACATTGTGTTCTCCCATCTTCATGCCGACCATTGTCTCGATTTTCCGTCGTTGTTGGTGTGGCGCCGTTTTCATCCTCGGTTAGCCGCGACGACGAAGAATATTTTTGTTGGTCCTATTTTTGCTGCTCAGCATTTGGGTTTGGCTAGTGCTGACGCGCCGGGGGAGGTTGACGATTTTTCGGATAGTTTCGTGATTCGTTCGTGGTGTCAGGGTGATGTGCAGGAGGTGGGGGCTTTCGATTTTACGCCGATGGCGATGGTGCATCCGACGGAGACATATGCACTTCGGGTCGTTGAGCGCGATACTGGTCAGACGCTGGTATATTCCGCCGACACAGCATATTGCGATGACCTTGTTGACTTGGCGAAGGGTGCGCAGTTGTTGTTGTGTGAGGCATCGTGGGGGGCATCGTCGGTGGGGGCTGCTCCGGGTATGCACATGAGTGGTGCGGAGGCGGCGATGACGGCGGCACGGGCCGGTGTTGAGCGGTTGATTTTGACTCATATTCCGCCGTGGATTGATGTTGCGGATACTGTTAGTGCTGCGCAGGAACATTTTTCAGGTCAGATTGATGTGGCGTTGCCTATGCAGACTTACGAGTTTTAGGGTGTGTGTTGGGGGTGGCCGGTAGGGTGGGATGTTATGAGTGATTTTGTGCGCGCTGATGGCCGTGCCCTTGATGAGATGCGCCCTGTGCGTATTGTTCGTGGTTTTACGACGAATCCTGCTGGTTCTGTGTTGGTTGAGTTCGGAAATACGCGGGTGATGTGTACGGCGTCAGTGGAGGACCGTGTGCCTCGTTTTAAGAAGGATAGTGGCGAGGGGTGGTTGACGGCGGAGTATTCCATGTTGCCGTCGGCGACGGTGGATCGGATGCCTCGTGAATCGATGCGAGGGAAGGTGAAGGGGCGTACTCACGAGATTTCGCGGCTTGTGGGGCGTTCGTTGCGTGCTGCGGTGGATTTGCGGGCGTTGGGTGAGAATACGATTGCTATTGACTGTGATGTTTTGCAGGCTGATGGCGGTACTCGGACGGCGTCGATTACTGGTGCTTATGTTGCGCTTGCTGATGCGTTGACGTATTTGGATGCTGCGGGGTTGTTGGCGTCGACGCGGGCTTTACTTCCTCCTGTTGCGGCGGTGTCGGTTGGGCTTATCGATGGTCACGTGTGTCTGGATCTTCCGTATGAGGAGGATTCTCGTGCGGAGGTGGATATGAATGTCGTGATGACGGAGTCGGGCGAATTTGTGGAGATTCAGGGCACAGGTGAGCACAATACGTTTTCGCGTGATCATCTGACGCAGTTTATGGATGTGGCACAGAAGGGCTGTGCAGAGCTTATTGCTGTGCAGAAGGACGCATTATCTGCGGCGTATCCGACGTCGTTGTCGAATGTGAAGTGAGAAATTCGTGCGGGTTCTTGTTGCGAGTAGGAATACTAAAAAACTGAGGGAACTTGAGCGGGTGCTAGATGCCCGTCGTGTTGCGGGTATTGAGTTGGTGAGCTTGAGGGATGTTATGGATTTTCCTGAGGCTCCCGAGACTGGCCGGACGTTCGGTGATAATGCGTTGTTGAAGGCAAGGGACGCTGCTCGGCATACAGGTTTGGTGTCTGTTGCGGATGATTCTGGCTTGAGTGTCGATGAGTTGAATGGGATGCCAGGTGTCTTGTCGGCTCGCTGGTCGGGGAGTCATGCCGCTGATGATGTCAATATGAATCTGGTGTTGGGGCAGATGGCGGATGTTCCTGACGAGCGGCGAGGAGCGGCCTTTGTATCTGTCTGCGCGGTTGTTGTCCCGGAGGTATTGATGCATCGTGCGGAAGCTGTCGGTCTGCTTGCTCCGACTGTGCAGGAGCGTGGTGGTGGTATTCCTCTGTCTGCTCCGATCACACCTGGTGAGTTTGTGGCGCGCGGTGAATGGCGCGGTCGGATTATTCGTGAGCCACGGGGAGACAACGGGTTTGGCTATGATCCGATCTTCATTCCTGAGGAGGAAGATGCCCGTGCGATATCCGGAGGTGAGGCGCGGACATCTGCAGAATTGTCTGCTGAGGAGAAGGATGCCCAATCACATCGTGGTCGGGCTTTGGCTCAGTTGGTTCCTCTTTTGAGATCTGTGGGCACAATGTAGCGTGCCGGTGACGATTGTGTGGAGCCCGGCGTTGGCGGTGAGCTGCACGGCAGTAACCATGAATAAGAGCTGTGCAGCTGACCGCTGATGTGGAAGAGATCGTGTTCCTTAGTCGAGGTCGAAGGTTTGTTGAACTTCGTGGCGACGGCGAGCTTCGATGACAAAGGAAATGAAGGGAATTGTTCCTGCTATGCAGGTGGTCAGCCATCTGATTGGTTCCCATCGAGCCTTTGTTCCTAGGTCCAAGGTCATGACAAGGTAGATCATGAAAAAGAAGCCGTGAGCCATACCGATGTAGGTGAACCAGGCTGGGGGGTTATCCAAAACCAGATGGGCGAGAATGATTTCTACGCACAGGATGAGTAACCATATACCGGTGAGGTATGCCGCAATGGAATATCGCTTGAGTGCTGCTGCTACTCGCGCTTGCCGTGCTGGGTTGATGCGTGGTTGATCTTGCTGGGGAGATGGGGTGCTTCCGTGGGAATCGGCGGTTACCTTCCGGTTGGTCTGAGCATTATTCATGGTGTGTCCTTGGATATCAATTATTGTCTTGAACGAAAGCCTTTGCGATTATCTGCTGTGCGGTCCGGTGTTTGTGCAGACTGAGGGCGAGACCGCTGTGGCAAAAAATCGGTGGGGATTTCCCGCATAGGCTCGGTTGTGGATGAGGTGACCTCGTTCTTTCCTCGTGATGCCGTGTTATGACGAGCCGCCGAAGAATGGTGTGTCGCCCCCGGTTCTGTGTTCCCTTCGGCAAGCTCGCGTTCGTATTGCAGGTATTTACGATACGAGATGATGAAAAAAGCTCCGATCGCAGGCCACTGGAGGACGTATCCGAGGTTTTGGGCGGTACCCGTCTCTGAGGTGTAGCGGTCCCACTGCCAGTGGGCAAGGAGTAATGTTGTTGCGACGGCAGCGATGAGGAAAATGATGTGAACAATGCGAGCTCGCGTGGAGGGCATAGTGTGCTGAGCCTGTGTCTCAGCGTGGTGCCCCTCTCCACTGGTGCCGGATGTGTTTCCGTGCAGGTGGTTGGCGTTGTCCTCTCGGTTCACGGAACACAGTCTACCTGTCGTTGTGTGGTGGTGTAGCGAGCTGGGTGGGAGGAGTTTTCTTTTGTGAGGGGCAGTCAGCTACTATTACCACCGCGTGCGAGTACGCTGTTTTGCGCTTGTGGCGGAATTGGCAGACGCGCTGGATTTAGGTTCCAGTGTCTTAGGACGTAGGGGTTCAAGTCCCCTCAAGCGCACATGTCCCCCTCACCGGTGAATCTGGTGAGGGGGTTGTCGTTGGGCTATCACCGTGTGATGCTCGGTGGGTGCGGAACCTGTGAGTTTCCTGTGTGATTGGCGTACTTACATTGAGGCGAAGAGCCCTACGCTCGATGAACAGCGTACAGGGATGTTTCCTCCGAGGGCGTTTACCACGTTGTCGATCGCTCTGGGATCGTATGGTGTGCCTAGGTGATCTGGGAGATCGCCGGGGCAGCCGTCTTGGAGAACAATATTTCTGTGGTTTCCTGAGCTAAATTGGGTGTTGCTTAGTGGCGTCGCGGCTTCATCGGCTAGAGATGAAATGGCGGTGTATTGAACGCCGGGGGCTTCGATGTCACCTTCTTTGAGTTTCATCATGAAGTCTGAGGTTTCCAGCAGATCATTAGCGGCTTGCCCCAGGATTCCCCGGGCGAGACTCCCCACGGGAAGGCCTGCGTCTTCCATAGCTTTTTTGAGATTTGAAAGACCTAGTAGGGATGTTCCACGATTTGTCCCTGAGATGGTGACAATTTTTCCTACGCGACTAGGGTGGGTTTTTGCATATGCTATTGCCAAGGTTCCGCCTTGGGAATAGCCAACAAGGTCAACCTTGGCGGCGCCTGTATGACTGAGTACTTGATCGATCTGCGTTGACACCTGGTCAAGGCTGACGGGCATGGGTCCTAGACCATAGGAGCCGGTTGATGTCGCGGCGATCGATTTTCCATCTCCGATTCCAGGGGCAAGTTGTCCGTAGTTCATGGCGTATACGCATTTGCCGTGGTTTGCCAATGCAGGAGCTAAACGGGAGAAACTGCGGTATGCATTGGAGTTAAAACCGTGGAGTAAGACGACGGGGTTGTCACCGTGGTGTGGTGTGCAGTCGACGTTGGTGCCTTCGGGTGACGGGTTGGGGTCATGTGATGATACCTCGTCTGCGCGAAGGGAGTTATGTTGTTCGGGCAGGGGGGAGCCCATGTGGGTCCATGGGGCGATTGTTGACGGTGGTGAGTCAATGGGGGCTGGCGTTGCAGAGGCTACTCCAGTGCTTATTAGTGTCATGGAGACGGCCGCTGTTATTATCAAGCGTTTCGATCGAGAGCTCACAATAGACCTCACTAGCTATGGGAAGGGCCTGGTCACTTCCGTGTCTTATATTACTAAGCTAATTATTTCTTATTGTGATCCGAAAAGCTAGGAAACCATAGAAAAGTGCCTGCGACTCACTGCTCTCATAGCTATGAATATTGTGACAAATATCAACGAAAACCATGTCCCAGGACTGGGACATGGTTCGTGTTTGTCGTGAGGCTCTATGCAGAAGCAAATGGTCCTACGCTAGATGAGCACCGCACGGGTATGTCCCTGCCCAAAGCGTTAATGACGTAATCAATAGCTCTAGGATCGAAAGGAATACCTAAATGATCAACCAAATCTCCGGGGCAGCCCTCTTGCAGCACGATGTTCTTGTAGTCGCCAGACGTAAACTGCGAGTTGCCCAGTGGTGTTGCAATTTCGTCAGTGAGCGATGAAATTGCAGTATACCGCACTCCGTCGACTTCAACGCCCCCGTCTTTGAGTCGCATCATGAAATCTGATGACTCCATGAGGTCATTTCCAATTGGCCCCACTATGTCGTCGGTCATTTGTGCTATTGGGCGACCGGCTTCCTCCAATAGCTTCTTTAAACCTGAGAGTCCTAGTAATGATGTCCCGCGATGGACTCCCGCGAGCGTGACAACGTTATCTACAGCGTCTGGATGAGCTTTTGCATATGCAGAAGCGAGAGCTCCTCCCTGTGAATAACCGACAATATCAACTTTTGGAGCTTAGGTTTGGTTCCGGACTCGTTCAATGTGCTCAGATACCTGCTCAAAGCTGGAATCCATCGATTCGAGAGCGTAGAGACCCGGTATAGCGGCCATTGCGGATTGTCCATCGCCCATGCCGGCAGCAAGTTTCCCGTAATTCATGGCGTATACGCACTTACCCTGCGCCTTCAATGCAGGAGCTAGGCGGGCGAAAACTGTATATGCACTGGACATCGTTCCATGCAGCAAGACAACGGGATTCTCACCCTCGGCGGGAGTGCACTCTACGTTTGACCCCTCAGGTGACGCATCAGGGGTTCCCAATGATGACAGGTAGGCCTGAAGCAAATTTTGCTTTTCTGGCATATGGGGCGCCATCTCTGTCCAGGATGAGACAGACGGCGGGGGTAGATCGGACTGTGGGGGCAATGCTGAAGCTACTCCAGTGCTTGCCAAAATTGCTGTCGCACTGACAGCAGCAAAAAAACCTTTCATGCGGCCAACCACAATAAACACCTCACTAGATGAACGAAGCGGTCGCTCTCCGCTTCTCTGACTACAGTGGCGGCGTCATTATCTACTAAACCGTAGCTAAAGCCTAAAATCTGAAGCAGACGTAACCAAAAACTAATTTTCAACAAGAAAAATGAGGAGACGTATGTTTGTTCGATAAGTCGATATTCAGCGCAAATGTTAAAATTATCGAACGCAACCATGCTGACGTGTCAATCGGCCAGACTACCCCCGAGGGGTACCCCCGCCCGTGAGCTTACGATCATGAGTGTTCGATATGTGTGTCTGACATGTTATTGGTTATATTTATATAATAGTTTTCGAGAGTTCTATAAGTCCTCAGTAGTGCAATGTAGATAATCTGATGCGGAAATATCAAGAGCGCACCGGATTGTCAAAATCGTAGATGGAGATGGGGGGCCGTGTCATCACTCCATCACATACAAAAGCGACGTGCCGGCGGGGACCGAATGTCCCACCGGCACGTCGATAAAAATTCAGATTATCCTACGCAGCGTAAAGAACTCATGTTCTGGTTGATAAGAGCTGAGCGAAAATTACACCTACCGTCGGCAGTTGAGCAATTCATTGAGTGCAGGCTTTGGTGACCCATCAACATGGAAAATTCCGAAGTGTGCCTGATGGTTACTTGTAGTCCCTGGGCCGTAATCGCTGAGCGTGTGGTAGTACACTGTGTCAATCTTCGGATTTTCCTTGACTAGGCGAATGGAATCGCGGTAAACGTTCGCCTGTGTCTGGTCATCAACCTTACTATCTGTCGACGCACCGAACTCGGTGATCCAGAAATGCTTTTTGCCATACCCGGCAGCACTGAGCGCAGGCTCAAACGTGCTCTTGATATGGTCCCAACCAGAGCCGCGAGTACTCGGCAGACTACCATTGTTGCTATAAGGGTGAAGACCGATGACATCGGCATAATCGAACGCACGATTCTTGATGAGCCCCTGCATCCACGGGATATCATCGATAGATTCCGGCTTGGGATCCTTCGGTCCAAAGCCACCAGACACGATCGTCACAGAGGGTCGCACCTTATGGGCTTCAGTGTATGCGGCCTTGAGGAACTGTGTATAGACGGCAGGGTCAGGCTTTTTCCAGAACGCGGCATCTGGAGCTGGCTTTGTCCGGTTCGGCTCATTGACGACCTCAAATGCGTCAACCTGTGGGAATTGCTTCACCATAGCTGCGAACAACTTACCAAACTGCTCCGGAGTTCCCCATGAGGGGATTTCAGAGATTTCAACCAACGGCTTGGCATGGTTAACGTTGATAGCGCGGTCAACCTGTCGGGATAGTGATGAGAAATCGTAGGGGGCGTTCGGAGCTTTCTGGATCTCTACCCACCTCACTCCAAAACGGGAGCGGGTAGCCCTAGTTTGAGCAAATTTCGCATCCGTATTTTTGGCGAGGTTATGGTAGTGAGCATTGGAAATTCCATAATCACATTGACGTGGAATTGGGTTAGACTGACCTGGTCCGGGCTGGTCTGAGCTGCCAAAGCTACCTAGCGTACAAGCATTGGCACTAGAGACGGTGAGTCCTGTAGTACACAGGACAACGAGCGCGCGGGCGATAGTTCTACGGAACATATTACGACTCCCTTCGTCGGATGTTCCCCCCACCATCCATTGATGTAGATTCTCATCCATCCTGCTTAGTGGCTTACTTGTGAACCTTCGTCGTTCCGATTGGTTCACAAAGAAAGAATACAGCACTCTGCTTCCAAAAGTAACGGTACGTGGAAACCCCTGGATAGAGATAAAATCTACACTGATGCTGCCATGGGTTTTTGTGTTTACCCCCGCCGGATTACCCCAAAGAGGGTTTTTGTGTTTACCCCCGCCGGATTACCCCAAAGAGAGATGTCAGTCACTTGCCATGACACTGACTCGTCCCCTCGGACGTCGTCGTCGACCGGTGAATCTTCCAGGGACGAGTAGATGAGTGGCCTTACCTTGTGGCCACAGGGCCTCACCCGGTTGGAACAGCCGGACTACACATCAACCTGTACGTCAGGCAATCTAGATGGTTACACAGACACATCGGTATTGTCCCATTCCAATGTATGCCCATCGAGAAGCCAGGTGAGAGCCCATAATCGCTCGATACCACTGTTCGGATCAAAGTTGCTCCCGTGTATCAGCCCCCGTCGGGCCGCCGCCATCAGGCTACGATACGTCTGCTGCGCGTCGAGGAGTTCATCAACGTTGCGGACCGTGGCGGGTGTTCCCATGTCTAACGCAGTCGGAAAGGCGGTGGCCCCGTTCGTGGGCTCACCAGAAAATGCAGATGGGAGTTCATACCGACCTAGTGCCCACGTCAAAGCCCCGACAGCTTCACTGCGCCACGAGAGACGCTCTGCTAATCTCACGTCACCACTGTCGAACAGATGCTTTTCTTCTCGAGTACGCACTGCAAAACCGTCAGGGGATGTTTCCTCCATAAGAGCGGGGTCAATCGGATCTCCGCGAAGGATAGAGTCGGCATAGTCGGCAACCATGCACAGTGCGATGGCACGTAGTTGGACATCTCGAGCAGGCTTAACAGTGAGCTCGTCCGGACTACGAACAGAGGTAAAAGTATCGGGGATCTCGACGTGAGTGGTCCGGTGAATACGCTGCCGAATCCTGGTGAAACGCTGTTGGGCGGCCGTGGTAATCGGCGGACGCCCCAGAGCTGTCACACTTGCCGTGGGGAGGAGTGGCCGACCTGATGGATCAATCAACATGCCATCCTCCATAAGAAGAATTGCATTATTATCTGCCGACCAGCGTAGAAGCCCGCGGTATACCGATGGATCAGACGCATCGGCTTCAAAACTGTAATGCCACTGTGTCGCCCGCAAATGTTCCAAAAGGTCTAACGCTTCTTGAGGGAGACACCCGCCTCCTGCAGTCACATTGAAACGGGAAAAAATATATTCGTAGAGTTCACGAATATGGCTGCTGAATATACCTAATGCCTCGCGATCAAGACTAGGAGGGAGACGCAGGGAGTCGTGAGACATGTGTGTGTCAGGAGCTGCGGTCACAACCGACTGGCGTTGTGAACTGTGTGGTGAACCAAAGACGGAAAGATAATCAAATGAAGAATGGGTGGGATTGATACTGGGCAAACCCTGACATTGTATAGAGCCTGATGCTACCCAAGGTTCACTGTATGTAGTGAGAGTAGAGTAAGCATTAATTTCCATAACCGTAATCTCCGATTCTTATTCTTGTGCTCCTCAGTAGACCGTGGTAATGAATGCTCAGATCGTGGGCTTTTCTCGGCTAATGTGGGCGCATGTCCATGTCCGCCACCGACAATCCCTGACAGCATGCCAGTGAATATCATGAGGACTATTCTCAGAGAAATTCATTACAGAGTCATAAGCTACATAAAGCCTCGAGACGACAACAGGCGAATCGCGATCCCGTGGATATCTGTGACGAACCAGTGAATTATCGTGGCATGGCACGTCGCGTGTGGGAATCGCGGGGCTCTATCACCTTCATGACCTAGAGTGTGATGGTATAGCAGGCATCTCGATCCCGGTGTGGATTCGCGTGATGACGCTGACCTAGTATGCGTATTTTTCTCTTCGTGTACCGCGGGTTCGGCCGATATCAATGGTGTACAGCCTACCCATTTCTAGTAGGGGACAGTGGATATGCATCAGTGATGGGGTGACAATGTTCGTCCTATTTTTCAGTGACACCAAGCTCCGTGAGAATACGAAGCACATGACCTGTCGCACGAACATTATACTTGGCGAGCGCGATATTTTGATCCGCATCGACAAGAAAAGTGGATCGAATCACACCTTCGATAAGTTTTCCATAATTTTTCTTTTTCCCAAAAGCTCCCCATTGCTTCATGACATTTTTGTCGGGATCGGACAATAGAGGAAACGGAAGTCCATACTTCTCTTTAAAAACGGCGAGCTTGTCTGGTGCATCAGGCGACACTCCCACGACATCAATCCCTGCTTCAGCGAGGGGGGATAGGTTATCTCGAAAATCGCAGGCCTCTTTCGTGCACCCTGGGGTATTTGCCCGTGGGTAAAAGTATACGAGGACATTCCTGCCCATGAAGTCAGATAGCGACACTGTCTCACCAGAATCTGATACGAGAGAAAAATGCGGTGCAGGATTGCCTATCGCAAGCCGTAGCTGGTCAGCGGAATCATGACTAGTGGATACAGGAGATATGCGAGAGGATGAACCATTCATGTTCATCGAGCTTACCTTGGGTCAATGGACGTGGAGCACTGTGCGGCCCCACTAGCGTCATTCCCTGCGTCTGACAGGAAGAAATTCTCAACGCAACTGTGGTAGCTGTGCATTTTTATAGTCCGTTACCGTAGAGTATTAGCAGAAAAGTGCTGTTTCGTGGGTCAAGTGTGCCCGTGGGACTAGCATCCGTAACCGGATTAAGGAGACCCTGTGGCTCGCAGCATTGATGCAATCCAGAGTGATTTAGAACGTACTCGTCAACAATTGGCCAGCACCCTCGACGAGCTCGCAGATCGCGCAAACCCGAATGCCCTTGCCGATGATGCGAAACAGAAGGCAACCTCCTTCGCTCGCGATCCGAAAGTACAAAAGGTACTCCTCGGTATCGGTATCGCTGTGGCAGGTGTTGTGATACTCACTGTCCGGGGTAAGAGGAAGCAGTCCAAGGAAATCAAGGAAATTCAGAAACTCTTGGCGGCCCACCGGAACGGCTAGTTCACGACCCGTGGAAGGGCTCAACCGCACTTCGGAGAAGTGCGGTTTTTCATGGATCACCTATGCCCGCGCCATATATCAAAAAAGAAAGCGCCCCGAGACGGACTATCCAGCTCGGGGCGCTTATGTTTGGGGTGACTGACGGGGCTCGAACCCGCGACACCCAGGATCACAACCTGGTGCTCTACCAACTGAACTACAGTCACCATTACTGCTTCACAGTTCTCAGTGAACGCTGCGCAGCGGTGTAAATATTAGAACAGAACAGGGGGAGTTCCCAAATCACGCCCTGAACTGCTACATCGGGAAGTGCTCACACGCCTTCGCGGATGCCGCGGCAATTCGTTCAGGAGAACCCTCCTCAGAGGAAACGAAGAACGCATGACGGTAGTAGTCAAGTTCTCGAATCGACTCTTTAATATCAGCGAGTGCACGGTGGGCAAGCCCCTTCGCCGGTTGATTCTGATAAATCTTCGGATGCCAGCGATGGGCGAGTTCCTTAATGGAACTAACGTCGATCATGCGATAGTGTAAAAATGCATCCAGATTAGGCATGTACGCGTCAATAAACTTGCGATCACTGGCGATCGAGTTTCCGGCCAACGGGGCAGAGCGCGGAGACGCCACCCACGTCGTGATGTAGTCAAGGACCGCCTTCTCGGCATCTGCGACAGATACGGTCGATGCGCGAATCTCCTCAGTGAGGCCGTTCGTTGTGTGCATTTTTGTGACAAAATCATCCATCTGTGCCAGTTCGCCCTCAGTGGCGTGAATGACAATATCAACACCGTCGCCAAGGATATTAAGATCAGCATCGGTGACGATGGCGGCAATTTCAACAAGGACGTGCTGTGCGGGGTCGAGGCCCGTCATCTCGCAGTCAATCCAGACAATGCGGTTCAATTTCGAAGCATCAAACTTCTTCGACGATGTGTCAGTGTGTGAGGTAGATGGTTCGGTCATGATAGTCGCTTTCCGGCAGGTGAGCAGCGGTAGGCGACAAAATATAGTGCCTGTAGCCACACCCACACCTTCGTGAAGATAGTGTACCCCTCCCAGCTTAGTGTGCCTCCTGTTCAAAATCCCCTTCCTGAGCTGGTTCCTTGTGTCCCCAGTTGATAACTTTTCCGTAAGCTGTGGGTATGCAGGAGAACGCAACCTCATGGGTCACCATTCCCCCCACTATGCCTGACATCCGTCTCGTGGTGTGCGACATGGACGGCACTCTTTTGGATGAAAGATCTCAGTTGCCCGAGGGATTCTGGGAGATACACAGGTTATTGACAGACAATAATGTCGTCTTTGTCCCTGCAAGTGGACGTCAACTCGCAACACTCACGCACATGTTTCAGCCTGATGATGACACTCAGAGTCGATCAGCACCGACCTTAGGCCCACCTATAGACGATTTCATCGCAGAAAACGGCAACCTTGTTGTTCACTCCGGCGAACGGATATGGCAGAACGTTATCCCCACAACCGTCGCGCACGACGTTACTCGGCTGGTCCGTGAGGGTAATGCCAAGGGCCGTAATATGGGCGTCGTCATGTGCGCCGCGGACGGTGCCTATGTTGACCGAGATGACGACCCATTTCTCATTGAAGCACAGAAAT
The DNA here is from genome assembly GCF_037464985.1 of Corynebacterium sp. PCR 32. Taxonomy (NCBI): domain Bacteria; kingdom Bacillati; phylum Actinomycetota; class Actinomycetes; order Mycobacteriales; family Corynebacteriaceae; genus Corynebacterium; species Corynebacterium sp. PCR 32. The sequence goes on from NZ_JBAHVL010000001.1 coordinate 336,659, forward strand.
ACTATGCCACTTTGAGTGTTGTCGATAACGTTGACGACATCGATGATGATTTCGTCAAATTTGCGATTTATGATTTTGAGGATGCTGAATCCGCTGTGAGCGAGATTTTTGGCTCACTGGATGAGGCCTATCAACCGGTAGTATCAGGCAAGCACTGGATTGATGTAATGGACAAGGACGTCAACAAGGGTGTTGCGCTCCGTCGTTTGCAAGAGTCACTTGGAATCACCCGTGAGCAGACCGCCGTGTTTGGGGACTACCTCAATGACCGCGAAATGATGGCTGAAGGCGCATACTCCTTTGCCATGGAAAACGCCCATCCGATCATTATGCAGGAAGCGAGTTATTGGGCACCGGCACATACGCAGGCAGGCGTCATTCAGGTTCTCCGTCATCTGTTCACCACCAAGGTGCCTACGCGGACACAATGTCCCTCATAGGCACCTATCGTGACGAGTGTGGCGGGATACTTCTGATACGGCGTTCTACTATCGCAATGGCCGACAGAGCAGGGAGAGCATAGCTGCTGGCCACTGTGAGCGGATAATGAAGAATTAGTGGATTACAGTTCCGTTTTTACCGCTTTGGAGCACCTTGTCATAAGGGATATTCCAATCCCCGAGTCCATCGGTTCCGGAGAGTCGTCCGCCTTGGGTATTTCTCACCTCGACAATGTCACCAATGGTGGTGTTCTCTAAAAACCACTTAGCATTTTCCGGGCTAACATTTAAACAGCCGTGAGAGACATTGGTGTTTCCCTGCTGTGCAATTGACCATGGTGCGGAGTGAACATAGATACCAGAGAACGACATCTGCGTTGCGAATTCGACGGTACTGCGGTACCCATCGGTCGAGTCTGAAGGTACGCCGAACGTGGCAGAGTCCATAATCATTGATCGGTTATGATCACCCAAGAAATACACACCATTGGGGGTGGGATAAGTAGGGGAGCCCATCGAGATCGGCATGGTCTTCACAACGTCGCCGTTCCTCTTGATGACTAGTTGCTTCGTCGTGTCGTCCGCAGTTGCGATGAGCTGATCGCCAATAGCAAAGTCCGTGCTCACATCGTTCTTAATATAGGAACCCTCACCGAGATCTTTACCATACAGCTTCGTTTTGACGATGACTTTAGTTCCTGGTTGCCAATAATCTTTCGGCCGCCAGCGAAGAAGACGGTCGCTCACCCAATAAAATGAACCCTCCACATGAGGTTCCGTGGTGACTTCAATGTTCTCCTCGATCTTTTTCTTGTTTGAGACATAGTCGCCGAAGTTGATGCTCACAGGCTGTCCGACGCCGACCTTTGCCCCATCGTTGGGGCCGATGGTTGGTGACAAGGAGGAATTAGGGGAGATGGTCGTAAAACGTGAATGAAGTTTCTTACCGTTAGCGATGGCCGTCAACGTGTAGGTTTTGCCGTACCCAAGTTCTTCACTGGTTTTCCATGACGTGCCGTCGTGTCCTTTCTGTCCCTTAACTACCGTTCCCTCTGCCGATATCAACGATACTTTGGACAGCGTGCTCCCGGCTTTGACTGTAATCGGATCAATGACAGAAACGTCATCATCACCATCCGATATGTTAGCAACCGGTTTCGCGTCCTCTTTCATATCAGAGGATGATGTATGTCCGCTTTCAACCTTCGGGATTGTACAACCTGATACTCCGATTACCCCGGCGACCACCAAAGCGGAAATGATCATGCGTGCGTGCCCGTTACGCATGAACCTTCGTTGTGGCATTTCCCACCCTTACACATTGTTGTTTGCTGCGTGAATGCAGCCGTTCGTGTGCGATATCTCCACGAGGGCACCCTCACGTTATGTAGCGTCATGTACCCCGATTTAGAGGTGTGCCCCTAAAGATGTTGTTACCGCACTGAAGTACTTTAAGCGACGCAATGGAGAATTACGGTGTTTGAGTGGTAACAACTTGGGAACAATCCAACTACGACTCCGTAACAGTATTCGCAAGGAGTAAAAGTGCAGGTTGCAACGGGGGAGGGTAGGCGTGTTCACCGCTACGTATGCGGGCGTGGACGGTCAGTAGACAGACCCATCGAGGATAGTGAACAGGACATTTGTTGGTTTTGAAAGAGGTTGCTATAGTTCTTTCTCGTTGCATGGCCCGCTCCTTGCGGTTCTACTCCATGCATAATGCAATGTGTTCCCTGAGTGTAGGGTTATTACTTAGCATCCGCGCCATTAGCTCAACTGGCAGAGCAGCTGACTCTTAATCAGCGGGTTCGGGGTTCGAGTCCCTGATGGCGCACACTTAGTGGCAGAGGCCCAGTACCACCGAATCTTCATCATTCAGTGGTACTGGGCTTTCTTCATATATGACAACTCTGTGGGGCATCAGAGCCCCAGAAACCCTGACGTCTAGCTGGGGGACGGGAATCCAACAGCAGAGGTGATCTCTGCACGCACTCGCTCCAACTTCGCTTGAGCTTGCATACGCACCGCGGTGACGTCAGCATCCGAGGCATCGTCGTCGACAGGAAGCACAACCTCGAGGTAACACTTGAGCTTGGGCTCAGTTCCCGACGGACGGCAAATCACGCGGGTGTCGTCCTCAGTGAGGAACAAAACCCCCTCCGTTGCCGGCAGACCGCAGTATCCCTCAGCAAGATCTGCTAACTCAACGACAGGCGACCCTGCAAACTCAGTGGGCGGGGTTGCCCTCAGCGCGGACATACTGTCGGCAATCAGTCGATGATCCGCCACACGGAACGCCGCCTGGGCTGTCGCGTACACATTATTATCTCGCGCGATCTCCGTGAGCCGATCCTCTACCGTCCGGCCCGCCTCCCGTAGCGAATGAACCAAGTAGGCCACCGTGACCGCCGCAGAGACACCATCCTTATCCCGGACGATCTCTGGATAGACACAATAACCAATCGCTTCTTCATACCCGAACGCGAGCTGCGGCGTCCGCCCGATCCATTTGAAACCCGTCAAAGTGGTCGTGTAATCGATGCCGTAACGAGCTGCAATGGATGCCAGAAGACGAGACGACACAATGGAACTCGCGAACACCGGCGCCTCAGGATGAGCATCACCACCGTCACATGCGCTCCCTTGATGACGAAGGGACGGCTGAGCCTGCACCGACATCCGTGCGACAAAGTCACCGAGGAGCGCACCGATCTGATCACCCGTCAGTCTCCGATATGTCGATGGTGTGAACTCATTGCCGCCTGAAACGGAATCAGCACTACGAGTAGGAATGGCGACAGAGCAACGGTCAGCATCCGGGTCTAGTGCGATGACCACATCAGCATGGGTCCGTCGAGCGGTGGCGAGAGCATAGTCCAATGCTCCCGCTTCTTCCGGATTAGGAAACGCAACCGTCGGAAAATCAGGATCGGGTTCTGCCTGCTCTCGCACCAGAGTGACATTAGTAAAACCAGCCTTATTCAGAACCCTGGTGGCAGTTTCTGCACCCACACCGTGCAGGGCAGTCAGGGTGATAGCGATGTCACTGTGGAATCGTCGACGCGCCTCATCATCGGTGTGATCGTTGCTCCGATGGTCGATATCCTGACCACCCGTGGTCGAGGCCACCACGGGTGCTGTGCGGAAACATGCTGTGGCCTCCTCCACCGCATCAATGTAGGCGCTGCGGAGTTCCTCGCCAACGTACGATATTCCTTCGGATGACCGTGGAATGTCCTTGGCAGGACCAGACTGTGCGATTGCGTCGGCAATGTTCTTGTCATCGGGAGAGATGATCTGAACGCCGTGTCCCCACTTATCAGTCATTCGACCACCCAGGTAGACCTTATAACCGTTGTCCCGTGGTGGGTTATGGGAGGCGGTCACCATCACACCAGCATCAGCATTCAGGTGACGCACAGCGAACGCCAACAATGGTGTAGGCAAGTGACTGGGCACACGGATGACATGTCCGCCAGCGGCGGCAATGACCTCAGCGGCATCCGTGGCGAAAACGGCAGAACCGTGGCGCGCATCGTGGCCAACAACGACAACAGGAGCATCTCCAATCGACGCCCTTAGGTAGGCGATCAGTCCAGCCGTAGCCTTGATGACAACGGATCGATTCATCCGTGATTCGCCCGCACCGACTTCCCCACGTAACCCAGCAGTTCCGAATTGTAGTGGCCCGGCAAAACGTGACCGCAGTTCGTCGACATTGTGAGCGGCGATGAGATTGCGAATAGTGGCAGCATCCATAGTATCGACGTCATTGTCGGCCCACTCTGACGCCCGTGCGAGGATCTTCTGTTCCTCATTCTGGCTGTGTGTGACCGTAGCGTCGGGGCCTAGATTGTTCCCGCCTAAATGACCACACCCGTTCTCCGGTACCGATGAGAGTTCGTCAAGGATAGCACGCGTCCCGGAGAGACCTAAGCGGTTTGCCCCCGCGTTGATCATCTCTATCGCCTTGGCGGCAGTTCGAATGCCGCCCGAGGCTTTGACCCCCATATCCGGACCGACCGTCTCACGCATGAGGCGAATGGCGTGCGCACTGGCGCCACCGCTGGGATGGAAGCCAGTTGACGTCTTCACAAAGTCGGCACCAGCATTCTGAGAAGCTATACACGCAGCAACGATGCCATCATCGGACAGAAGTGCCGTCTCCAGAATAACCTTCAACACAGTCGGGGAGGGGACAGCCTCTCGAACAGTGCGAATGTCCCTCTCCACGGTAGCCCAGTCGCCCTCGCATGCCGCGGCAAGATTGATGACCATGTCGATTTCTTCGGCACCATTGTCCACCGCACAGCGTGCCTCATTGGCCTTGATTGAGCTTGCGTGAGCCCCCGAGGGGAAGCCACACACGGCAGCGACATGAAGTCCCTCCGGTACGGAGACAGGAAGCATAGACGGCGACACGCAGACCGAATATGCTCCGAGATCGGCAGCTTCCTGAATGAGGTTGTTGATATCGTCACGGGTTGACTCAGGTTTAAGAAGTGTGTGGTCGACAATGGAGGCGACCTCACAACGCGATGGTGTGATATGTGCCCCTGAAGGGGTAGTGCTCGGTGTCGTAGACACGGCGGTTCTCCTGATGATGTAAAAAATGTGTGTGGACGTTAGCTAATCTTTTCAATCACGACAGAGTGATCCAGAATTGACGGACTATCGCTCTCCGGAGCAATCGCCCACCCGGTGTTCAGTGATTCCAAAGCGCGGTCAAAACGGTCGGCGTCATCGGAGTGAAGCGTGAACAGTGGCGTTCCCTTGGTCACCTTTTGTCCTCGGTCGACCAAAATTTCGATCCCAGCTCCTGCCTGCACTGCATCCTCCTTGCGTGCCCGTCCCGCACCTAATCGCCAGCTGGCCACCCCAATCGATAACGCGTCGAGTTCGGAGACGATGCCATCGGAATCCGCATACACTGTCTCGGTGTGCTGAGCGGTCGGCAACGCAGCAGTGGGATCGCCTCCCTGAGCGCGGATCATAGCGTTCCACGTATCCATGGCAGTGCCATCCTTCAGCGCCTTGTGTACATCAGCATCGTGCACACCAGCGAGATTGAGCATTTCCTGAGCCAACTCACACGTCAATTCCACAACATCGGAAGGCCCCCCACCTGCGAGAACCTCCAGGGATTCCCGGACTTCGAGTGCGTTGCCTACCGTTTTCCCTAAGGGGGTGGACATATCTGTGAGGAGGGCAACTGTCTTCACCCCTGCGTCAGTGCCAAGATTAACCATCGTTTGAGCGAGCTCGCGGGCATCGTTGAGTGTTTTCATGAAGGCACCCGAACCCACTTTGACGTCCAACACGAGCGAGTCAGTTCCTTCAGCAATCTTCTTGCTCATAATTGAACTAGCGATGAGAGGAACACAATCCACCGTGCTCGTGATATCGCGGAGCGCGTAGAGTTTTTTGTCTGCCGGAGCTAGTCCGGAACCGGCCGCGCAAATGACACAACCGGGATCTTCCAGGATGCGCATCATACGGTCATTCGAAAGGTTCGCCTCCCAACCTGGGATAGACTCCAACTTATCCAGTGTGCCACCAGTGTGGCCAAGACCACGCCCCGAGAGCTGCGGAACTGATACGCCAAAGGAAGCCACCAAAGGTGCGAGGGGAAGCGTGATTTTGTCCCCCACACCCCCCGTTGAGTGTTTATCGGCCGTAGGGCGAGACAACGAGTGAAACGACATAGTCTCACCAGAATTGATCATTGCCTGCGTCCACTGTGCAATTTCTTCCCTATTCATCCCATTAAGGAAGATAGCCATGGCGAGAGAAGACATCTGTTCATCGGCGACAACTCCCCGTGTGTAGGCGTCGATAACCCAATTAATCTGTTCGCGGGAAAGCTGTTTCCGATCTCGCTTAGTGCGGATGATATCGACGGCATCGAAGTGCTCAGCCATGGAATGCTCCAATCAATGTTCCAAGGAACCAAGGGGTGAATTAAAGGAGATAGGGGAGAGGTCACAGCGACAAGATGTGACATAAACGACTCTTGTTTCCCCGTTGTGACCTCAAATATTATAAGATCTAGAACGTATGTCAATGACATGTTTCACATATGTTCACCTAGTTTTTTGACATCATTTCATGACGCCGCCACGCCTCGTGGCTCCTTGTTCGTGAGGACACACCATGACCACAAGAAATGAATCCGACGCCCGAGGTAACTTCTCGGACACGACGGCAGATGTCGCCCTGCTTGACCACGCACGCGACGCTGCACACGCTGCCTATGCTCCCTACAGCACGTTTCCGGTCGGCGCGGCAATTCGCACGACGGACGGTGACATCATCACCGGCTGCAACATAGAAAACGCCAGCTACGGACTAACAAACTGCGCCGAACGCACAGCAACCTTCCGGATGATCGCCGAACACCACCACGTGCCACGCATCGACACCATCGCTATTGTCGGCCTGAAAGCGGAACCATGCTGGCCATGCGGCGCCTGCCGACAGGTACTCAGAGAATTCGGATGCACTCGCGTCATCGTTGAAAAAAACTCCCGCCCTTTCGTCGTGCCGTTCGACACTATCCTTCCGTATTCCTTCGGCCCTGAGGCTTTGGAGGCTTAACAATGGATAGATTTCAAGGCCTCATCGGCATCATTGTCATCATGGCCCTCGCCATAGCCCTATCCAAACGACGGTCAAAAATCAATTGGCGCACCGTAGCCACCGGCCTGGTAATGCAAGTAATTCTCGCACTCCTCGTCCTCAAATGGGGCCCTGGATACCATGCCCTCAAATGGTTCGCCGACGGCATTGACCACATGATCGGCTACACGGACAAAGGCACACAATTTGTCTTCGGCCCACTATTCGGGGACAAAATCGGATTTATCTTCGCTCTGAATGTTCTCCCCGTCATCGTCTTTCTCGGAGCCATCATCGGCGTCCTCTACTACCTCCGCGTTATCCAAATCTTTGTTGAATATCTCGGTGGCGCCCTGGGAAAGGTGATGGGCACATCCAAAGTCGAATCAGTCTTCGCCGCCACCGTCATCTTCCTCGGACAAAGCGAAGCCCCCCTCGTCATTCAGCCGTATTTCAAGAAACTCACGAAATCTGAACTATTCACCTGTATGACCGGTGGATTCGCATCAGTAGCCGGGTCCACATTAATCGGCTACTCGCTACTCGGCGCCCCTCTTCCCTACCTCCTTGCTGCCAGCGTCATGAACGCGCCGGGCTCATTGTTGATGGCGAAAGCGTTTTTCCCAGAAACTGAAGAGAGTCAACTCGACGCGACTGTTCGCAATGTGCGAGACGACGAATCAAAGAACATTATTGACGCACTCAGCCGCGGGGCCATGAACGGCGGACGGATCGCCGTCATCGTTGGCTGCCTTCTCATTGCCTTCATTGCCGTGATCGCCTTCCTCTCAGCAATCATCGGAGGAATTGGCGGATGGTTTGGCCATTCAGAGTGGAGTCTGGAAGGCATTTTCGGTTGGGCACTCGCCCCCTTAGCCTGGGCCATCGGTGTGCCGTGGGACGACGCAGTCAACGTTGGCAACTTCATTGGGCAAAAGACCGTCCTCAATGAGTTCGTCGGCTACACATCATTTGGCAAACACATCGACGACTTATCAGCGAAATCAGTTATGATATCGACCTTCGCGCTCGCCGGATTTGCGAACTTCTCATCAATTGCGATCCAGATGGGATCAATGGGAGGTCTGTCACCAGAAAGGCGAGGTGATATTGCAAAATACGGGATGCTTGCCTTACTTGCCGGATTCTGTGTCAACATGATCAACGCTGCCATTGTTGGTGTCGTTGCCAGCTAGCGATATTGTGGCGTTGCGTAACTCCGGCATCAAAGCCAGACTCACGCACCTCAGTTGTCAAGCAGCCGTTCCGCACAGGCCTGGTCGGTGACGAGATGAGTCGCCATATGCGCGTTCAAAGCGACACGGAGAGCAGGTACTTTTTTCAACCCTCCTGCAACTAACAGTCGGATTGGGCGGTGCGAAAGATCATCTAGCGTAATACCCACCGTCCGCTTATCCACAGAGGGTACGGCGACTGACGCAGAATCATCGAAAAAGCGAGAACAAATATCACCGACTGCCCGCTCACGGAGTTGCTGACGTTCTCCAGGGGTAACACTACCCAGGTTGAGTGCAAGACTATTGTCTTCTGCCGAACCAACTGTGAAAACTACGATATCTGTGTGTCGACCCTGCTCAAGAACGTGTGCAATGAAACGATCCTGCTCTACCAGTTCCTTCGTATCCGCGTTATCAAAAATCACTGGTAGAGGAAGCGTGTGAGCATAAGCATGAAACGCCTGACAAAACAGCCTAATCGTCTCAATATCGTTGGTTTTGCGATCTGTATATGACATTCCGCCCTTGAGTTGAACAATCGCAACATCACGGACGCTTTTCTCAGTGAGATGCCGAGCGATGGCATACATTGTTTGCCCCCACGACACTCCTACACAGGACCCATCGACGACAAGTGAACGCAAGGCGCGTGCACCCACATGGCCGAGAGCATCAACAATATCGTCGTCCGTATGCGACACAGGCTGAGCAAGATGGACTGACGTCAGGCCGTACTTCGCCGCCAATGCGGTTGCTGTCGTGGACGAAGCCTCCCGAGGATCACGAATAGTGATAGTGACAAAACCGCGGTCATGGGCATGCTGAATTAGCTTGGAGGCCGTTGGCCGAGAAACCCCTAACGCGACTGCGACATCCGCTTGGCTAAGGTTATCGCGATAATATAGTTTCGCTGCGCGGAGAGATTGCTCATCGCGAGTGTCCACAGTGTGTCCTCAATCGGCCAATATTGAGTGCCCTGAGACATGCCCTGGCGAGAACCACAGCATATCTCAGGAGAATTGTGCCCCTGGCAGGATTCGAACCCGCGACACTCCGGGTAGAAGCCGGATGCTCTCATCCACTGAGCTACAAGGGCGGTCGATAGAAGTGAAACTGCTACGCAGATTCGCCCCAATCCATAGACGAATATAACAGTACTGAAGTCCCTGTCGGCAACCGGTTCTTCAGATTGATTCGATTACCTTCATGCTGAGTAGGGTTGGAGGTATGACGGAGGTAAAAACGGAAGCGATTTCTCCGGTGCCTGTTCGGTCAGCGAGAGGCTATTTTGTCCTCACTGGGGGAGTGACTGGCGTAGTTGGCGCGGCGATTGCCTACTCCTTGTATAGCGATTCACTCTCTGCGCTGGGGATTCCTGATCCAGGGTTTCCCGTATCCTTCGGCCTGCCTTTCGTCCGTGGAATGGCAACCATGTTTGGCTTCATTGGTGTCGGATCATTCCTGATGTCGGCGTTCGGTACCCCCCCGCGGGGGGATGGCGTCCTCGACATCGATGGTTATAAGGCGAGTAGAACAGGAACCTGGTGTCTCGGGATGTGGTCTCTACTCGCACTCGTGCTTATCCCGATGAGTTTGTCCGACGTCTCCGGTGCCAGCTTAATGACGACACTCAGACCGGACCATTGGGGGGAAGCACTCGACCAAGTATCAGCAGCTCGGTCATGGCTCTGCGTCGCGATTCTCGGGTTGATCACCGTGGCGTGGTCACTAGGTACGAGGCGCTGGATATTCCAGATGCTGTTTTTTGTACTCTCTCTCGCGACACTAATTCCAGTCAGCCTCGAGGGGCACTCAGCTGCTGGGGGCAACCATGATTTCGGCGTGAATTCATATTTGTGGCACTTTGTGTTCTGTGCCATGTGGGTTGGTGGGCTAGCGGCGATGATACAGCATGCTCTCCGCAAAGGTCCGCATATGGACATCATTGTGAAACGCTACAGCTTTGTAGCGTTAGTATCGATCATCGTCTTGGCAATTTCTGGGATCGTCAACGCTCTTCTCCGGCTTCGTGTCGAAGAATTAGTGACAAGTAATTATGGCCGGATCATTTCTGTCAAAGCGGCACTGCTCATTGTTCTCGGTATATTTGGATTTATTCATCGAAAAAGGACGATCCCTCGGCTGGAAAAAGATCCTACGGATAGAATTGCATTCGCCCAGGTCGCGATAGTGGAATTGATTGTCATGGCCGCAGCGATAGGCGTTGCGGTTTCTCTGTCACGCATACCGCCACCATTGCCGAAGGAATTGACTCTTACCATCATGGAGCTCCAGCTGGGGTTTGGCCTGACGCGGCCACCGACATGGGGCGGGCTGATTGGCATGGTTCGCTTCGATATGGTTTATGGGACGGTGGCGCTGGTTGCAGAGGTGCTATACGTGTGGGCATTCCTTCATCTTCGGAAAAAGGGGGTAACGTGGCCGCTCAACAGGGTATTCTGGTGGACTTTGGGAACAGCCCTCTTGCTATTTGCAACCTCATCGGGGCTGGGAATGTATGCGATGGTGTCGTTTCCGATGCATATGATTCAGCACATGATCCTGTCCATGGTGATTCCTATTGCGTGGGTGTTGGCTGGGCCGGTGACTTTGTTTCTTCGCGCCTTGCCGGCGGCGGGGCGCCATAGTGTCCCAGGGCCACGAGAATGGATTGTTGCTTTTATTAATAACCCTGTTTCTCAGTTTTTGACGAATCCGGTAGTGGCTGCTGCGCAGTTTGTCATTGGCTTCTATGTTATGTATTTTACTCCTCTTTTCGAGGATTTGATGAAGTATCACTTTGGTCACTTATTTATGATCGCCCACTTTTTGGTATCAGGATATATATTTTATTGGGTATCTATCGGAATTGATGCAGCTCCTCGGCATACCTCCCCGTTTATTAAGATGATCACAATTTTGGGGTCGATGCCATTTCATGCGTGGTTTGCTATCGCTTTGATGCAATTGGACTATCCGTTGGGGAAGAATATGTATGGCACCTTTGGTATTCCGTGGGATGTGAATTATCTGGCGGATCAAAATTTGGGTGGAAAAATTGCGTGGGCGACCGGTGAGATTCCGTTGCTGATTGTCACGGTGGCTCATTTTATCCAGTGGCGGCGGGAAGATCGCAGGGAAACGACCCGTTACGAGCGACAGGCTGATCGCACTCATGAAGCTGATTTGAATGCGTACAACAAGATGCTGGCATCTCTCAACTCTGGTTGTGGTGACCGAGATATGCAGAATTATTACGGATTGGAGTATGTGGCGGGCGACGTGCGGAGCATCTTCCATCGGAAGAGGTGTGAGCACCATAATGTGCCAGACTTACAGAGGGCAAAAAGTGAAGCGAGTGGAGATGTCTGACTCGGGTAAAAATAGGATAAACGATCCTTATATATAACTATGTTATTAATAGTTGATGTCAGCATAGGTGAGGTGTATAACAGGGGATAGATCGAATTCGCAACCCCAAATTCCCGAAAGAGAGGGATACATATATGACTTCCGCTCACGCTTCTATCGGGCATTCCGCCTCTGCCGACAGTACCGTCCAAACCACCCCCGCTTTCAGTGTGCCTGGTGACGTAGTTTCCGATTTGCAGAAAGTACTTGTCGATTTCATCGATTTGAGCTTGGTAGCGAAAGAAGCTCACTGGAACATCCTGGGACCAAACTTCCGTGACTTGCACCTCAACCTCGATGAGCTTGTCTCAGTTGCCCGTGAAGGCACCGATGAAATCGCCGAACGTATGCGAGCCCTCAACGGTATCCCTGATGGACGGACAGCAGTTGTCGCCGCGAGCTCATCCCTTCCTGAGTTCCCTGCAGGGGAAATTGTGACCCACGATGCCATCTCCCACGTTGTCAAGGCAATTAACGCAGTCACGGAAACCATGCGTGATGTTCACGATCGGGTTGATGCAGCCGACCCGACTACTGCCGATTTGTTGCATGAATATATCAAGCAGTTGGAGCAACAGGCCTGGTTTATTAGTGCAGAAATTCGCACACCATCAGGGAAGTAGAGTCTACGTAAGATGGCAGAGTGACCGCGCTGACCAATCTGTGGACAACTCTTCTTTTCCACACCACCGAGCGTGTGACTCGCTCCACCACCTCTGACAGTAGAACCTACTGTGCCACTGTGACCGTGTCTCTATCAGCATAAGACCTCGCCATGGTGCTCCAACTCCCGCACAGGACACACGAGCATCGCATGACGAGGGGAAAGAAGTAGGTCACCCATGGCACAGAATTCTGCAACGATCACAGTCGTCGGAAATGTCGTTCGCAATCCAGTCAATCGAACGCCACCAGGACGAACACCTTTTGCAACAATGCGGATCGCCTCCGACCGCCGCTGGCGCGACGGTGATGGCGTGTGGCAATCCTCAGATCCCCTGTACATCGACGTTCAAATGTCAGGAACCTTGGCAACTCACTGTATGACATCAGTGGTTAGGGGAATGCCCGTGGTGGTCTATGGTCGCCTTGTCACTCATTCGTGGGAGACCACACGGGAAACGGGGGAAAAAGTCACTCGACACTCAGTGCGCATTAAAGCGTCACATGTTGGGGTGGACCTCAACAAGATTGTTATTACGTCAGCAATGGCCACCCGCTTAGGCCAATTGGTCCCGCTAGCGATCAGTGCACCATCAGAGGGACAATCTGAAATAAAACCTGACCACGCCTGCGACGAGGCGACAACCTCGAGCCCGAACCCATTCGCTGAACACGATATAGATGTTCACAACGCACAACGGGACGAGTGTGCTCTCACCTGTGAGGAGAGCACACCAGACTATGGTCCCGTTCCACGCGACGCCGCCCACAACCCTGACTTTGCATTGGCAAGTGCGTAAAAACACAGTGCCAGCGACTGCTTGTTGTTGGCATCGAGCTTGCGTACCCTCAACGATTAGGATTTTGGTGACAGACGACCGCGTGATCTGGCTCTCGCCCCGTAATAGTGGGCATCAATGACAACAGCGGCTGATCATAGTCGATGGTCAGAGCATCGTGAGTTCACGTGGTCCAGACAAACGAGTTGAGGAACTTTATGGGTGAATTTATTTACACAATGAAGAATGTACGCAAGGCGCATGGCGAGAAAGTCATTCTTGACAACGTCACCATGGCATTTTATCCGGGTGCAAAGATCGGTGTCGTTGGGCCCAATGGCGCCGGTAAATCGTCGATTTTGAAAATCATGGCAGGGATTGACCAACCATCAAACGGGGAGGCCTTCCTTGATCCGGGTGCAACGGTCGGAATTTTGCTACAGGAACCCCCCCTCAACGAGGAGAAGACCGTCCGCGGAAACGTGGAAGAGGGGCTCGGAGAAATCTGGGACGTTAAACGCGAATATGAAGAAATCGCCGAGAAAATGGCGACGGACTATTCTGATGAACTCATGGAGCGCATGACGGTCCTGCAGGAACAGATCGACGCTGCTGACGCCTGGGAACTGGACTCCAAGATTGATCAGGCCATGGATGCACTGCGGTGCCCGCCATCCGACTCTCCAGTCACCACCCTGTCGGGCGGGGAGCGTCGCCGCGTCGCATTGGCGAAGCTTTTGCTAGCCGAACCCGATCTTCTCCTTCTCGATGAGCCCACCAACCACCTGGATGCTGAATCGGTGTTGTGGCTCGAACAGCATTTGCGAACCTACCCTGGTGCTGTCCTCGCTGTTACCCACGACCGCTACTTCCTCGACCACGTTGCCCAGTGGATTTGTGAAGTCGACCGAGGAAAACTGTACCCCTACGAAGGTAACTACTCCACATACCTAGAGAAGAAGTCGGAACGTCTCGACGTCGCTGGTAAGAAGGATGCGAAACTACAGAAGCGCTTGAAACAGGAGCTGCAGTGGGTGCGTTCCGGTGCGAAAGCTCGACAGGCGAAAAATAAGGCCCGTCTGCAGCGGTACGAAGAAATGGCGGCGGAAGCAGAGCAATACAAGAAGCTGGACTTTGAAGAAATCCAGATTCCTACCCCACAGCGCCTTGGCAACCAGGTCGTTGAGGTCAACCACCTTAACAAAGGCTTTGACGGCCGCACGCTCATTAAAGACCTATCGTTTACCTTGCCTCGTAACGGAATCGTTGGTGTGATTGGCCCGAACGGCGTGGGTAAGTCCACGTTGTTTAAGACCATCGTCGGTTTCGAAGAGCCCGATTCCGGTGACGTGAAGATCGGCTCAACAGTCGATATCAGCTATGTAGACCAGAACCGTGAAAACATTGATCCCGAAAAGACCGTCTGGGAAGTAGTCTCCGACGGCCTGGACTACATCATCGTTGGGCAGAACGAAATGCCCTCCCGGGCCTACATTTCTGCATTCGGTTTTAAGGGTGCGGACCAGCAGAAGCCATCCAAGGTTCTCTCTGGCGGTGAGCGTAACCGCCTCAACTTGGCTTTGACCTTGAAGCAAGGAGGCAACCTGATTCTCCTCGATGAGCCCACCAATGATCTCGACGTTGAGACCCTCTCGAGCCTTGAGAACGCTCTTGAAAAATTCCCAGGCTGTGCTGTCGTCATCTCACACGACCGGTGGTTCCTGGACCGCACGTGTACACACATACTGGCGTGGGAAGGCAATGTGGCCGAGGGCCAGTGGTACTGGTTCGAAGGAAACTTCGAAGACTACGAGAAGAATAAGATCGACAGGCTCGGTGAAGACGTTGCACGTCCACATCGTGTCACCCACCGGAAGTTAACACGCTAAATTCAGTTAGGTCATGGTGAACTATGCCATTCCGTGACGTCCTCGGCCGTACCGGCAAGGTCCATACAGTGACACTGCCGCTGCGGTGGTCAGATTTCGATATATACGGCCACGTCAACAACGCAGCATATCTTGAGTTTTCTCAAGATTCTCGCGTCGCCTTTCTGCAGGAGATGGGGTCGATTGCTGGCACAAATTCAATGCCGCAACTATTCGTCCGTCATGCTGAACTGGATTATCGACGAGGAATCGCACCATCGTCGAATACCGTGACCGTGAATTCTGAGGTCACTCGGATTGGTCGGACATCGTTTGGTATCCGACAGCTCGTTCTCGACAGCGAAGGAATAGTCTGCTGCGAGATCAAGACTACTCTGGTAGCTGTCGACGTGAGGTCGAGTTCTCCACGAATAATCACCGACTCGGAGCGTCAGCTTCTCGAATCCATCATCACATGCCCTGTCCAGGAAATCGAGAGCCGACAGGATCATGACACGGATATCGATCAACTCGCCCCTTCGGAGACATCGGAATAACCCATCGAACCGGGTTGGGGAGAAACATGCCGCTAACTATCGAACATGGTGTGGCTCGTGACCTTTTCACGTACATGTCCAGGTCAGAACACCTGGATTCCATGGCCCTCGTTCGTGTCCAGGCCACCAATGCTGCATATCACCACCCCAATGGGGCGGGTGTACCAGACCACCCGAGTGTTCCTCACCAACGATGGTTCGATGTATATGTCACAACACCACTTGGACCATGTGGACTCCGGCGGATCCGCGCCATTTCCTGCGATGACCAGAACAGTGCTGAACAAGGTGGATTCCATGACACCAACGACATCGTGACACACTGCTCAACTATCCGCCGAGCTATTGACGTATCACCAGCATTCCACTCCACAGACCATGGTGTCGTGACACTATCCTGGGACCGGTGTGGTCCACCGGGAATGTGGCCAGGGCCCATGCCGCTATCAGAACCGTTTACGTCCATCGATGAGGTATCGATGGACACAGTGGCAGACCTATATGCTCGTATCCGTGAGACAGCGACAACAGAATCAGGCCCCGCCGGCATAGCCCAATCTCTGCTGGACCAGAAGATTATGACGGTCGAATCGACTGCCGGGGACGACACTGCCCAGTTGACGTCTCGAGTGATTATTGCACTGGGGAGTTTGGGTTTTATCGGTGGAGATGTCATGCGGGTATCGGTGTCTCCCTCGTGGGTGAGACTAGATACCAGGCTGGGCACCGTCTTAGCACAACGTCGGCAACGTCTGAACCTGCTTACTCTGCCTAAGCGAACAACCCCGAACACTGATGAGAAGGCTCGGGGCTGATGTGACAACCTGAAGGTAGCGATGCTAGAACACCATTAACTTCGGTCATAGTCGCGTGCTGCAGCGAACCGCACTTGATTATCTTTACCCTCAGCAATGAGGCGACGGAACCCCGCCGGTAGTGATTCGTCGTGGATGAGCATGTCCGCCCGCGCCGTCGCCGCTGTGGACGTATCCCAGGATGGATACATGCCGGCGAGCACGCGGAGAGCCATTTCGCCGGAAAGATTGTTCCACACGGACAATGCTGCATCGAAGTACCGGTCGCGGTAATCCTCCACGAGCTCGTTGCACCCGGGAGTGTAGAAGCCTGCAACATTAGACAGCAACTGCCGATTCGACAGCGTCGATGCGCTATCACCCATCACCTGATCCCACACCCGAGCCTTGTTTTCCGATGTGGGGATCAGCGCTTGCGCCACAATCGCTGCTTGTTCACCCAACGATGAGCGGTCGGTTGCCGAGATGTCGTCGATCATCGTAATGACCTCGCTACCAGTGACATCCTTGGATCCAGCCGCCGCAGCCAAAATCTTGATGGCAAGCCATGTCATGTCCGTATCGATGGAGAGTCCATCGAGGCTCACCGACGCAGGTGAACCATTAATGATAGCGCGAGCGATGGCGACAGTGTCATCAGTGGGAGCGATGTTCGGCAATTCTTTCACTGCCGCAAGTTGGGTATCACTGCCAGGGGCAGCAGCCTGCGCCGACGACACCAGTGTGTGGGCAACAGTTGCCCAGCCTTCCATGGCAAGCCACGTGGGGTCAGCGTAGTGCACAGCTGCGGACACAACTTGCTTAACGAGCTGCTGGACGACAGCGGTTTCCGTTTCGTGCGGCAATCCGCGTTCAACCAGTGTGATGAAATCACGCGCTCGTAGGCGCCCGGCGCGGAGTCGTTCCCACGCAGCGGACCAACAGAGGGCTCGCACCATAGGGTCTGTGATGGATGGAAGGTGTGCAAGGACGAACTCATGTGATGCGTCGTCGAGATCGATGAGTGCGTAGGTAAGGTCGCCGTCGTTGGGAATGATGAGATCACCGACGGCGGTGCCGATAAGGTCGGGGACCTCGGTGATCTCACCGTGGATGTCGAGTTCGACGTGCGCTGTGCGGACTACCTCGTCGTCCTGTAATGCATACACGCCGACACCAATACGGTGGTCACGTAGCTCGCCGTTGCCTGGTTGAGCGCCACTTTGCTTAACGATGACTGACGTGTAGACGCCATCGTTCGACTCAGTCTCCACCGACAGTGTGTTGATGCCTGTCGTTTTGAGCCATTGATCGGCCCATCCGGATAAATCGCGTCCGGATGATTCCTCGAGTGCAGAAAGGAGGTCATCGAAAGTGGCGTTACCGAATTGATGACGGTGGAAGTGCAATCGCACGCCTGCGAAGAATTCATCAAGTCCGACGTATGCTGCGAGTTGCTTGAGGACGGAGGCGCCTTTGGCGTAGGTGATGCCGTCGAAGTTCTGGTCGACCGTTTCGATGTCAGAGGCGTCGGTGGAGATGGGGTGGGTGGAGGAGAGTTGATCTTGTGCGTACGCCCATGCCTTTTCGACGTGGGCGAACGTGACCCAGGCGGTGGTGAATTCACTGACCTCCGTTTGTGCCTGTGCCGATGACCATGTTGCGAAGGATTCGTTGAGCCAGAGGTCATTCCACCATTTCATGGTGACGAGGTCACCGAACCACATGTGCGCCATTTCGTGGAGGATGGTGTCGTTGCGACGTTCATAGAGGTACCGCGTCGTTGCGGACCGGAAAATATAGTCCTCACGGATGGTGACAGCCCCGGCGTTTTCCATGGCCCCCATGTTGTATTCGGGGCAGAATACCTGGTCATATTTTGTGAACGGGTAGGGGATGCCAAAATGTTTAGCGTAAAAATCGAATCCCTGTTTTGTTTCTTTAAACAGTTCGTCAGTGTCTAGATGCTCAGCGAGTGCTCGGCGGCAGTAGAGGCCCAACGGGATGGTGACCTCCTCTGTGGAGGCTACATCTGGTGTTTCTGGATGAGCAGTGATGGTGCCTCGCCAAACGTCGGTGGCCTCTGTGTATGGGCCTGCCATGAATGCGATGAGATACGTGGAGAGTGGATAGTTAACCTCTGCAGTGTGAACAGCAACGTGTGTCTGAGAGGCGTCCTTATCAGTGGCGACGAGGTTCTCGTGACGAGAGGTGATTGTCGTGGTGACCGGCCCGTTGGTGATCAATCGCCACGAATCAGGGGTAACGACCTGCATGCGGTATGTTGCTTTGAGATCGGGTTGATCAAAACATGCGAATACCCGTTTCGCGTCAGCTGTTTCACATTGGGTATAGAGATACACATTGCCATCAGAGGGGTCCACGAAACGGTGAAGTCCCTCGCCTGAGGTTGAATACGAGCATTCTGCGCAGACCGTGACACGATTCTCACCCGCTTCTAAGTTCCGGAGTTGAATACCGGCTGCATCGTCGTACCTATTGCCGTCGAAGTGGATAGCATCGGACGTAACATCGGTGCCATTGATTTGCACAGATGTGATCCGCGCAGCGCGAAGGTCGAGGAAGGTTCCACGTTTGAGGTCCTCCGGTGAGGCGTCGTCTCGGGTATGGAACCAGACTGTTGTTTTAGAGGTAAATGTTTTCTCTCCAGGAAGCCCATGTCCGTTGGTGAGGTCTAACATGATGGAGTACCGGTCCACTTTAAGGAGCGCGGCGCGGTCCTTGGCCTCGTGCCAAGTGAGATTTGTCGATGACATGCCTGTGTTGTGTCCTTTCATGAGGGAGCTTGGGTCCGCTGATGATTATGGATCATGCGACAACAAAAAGTTCTTAAGTACCCGAGACTACTAGGTCGTCATAGAGAGCGAGGACATGGAATTCTCGGTGGAGACAGCACATTCTCAAACATAATGGAGGTTATGTAGTGCCCAATACACAACGAGTTGATTTCTGGTTTGACGTCGCATGCCCGTTCTGTTGGGTGACATCGCGGTGGATGAAGGAAGTAGAAAAAGTCCGCGACATCACAGTGCAGTGGCGCCCCATGAGTTTGTCGGTTCTCAATGAAAACAACGACGCTCTCTCCGATGATTACAAAAAGATGATGCAGGAAACATGGGGTCCTGCGCGTGTAGCTACCCGCATTGCCGATAACAACCCCGACAAGCTCGACGCCTACTACACCGCAATGGGCACTCGGATTCACGACGAGAAAGTCATCGATCCCCACGCCGGCGACGGATTCAATAACGTTATTCGCGCCGCTCTCGATGAGATCGGCCTTCCCTTAGCGTATCTGGAGGTTGCGCATACTACCGAGGTCGACGAGTCCCTTCGTCGTCATCACAAGGAGGCGATGGATGCCGTCGGTCATGACGTGGGAACTCCTGTGCTCAAGCTTGGTGAGAATGCGTTCTTTGGGCCGGTGATCACTCGCGTCCCGCGCGGCGAGGATGCCGGGCGGATTTTTGATGGCGCCGTGGCGCTAGCGGGATTCCCACACTTCTTTGAACTGAAACGATCGCGTACTGAGGTCCCAGAAAACACGATAGCTGCGTTACCCTAGAGACATGCGCGTTTATCTTGGTGCGGACCACGCTGGGTTCGAGTTGAAAAATATCATTGCGGACCATTTGAGAAAGAATGGCCATGAAATTGTTGATTGTGGTGCTCACACCTACGATGCGTCGGATGACTATCCAGCCTATTGCATTGAGGCTGCCGCTCGCGTTGTCAACGACCCTGGGTCTGTGGGAATCGTTCTTGGTGGGTCTGGGAACGGAGAGCAGATTGCTGCAAACAAGGTTAAAGGTGCTCGGTGTGCATTAGCCTGGTCAGTTGACACCGCCAGGCTAGCTCGTGAACACAACAACGCGCAGTTAATTGGGTTGGGTGCTCGCCAGCACTCCGAGGATGAAGCGCTGGAGATTGTTGATGCGTTCATGAATACGTCGTGGACCAACGAGGAGCGTCATCAACGGCGTATCGATATCCTTGCCGAATATGAGCAGACGGGAATGGCTCCGCCCTTGCCTGAAGATCAATAGGTTTTCCCTTCATTCATGGTGAAGGCTGTTGAGGAGGCATGTTCGCCATAGGGTGGGAGATATAAAGAAATGAAAGCATCTCTAGCGCTGGGGCTGGGGATGCTTTCCTTGTTATCGAGATTTGTCGTTGTCCCCGCTACTCGTGAGGTGAGTACGAGGGGGAGCGGGTGTACTTTTGTTAGTAACCTAAGGAGGGGGCGGCGGTTAACCGTTGTGACTGGTGGCCGTCTTTCTCCGGCGATCGACCCTGTTGTCGTGCCAGTGCTTGACATCATCTGAATCCCAGAGTGTGAGCCCTTGGAATTTCGTCACAGGTTTTGGTGCGCGACCACGACCGGCATAGCTGGTGAACGTTCCCCGCGCCGTGCCAGAAAACTCAGCGCATTGTGCTGCCGTCCATAGCTCGTGTCCTGATTCTTTGTCGAGAAGGATCGGTGTCATGGGGATGGAGTTTACGCGTGAAAAATAGGGAAACGCTATGTAGCAAAGGTTCAGCTAAGGCGAGAATATTAATTAGATAAACTAGTAAATATGCCCGGTTGTGTATATTTTCCATTGAAATGTGCTGCGTATCGCCCGATTGTAAAGTTGCTCTCGGGTAAAGAATTGCTAACAAATTGGTAATGGGACGGTAAAAATTACCCTAATTTGGGGGCTGTGTGAGGATTGATAGAGATCCCAACTGGTGAAACGGTCCAGCGTGCACTCTCTGGCAACGGTGTCATCTGTGATATGCCACGGTCGGGAGCCAACAGTCCACACATTCAAACATCCGACAATTCAACGTGGAATGTCCCGCACCACCGCACCTGTGGGAGCCGCGGTGGTGTCAGCTTTCCACTCATCACGATGGTGGGCGAGGTGACAGCTGGTGACCCTAGGTAAGTGGCAAAAGCATAATGTGTTGATACTGGCCACCTATGAGGATATTCACCTGCCCTTGCACTCGTGACGGTATGTCCTGACCTATCGAAAGCGGCGGCACTGTGAGGCGCTCATGATTGTAGCTTCATGGCTGATTTTGTGAGTCAGCCCACTACGGCACCCGTGAGCGAGTCTCAGTGTGATCTGCCTTGAAGTGAACGGATGGGGTAGACCCCCGTGTCGTAGGTGTGCACTCCGGCTAACATCAACCCTCTCGTGTCATAGAGAGGTTGTGACGATGGACGATGCGGCCATCTGTATAAAAGATAGAAATGAGGACTTTCTTTCCCGACCTGTGATGGTGACGGAGTGGTAGATAGTGTGAGCTGCGACTGTATGGTCCGGGAGTGGATCCACAGGTTGGGCTACGTTTCCGTTGTATCGGGCGGTGGGTGATCGACGGATAGGAACATGCCAGTTTGGTGAAATTATGGCGTGTAGGTACTATGACACCACACCACACCACTTCACGGTTGATGTCCAATAGTTGACTCGCAAAGATTTCTCGGGTGAAACTATGTCACCATCGTTGAGTATGGGAATGTCGTATAGTGGCTAATACCTCAGCCTTCCAAGCTGAAGACGCGGGTTCGATTCCCGTCATTCCCTCCAAAATGGCCGCAGTAGCGGTGCATGACGGCGGTTAAACGTAAGCCCGATCAGAATTCTCTTTATGGGAAATCTGGTCGGGCTTTTGACGTGCCTAGAAAGCCTTGGTGAAAGACGCCTGACGCGCCCGCCGACAGACAGTGGGTGGATGTGGTGTGACGGCGGGGAGTGCCGGTACGTTTGAGGCGTGCCGATTACGTGAAAGACACGCTGTTTACTGTGACGTTGCCAGTTTGTGAATGGACCGTGTACTGTAACGTGAAAAGCGCGTTAACCACGCGTTTTGTGGTGAAAATTTATGAAAAGTGGGGGTCATTGAAAATGGCCACGACAGTGCCCGTAGACTCTTACATTGTCTTTCGGCGCACGTGGCCGACGGACTTTCCTTCATACCGGGGTATGGCGCAGTTTGGTAGCGCACTCGCTTTGGGAGCGAGGGGTCGTGGGTTCGAATCCCGCTACCCCGACAAGGAGTGGCCCGGCCAGTCAGACACAGTGTTTGACCGGCCGGGTCTCCATAAATTGAGAGAACCGTTTTTCAGAAACACCAACGACACCACAGGAGTGTGCATCCGTGAAGAGCTCCGTTGAACAACAGAGCGCGACTCGCGTAAAGCTTACTGTCGAGGTTCCTTTTGAGGAGCTGCAGCCGGAGATCGATCAGGCCTATCGCTCACTGGCCCAGCAGATCACACTTCCTGGCTTCCGCAAGGGCAAAGTTCCTCCCCGGGTTCTTGAGGCCCGCCTTGGTCGTGGCGCGATCCTGGATCAGGCAGTGAATAACATGCTGCCCAGCCGTTACAGCCAGGCCGTGGAGGAACATGACCTCAAGGTTCTCACTCAGCCGACCATCGATATCACACGGTTGGAGGACAATGAGTTCGTCGAGTTCACCGCAGAGGCGGATGTTCGTCCTGAGATTACGCTTCCGGATTTCACCGCGATCTCGGTTGAGGTTGAACCGCTCGCTGCCGATGATGCCGCTGTCGATGCTGAATTGGACAATCTTCGCGCACGCTTTGGCACGTTGAAGGCTGTCGATCGTTCAGTCCAGAAAGACGACTTCGTCTCTATCGATCTCTCTGCCACCGTTGATGGTGAGCCGGTTGATGAAGCGACGACTGAGGGCCTATCCCACCAGGTTGGCAACGGTGAACTCATTGAAGGTCTCGATGACGCTCTCGACGGTATGAAAGTTGACGAGTCCAAGACCTTCACCTCGAATCTCGTTGCTGGTGACCATGAGGGCGAAGAGGCTGAGGTGACCGTGACGGTGAAGTCACTCAAGGAGCGTGAGCTTCCTGAGGCTGACGATGATTTTGCGCAGCTGGCCTCCGAGTTCGACACTATTGGTGAGCTTCGTGAATCTCTGGCAAAGCAGGTAGAAGAAAACAAGAAAGCTGAGCAGGCGTCTTCCATCCGTGACAAAGTCCTGGAGAAAGCGCTCGAGCAGACTGAATTTGATCTACCCGAAGCTGTCGTCGAAGAGCAGATCAAGGGACAACTAAATCAGCTCCTGCAACAGTTCAATGGGGACGAAAAAGCCTTTGATCAGCTCCTTGCTGCCCAGGGTACAAGCCGTGAAGAATTTGATCGTGACGCGCGTTCCAGTGCTGAAGAAGCTGTCCGGACCCAATTATTCCTTGATGCTCTCGCTGATGAACTTAAGCCTGAAGTCAGTCAGCAAGAGTTCACGGAGCACATCATGTTTACCGCTCAGCGGTACGGCATGGAACCGCAGCAGTTCATGCAGGCGATCCAGGCTTCGGACCAGATCGGCGCGCTCTATGCTGACGTTCGCCGCGGCAAAGCCCTGGCCGAATCCATCTGCACTGTGTCAGTGAAAGATACTCAGGGGAATGACATCGACCCTGAGGACTACTTCGGTAACGAAGACAACACAGATGAAACCTCCACAGGATCCGCTGATGCTGCAGTGTCAGAGCCTAGTGAAGCGACTCCGTCAGGTACCGAAGCTAACGAACCAGCTGAGTTTGATCAGGCGGCGGAAGCTCCCGTAGCAACCCCAGCTGACGATGATTTAGACGCTGCGGATAAATAAGCTTCCGGCTATCGAATATTCCTGATAGTGCCCCCACGCTGTGTCAATAGTGTGGGGGCGTCGTCATCTCGGCTGGATGCACGCTCACAGCGAACACCACTAAAAACTCGGGCTGAGAGTACTCGAATTAGCTAGTCTTGGTAGTAACCAAAAATAACTAGGAAAGTGGGCATATAATATGAACTTTTCTTCGTCCCCCAACGGTGGCGCCAATCGGTTGGAGACTCCCACTCCTGCCATGGATAACGGGACAACCGGTCTGAACCTCAACGACTCCATTTTTGAACGCTTACTGAGGGAACGAATTATCTTCCTTGGCAGCCAAGTTGATGATGACATCGCTAACCGTCTCTGCGCTCAAATTCTTCTCCTTTCTGCCGAGGACTCAACGCGAGACATTTCCCTATATATCAACTCGCCGGGTGGGTCAGTGACCGCCGGCATGGCTATTTATGACACCATGAAATACGCGCCGTGCGACATCGCCACGTATGGGATGGGGCTAGCTGCATCGATGGGTCAATTCCTGTTGTCTGCAGGCACAAAAGGGAAGCGGTACGCGCTGCCTCATGCCCGCATTATGATGCACCAGCCATCCGCAGGTGTTGGAGGCACCGCAGCAGATATCGCGATTCAGGCTGAACAATTTGCCCGCACCAAACGTGAGATGGCCGAACTTATTGCTGAACACACTGGCCAGACGCTCGAACGTATCCAAGAGGACTCTGATCGTGACCGTTGGTTTGATGCTCGAGAAGCCTTAGAGTATGGGTTCGTGGATCACGTCATTACCTCGGCAAAGGAGGAGAAAGAGTAATGTCCGGAACTCCTTGTCCTGCACCAGCCTCCCATTCTTCCACTCAACCGAACGGGGTTTCTCACATGCAGATGCCACAAAGTCGGTACATTCTTCCGTCTTTTGTTGAACACAGCTCATTTGGCGCTAAAGAATCCAACCCATATAACAAGCTTTTTGAAGAGCGCATTATCTTCCTTGGGACCCAAGTTGACGACGCCTCCGCCAATGACATCATGGCGCAGTTACTGGTCTTAGAAGGGCTTGACCCGGACCGTGATATTACGATGTACATCAACTCTCCAGGTGGGTCATTCACCTCGTTGATGGCGATTTACGACACGATGCAATACGTTCGGCCCGACGTTGTAACTGTATGCTTGGGGCAAGCAGCATCGGCAGCAGCAGTCCTGTTAGCAGCAGGAACGCCTGGTAAACGTGCCGCACTACCGAATGCCCGTGTGCTCATACACCAGCCCGCAACCCAAGGTACTCAAGGGCAGGTGTCCGATCTTGAAATCCAAGCCGCGGAAATTGAGCGTATGCGCGCTCTGATGGAAACCACCCTGGCACGCCACACCGGAGTCTCAGCAGAGCAAATCCGAAAAGATACTGACCGTGACAAGATCCTCACCGCAGATGCTGCGAAGGAGTACGGAATCATTGACCAGATTTTTGACTACCGAAAAGCATCTGCCCAAAAATAAGAAACCACGGTGACCCAGAAACACCGGTCATTTGCCCATTCTCAATTTGACATGACCTAGAGAGCCCAGAATCAGCGCGGGATCGTTCGGCTCCACTGCTATTCTGGGCTTTGATGTCGGATAGATAATCATGAATGGTTGTAAGTCTCCCACGACGATAGGGATCAGGGAATTTTATGGCACGTATGCAGGAAAGCGCCGATGTGTTGAAATGCTCTTTTTGCGGAAAGAGTCAAAAACAGGTTCGTAAGCTTATAGCTGGGCCTGGTGTCTACATCTGCGACGAATGCATCGATCTGTGCAACGAAATTATCGACGAAGAATTCGATAGTGCACCCGCACAGAAGACCGACAAAGCCTTACCGAAACCATCGCAGATTGTTGACTTTCTCGGTGATTACGTCATCGGACAGGATGCAGCTAAACGAACGTTAGCCGTTGCGGTCTACAACCATTACAAGCGCATCCAATCCGAAAAAGACGATCATCGTCGATCAGAGGATGACATCGAGATCGCGAAGTCGAACATTCTCATGCTCGGCCCCACAGGATCGGGCAAAACCTACCTCGCTCAAACCCTGGCACGAATGCTCGACGTTCCCTTCGCCATGACCGATGCCACGAGCTTGACAGAGGCTGGATATGTCGGTGAGGACGTTGAAAACATCCTTCTCAAACTGCTTCAAGCAGCCGATTTCGACGTGGAACGGGCCCAGCGTGGAATCATCTACATCGATGAAGTTGACAAGATTTCACGAAAATCAGAAAATCCATCGATTACCCGCGACGTTTCCGGTGAAGGCGTACAACAAGCCTTACTGAAAATCTTGGAAGGCACGGTTGCCTCAGTCCCGCCGCAGGGAGGAAGGAAACACCCCAATCAAGAATTCATTCAGCTAGACACCAAGAACATTCTTTTTATCGTTGCAGGTGCATTCGCAGGCTTGGAAAAAGTCATTGGTGAGCGCCGAGGACAACAAGGGCTCGGTTTCGGCGCCAGCGTAGCGTCGAAAGATGAAAACGAACGTGATGCGTTCACCTACGTCCAACCTGAGGACTTGGTGAAGTTCGGTCTGATTCCTGAATTTATCGGCCGACTTCCGGTGGTCGCGACGGTAAACGACCTTGACCGTGACGCACTCGTTCGAGTGCTTACCGAACCGAAGAACTCCTTGGTGAAACAGTACAGTCGACTGTTGGAGATGGATGGCGCAGCTCTCACGATGGAGGAAGGCGCGCTCAACGCAATTGCTGATAAAGCGATCGAGCGGGGAACAGGCGCCCGCGGTCTACGAGCAATTTTAGAGGAAATTCTCGGACCAGTGATGTTCGACGTGCCTGATGCAGATGATGTTGCCGAAGTCGTTATTTCGGAAGAATGCGTCACTGATGGGGCCGAGCCGACCACGATTTCAACCTCGGAATCGGAGAAGGAATCCGCATAGGACACAGCGTCGCCCTGAATCCGTTGTGTACCTAAGGCATTGTGCATCCTAAGACACGATCACACGCGGGCCCTTCTCCTCAAACCCGACAGAGACATTAGTCACGGTAGAAATCTGAAAAGGGGGCGAACTGTTCGTCAAATCGGTTCACCTCACTGGGGCTCGGACTCGCACTTCCATCTAACAGATCACCCTCACCGTACAACGGGGCATGTGCTGCTCTCTCATTCGCTCGGAGTTGTTCCGTTGTGACCGTGTACGAGTCTCCCTCACGAGTTGTCATCGTTGTCGTCAAAAGACTAATGACAGTATCTTGAATGAGGGCCTTAATACCGTCCCGGTTAGCATCGTCCCCGGTTGCGACATCGTACATAGAACGGAACGTTGATTGATTGTACGAGGGAAAAGTCGCCAACGCAGAAATGATGAGATAGAGGTCAATCGCTGACACGCCAGGGCGGAATGCTCCATGGTCCTGGCCCTTCATAAGCAAGCGACCGAGTTCAAGAACAGCCGGTGACCCGGAGAAAATATGAACGCCGACATCCTGGGGAAGGATGCCTAAAAGGTTCTCCATCGCGAGCATACGCGCTGCCCGGGGCTCCGAGAAAAACTGTGAGACAAGAGTCTCAATAGTTTGCCGAATTGCTTCAACCGGCACATCGCTATCAGGGATGAGATCTTCTGCCTTGGGATGAAGAAGCGTCTCTGCATAGCGGAGACACTCCATGTACAGGCCCTTTTTATCCCCGTAATAATAATGGATCATCCGCTTAGAGACGCCTGACGCGCCCGCGATACTTTCAAGCCGTGCTTCGTTATAGCCAACGTTGGAAAACGCCGTCAGGGCAGCATCAAGAATCTCCTGATGTTCAGGGCCTGCATTGTCGGAACTGTGTGAAACGGCAACGGCATCGGCATTGGACGGCATAAGGTCGGATGCGGAGGCGGAGTCGGTGTGTAAAGGCGATGTTGACATACTCATTACTTCGAACGGGGTTGACATCTATGGCTTCAGTTCGTGGCGTGCTGAGTCTGTGCCTCATGCTCCTTGATCCCTCATCACATGGTGTCCACCATCAATGAGTTGATGATCCGGTCCGTCACCGGTCCTCACGTGCGGGCGATGCTCATCAGCGAGCGGTGACGAAAAAACGGTTACGGTCTCGACCTGGTGCCATAATTACCACCACAATCGTAGACTCTTTTTTTGACTTTCTGCATCATCTCCCGGTTTCTTGTAGTCAGAGCAACTTTTTTGACCTTTTTCGGGGGTAGTAGGGTTTGGATAGGCACTATATCTGGGCGCGCCCCTACGATCGGTGACGATAAATCCCCCCTGTCGTCGACGCACTCGACCCGACCACACGAGGGCCACGTACGACGGGGCAGGACATGCAGAATGCGCCGTATACGGAGTAACCTTGGAACCGTGCGGACCTCCCCTTCCGTAGCTGGTGAGACGACGTCCCATCGTCGTTGATACTGGCATCCACACAGTGATGACAGACATATGAACGGGTGGCGTCGAGGCTCGCATGATGGCATATCACAGTCGTCATCGGGCTCCCATCGCAAAGGGTTTACTAGCCAGCGGTGGAAGGAGCCCGAGAGGACATTGTGGTGTGCGATATGTCGAATATTAGGGAAGGTTGTTATGACGACTGACGTAAAGAATCCCGTGAATGTCGCTGTGTCTGGAGCCTCCGGGCACATTGCCTACGCACTGCTCTTCCGCATCGCCGCAGGTGATGTCTTTGGTAAAAACGCACCTGTTCACCTACGTTTGCTCGATATCCCTGACGCTGTTCCCACGGCACAGGGAGTCGCTATGGAACTTTTCGATGCCGCCTTTCCGTTGCTCTCCGGAGTCACGGTGACAGATAGCGCCGAAGAAGCATTTACGAATGCCAACGCTGTCTTCTTAGTTGGCTCTCGGCCTCGTAGACAAGGGGAGGAGCGTTCAGACCTCCTTGCAGCGAATGGGAAGATTTTCGGCCCGCAAGGACAAGCCATCAACGATCACGCCGCGAAAGACGTGCGTGTGCTCGTCGTCGCGAACCCTGCAAATACCAACTGTATGATCGCCAAAGCCAGCGCCCCTGACGTTCCCCCACATCACTTCACTGCAATGACCCGATTGGATCACAACCGTGCACTGGCTCAACTGTCCCAGAAGCTTGGCGCGCCGGTAACGGATGTCGCCAAGATGACCGTATGGGGTAACCATTCAGCGACGCAGTTTCCCGACATAACCTACGCCACCGTCAATGGTGAGCCCGTGGTTACCAAGGTTGACGAGGAGTGGTTGGACCATGAATTCCGTCCGCGTGTTGCTCAGCGCGGGTCTGAGATTATCGACGTACGCGGCATGTCCTCAGCAGCATCCGCAGCGGCAGCAGCAATTGATCACATGCGTGACTGGGTAGCTGGTACTCCCGATGATGATTGGGTATCTGTGGCTCTCCCGTCGGATGGATCATACGGCATTGACGAGGGCCTTGTAGCCTCCGTCCCATGCCGGTCGGTGAACGGGGAGTGGGAGATCGTCCAGGGGCTGGAGATCTCCGAGGCGCAGCGGAAACTCATCGACGCCAATGTTGACGAGCTGCGCAAGGAGAAGAAGATTGTTGACGATAGTGGGCTCATCTAGACTCACATCCCTTTCGTTGGAACGCATAGCCTGAGTGCTCGGTGATGAGGGCACTCAGGCCATTTCGTGTTCATAGCCCCGACCCCAGCACGTCTCACCGGTGCGTTTTAGAATGAACGTCATGAATTCAGCCCGTCATACGTCACAAAGCTCATCGTCACCGTCGGACGCCCCGACGACGAACCGCGCTGACCTGTTGCCGAAGCAGTGGAACCCCGCGGATGCCGAAAAGAAACTCTATGAGCACTGGGTACATAAGGGCTATTTCACAGCAGATACATCGTCATCGAAGCCACCGTATTCGATTGTTTTGCCGCCGCCGAATGTGACTGGCCAACTGCATATGGGGCATGCATTGGATCACACCATCATGGATGCGTTGGCTCGGCAGAAGCGGATGCAAGGATACGAAGTTCTCTGGCTGCCAGGAATGGACCATGCTGGTATCGCGACGCAGACTAAAGTCGAAGCTCTCCTCAAGGAGACCGAGGGGAGAGACCGCTTTGATTATGGGCGTGACGAATTCATCGACAAAGTATGGTCCTGGAAAAAAGACTATGCCGAGAGGATCGGCAACCAAATGCGCGCCTTGGGGGATTCGCTGGATTGGTCGCGGGAGCGGTTCACCCTTGATGACGGTCTCTCTCGCGCGGTTCAGACCATGTTTAAGGAGCTCTACGATAGAGGCCTCATCTACCGTGCTCACCGCATGGTGAACTGGTCGCCAGAGCTAGAGACGGCAATTTCAGACATCGAGGTTGTCTACTCTGAGGATGAGGGGGAATTGGTCTCCATCCGCTACGGCTCACTGAATGACGACGAACCCCATGTCATTGTGGCCACGACCCGTGTGGAAACAATGCTGGGTGACGTAGCGATCGCTGTTCATCCGGATGATGATCGTTATAAGGATCTGGTGGGGCAGGAATTACCACACCCGTTCATCGATGGACACACAATGACGATCATCGCTGACGACTACGTGGACCCAGAATTTGGTACCGGTGCGGTAAAGATCACTCCCGCCCATGATCCCAACGACTTCGCCATGGGGGAGCGTCATAACCTCGATATGCCTGTCATCATGGACACGACCGCGCATATCGCTAACACCGGCACCCGTTTTGATGGCATGGACCGATATGAAGCTCGGAGAGCCATTACGGAAGCACTACGTGAACAAGGCCGGATCGTGAAAGAAATCCGACCTTATGTTCACTCCGTGGGCCACTCCGAACGAACAAAAGAGGCGATCGAACCACGCTTATCCGAGCAGTGGTGGGTAAAAGTGGAGAGCCTCGCAGCGATGGCGTCAGATGCTGTCACCAGCGGAGATACGGTTATCCATCCAGCAAGTCAGAAGCCACGCTGGTTCGACTGGGTAAACAACATGAATGACTGGTGCATTTCCCGACAGTTGTGGTGGGGCCACCGGATTCCCATCTGGTATGGCCCGGACGGGGAGATTGTGTGTTGTGGCCCCGATGATGAACCACCATCAGGGGAAGGATGGCACCAGGACCCCGACGTCCTGGACACCTGGTTCTCCTCTGGTCTTTGGCCATTCTCGACGATGGGATGGCCAGAGAACACCGAAGACCTCACGAAATTCTACCCGACATCTGTCCTGGTCACAGGGTACGATATTTTGTTCTTCTGGGTAGCCAGGATGATGATGTTCGCGACCCTTGCAGACACCTTCGAGGATTCACCACTTCATGATGGTGACAGTGCGACAGCTACAGATGGCCGCCCCCAGGTACCTTTTACTGACATTTTCCTGCACGGCCTTGTCCGCGACGAACACGGCCGGAAGATGTCGAAGTCGTTGGGCAACGGTATCGATCCCATGGACTGGGTGCGTGACTATGGCGCAGATGCGCTGCGGTTCACCTTGGCGCGCGGTGCCAATCCAGGTACTGACCTTCCCCTTGGAGCCGATGCAGCGCAGTCCTCCCGCAACTTTGCGACGAAACTCTTTAATGCCACTCGCTTCGCACTCATGAATGGTGCGCAAGTCGGTGAGCTGCCAGCACGTGCGTCGCTGACAGATGCGGATCGGTGGATCCTTGATCGCCTTGAAGCCACCCGCCAGTATGTCGATAGTTCCTTATCACGGTATGAATTCGCGAAAGCCAGCGAGGCCCTCTACCACTTCACCTGGGACGAATTCTGTGACTGGTACTTGGAGATCGCGAAAACACAAATCCCCCGTGATCCAGTAGACAACGATGCCACTGGCCGAGCTACCCAGCGTGTGATCGGTCGTGTCCTGGATACGATCCTCCGACTGCTTCATCCGACGATGCCCTACGTCACAGAAACGTTGTGGACCGCCCTGACAGATGGCGTCGACGGGCAGGAAGAATCACTCGTTCTTGCCGCCTGGCCGGATGCATCCATGACGACAGACGGGCACGACGCGGATGCAGATGCCCAGCGTCGTGTGGAAGACCTCATCAAACTGGTCACAGAAATTCGCCGATTCCGCTCCGACCAGGGGGTGAAGCCGTCGCAACGTGTACCTGCCCGTCTCGATTGTGGGGCTGCCGATCTTGAGGAACAAGAAGCCGCGATCCGTAACCTCGCGCGCGTCGACGAACCAGCCAATGATTTCTCAGCGACGGCCTCCATCGAACTGCGCTTGTCACAGGCAACGATCACTGTTGAACTGGACACATCAGGCACCGTGGACAAGGATGCAGAACGCAAGCGCATGGAGAAGGACCTCAAAGCCGCCACCAAAGAGCTAGAGACTACTGGAAAGAAACTGGCAAACAAGAACTTCTTAGCTAAGGCACCCGAGGCCGTCGTGGCTAAGATTCATCAGCGTCGAGCGATCGCCGAGGACGAGGTCCAGCGAATTTCCGCCCGGTTGGCTGACCTTCGCTAGGAGGTGAGCGCACAATGCCGCCCCGGTGCGATCTGCCTTCAGTGCGAGCTCGTAGGCCGAGATCCGTTGTGCCGAAGAAGCACGCACGTGGATCATTGTGGCGGTGACGTGGCACAGGCGTCGCAAAATAGAACGAGAATAGGAACAGCGGAGGAAGAAGGTTCAGATGGTGGCACGTCGTGACAGGGATGGCCTCACTAATCGAGATGAGGGTGCTCGGGGCGAGGATCACAACAGTGGCCATGACTACGCTCACACGAGCAAGGCAATGGACCCCGCGTCAATGAGCCCAGAGGACGCCACTGCCGCGATCCCCGATGACCTCACCCTCGACGATGCTGGACTGACTTTGCCTTTGAGTAATGATCCGAAACCTGAGGTTGTCCACCGGTCAATCACCCCCGACGACCTTGACATGCTGGCGGATGTCGAGGAAGAGCTAAATTTCCGGTGGCCAGAAACAAAGATTGATCCGACTCTGGACAGAATGAACCAGGTGCTCGACCTGTTGGGAAACCCTCAGCACGCATACCCATCTATTCACATCGCAGGAACAAATGGGAAAACCTCTGTGGCTCGCATGGTTGAATCGCTGCTCCGAGCCTTCCATCGCCGCACTGGGCGCACGACGAGCCCCCATTTGCAATCTGTGACAGAGCGAATTGCGATCGACGGTGTCCCGATTCATCCCGCAGATTTTGTGCAGACGTGGCGATCGATTGAACCCTTCGTGGATATGGTTGATCGGAAATCTGAGGGTAATGGTGACCCTCGAATGAGCACGTTCGAGGTGCTCACCACGATGGCTTTTGCTGCTTTCGCTGACGCGCCTATCGACGTGGCCGTCGTCGAGGTGGGAATGGGGGGTCGTTGGGATGCGACGAACGTGGTTCATGGTGACGTGTCAGTCATCACTCCAGTGGGGTTGGATCACTCCGACTATTTGGGCGACACGATCGAGGAGGTCGCTGCGGAGAAGGCTGGGATCATTACCTCACGATGGGATAAAGACGACTTGCTAACCCCGCCGGACAACGTGGCAATTATTGCTGAGCAAGATCCCGCAGCGATGAAGGTGGTCGTGGAACGCGCGGTGGCTGTGGATGCGTCAGTTGCTCGGGCGGGAATGGAATATGGTGTCGTGGACCGGTCAGTTGCTGTCGGGGGACAGACACTGACGATTCGTGGCTTGGGTGGCACTTACGACAACATTTTCCTTCCTTTATCTGGGGCTTATCAGGCGCGCAATGCGGCAACAGCTCTGGCAGCGGTGGAGGCATTTTTCGGTGCTGGCAGTGGCCGTCAGTTAGACGTTGATACAGTCCGTGAAGGCTTCGGGCGCGTCAGTTCTCCTGCCCGCTTAGAGCGGATACGAACCTCGCCGTCAGTATTTGTCGATGCTACCCATAACCCACACGGCGCACACGCGTTAGCCGAGACGCTCAGCCACGACTTCTCGTTTCGGCGTCTCATTGGCATCGTCAGTGTTTTTAAAGACAAGCATGCTGTTGGCATCGTGGATGCCCTTCGAGATGTCTTTGATGTGATTGTTGTCACGGAAGCGCCGTCCCCCCGGGCGATGCCGGTCGATGAGCTCGCCGAGCTTGCGCGCACCATCGTCGGCGATGAACGCGTCCACGTTGCCGCGACAATTGCAGATGCTATTGAGAATGCAGTTGCCCTGGCGGAAGAGGAAGGCGAGGATGAAGGCTACGGGTTAGCCGGAGCCGGCGTTGTGATAACGGGCAGTGTGTATTCGGCCGGTCATGCTCGGGCACTGTTAGGAAAGGAACCGGAATAGTGGATCAGCGCGACCACCACATCATGCGGGTGAACGATCGCCGCCATGTCAGACGGGGCGACGATGATACGACCGCATACGGGCCATTGGGGCCAGGACACGCTCCCGCGAAGGATCCGCTGAAAGGTTTGCGGGGAGTGATGGCCGGAACCATGATTATGGAGTTCATCACGTTCTTGTTGGTGCTTCCGGTGGTGGCTCGGGTCGATGAAGGAGCATATAACACACCCTTGAACCTCATGTCGGTCACGGCGTTGTGCGTAGCCTTGTTGGTGATGGCGTTTCTGCAAAAGAAAAAGTGGGCCTTGGGAGTGGATCTGGTCCTTCAAGGTGTGGCGATTGGTGGGTTCATTGTCCATCCCGCGATGGGGGCGATGGGGATTGTTTTCGCGCTCGTGTGGGCCTACATTTGCTATCTGCGTAAGAACCTGATTGAGCGTATGAAACGTGGGTTATTGCCTACTCAGCACACTGAGCTGTAGGGCGTGAAATAGAGTGTGCTCCCGCCTCATCTCTCAGGGGGCGAATGTAATAATATTTTCCACAGTCGATATTATTACAATCTGTTGGCTGACAATCGGCCGCCACTTCTGGCCCGTCGGCACTTCTCTTTGCCCAGATTGACCACGTACTGAGAGACACCAAATGGCTTCACATCACACAGACCCCATTCCCGGCCGGATCCGGGAACGTGGGGTCTTCCACCCTGGCACGTGGATCGCAGCGATCGTCGTTGCTGTCCTGGTGTCCATGTTCGTACACGGACTCATCACGAA
This sequence comes from Corynebacterium sp. PCR 32, assembly GCF_037464985.1. Classification (NCBI taxonomy): domain Bacteria; kingdom Bacillati; phylum Actinomycetota; class Actinomycetes; order Mycobacteriales; family Corynebacteriaceae; genus Corynebacterium; species Corynebacterium sp. PCR 32. The sequence goes on from NZ_JBAHVL010000001.1 coordinate 371,760, forward strand.
CCCGAACTACCAGTGGGATGTGGTGAATCAGTACATCCGTGACGTGAACGTCGTCAAAGGCGTGGGCTGGACCTTGCTGTTGACCGTCCTTGCGATGACTATTGGAGTCGTCCTCGCCGTCACAGCCGCGATGATGCGACAGAGTGAAAATCCAGTCCTACGGTCCGTAGCATGGGCGTACATCTTTGTATTCCGCGGCGTCCCTGTATATACCCAGCTCATTTTTTGGGGTCTACTCGCTGTGCTGTATCCGAAGATCTCGATGGGAATTCCCTTCGGTCCAGCGTTCTTCACCGTCGAAACCTCTGACGTCATTACTGCATTGTGGGCGGCGACACTGGGACTCGGCTTCAACGAAGGCGCGTACCTCGCCGAGATTGTTCGATCCGGGGTGGACAGCGTCGATGATGGTCAGTATGAGGCTGCTCGTGCACTAGGGATGAATCGCAGCACCGTTCTTCGTCGAATCATCATCCCCCAGGCCATGCGGGTTATTATTCCGCCACTGGGAAACGAAACCATCGGGATGCTCAAGACTACCTCACTCGTGTTGGCTGTACCTTTCACCTTGGACCTTCAATACGCCACTAATGCGATCGCGAACCGACTCTACGCACCGATTCCCTTACTTATTGTTGCCGCCATGTGGTACCTCGTGGTGACGAGTGTGCTCATGGTAGGCCAGTACTTCTTGGAACGCCATTTTGGACGGGGCTTTGACAAAAACCGCAGACCCACACGAATCCAAAAAGTCGCATCTGACCCGGAGAAGTTGAGGAAGATTCCGGAGGTAGAACAGTGAACACACCACCACCCTCAGGGGAGAACGTGACGACGGACAATACTGCACCGGAGCCACTTGTCGTTATCGATGGGCTATGGAAAGCCTATGGTGATCTTGTCATTCTCCGGGACGTATCACTGTCTGTGAAACGGGGCGATGTCACCGTTCTTATCGGCCCATCTGGATCAGGAAAATCCACCCTGCTGCGATGTGTAAATCAACTCGAGCAGATTCAGGCAGGATCGATCCGCATTGGTGGGGAACGCCAAGGTTTTGTTAATGAACCACGGGCAGACGGGCGTCTTCAACGCCTATCAGCGACAGAGATATCTCGCCAACGTTCTCGTATCGGAATGGTATTTCAGCGATTCAATCTGTTTCCTCATATGACCGCGGTGGACAATGTGATGGAGGCCCCGCGCCAGGTCAAAGGGCTGTCCAAAGAGGTGGCGAAGAAACGCGCCATGGAGCTCCTTGACCGCGTTGGTCTGAAAGATCGTGCCTCGCACTTTCCCGCTGAACTATCCGGCGGTCAACAGCAGCGCGTGGCTATCGCGCGAGCGCTGGCGATGGACCCGGAGATCATGTTGTTCGACGAGCCAACGTCGGCACTAGATCCGGAATTGGTCTCTGAGGTCCTTACCGTCCTCAAGGAACTCGCTGAGAGTGGGATGACCATGATACTGGTCACTCATGAGATAGGATTCGCGCGTGAAATGGCCGATAACGTGGTATTCATGGATAAAGGAAGGATTGTCGAACAAGGGGCTCCACGCGACGTGATTGCCCATCCGCAGTCGGACCGCTTGCAATCATTTCTGCGCTCAGTCTTGTAATAGGCCGCGGCTGGGGGTGGTGGACACCCAAGGACACTCATGCGGAGTGAGCATTGATACAGCACCTGTACCTCCACATGGTTTCGAGTGAGGGCTGCCGTGCTGTTCAGACGCGAGGAGATGATGACTTACAATGATGACATGTCTGAACGTACTCTGATTCTGATTAAGCCCGATGGGGTCCAGCGTGGCCTCGTCGGAGACATTATTGCCCGTATTGAACGCAAAGGATTGTCACTGTCGGCATTGGATCTCCGTGTCACTAACCGGGCGACCGCCGAAAAACATTACGAAGAGCATAAAGACAAGCCTTTCTTCGATGATCTGATTGACTTCATCACCTCCGGCCCGCTCGTGGCTGGTGTCGTCGAGGGGCCGCGGGCTATCGAGGCATGGCGCCAGCTCGCCGGCGGAACTGACCCCGTTGGTCGCGCAACACCGGGCAGTATCCGTGGAGACTTTGCCCTCGAGGTTGACGCTAACGTTGTTCACGGTTCTGACTCGCCAGAGTCAGCTGAACGTGAAATTGGCATCTGGTTCCCGAACCTCTGACGGTGTCTATCGGCCCAGAATGTGAGCCCTATGGATGGTTCCTCTGGGTCGACAACCACCTGTGCGCCGTGACTCTTTGAACACAGGACTGTGGCGGGTGATGGGATGTATTCCAGAAACCCCGTTCAATGTATGACAAAATAATATGTGGAACGCGGACGGGAGAAGCTGCGCTGTAGTACACCGTTGCAGATCGTTGTCGATCTACCGTCATGTATTCGCGGTACTTGTTACGATTTGCCATAAAATAAGGCCACAGAAAGCCTGCGTGAGACTGCCGGTTTGATGGGGACTAAGTGCTGCAAGCTGCGCCTCCGCGTTGTTCCGCCAGCAAGCTTGAACATGACAACATAACGACACCGCGCACCCTACCTCACGAAAAACTAGTACACGGTATACCGTGTGGCGTGCGGTACCGTGGCGCAGACAACAACACTGCACCAACGATCCGCACGTATCGACTGCATGATGGATGGATGATCCCATCCCTGTCATTCGTCGCGAGGGGCGTCGTGGTGGTGCTAAAGGAGAATTGTGGCTGACGAAAGCCGTGCATCCCGTCGAGTTTCAACGAAACGGACAACAAAAAAATCATCAACGAGGCGACAACCATCCAGCACACGGTCAGGTGTGAGCACACGCGAGGTGGTCACGACAGTCGATGCCCTATCGGCGGGAACGAAAGCGGTCATCGCCTCACTCAATGAAGGTGATTTAGCCCCCAAAACGCGTGTTCATCAACTCGCCAAACTTGTCGGCCATACTAGTAAGGAATTGATCGCGATTCTCGGTGGGGTCGGGTTGGAGGTTCGCAGCGCACAATCGACATTGACCCGCGAACAGATCGCAGAGTTCCGAGATCGCATCACTCTAGCAGACCATGATCCTGGTGTAGAGACTCCCGGCGATGATCCCCACGAGGGTGACACTGCCAACGAGACTTCCCAACCCGAGCAGCAGGACGCCGACGTGCGGAAACCACAGGCTTCCCCGAGCAAACCTGAGGCTACTCAAGGGGAGCCTGTGCATGATCGGGACACTGCTAGCGAAGACGGCTCTCGTGCGCATGAGCACAATAATCCTACCGCTCACCACTTTGATGCCGAACGAGAAAGTGCTGACCAGGGTGACGCCCAGCCCGAGAAGGATGAAGAGACGATAGTCGAGACTCGCGAGCTCGGCCATCTCGCTATTCCCACGCCCATCTTTATGGCACCCACGTCAGTCAAGGACGATCCCGCGGGATCGGTTGAGGAGACACCCGAGCTGTCCCAACCAGAGTCGGGCGAGCGGGAATCCGACAATAATGATTCCCTCGATTCACGATCATCGTATCGACGTCGTCGAGGGCGCCGTGGGCGAGGCAAGAAAGTCATCGAGGAGGCGTCATCGGGATCTCCCGGGGATAAACCCTCACAGACGGAGACTACGGAGGACGACAACAAGCACAAATCCGACGAGCCCGCCAAAATCAAAGGCTCGACTCGGGCGGCGGCGGCGCGGAAACGTCGAGAAGAAAACAAGCGGGATCGTCATCAGACCATCAGCACCGCTGAATTCCACGCGCGTCGTGATGCTGTCGATCGCCGTATGATCGTCCGCGACACGGAACTCGCCGACAGTCCAGGAAAGGCCACACACGTGGCCATCGTGGAAGACGGCCAATTGGTCGAACATTTCGTGGCCTCTGAGCGTGCCCAGACCCTGGTTGGCAACATCTACCTCGGACGAGTGCAAAACGTTCTGGCCAGCATGGAAGCGGCATTTGTTGATATTGGAATGGAACGAAATGGCGTCATCTACTCCGGCGACGTTGATTGGCGCCACACGAGAAACGCCGGGCGGCAACGCAAGATTGAGAAAGCCCTCAAGCCCGGCGATCCGATTCTCGTCCAGGTCACCAAAGACCCCGTAGGACATAAAGGGCCACGCTTAACTAGCCGCATCTCCCTAGCTGGGCGCTATCTAGTGTATGTCCCTGAAGGACGCTCACAGGGTATCTCCCGTAAACTTCCCGAGCCCGAACGGCGACGTTTGAAAAAAGCAGTCTCTGGGATCTTGCCTGATGAAGGTGGTGCGATCATTCGCACAGCCGCTGAAGGTGTCGACACGCAAGACATTGCTCGTGATGTTCGTCGGCAGCAAAATGTATGGGATGCCATTGTGGACAAAGCCGACGCACTTCGCACCTTGCCTGGGGCGCATGCGGGAACGAAGAACACACGAAAGGGAAAAAACAAGCCCCGCTTTGACGGCCCGATGACACTACACGAAGAACCAAAACTTCTGGTGAAAGTTGTTCGTGATCTTTTTAATGAAGACTTTGACGAGTTAATTGTTGACGGTGACCGCTCGTGGTCGATGGTGTCGGCCTACCTCCGTCGGGTCGCTCCGGACCTGGAGGACCGGCTCACCAAGTATGATCGTGACGACCACAACGGACAGGATGTCTTCGCCCACTGGGGTCTCGATAAACAACTGAAACAAGCGTTAGACCGCGTGGTTTTCCTACCATCCGGCGGAACACTTGTGATTGAGAAGACCGAAGCAATGACGGTAATCGACGTTAACACTGGTCGTTTTACTGGTTCCGGCGGCAACCTTGAAGAAACAGTCACCCGAAACAACCTGGAAGCAGCCGATGAAATTGTCCGACAGATGAGGTTGCGTGATATCGGTGGCATGATCGTTGTCGATTTCATTGATATGGTCCTCAAAGAGAATCAGGAACTGGTCCTTCGTCGACTCAGTGAGGCCCTGGAGAAGGATCGGACGCGTCACCAGTTGGGTGAGGTCACCTCATTGGGCCTGGTTCAGATCACCCGTAAACGGCTGGGCAAAGGCCTGGTGGAAACCTTCTCGACCCCCTGTGAGGAGTGCCATGGTCGTGGCATCATTGTCCATGACCACCCGATTGTGTTGAGCAGTGCGGATGATGATCCTGACGACACCGACACGTTGACAGGCGACAACGATCTTCCGGTGTACTCCTTTGAGGAGGATACAACCGACGATGTCACCAACAGTGCCGATACGGATAGTCGTGATACAGACGATCAGAGGAATTCCGGCCGAGATGCAGCCACCCGCAATCGCGCCCGCCGCAGTGAGGTTGACGAGCGTGACGAGAGCCTCATTCCCCAGCGACGTTCTATCGAGGAAATAGCAGCAGCTGCGGTGATTGTGGCGGACGATGAAGATCCAGATGAGCCAAGTGGATCCGATTATCTCCCAGCAGATCAACGGGCACGCAATCATCACATTAACGGCGAGAACACCTCATCGGAGGACAAATCATCCGTCTCTGATGGTGGGCCACAGCCTCGTCGGCGTCGCCGTAAAGCAACGCGAACGGCGCGGCCACAGCGTAGCGCGCAGTCCACACCATCTCAGAAACAAGGTCGGCGACCCGGTTCGGATGACACCGGAGACGACAATGCGGTGCCTTCTCAGACGCGCAGCGCAGCCAACGCTGTGGACGAGGATAAGGAGACTGGGGCAACCAGGCATGGTGGGCGTCGCCGTGGTCGACGGCATGCAACACGTCGGATGACCCGATCGGCTTTAGCTGAGGGAGCGTCGTATAGTTCTCCCAGAGGCTCCGATCATGGTGCTGCACCACTCAACTCAGCAGAAACGACGTCTGCAGTCTCTGCCGCGGCACAACAGGGGCAGGGCACATATGAGGACGCACAGCGAAAGTTTGACCAGTCGCCTCGACGTCGTCGTGCTACACGCGGAAACTCCCGGTCCGATATTCCCCCCGTGAAAACTGACTACCCGGCTTGTTCGGCAGATAACGTTAATTCTGCACCACGGACACACTCCACGCGCTCGGGTGGAGCGGAGGCCGAGCAATCTCGTTCTCGTAAGGCGGCATCACGCCAGCGACGGGGGCGACGGCGAGTACACCGCGATGTGTCGCGACAGTAATCATATTCGTTCACGGTGATGATGGGTGGATGCTAGCGGACATGACGTGCGATTAGTATCACACTAGTAACAGTGATATAGGCGGTTTTGTTATCCATCAGTGACCGGGTAGTCTTGAGCAGTCGCTGTTCGCAGGCTGACCGGTTGGCCCTGCGCGGGTATAGGTCGCCGCACCACGGTGTAGCCAATGGGGCACATCACCGCGAACACGTTTTAGTCCAGTCAGGGTGGTGAGCCCTGAGCCGAGCGAAAAATAAAAAGGGGTAGCCCTCTTATGTACGCGATCGTCAAGACCGGCGGCAAGCAGTACAAGGTTGCTGAAGGTGACCTCGTCAAGGTCGAGAAGATCGAGGGTGAGCCAGGTTCGTCCGTGGCTCTCTCCCCGGTTTTGCTCGTCGACGGTGCCTCAATCACCTCTGGTGACGACCTGTCTAAGATGACAGTGAACGCCGAGATCGTCGAGCACACCAAGGGCCCGAAGATCCGCAACCTGCATTACAAGAACAAGACCGGATACAAGCGTCGCCAGGGGCATCGCCAGCCACTGACCGTTGTGAAGATCACCGGCATCAAATAATCTCGCGATCACTGGGGGCTATCACCCCCAGTGATCTCGTGCCCGAGTTTTCCAAGGAGGGAAATAGACCAATGGCACACAAGAAAGGTGCGGCTAGTTCAAACAACGGTCGCGATTCAGAGTCAAAACGCCTCGGCGTCAAGCGCTTCGGTGGCCAGCAGGTAAAGGCCGGCGAGATCCTTGTTCGCCAGCGTGGTACCTCATTCCACCCCGGTGAGAACGTCGGCCGTGGTGGCGACGACACACTTTTCGCCCTCAAGGCAGGTGCTGTTCACTTCGCTAAGAAGCGAAACCGCCGCCTCGTTAACATCGTCGAGAACGTCGAAGCTGAGCCTGCCAAGGCCTAGTTCACAGACTTTTAGCTCCTCCGGCGCCTAGTGTCGGAGGAGCTCTTTTGTATAAGAAAAAACCATTTCGGTAGAAAAGCCGAGAATCCTATCCACCTCGCCATGATGTTGAGGAGGCCACATGAGCCATCCCATTCCACCGTCATCCAACCACCATAGCCCGACACCTCACTCTCGTCGGACTGGGCAGAAATCTGGATCAATCCCGATGACGCACGGTGTCGCAGCGCACGTCGAGGACAGCGGTTCCGGCGGCCACGACGATCACCCGTCACCGGTGGAACCTTCGAGAGCTCGGCAAGGAACATTGACCCGCAGTCTCGAATCACGCCACATGAACATGATCGCCATTGGTGGCGCGATCGGTACCGGCTTGTTCGTCGCGTCAGGCGCCACGATCGCCACCGCTGGGCCTGGCGGAGCCCTCGTCGCCTATGGTGCTATCGGCCTTATGGTTTTCCTCCTGATGCAGTCACTTGGGGAAATGGCAACATACTCACCGGTGTCAGGAGCGTTCGCGCACTACGCACGAACCTATGTGTCACCATCCTTCGGATTCGCGACCGGATGGAACTACTGGTTTAACTGGGCTGTCACCGTGGCTGCTGAACTCGTAGCAGCAGCCCTTGTCATGAAATTTTGGTTTCCCTCAACCCCCGGATGGATATGGTCCGCCATCTTTCTTGCTCTCCTCTTTTCACTCAACGTCATCACCGTGAAAGGCTACGGGGAAGGCGAATTCTGGTTTGCACTAATCAAAGTCACAGCAGTCATCATTTTCCTTACCCTTGGCGTACTCATGATTGTGGGAATCTTAGGCGGACATTCACCGGGCGTCTCCAACTGGACTCATGCAGACGCACCCTTTAACGCGGGGTTTCTTGGAATCCTCAACGTCTTCATGATCGCTGGCTTTTCTTTTCAAGGCACCGAACTCGTCGGTGTGGCCGCTGGTGAATCACGCCACCCGGACAAAGATATTCCACGCGCAATCCGAAGCGTCTTCATCCGAATTATGCTGTTCTACATTGGTGCGATTGCGATCATCGGGTTCCTGATCCCATACACCGACCCTAGCCTCCTCCGGGCAAACGTCAATAATATCTCTGTATCCCCGTTCACCTTGGTATTCGAACACGCCGGTGTTCTCGCAGCCGCATCGATCATGAACGCGGTGATCTTGACCTCGATCCTATCTGCGGGAAACTCGGGCCTCTACGCTTCAACACGAATGCTCTACGCCATGGCGAAAGACGGAATCGCGCCCAAAATCTTCGCAAAAACGTCGAAACGTGGCGTGCCACATCCAGCACTTTTTGCAACCACCGCCGTTGGGTTGCTCTGCTTCCTCACATCACTGATCGGGGAAGGGGCCGCATATAAATGGCTGGTCAGTGCATCGGGTCTCGCCGGGTTCCTCGCTTGGATGTCAATAGCCTGGAGCCACTACCGGTTCCGCCGTGCCTATATCGCACAGGGGAACGATCCGGGAGCCTTGCCCTATCGTGCACATTGGTTCCCCGCGGGCCCGATCGTCGCACTAATCATGTGTACCGTCGTCATCATTGGCCAGAACTACCAAGCACTCTTTGACTGGTCCAGCTTTTCTACCATTTTGTCCTCATATATTGGGTTACCTATTTTCATTGCCCTGTGGGTAGGGCATAAATTAGTCACGCACTCTCGCATGGCTGATCTCGAGGACATCGATATCAGCCGGCATCATCAGATGTAGTATCGGCAGCGCTGAGCGCGGCCACCACCGACACAACCGAGATCGCGGCCACAGTGACCGTCTCTCGTACCCGTGACCGTTGCGCAGGTTGCGCTAGGGAAGGATTGGAATTCATGCCTCAATTTGTTGACCGCGTTGTGCTGCATGTTCACGCTGGCGATGGCGGCCACGGGTGTGCATCCATTCATCGTGAAAAGTTTGTCCCCCTTGGCGGCCCCGATGGTGGCAATGGTGGGCACGGCGGTGACGTCATTCTGGAGGTCAGTAACCAAGTCCATACCCTGGTGGATTTTCACTTTCATCCACACTTGAAGGCCGGACGTGGGGGGAATGGTGCCGGCGATCACCGCAACGGTGCGCGAGGTGAAGACCTTGTCCTCCCCGTTCCTGAGGGAACCGTTGTGACAGAACCCGACGGCACCGTAATCGCCGATCTCATGGGGATTGGCACCCGTTTCACCATTGCCGAAGGTGGATACGGCGGCTTGGGCAACGCAGCGTTAGTGTCCAAAGCTCGCCGTGCACCCGGCTTCGCCTTATTGGGTGAACCAGGCGAGGACAAAGACGTTCACCTTGAACTCAAATCCATCGCTGACGTTGGCCTCGTCGGATACCCATCCGCAGGAAAATCATCTTTGATCAGTGTTATCTCCGCAGCGAAGCCAAAGATTGCGGATTACCCCTTCACGACCCTGACACCGAATTTGGGTGTCGTCATGGTGAATCATGACGCATTCACGATTGCTGATGTCCCCGGCTTAATCCCTGGCGCGTCTGAGGGCCGAGGACTGGGACTTGACTTTTTGCGTCACATTGAGCGCTGCGCGGTGATCGCTCACGTGGTGGATCCAAGCGCGTTGGAGTCTGACCGTAATCCGGTCGACGATATTCGTGCACTGGAAAACGAGTTGGCCGCGTATCACAGCGTTGCGGACTACGACACTGGTTTGGGTGATTTGCATGAGCGGCCACGAATCATCGTGTTAACAAAGATGGATGTACCAGACGCCCGTGAGATGGCGGAGCTTGAGCGAGAATCACTGGACAAGTTCGGCTGGCCAATTTTCGAGATCTCCTCGGTTGCTCATGAGGGACTTGATGATCTCCGCTTTGAATTATGGAACATTGTGAAGAAGTACCGTGCGGACCATCCCGCGCAAGATACAACCCCGGCGGTACTCAGTCCGGCCCCCGTGGACGAGCGTCGTGGGAAGGTAAGCCGCAAGGCGGGCCCCTCCGGGACGGCTGAGTTCACGATCCAGGTCGATCATGGATCAGATAATGACCTCGGTGGCTTTATCGTTGACGGTAGGAAGCTTGATCGTTGGATCCACCAGACGGACTTTGAGAACGACGAAGCCGTCGGATATTTGGCGGACCGTCTCGCCCGCATCGGGGTGGAAGATGCGCTGTTCGACGCCGGTGCACAACCAGGCTGCGACGTCACCATTGGTTCGATCACCTTTGAGTGGGAACCAACGACATCCGCCGGGATTGACCGTACGCCCGATAGTCGCGGATCTGATCGTCGATTGGCACAAACACACCGTCCCACCGCCGAGGAACGCAAGCGCGCCTCACAGGTGCGTCGCGGACTCATTGACGAATATGACCTGGGACAAGAGGCGAAACGCGACCGCTGGGAAGGATAGATCCGGGGTATCGGCGACATGGGGCGGTGCCGTGAGTGGAAGATGACAGGCTACCTATTTCTTGCTAATAGTGGAAAGGGCGCGTGATGACAGCGGCAGTGCCGCACGGGGTGCGTGGCGACAAACCCCACCGAACTTTTCTGTTGTCCCTATGATGTAACAGGATCGATGCCTTCAACTACTCAGACCCTGCCCCCTGAACACACGACTGATCACTCACATTCTGACGATGTAGCGTCTGACTCGGAACCGCTCCATGACAATCGGGAGGCCGAGTTTCCTACCGGTTTCCAGCCAGATGCCCCTGCCCCTGAGGGAGTTCTTATGCGTGACGATGTGCACGTTCATATGCCTGGGCCGGTTGTCCCGGCGAAAGAATTTCACTTCCCGGATGCCGACCAAGCGATCGACGACCGTGCCGCTGGGCACGAATCAACTGTGCGTCAACGTATTGCTCATGCTAAGAAAATCGTCGTCAAGATTGGGTCATCGTCGCTGACCGATGACCGTGGCGCGGTGTACCCGAAAGCAATGGATCGGATCTGTGACGCTCTTGAAGCTCGGATGGCTCGCGGAAGTGATGTCATTGTCGTATCCTCTGGTGCTGTTGCCTGCGGGATGCAGCCATTGAATCTATCGACGAAGCCCACTGATCTCGCGACGAAACAGGCAGCAGCCGCTGTCGGCCAGGTGCTTTTAGCTCAAGAGTGGGGGAGAACATTCGCCCGCTACGGCCGGCCAATTGCCCAGGTGCTGCTGACACAGTCTGACGCAGGCCGGCGCGATCGGGCACGGAACGCTCAGCGCACCATCGATCGTCTGCGTCGTATGCATGTGGTGCCGATCGTGAATGAGAATGATGCGGTGGCGACCTCGGAAATGCGATTCGGGGATAACGACCGATTGGCAGCACTGGTGGCGCACCTGGTGTCGGCTGACGCATTAGTGTTGTTATCCGACGTCGATGGTTTGTATGACCGCAACCCATCGTCACCCGGTGCTAGGTTCGTGCCGGAGGTGACCAGTGGCAGTGACTTAAAAGACGTGTCCGCCGGTGATGGCGGCAAGTTGGGCACCGGCGGTATGGCCTCCAAGTTGTCTGCTGCACGGTTGGCATCACGCGCGGGGGTTCCGGTGTTGTTGACATCCACCGCTAATATCGGCCCAGCGCTCAATGATGCGGCGGTAGGAACCGCCTTCTGGCCGCGGGAAGATCGGCTCTCGGCATGGAAATTCTGGGCACTGTATGCTGCGGATGCTAGTGGGACCTTGCGCTTGGATTCCGGTGCGATGAAGGCTGTCACACAGCAGCATTCGTCGCTGTTAGCGGTGGGGATCCGTCGGGCTGATGGGGATTTCGCGGCGGGAGACATTGTCGATATCGTGGGTCCAAAAGGACAAGTTATTGGCCGGGGCGAGGTCAATTATGATTCTTCTACCTTGGCGGAGATGATCGGGAAGTCTTCGGAAGAGTTGCCGGAATATCAGCGTCGCCCGGTGGTTCACCGCGACTATTTATCCGATTTCGCGTCTCGCGCGTAGGCGCTGCATTACGTTAAAGACATCCTTGAGTTCGACACCGTGTGACGATAAACGCACTAAAGAAGGGTTTGATCACAGCGATGAGCCATGACCGTCAGGATAATCAGACTGCTGAACTGAGCGATCAGCGCGCACAGGAGCGTGCTGAGGTGTTGGACAAGGCTCAGCGTGCTCATGATGTGGCACAGACGCTTCGTTTGACCACCGTACAGAAGAATGACCTGCTTCATCACGCTGCTGACCTCCTTGTGGCATCGACGACTCGCATCATTGAGGCGAATAAGAATGATGTGGCTGTAGCCCGTGAGCGTGGCATGCCGGACGCACTGATTGACCGGTTGATGTTGACCCCACCACGTATTGAGGGGATCGCAGATGGGTTGCGGCAGGTTGCAGCGTTGCCGGATCCCGTTGGTGATGTTGTTCGCGGATCGACCTTGCCCAATGGTTTGGTACTCAAGCAGGTACGTGTTCCGTTGGGTGTGATGGGCATGGTATACGAGGCGCGGCCGAACGTAACTATCGATGCGTTTGGGTTGGCCCTGAAATCCGGTAACGTCGCCGTGCTGCGGGGTTCTCAGTCTGCTGTTCATTCCAACCGTGCTCTTGTTGATGTGGTGCGGACGGCATGTGCTGACAAGGGAGTCCCTAAGGATGTGGTACAGCTCCTCCCATGTGCTACCCACGGTAGTGTGCAGGACTTAATTACGGCCCGCGGTGTAGTCGATATTGTGATTCCCCGGGGAGGTGCTGGCCTGATCAACGCTGTTGTTGAGGGGGCGACCGTTCCTACTATCGAAACTGGCACCGGGAATTGCCACGTGTACGTCCACAAAGACGCGAATATCGCCGACGCGATTGCTATGGTGATCAATGGGAAAACTCGACGGTGCTCAGTGTGCAATGCGACGGAGACCATCCTTCTTGATAGACGCTTGCCGGATGAGGACAAGCTTGCGGTGCTCACCGCGCTTCACAACGCTGGTGTAACCATTCATGGGCGCCAGGAACTCCGGGATCTTGGGGTCGATGACGTGGTGGAAGCTACTGAGGACGACTGGGCTACAGAGTACCTGTCGATGGATATTGCAGCCGCTATTGTTCCTGATGAGCAGGGCGCCGTGGAGTGGATTCGCCGGTATTCCACCGGCCATTCGGAGGCCATCGCGACGCAGGACTGGGCTGTAGCAAAGGAATTCGAAGCTTCGGTTGACGCTGCTGCGGTTTACATCAATGCGTCGACAGCTTATACGGACGGGGAGCAGTTTGGTTTCGGAGCAGAAATCGGGATCTCGACCCAAAAGCTTCACGCTCGTGGGCCCATGGGGCTTGCGGAATTGACGTCAACGAAGTGGGTCATTTACGGTGACGGACACACGCGTCCGTAGAGTTTCCTCTGTGATGCAGAAAGCAACGACGTATCCACGCCTTGGAATCATGGGCGGCACTTTTGACCCTATTCATCATGGGCATTTGGTGGCTGCCTCTGAGGTTGCGGATCTTTTTTCTCTCGATCGTGTCCTCTTCGTTCCCACAGGACAACCATGGCAGAAAAAGAACCGTGCAGTCACGCCCGCGGAGGATCGGTATGTGATGACGACGGTGGCAACGGCGTCGAACCCGCGGTTTAGCGTGTCTCGGGTTGATATTGACCGCGACGGTCCGACGTATACCGTGGATACGCTTCGTGACCTGCATGAGCACTATCCCGATGCGGAACTGTTCTTTATTACTGGTGCTGATGCTGTGGCACGGATGGCAACATGGCGTGATTGCTCCGAGATGATGTCAATGGCGACGTTTATTGCTGTGACACGGCCGGGGTATTCGCTGGATAAGAGGGACTTAGGCCCGCTGGCCGATAGTGTGACGATGGTGGAAATTCCAGCGATGGCTATTTCATCGACGAATATTCGTGCCCGAGCGCGTTCTCATCGTCCGATCTGGTACCTCGTTCCCGATGGCGTGGTGCAGTACATCGCGAAGGAAGGCCTGTATCGACCGACATGCCAGAACGACGATGTGTCCTCGGGTGCCACCCTGGATTTGGGACACAATGATGGTGGTGCTTCGGCGCCCGGTGCCGGATAGGTGGGAGAGAGATGCCCGTGCCAGAATGAGACGTTGCTATGTAGGGAGCGATTGGTGCACAGCATCAGGATAATCGCGGACCACGGGCGTGAACCGAGCATATGGCGGTGAACGCTCATCACAATTACTACTGACCTCATTAAAAACAATAATCAGCGAAGGAAAATATGGCTGCAACACAAGAATCGGTGACCATGGCGCAGATGGCTGCGCGAGCGGCGTCGGATAAATTAGCGCAAGATATTGTGGTTCTCGACGTCTCGGGACAGGTCGTTATTACTGACTGCTTCGTTGTATGCAGCGGTGATAACGAGCGCCAAGTGATGTCCATTGCCGACGAGATCGAAGCGAAACTCGCGGAAGCTGGGCATAAGCCGGTTCGCCGTGAAGGAAGCCGTGAAGCGCGCTGGGTACTGCTGGACTACAACGACATCGTGGTGCACGTTCAGCGCGAACCGGAACGTGAATTCTATGGTCTGGATAGCCTGTGGAAGGACTGCCCAGTGGTCAAGGTCTCGGGGATTGATCCTTCCCAGCGTGGTGATGCCTCCGATATCAGCGACGCTGCACACCGTGCTCACGCGGTCGATGATATCCCGTTAGCCGGACGTGAACCCGATGCTGATGAAATATAGGCGCTGATCATGGCTCGTCGTCTCCTCCTTCTCCGACATGGTCAGACCGACTACAACGCGACTGGTCGTATGCAGGGGCAATTGGATACGCCTCTTAGTGCGCAGGGCCGTGAGCAAGCGCGCCTGGCTGCCAAGGAGCTAGCCCACTGGGATATTCGTCTCGTTATTGCCTCGGACTTATCGCGTGCGGCGCAGACCGCCGACATTCTCGCGATGGCTCAGGGGCTGACACCGAGTTACGATAAACGCCTGCGTGAGACCCACTTGGGGCAGTGGCAAGCGCGGTCCCATGAGGAGATCGACGCAGCCCATCCTGGCCAGCGGTCGATGTGGCGTCATAATCCCGAGTGGGCCCCGCCGGAGGGAGAAACACGCGTGGAAGTGGCCACACGAGCACGTGCCGTCGTCGATGACCTCATGTATTCTTTCCCGGAGTGGGAGGGAGGGTGTGTCCTTGTCGTCGCCCATGGCGGCACAATCGCAGCACTCACCAGTTCGTTGCTGGGGCTACCCATCGACAACTACTCCGCATTTTCTGGACTGGGGAATACCAGCTGGGCACAGTTGACAGCACGTCCACGCTGCCACTATGACACCACCGTTGCCACCGCCGCAGGGGCTGACGTGGAGGTGTGTGCGCGGAATCGTGCGGTGGATACCGTTCCGGTCACTGATTTTTCCGACACCACCGTTGACGACGCACAGTGGTATTTGGACGCGTGGAATGCGTCCGCCCTGGGAGTTCCTTATGCTCCGACGCAACCTGGGAGTGCCGGAGTAGGCAACACATACACCAGAACCTCGGCAGAAGGGTTTCAATGACAGTTCGCGTCATTACCGATTCGTCGTCCTGTATACCGGTCGATTGTCCACCAGCCTGGGGCATTACAGTGCTCCCCCTACACGTGGTGTCCTCAGATGACGATTCCATTTCGACATCAGGGCTCACCGCATTGGAACTCGCTGCGGCATACGGTCGTGAACTGGAACGCTCTGGTGACGACGGGGTGGTTGCTATCCACCTCGGGCAGACGTTGAGCAGTACGTGGTCATCGGCTGTGGCCGCATCTGCTGTGTGTGGCGGAAAAGTCAGAGTTGTGGAAACCGATTCTGTTGGAATGCCCGTGGGGGAGGCTGCACTCGCGGCAGCACGTGCGGCGCGGGAAGGTCGAAAGCTTGAGGAGTGTGTGCGGCGTGCGTCGGCGATCACTGGGCGCTCGTCGCTGTTTCTCTACCTTGATCGTGTTGATGCGTTGCGGCGTTCCGGACGAATGAGCACAATGTCATCGCTCGTGTCATCGGCGTTGCCGGTGAAGTCGTTGTTTTCCCTCCATGATGGAAGTTTTGGGGTGGTGGCGCGCACGCGGACCCAAGCGAAAGCTATTGATCGGTTGGTCGGATTGGTTGTTGATGCTGCCACCTCTCATGGTGATAGCTCACCACTGTGGACGTCTGAAACGGCCGCATCGTCTCAGGGGCCCGCTGAGGGTGATCCTACTCAGGTTGTTCCTCAGAATAATGATGTGTCAGACCCCGTCCGGATCTGTATCCACCATGCTGGCGCGCATGATCGTGCACGGATGGTGATCACCGGGATTATGCGCGCATTGGCGGTGAAAAAATCGGTTATCGACCTGTCCGACCGGTGGGGTATAGGTGAGCACCCGGATGCTGAGGTCATCATGACACAGGCTGACCTTTCCGGACCTTTGGCCGTACACACCGGCGCTGGAGCTATTGCGGTGTCAGTCATCGTACCTGAGGTATCTGCGCACCCATGCTGTGGATAACGTCAGTTATCCCCACGACGAGAGGCTAGTGATTCGCGCGCAGCCGTGATCGTATCTCCATTCTTTTATTCTTCGCCCTATGAGCAGGAGTAGTTCGGGGGAGCCACGCGGGTCTCGTCCGCTGTCATCGTCAAGGACAATGGAAGGACCGGCGAGATTGTCACGGCCGGTACAGACATCGACCCCAACGGATAGCTCGACGCGTGACCGAATCAGGATCTTCGACGCTGACCGTGCCGAGGGGAGCCCTGAGACCCCGCTCTACGACTTCACACGAGATGGTCATCACAGGCCACGGTGGTCGCAGCCTGTCACACCGCACAGCAGCCACATCACCGGGTCGATGCTGCACGGCGAACGTCGTGCGAATCACGGCGGGGGGATTCACCTACGCAGGAATTTATCTCCACGTGCGTGCGCCGGTTTAGTCATTGGTGCGATTCTGGTGATGTCAGTCATCGTGGGGATGGCAGTGTCGGACAACGATAACGGTGATCGGCCGGTTTCCAAAGCCGCGCAGATCGTCACGACAGACGGCGAGACGCGGCGAGGTGAGGCACGAGAGCACACACCACATGCGAACAAAACTGGTCAGCCACATGACAGGCAGCCCGAACCACAGGGGAAAAACCCAGCGTTGGCTGGAGGACATTCCGGGCACGAATCGGCCTCACCACCCATCATGGTCGCGGTCATCTGCAACGTGACGACCCCTGGGTTGGTCTCATTACCACCCCACGCACGGGTGGATGACGCGATTAATGCTGCTGGTGGGCTCAGCGAACGCGGACGGTGGGATGGGCTGAACCGCGCGCAGAAAGTGCTCGATGGTCAACAGATTTGTGTGGGCGAGGAAGGAAAAGCCGGAACCATCATCGGCGGGGAACCCCCTGTCTCTGGTGGGGCAGCACACGGATCGTCGTCGACCGGACATCGCACAGACGGCGCCAGCGCAGGGAACGCAGCCGGAGCAGGCCCGGAAGCACGCCCCGGTGGCCGTACAAATATCAACACGGCCAGTGAGACTGAGCTCACCTCTATTCCTGGGGTCGGACCAAAAACAGCGTCGGCGATCATTGCCTACCGTGAGCAGAACGGCCCATTTCATAGTATTGATCAATTAGCCGAGGTGAAGGGAATAGGTCCAGCAAAACTGGCTACGATGCGTGATGCGATCACGATGTAACCACTCCGGGAGATCACCTCGACAGGAGCCATCAGCTGTCCGAGGGGCCGACAGGATATCACGGGCACGACTTGATATTCGTCTAGTGCCGTGTGCCATCGCGATCTGGGTAACAAGTGGTGTCGTGGTGTGGTTCCGAGTGGGATCGACACTCAGACATATCACAAGCCCACACGCGATCACCGTTCTTATTCTCGTATGTATGGCTATCGCCGTGATAGCAATTGCCATAGGGGCTCGTTCATGGGCACAGCACGTTATCACGGCATTAGCAGGTGCGGCAGTGGGCGGCGTGAGATCCTCCCTTGCTCTTCGACGCGCCGATCACCATTGGCTCACGACGAAACAGGGAAGCCACCTGGTCATCGATGACTCCATGGCATGCACAGCGCGATCATATGCACGACGACTATCGGATTCACCATTCGCGCCTGGGACACACCGCTACGGAGTATCCGTCTCTATCAAAGGAATGCCATCGGAGATTTTTGTCTCCGGTGGCGATGCGCTCCGTTCGGTACGCCCAGGGCAACATCTTGAAGGGGTAGTGGCGGTGAAGGAATCTTTCCAGCCGGGACTATCCTCAGTAACCCTGTCATCGGTTGAACAAGCGGGGGACAACCACGGTCTGCATGGTCTTCAGACTCCCGGTACAGGCCCACGCCAACTATGGGACCCCAGACAGCTGTGGGCTGCATTCACGGATGTGATATCAGCCGTCCATCATGAATTTACTGTAACCTCCCAGCGCTTAGTGCCGGAGGAACTTCGTGGACTTGCGCAGGGGATGGTGATTGGTGATACATCGCTGCAGTCCGACGCTGACAAAGCTGCGTTTGTCACGTCAGGACTGAGTCATCTCTCCGCTGTCTCGGGGGCGAATGTTGCCATCATCCTTGGGATGGTGACGGCTGCGGTGTCGACGGAACGACCGTACGTTCGGCATCTATGTGCTGCACTCACAGTAGTAGGTTTCGTTCTTCTTATTGGTTTGGATGCCTCGGTGCTGCGGGCTGCGATCGCGGGATCAGTGGGCCTTATGGCAACGATGACTGGGCGG
The DNA here is from genome assembly GCF_037464985.1 of Corynebacterium sp. PCR 32. Lineage (NCBI taxonomy): Bacteria > Bacillati > Actinomycetota > Actinomycetes > Mycobacteriales > Corynebacteriaceae > Corynebacterium > Corynebacterium sp. PCR 32. The sequence goes on from NZ_JBAHVL010000001.1 coordinate 390,480, forward strand.
CGTCGCCACGCCGTGCCTGCCTTGTGCTGTGGGATCATCAGTTTGGTGCTCTGGAAACCCGACATGGCCTTGTCATTAGGATTTACGTTGTCGTGTGCTGCAACGGCGTCAATTATTTGCGTGGCCCCCACCATCGCCGCGTGGATAGAGCGATACAGCCTACGCATCGGGGATATGTTTGGCAGGGGAGAAACAGAACTATCGCAACGTGGCCGCGCGGTGGTCACAGGAATCGCTGTTTGTGTGGCCGCGGAGGTAGCAACGCAGCCAATTATCTTGCTTGCAGTGGGAAGGACATCAGCGTTGTCGCTCGTGGCCAACCTCATCGTTGGTGGTGTCGTGGCGCCCGTCACAATAGTAGGCACAGGGGGGCTTGGTATCTGCGCACTCAGTGTCGTGGTGCACGAGATCGGAGGTCATTGCGGCTCATTTCCCCTCATTGGGTGGATATGCGACACGTGTTGTCGTGGAGCTGGGTGGCTAGTGTCGGTGGCCATGGCTGCGTGCACACCGGTGTTGTGGTGGGTTCGTGGAGTCAGTCGGTTCATTGCTCAGTGTGAGTCTGCGCAGCTAGTGGTGGGATCAGTGTGTTCATCAGCATGCGTACTTGGGGTAGGCGCCGTGGCGTGTATTCTCATATCGATCCTGTGTGGGCAACGCCGCGGACGGTGCCAGAAAATCTTTGGCACTGTGGTGATTACTGTGACCGCAGTGTGGGCAGCCGCCGCCGTCGTTGGCGGAGACAGTGCCGGCGACAGGGATCGTTCAGGCGGTTTTTCGGCAGGTATTATTCCGCTGCACAATGACGCTGGCCGAACGGAGCCAGAATACGCTCTCAGGCCACCGCGTGATGTGTTTGATCATGTGCGATCAGTCACGTCATTCTCCCCGCGACGACTGTTTCTCCCCGGCACCTGGACGACCGCAATATGCCCTTTTACCCCAACAGTCTCCGCGATGATGTGGCCTGACGGCACGTACCAGATTGTTACCTCTACGCGGTCAACGCCTCACCTGCATGATCAGGAACGGCGTCGGCTTCAACGGCGTATTAGTGACTGCGGCCGAGAACTCACTGTGTCGTCACCCAGGCCCATCAGCAATGATGACCGTCGACGAGATGAGAGAGGAGGTGTGCTGCTCGTTCGCAGTAAAGAGGATATCGACATCAGCGACGACGCCTCAGTCTCATCTGCAGTGGCCTCATCCGGAGACACGCGATGGATCATTGTTACCGAACCCTCGCATTCCACCACGAGAAAACAATTCCGTCCCGCACAGCTAGCGGATGGAACACCGGTCACGACACTCTCAGACGAAGGAATCGTCGTCCTTCGCCCTCACGGCCGCACATGCTCGTTTCGGTTCTGCCCATGAGGCCCCGTGACCTTATCACCAGCCCGCTAGACTGATTATTATGGCATCATCACGGGCGGCGCGAACCCCACACCGCACGACACCCCCCTCAGTAGGCCCAGCACCGGTACACGTCATTGTCGGAACAGAAGGTCTCTTAGTGGACCGTCACCGCCATGCCATCGTGAGACGCGTCCGTGGCTATGCGACTAACGGCGAGGATCTCACGGTGACGACTGTTCGCGCCGGAGACATGACAGGGCCAGAACTCACCGAATTGCTGAGTCCAAGCCTGTTTGGGGACGATCGCGTCGTTGTTATCACTAATATGAACGATGCTGGAAAAGACCCGGCCTCCCTTGTACTTTCGGCGGCGAAAGATCCCGCGCCGGGTATCACATTGATTATTCAGCATTCCGGGGAGGGGCGGACGAAATCACTCGTGCCGAAACTTCTCAAACTGGGGGAAGAGCACCGCGCTGATGCCATTCCAGCTCGTGAGCTGCCCACGTTCGTGATGTCGGAGTTCCGACATCAGCATGTGCAGGTGGGGCCAGAGGTGGTGTCTGCTCTCGTTGAGAGTGTGGGTTCTGATGTGCGTGAATTGGCGGCGGCCGTCAGTCAGTTGGTTGCCGATAATGATGGGAAGGTTGACCTTGCCGCAGTGCGACGTTACTACACCGGTACTGCAGAAGTGAGTAGTTTCACCATTGCCGATGATGTCATTGCTGGCAATGTGGATCGTGCGGTAGCTGGAGTACGACGGGCGTTGCAATTGGGTGTTGCCCACATGGCGATCTCAACAGCGGTATGTCGAGGTATCAGTGAAGTTGCGCGGCTGAGTGGGCAGGGGCGGATCGATCCGTATCGCGACGCATCCCGCGTGGGTATGCCACCGTGGAAGGTGAAGAAGACACATCCGATTGCTCAACGATGGTCGCAGGCGGCGATTGCTGAGGCTGTGCAGGTAGCTGCGCAAATGGAAGCAGGAATCAAAGGCGCTGCGGGAGATCCCGATAGCGCGGTGGAATTGGGTGTGCGCCGCCTGGCGGAACTTGCTGCCAAGACATGAAAACCCCGCTTCACGAGGAAGCGGGGACAGGCACCGCCCGGGCGGCGGTGTACTCGCAGGGAATTAGTCCATGGAGTTGAAGAGCTTAGCCAATGCAGACTTCTTGTTGGCCGCATTGTTGCGGTGAATTGTGCCCTTGGTGACGGCCTTGTCATACTCGCGGGACGCGAGACGGAGCTGGGCCTCGGCTGCGTCCTTGTCGCCAGCAGCAACGAATTCGCGGAACTTGCGGTTCTCGGTGTGCAGGCGGGAGCGGATAGCCTTGTTGCGCTGACGAGCTTTCTCGTTGGTTTTAATGCGCTTCTTCTTGGACTTAATGTTTGCCACGGGAGTTACCTCTTTCATCACTGCTGTCATGCGCCGGGTGCGCACAACGTGGTCTACCACCGTGCATGATTTGCACTGTGTGTGGGTATGATGATTTCTCATCACCGTGGATACGCGACCTTCAAGAACAAACCCAAGGTCCTGCTTGTTCCGGCGTAGCCGCCACACCCAGGGGTAGAACGTGGACACACTCTACAGTGCGAGGAGATCTGCGTCCAATAGTAGCGCTGCACTTAGCGCCAGTTGTACTCCGTTCGTAGGCGAGTGGCAATGCGTTCAAATCGTCGCCGGGGTAGTACTGTCCCTTTGCGACGAATCATATGATCGGGAACTTCAATGATTTTGTCTAGCCGAACCCATGCGGGATGGCCATGGGGGTCCCAACCGCCAGCGCCGATTTCTAACCAATTGTTGTCGGTGGAGTGCTCATCGTTCGTCGAGATCAAGAGACCCCGGATGTGGCGTTCGTGGTGTCCGAGAATGACAATGGCACGTTCGTGGCCATCAGATTTTTTATGCGGGGAGTGGACCCAGACCACCTCCCCAGGATCGGCTTGCCCATCCATATCTGGGGCGTAGATCAAGGTTGAGGCGCATGCCCCTGTTGGTCGGGCAAGTACTGGTTCGTCTTCTGTGTTAAAGGTCGACACGTTCGCATCGGCCATTCCCAAACCCTGCTGAAGCGAGGCAAGCCCCTGGTCAAGGGCGCCCTCATGGTGAAATGCCCGTGAGAACGACGTCGGAACACGACGTGATCGACGTGGTGAGGCCGTTCTGTTGGTTGTGTTCGGAAGCTCATAATCGTCATCACTCGTGCTGGGTTTCTTATGGCCACGGAAGCTCGTGAGATGACGGATCAAGGACGACCGCTGCGTATGGTGTTCGGGTTCAGGGCCGTGTGGAAACGGGTCCGAATTTCCTCGCGGTGCGAACATGCCACCACAATAATTCGGTGGGAAAAGTGGTGCAATCCAACGTCTAGTACTGTGATGATCGAGTATTGACGGAGAGGATCACAGCTCTTTTATGGCCACCAACTACGCGGAAACGACGTTCACTGACCCAGCGCGTATCCGGAACTTTTGTATTATTGCCCACATTGACCATGGGAAATCGACCCTGGCAGACCGAATTTTGCAGCTCACTGGTGTTGTCGGTGATCGTGATATGCGCGATCAATATCTGGACAATATGGACATTGAGCGCGAACGGGGAATCACCATTAAGGCGCAGAATGTGCGTTTGCCGTGGACTCCAAAGACTGGGGATCATGCGGGCGAGCAGATTGTGCTTCACCTCATTGATACACCTGGTCACGTGGACTTCACTTATGAGGTATCGCGTGCTCTTGAGGCGTGTGAGGGTGCTATCCTTCTTGTTGACGCTGCCCAGGGCATTGAGGCTCAGACGCTCGCGAATTTGTACCTCGCTATGGAGAACGACCTGGAAATTATCCCGGTGTTGAACAAGATTGATCTCCCGGCTGCCGATCCTGACAAGTTTTCCGAGGAATTGGCGCTCATTATTGGGTGTGAGCCGGAGGATGTCTTGCGTGTGTCTGCGAAGACAGGGGAGGGTGTCCCCGAGTTATTGGACACCTTGTGTGACACCATTCCAGCGCCGACAGGGGACGCGGATGCGCCTGCTCGTGCGTTGATTTTTGACTCGGTCTATGACACATATCGTGGTGTTGTTACCTATGTTCGCGTGATGGACGGTCGGCTGAAATCTCGTGAGAAGATTCAAATGATGTCAACGGGCGCGACGCATGAGACCCTCGAAATCGGTGTGGTGTCCCCGCAGCCGAAGAAGACACAAGGTTTAGGTGTCGGTGAGGTGGGCTATCTCATTACCGGCGTGAAAGATGTGCGCCAGTCGAAAGTGGGCGACACGATCACCGTTGTTGGTGCTCCTGCTGATGAACCGCTGAAGGGGTATGAGGAACCGAAGCCGATGGTGTATTCGGGTTTGTTCCCTATTTCGGCGGATCAGTACCCGGATTTGCGGGATGCTTTGGAGAAACTCCAGCTCAACGATGCTGCCTTGACGTACGAGCCGGAAACCTCTGTGGCACTCGGGTTTGGATTCCGGTGTGGGTTCCTAGGCCTGTTGCACATGGAGATCACTCGGGCTCGGCTGGAGCGCGAATTTAATGTGGAGTTGATCTCGACGGCGCCATCGGTGGTCTACCGAGTGGTGACGGAGTCTGGTCAAGAAGTGATGGTCCGTAACCCGTCAGATTGGCCTGATGGCAAACCCCGAGAAATCTATGAACCAATGGTGAAGATGACGGTCATCGTCCCAGCGGAGTTCTTGGGCTCGACGATGGAGCTATGCCAGTCGAAACGCGGCCAGATGGGAGGGATGGATTACCTGTCAGAAGATCGTGTTGAATTGCGGTACACCATGCCTCTCGGCGAGATTATTTTCGACTTCTTTGACATGTTGAAGTCTCGGACGAAGGGATATGCGTCGCTGAACTATGAGGACGCGGGTGAGCAATCAGCTGATCTGGTGAAGGTCGATATTCTCTTACAAGGCGATCCTGTGGATGCGTTCTCTGCGATTGTGCATCGTGACAATGCCCAGTGGTATGGGAATAAGATGACCACGAAGTTGAAGGAGCTAATTCCTCGCCAGCAGTTTGAAGTGCCAATCCAGGCTGCGATCGGGTCGAAAATTATCGCGCGCGAGAATGTTCGCGCTCTCCGCAAGGATGTGCTTGCCAAGTGCTATGGCGGTGACATCTCGCGTAAGCGCAAACTGTTGGAGAAACAGAAGGCTGGAAAGAAGCGGATGAAGAACATTGGTTCTGTCTCGGTTCCCCAGGAAGCCTTTGTTGCTGCGCTGTCGACAGACGAAGGAAAGAAGTAGACACAGGCTGGCATTATTTCGGGCACTGGCTGAGCGCCCCGGATAGTGCTGCCTTTTCTTGTCGTGTGACGTGGAGATGGTATTTCGTTTTGACGCGGACTTGTCGGTCTGCGTAACCGCAGCGGTAGGGGGCGTTGGGAGGCATCCATTCTGAGGCGTCGGAATCTGACTTTTCGTTGTTAGCCGGGCCGTCGACAGCCAACAGGTTCAATGGGTCGTTAGCGAGCGCTACCCGCGCAGGGTAGGGCAGTGCGTAAGCACCGCTGGCCCACGCATTAGACAGTGCGACAACGTGATCGATCTGTACTGCTTGTGATGTTTTCTTTCCACGTCGGAAATCGATGGTGCGCCCTGTGTATGGATCATGGAGGGTGCCTGTTCGGATGGAACATCCTTGGGGCGGTTGGGTGGTGATGTTTGTAAGGTCACGATGGAGGATGTCATTTCGAGTATCGCACCCATTGTGATCCACGTCGGCCCATGCAGGGCCAAAGTTGATGCGTTGATAACGTTCCGCACCGCCACGTCGTGGAGATTCCGGCAGTGCCGCGAGAAGAGCATGGATGTCACCATCGGGGAAGGGAGTAGTGAGTGAGGCCAGCGCATCCGCACTTTCTTGTGTGCTCAGCTGACCGACACGTTCAGCCTTGGGGTTCCCGGGAAAGGTCGTATGTGCGAGATCAGTATGTGGTGGCAGCGAACCATCAGCGCGGCCGGCCGGTGGTGTATTGCCGCGTGGAGATCCATGGGGGCTAGTAGTGGACTGAGAACTCGAGGTGTGGGATGAATAGATACCTCCGCATCCGACCAATCCTCCTACTACGAGACATAGGCTTAGTAAACCTGCCAGTGGGCGTCCTGATAATCGTCGCGGAGTGGGACGAACCCCACCTTTTCTCAATATTCTCATAGATCACATCGTACACATTGATTCGAACTCGTGTTTGGTCAGCGGTGGTAATGGGCCACCCCGATGGCTGAAAAGGTGTTTCATGTCTCACCTGTCACGTAGTGTCGGTGATATGAACGATCATCGCGGACAACGATGCCGCTTGGACTCACCCCACACCCAGGGGGAACATATGTCCCACAATGTCGCGGGGCATCGTTTCTCCCGCCACGTATCTGACACTGTCGGTAAAGTCAGCGCCGTCGTGGCTCTTGGCATCATCGTAGGCAGTGGAGTTGCCGGATGCGACAATGGCAATCATTCAGCATCGCCCCTACACAGCACACCGGAGCCGCCACACCTCTCGCGGCAGGTGTCATCCTCATCAACACCACCCCACACGTCCCCGCACAGCCTTCATCCCACCGGTATTTCTGATCACGAGGACGCGGGCGCACCCCACGAAGCGGATGATGCCAACAGAACGTCGGGAAGTGACACCACGGTAGTGAAAGCCTCCAGAAAACACCCTGCCGTGTTTCAAGGGCCAAATGGCACCATCGTGTGCCAATTCAGAGGGATGGAAACCGACGGTTGTAATGCGTATCCCCACCCCCAATGGGGTGAAGACCATCGATGCCCATACCCAGGTGTGGGACCCAGCTTTGACACGATGATCGGTTTCCGACATGGCCCTCGCGCAGAACCCTGCCACTGGCTTCTCCAAGGCGTGTATCCCAAGTCCGGCCAGACACTGCCTTATGGACACTCGATAGCGATTCACGTTCACGACACTGTCCACTCCACCTACACATGCACCTCACAGGCGCAAGGAATGATCTGTACTAGCGATGAAGGGCACGGATTCGTCATCAACTCCACCCAGTACAGAACATGGTAAATTCTCCGTTGTCCCGATACCCCGCACACACCGCTGCCTGCTTTCTTCCTCGTTTTCACACGCGCCGGGCACCAGAGTTCTTACCATGAGAAAATATTAGTTCACCGACGATGAACGTGAATGACGTCCAGGACACCACTGACGAATGGTGTGTCGTTCACGTGACGTCGACAGGAAACCACACAAGGGGAAGAGGTACTCATGGCAGAACAGAACACCACCAATGACGCGACAGAAGCGCCCGCTATGTCATCGCTACGTGTGGGCGTTGTGGGCGCGGGCCAAATGGGTGCTGGCATTATTGAAGTTGCTGCACGCAGCGGCGCTGACGTCATCGCCTGGGAGGCTACCCGCGATCTTGCCGATAGAGGCTTAACAAGAATCACAGCTTCCCTTGAACGCGGCGTGACCAAAGGCAAGCTGTCTGAGGAAGAAAAAGCTGCCGCACTAAACCGCATCCATATGACGACAGACCTGAATGATTTTGCTGACCGACAACTCGTATGCGAGGCCATCGTCGAAAATCCCGAGGTGAAAACAGAGATCTTTGGGAAACTTGACACCATTGTGACAGACCCCAATGCGCCTTTATGCTCGAATACCTCATCACTTCCTATTCAGCAGATCGCTGCAGCGACATCACAACCCGGAAGAGTCATGGGGCTTCATTTTTTCAACCCCGTTCCAGTACTTCCATTGGTTGAACACATTCGTACCCTCGATACCACGAATGCGGTGGCAGACCGTGCCGAAAAATGGGCGAGGGAAGCCCTCCACAAGACCGTCATCAAGGCCAAGGATCGTTCCGGGTTTATCGTTAACTTCTTATTGGTTCCCTACCTGCTATCTGCGATTCGAATGGTGGAGAACGGAGTAGCAACACAACACGATATCGACGCAGGCATGCGACACGGCACCGCTCACCCGATGGGGCCTATCGAGCTTGCCGACATGGTCGGTCTGGACACGATCGCATCGATTGCCGATGTGATGCTGAACGAATACGGCGACCCAAGCTACGCATGCCCACCATTGCTGCGCCGCATGGTTCAGTCTGGTCGCTTGGGTAAAAAAACCGGCCGCGGTTTCTATGAATACGACGACAAAGGCAAGCCTATTCGTTAGTCCGATTCAGGGGAGAGTCTGCTGCCTCCCTCCCGACAGCAGTAGAATCCCCACGATGAACCTCGGCTCCTAGACCCCCAGCCTCCGCAGGGCCCGGCGTCGACGAGGTACTGTCGACCATGCCATCCCCAGAGGGAACCTGGGCAATCCCATCAGAGCCCTCGCCCGGTGCCGATACGGATGCCGGTGTGCCATGAGACTGTACCCTCGTCATCAGAGAGAGGGCGATGAGCGCAACTGATGCGAGCGATGTCACGATGGTGACAACTTTGTCGCCATCACCAACCACAACAGATTTATAGGTGAACATCGACAGCAACAGGCCGGTGACCCCGTAACTCAGTACCGGAAGAACCATGAGGCGACGGAACGCAGGAACAATAAGACCAGGGATCAGAATGCCGGCTCCCATGGGCAGCATCATCCACGACTCATGCACTGTGAACAGTGGATGATTGTACATCACCGCACCAGTCATGGGGTTATACCGAACGGGCTGAACGTTGTCAGAAAACCGTGACCACAGGACGGCAATGGCTGCTAAAACACCCATAAGACCAACGAGTGTTGCCATGATCCTGGTCGTCGTGGGAGCAGTATTGAACAACGCGAGCAGGCTGGTCTCACCATCATCGCCGTCATCGTGGCTATAGACCGCATCCTCAAAGTCTGTGTGACACGGTATGCCATACTCGTCGGGCAGCTCGCCAGTGTGAGCGAGATGACGCAACGCCGGAACAGTGAGTGCAGGAATATCGGTTCGGCCGAGTGCATTATCATACGTCGCTCGGGCATGAGGATTGTGAAAAATCTGGCGCGCTGCAATGAGCTCCTGCACGCGTGCATCGGTTTCGGGGACATTGCCCCGTTCGAAAACCCGTAAGCGTGACGTGCAGGCGGCGATCAGGTCGTCAGAATGCTGAGAAGGATCTAAATCGAGCTGATCATAAAAATTGTAGTGCTCATTCGTATCCGTAATGGACACGTTGTCCGTCTGGTCACAGTACTGCTTAGCTTTCATAGCGGTGAGCCTACCAGGTGTTCTGTCCTGCTCGGCCACCATCTCTATGCCGAAGACGGTGATTCGACGGCAGCTGCGATCAAAGCGCGCGTGTACTCATGGCAGGGATTGTGATAAATCTGGTCGCTGGTTCCCTTTTCAACAATCTGGCCATCCTTCATGACAATGATAGTGGTACACAGGTGTCGGACAACATTGAGGTCATGGGACAAAAACACCATCGTCAGATCGTAGTCTGAGACAAGATCATCGAGAAGATCAACCACCATGTTCCGTATAGTCACGTCCAGAGCCGAGACAGGTTCGTCGGCAAGAAGAATCTGCGGGCGAACCGTGAGAGCACGGGCCAGACAAATGCGTTGCCGCTGACCCCCGCTGACCTGATGTGGGTATCTGGTTATCACCGATGGGTCCAATCCGACACGCTGAAGCATTGACGAAATACGCTCATCGTGGTGATCGCGGGAACGCGGATGCCACGAGGCCCGAAGCGGCTCTGCTAATGATTCACCAATGGTCAGGGCAGGGTCCAGGGAACCTCGTGGATCCTGGAAGACCACCTGCCCATACGGACTCATGTCACGCGGACTAGTGATGAGATGTCCATTGACATGAATCGTGCCAGACGTTGGTGACACCAAACCAGCCATTGTCTTGAGAAGCGTTGTTTTTCCGGACCCGGATTCGCCAACGATTCCGATGCGTTCGCCCCGTGCAATATCGAGGGAAATATTGTCCAACGCGGTCACAGCTGAGACCGAACCACCGCACAGCCAGCGGTGTCCCCCAACGCGGTCATCCCCGCCCCGCCTGGTGATCCGATTCCGATAGACTTTGCTCACCTCACGGAGCTGAATGAACGCCATATCCGAGGACCCAGATGGGCCAAGGGCACCGGCATTCGACGGAGCCTCGGCGATGGGGACTGTCACGTGTCGCGTGTCTCGCGACGCATCGTTGGTTACATCACCACGGCATGCCGCGCGCACGAGCGCCGCTGTATAAGAGTCACGTGGGCGATGAAGAATGTGATCCACTGGCCCGTATTCGCGGGCGACACCGTCTTTCATAACCAGAATGTCATCACACATATGCGCAACAAGCCCGAGATCATGCGTGATGAACAGCAGAGCTGTGTTGTTGGCCCGCACCAGTTGATTGATCAATTCCAGGATCGAGCGCTGAACAGTGACGTCTAATGCTGTTGTGGGCTCATCGCAAATAAGAAGGTCAGGCTCATGAGCGAACGCCATAGCAATAAGGACACGCTGTCGCTGGCCACCAGAAAGCTCGAACGGATATGAGCGATACGTACGCTCCGGAAGACCAACAGATTCTAGGAGATCACGTATTCGGCACTGCCGGCGAACCTGATCGGCATGGTGAGCGCCTCGAGGACCAGCACGTAGCACGTGGTTAAGTTGATTTCCCACAGTCATCAGCGGGTTGAGCGCTGACATTGGCTCCTGGAACACCATTGACATTCGTACGCTGCGCAGCTGGCGCACGGTACGGTCGGGGGCTCCAACGATCTCTATACCGTCCACTGTGATCGAACCGGATGCCTGGATCGCATCAGGCAGCAGACCCATAATGGCTAACGCGGTTAACGACTTCCCTGAACCAGACTCGCCAATTAGCCCGAGCCGCGCGCCGGGTTCAATGGTGAAACTGAGGGAATCGACGAGACGTGGTCCATGCGTGGCATCTGTCGATACATCACCCCCTGCTAGCGACAGATCGCGGACATGGAGAATGGCCGACGACGAGGTGGATGAAGGTAGTGCACCCGCCGGAAGTGCCTCACAGGAAGCAGACGTGGGGTGGTCGATCGGTTCACCAGCCGCCGTTGGGACAGAGAGTGGAAGCGCAGCAGTGATCGCTCCACCGTCGTCGGATGTCACGTCGCCCATGGTGGGGCGAGAAAAGGGATCAATGATGTCCCGAAGGCCATCACCGAGAAGGTTGAACCCCAACACAGTGGTCGCGATGGCAAGACCTGGCCACAGGGCAAGATCGGGGTGTGTATCAAGAAAAACCTGTGAGTCGTGGAGCATCCGCCCCCATGATGCAGCTGGCGGGGGTGTTCCGAGTCCAAGGAACGATAGCCCTGCTTCAGCCAGGATAGACAGCGCCGCTGAGACTGTTGCCTGGACAACGAGGAGGCCGACAATACCGCGGATGAAATGCCTCCGTGAGATAGATAACCATCCCATTCCTGCACTTCGTGCTGCCAAAATATAATCTTGGCTGAGGAGCTGTCGGATGCCAGCGCGTGAGACGTGGGCGAAGCTGGGGATCAACGCGATCCCCATTGCGATCATCTCTGAGGTCGTGCCAGTGCCGACCACAGCGCCCGCAATAATCGCGAGAAGGAGTGCGGGGAACGCCAAAGCAAGGTCGGATGCCCGCATGATGACGGCATCCAGCCACGTTCCGGTAACTGCAGCAAGTATCCCGAGCGGAACACCGACGCCGGCGCCCACAGCAACGGCGACCATACTGACACCCAGCGAGATCTGGGAGCCGATCATGATCCGTGACAGAGTATCCCTGCCGAATCGGTCGGTGCCCATCCAATGATCCCAGCTCGGCGGTTGCAGAGCCGAGGATGGATCGGCTGTGAGCGCTCCGTAGGGCGTCCACACCAGCGATACGAGTGCGAGGACAACAACGGCACTAACGAGAACTGTGCCCACCATAAACATGATGCGCCGGTAGGTCGGGGATTGTGCCCTAGCCACGTTCGGTCCTCGACATTCTGGGGTCAATGAGCGCCCCTAGGGCATCAGTGATCACGGTTATGGTCAAGGTGATGGTGACTACCATCATGACGCAGCTTTGAACGGAAATCATATCGCGATTGTTGACGGCATCAAGGACGTATGATCCCAGACCTGGGATGACAAAGACTTTTTCGATGAGGACCGCACCGACCACAAGCGTGGCCATGTTGACCCCAATGACTGTCACCACTGGGCCAGCAGCATGTCGCATCCCATGAATGGTGAGCGCCTGTGTCATCGACAGTCCTGTTGACCGGGCAGTACGAATATATTCTTGATGGAGCACAGTGAGAATAGAGGACCGGACATAGCGGGTCACCATTGCTGTCTGTATCAATGCCAGCGCACAGCAGGGGAGTACGAGATGGTGAAGGAACCCGGTGACTGATTGATGAGGAGGGACCCAACCATTGGGAGGAGCGAGGTTCCACCGAAGGGAACATAGAGTGATGAGTCCGATCCCGGCGAGGAAACTGGGGACTGCGATGCCGAGATGAGACAGCACAGAAATTGCGGTTCCGTCGGGTTTATGGTTGCGGATAGCGGCCCACGTACCGAGAGGAACCCCCACGATCATGGACAGCATCATACTAGTGACCACCAGAATGAGACTGACTGCAGTTCTATCCAACAGTATTGGGCCAATGTCGATGCCACTGGAATATGACACTCCGAACTGTCCGTGCAGCATTCCATTGATCCAGGATAGATACTGTTCCATGAGTGGTCGGTCAGTTCCGAGGATGTGTCGCATAGTGTCGACCGCCTGAGGAGTTGCTGTGTTTCCGAGGGATACCTCTGCAGGGTCGCCCGGAATCATCCGCATGATGATAAAAATGATGATCGACGCTGCTGCCAGCGACACGATGTAGCGTAGAGCGATTCTCCCGACGGCGTGTAGATGATCCATCATCATTTCGCCCCCGATGGGATGTGATCTCGGGGGCCCTGGTCGGTGCGTGTCATGGTGGCCAGTTCGAGTCCTTGACCAGCCGACGTTGTAGGGATTCCCATGACGTGCCTATTGCGGACGATAATGTTGGGGAAGATGAAAATTGAGTTGGCTCCCGCCTGATCCATGATTCTCGTGATAGCTTTGCGCATGAGGGGTGCGTACTCATGGGGTGGGGCGGCGTCGGCGTCGGCCAACAATGTGCGTGTGACCGTGTCGTCGTAGCCCAAATAGTAGTTCGGTTTGCCGAACAGTGTTGGGATATCTCTAGCTTCAGCGTGCTCGATGATGGACATGTCATAGTCGTGATGAGTCAGGGTCTGAGAAAGCCACACGGCTGGGAACTCTTGGAGTTCGATGTGGGCATGTATTCCCACATCTTCGAGTTCAGAAACAATGATCTCCGCAGCATTAGACGCGTAAGGTCGAGCAGGAACTGTAAACGTAATGTTGAGGTCATGAACACCACTATCGGCAAGAAGCTGGCGAGCGCGGGCTGGATCGTACGGATACTCCTGGGAGGTGTACGACCACGGGTCGGTGGGTGGTGCGGGCACCCCGCCGGTGTTGGTCCCCAGGCCGCCACTTGCTGTGGTGATAACGGCCTGCCGGTTGACCGCGTGCATGACGGCCTGTCTGACACGGACATCGTTGAACGGTGCACGCTTATTGTTCATCGTGAGGAGAACTTCGCCCGTTGTGGTCCCGACGTCGACGGCGACACGAGGGTCTTTGCGCAAAGATGGCACCATTTCTGGTGCATCCATGCCAACGATGGCGTCGACGTCGCCCGCGCGAAGCGCATTCGCTGTTGCGGTGGAGTCGGACATATAGCGCAGCGCCACATGGCGGGTTGCTGGTGGACGACCCCAGTATGACTGGTTCGCTGTCAACGTGAGGAACTGGCCAACCTTGTACTCATCGACAGTAAACGGACCAGTCCCGACAGGTTTTGTGGCTAAAGAACCAACACCACGGGGTGTCATTTGGGCACCAATGAGGGTACCCATCGACCATAACCAGCTGTTACTGGGAGTCGAGAGAGTGACCTCCAATGTGTACGCATCGATGACTCGTGTCCCTGTCACCGGTGTCATACCCGCTTTGAGACCGTTCGTCCAGGCATCGGATTTGACCCGATCAATGCTGAACTTTGCGGTATCTGCGGTGAATTCATCACCGTTGGAAAAGTGCACTCCGTGCCGGAGATGAAAGGTGTACGTGGTGCGGTCGGGGGAGAGGTCCCACGACGTTGCCAGCTGCGGTGTGATGGTACCGTGTTCCGTGATTCGAACAAGACCTTCGTAGACGTTGCCGATCAATGCTTGAGGGATGGCTGCACCCGCGGAAGTGGTGAAGTCGAGAGTAGCGGGGGCTGCCGTGAGGGCGACAACAATCGAGTCTTTAGAAGCAACGCGTCCGGTGTGGACAGCTGTGTGCCCCGCACTACATCCGCCGAGTAGCGAGGAGACCGCCGCCAAGCCAACAGTCACGAGGATGGCAGCGATGCGTCGTGGTTGTTGGCCTTGTGTCATCACACGCATGGTCACGAGTGGCTGGTCCCGAAAAGTCGTTCAAAGGTGGTGACAATCTCCTGGCAGATTTCGCGTGAGGTTGCGAAATTAATACGTATACATCCCACACCGTGAGGTAGGTCGCCATGGTCGCCGGGCTGCGATGTCTGTGCTCCCGGTTCGGCGAAGGCTGCGCCATCATTGGGAGCCAGTTTGGCGTGAGTAACCAGCCATTGCTCAGGTGTGGGGCCACCTCGACGAATGCTCTCTCCGAACGTCTCCCCACTCACCGGAGAACCGGGAACCACAACGTCAGTCATATCTACCCACAACAGGAACGTGGCTTCAGGGTCGGTGGTACGGAGATTCGGAATATGGCTGAGGCCATCAACAAGAAGTCTCTTATTTTCCCTCAGGTAGTCGATTTCATCCTGTAACCATTCGCGCCCCTCGGTATAAGCGCCGATAGCGGCGAGCTGACCTAGGGTTGATACCCCTTCCTTATCGAGGAAGTTGACTGCTGTATCCCACACTGTCTTGTCATCAGGATTGGAGAAAATAAGCTGGGCACACTTGAGACCTGCGGTATTCCACCCTTTTGACGTTGCTGTCGCAGTAATTGTGATGCGCGCCGCGGTTTCGGAGACACTTGCTGTTGGGATATGGGGACGGTCATACACCATGGGGCCATGGATTTCGTCCGAGAACACACGCACATTGTACTGTGCGGCGAGGTCGGTCACAGCGCGCAGCTCGTCCGCGGTGAACGCTGTTCCCAGTGGATTATACGGATTGCACAGGATCATACTGCCGACGCCGTTGGCATAAGCACGCTCAAGACCGTCGAGATCAAAAACCCACCGTCCTGTGGAATCGTCCTCGATCATGGGGACGAACACCCCGGGCCGTGAACACACCTCCAGCAACGCAAAAAAAGGCGTATACGCTGGTGTCGGGATAACAATTGAGCTGCCGGGCGGCGTGAAATGTGTAATCGCGAGGCGAAGCCCCCGGACGACATCAGGAACGCCAACGATACTCGATGGATCAATCGACCACCCGTATGCATCCAGGCACCATGAGCTTAGTGCCTCACCGAGTGCAGGAAGGTCGGTAGGATAACCGAAATATTGGCGTCGGCTTCCTTCCTGGACGGCGTTGAGAACCGCCGGGCAGGTATCGAAATCAGATTCAGCGATCCAGATAGGAAGAACATCAGGGGGGAATTGCGTCCATTTCCTCGTTCCGCGTGCGCGGAGTTCCTGTATATCAAGTGGGGAACAACGGTGGGCAGACATAAACGTAAGGATAGTCGGTGGCAGTGAGATCGAACACAGGGGTGAGCGAACACATCTCGTACCACGTCACTCTCTCCGTCGTCCGCGTCCGATCGATTGCGCAAGGATGAATACCTTTTTCACATTTCTCGTGCGAACCCGTGTTGACCGCACTGTGCTCGCTGGCGCGCGGTCAAGAGAATGCGCCAGCCCCGCGAAAAGGTCATGGACAGCGCGTACGCCAATCCGCGAGCTTATCGGAAGCAGAGGAATGGCGTGCTGGGCAATTGTTAAATCATGGTAGATTTCCTGGAGAAGGGAATCCTTGAGCTCATCGGTGAGCGGGGCGCCGTCGGCCACATAGTCTCGGTTCAAGCCGTCGATATCCAGGGCATAATCCCGAAGAAAATTGATCTTCTGAAACGCGGCCCCCAAGTGACGTGCCCCGGTTTCCATGGTCTCCCGGTCATGCGCTGATGGTGACTCATCACGCAGGAAAATCGACAGACACATGAGACCAATGACTTCTGCTGAACCGTACACGTAGTCATGTCGAGTATTGGCATCGTAGATGGTTGTGGGTGCGTCGATCGCCCTGATCATTACGGTGGGATTCTTCAGTGATCCGCGACGGTGATGGTCGTTGGGCTGGTTATCGGGAGAGAAGGCAACATCGGCCCGCATGGATCGAAAAAAAGCAGACAGGTGTGCAGGGTCAATCCGGCACGTACGTGCCGTGGTGATAAAAGCATGAATGATCGGGTCTGTTGAAAAACCGATGGTGATGCCTTCAACTATGCGTTGTTCATAGTCGTCGAGGATTGCCTGGACTTGATGAGGAGTGAGCCCATGGCCGGCTGCTGCTCCATCGACGACTTCATCGGCGATGCGGACTACTCCATACAGATTATGGATGTCATGGCGGACGCGGGGGCTGAGCAGACGAGTCGATACGGTGAATGACGTCGAGTATGTGGCTATAAGACGTGAGGATACTTGTGTGGCTACACGATCATAGAGCCGAGCTGTCCTCTCATAGAGGGCCTCACGTGTGTTGTTGCTTGCGGGTGGGGTCGTGGTGGAGCGAATGGGGGGTTCGTCATCCTCCGACGGTGCGACAGGTGGCTCCGAAATCATAGAGCTATTCAATCACGTTCATGTGACCATGATGATATGTCCACTGGTCATGTCCCTGCGATCCTCGTCTCGTTACTCTGCACGCGATGAGCTTTGGAATCTGGGGAGCCGTCAGCCATGATTCCTTCTCGACACCGGTGTTTGTGCGGGGTGCGGTGGGAGCATGCATAATGTTTTTCGTGTGACTCCAGCGCAGCGAAGGAAGGGACGAGGCCATCACCATGCTGACTGCTCCTGTATTTTTAGCCCTCAGCGGCGCCTCTGCGTCCCGCGTGGAGAGGGTGCGAGTATGGTCGCCGGACTCCGTGACGCTTGTGGTGGATGTGTCGAATAAGGCGGAGCAGTGGCTTCTTTCCCTGTCGTTGTGGGGACAAGCGCCGCTGGTGATTCCGATTGTGGTGCTAGTGTCAGTCGGTGTGGCATGGGCGGTCGTCCATATTGTTGATAAGGTCGGCATACCGATCGAGAGTGCGATTGAAGAACATAACCGGACAGTGCGCGGCCATCGTATGGAGGAGGAGTCGTGAAGAATTCCCAGGTGAGAAACTTCCTATTTCTCCTTATCGCGGTCATTGTCGTTGCCTACCTTGTGGCGCACGTCTAGAACGCATGATAGCCAGCGGTCGACATGTTCCGCTGTATATGGGGTCACTGGGTGGATGTATGCGCTGTGACTGAGATTTCCTTCTCAGTGTGCGCCTGCCGATAGGGTCATTCACTGTGCAGCGTTACGTGTCTCGGGTAGTGCCAGGAAACAGGTAACAATTATGAGAAGCGCCCACACATGATGTGTCCAATGGCGTAGATTGTTCTGGGATAATCAAAGTAGCGTAGTTCACAAAGGTACAGCGAGGGGATCGGAAGCCAGTGGCAATGAAAGAGAGCTCCACCAAGCCCCAGTATTCGGTGGGTGAGAACGAAACCTGTTTGACCGTCATGTTGGAGAACAACAAGCGACGTCCCAAGCTGGCATTATTTACTCGCCCTAAGAACTTTGAATGGGTCAGTGTAACGTCGGAAGAATTCATTTCTGAGGTCATGGATGTCGCCAAGGGACTCATTGCCAACGGGGTCCAGCAAGGTGATCGTGTCGCGTTGTTATCTGAGACACGATATGAGTGGACTGTGATGGATTTTGCGATCTGGGCTGCCGGGGCGGTGACGGTGCCGATCTATGGTTCATCATCGGCCAACCAGATCCAATGGATTATCGAAGACTCTGGGGCGGTGTTCGCCGTCACCGAAACGCGTGAGCATACCCAACTCATGCGGTTCCTCGTCTTGGGGGACGATGGAAAACCACGTTTGAAAGGCTCGTCAACGAAGCTTCGTCGCATCCTCGAATTTAACTCGTCAGCGTTGGATACGCTTGCGTTTGAAGGGCGGAGCGTTTCTGACGATGTGGTGTGGGAGCGAATTCATTCAACGAAGTCGTCCGACTTGGCTAGCCTGGTGTATACGTCGGGAACGACAGGACGTCCAAAAGGGTGTAGGTTGACGCATGCCAATTGGCTCAGCGAAGCGCGATCACTGTTGACTCATAGTATCGGCCGAAGTATCGCCCGGCCGGGGATGCGCTACATTACCTTCCTCCCATTGGCTCACGTGTTCGCCCGGGCAATTTCTCTGACCATGGCGGTTGGTGGTGCGCAGCAGTCGCACTGGTCGGATTTTTCAACGATTGCTGTCGAATTTCAGCGTGCGCAGCCTAATTTGATCCTGGGTGTTCCCCGTGTCTTTGAGAAGGTTCGCAACGGGGTCCAGGCTCAGGCGAAAGAAAAAGGTCCAGTGGGAATGTTGTTGTTTGCTCGTGCTGAAGCAACGGCTATTCAATACTCAAAGTCGTTAGATAGTGGCGGTCCGTCTCGGGTTTTGAAGTGGCGTCGTGCCATTTTTGATCGGCTCATGTATCGCAAGATTCGAGCTGCTATGGGTGGAGCGGTTCAGTTCTGCATTTCCGGTGGTTCGGCGATGAATCCAGAGCTGCTTCACTTCTTCCGCGGAATCGGCACCACAGTGTACGAGGGGTATGGCCTGACGGAGTCGACTGCAGCGTTTTGCGTCAACTATGACGACAATGTCATCGGATCGGTGGGGCGGCCATCCGGCGGGTGTTCGGCACGTATTTCTGAGGATGGAGAACTGTGCCTGAAAGGGCCTGTTATTTTTGATGGCTATTGGAACAATGAAAAAGCCACCAATGAATGCTTTGACGAGGATGGATACTTCCACACGGGTGATCTCGGCGACATTATTGAATCAGGGCATATCAAGATTACGGGTCGCAAGAAGGAACTCCTGGTGACCGCTGGTGGTAAGAACGTGTCTCCTGGCCCATTGGAAGATAGCATGCGTACTCACCCATTGATTAGCCAAGTAATGCTGGTGGGGGACGGGCAACCTTTTATCGCCTGCCTCGTCACTCTAGACGACCAGGTGGTGGAGAAGTGGAAGCGTGACCACGGCATTAGTGAAAATGTCAGTAGCCGTGAGCTGCATGCGAACCCAGTATTGCGAGCCGAAATTCAAGATGCGATCAACGGTGCGAACAGCATGGTGTCGCATGCGGAAGCCGTGAAAAAATTCCACATTCTCGACCGTGACTTCACTGAGGAGAACGGGGAATTGACGGCGACGCTGAAGGTGAAGCGGCATGTGGTAGCGCAACATTTCGCTCGGGAGATCGCGAATCTGTATCAGGATTAGGTGCTCATCGGCGCGCCGCAGTGCATTGGCAGTCGCACTGCCTTATGGTTATCCCCGTCCCTAGTTCACACCGATTGTGTCGCGCGGATTATGATCAGTCTCCTGCCTAGATTGGTTATTTCCGCCTGCGCATATCGTTTTTGGTTCGGTCGATTCTGTGAGGAGTTCGCCTGTGCTTGAAGAGTCTCCCGCTCGGTATAGTGCCACGGAAAGGCTTCGCGAGCTCACCCAGGAGGTTTCTGATATTGGCGATGAAGTCGCCACGTATATCGACAATATTGGTGAAGCTCTCGCTGACTGGGATGAAGGCCTTGCTGACGATTGTCGTGAAGAATGCGACATTATTGTCCGGGAAGCCCGCGAAGACATTCGGAGTGTGACCCCGGAGCTCGTCGGGATTCGGCGTGCTTTGACATCGGGGTTGAAAAGTGGTGTCTTATCAGCGGGCGCTGGGGTTCGCGAGCGTTCTGGGCGTCCGATGAGTGGCTTGCGGGAGGAACCTCGTGCAGTCACGGTAGATTCATTGACCACCTGTTTTCCCATCCCCACGGTGGTTGACGCTGATGCGGTGAATGCGGCATTGGTGGGGCGAACACAATTGGTGGCACAGCTGTGCTCGGACGTGGCTGATTGGGTGGAATATCAGACTAATATGGCAACAGATGACCCGTCGTCGACGAATTTGTCGATTGTGTTTGCGCGGGCGTATGACCATGTCGTCAGTGCAATTGGTGCGTGGAAACGTACCGTGGCGTTACCCTATCCACCATTTACGCGGATGATGCATGGGACATGCCCTCCGCCGTTTCTAGAAGAGCGGGCGCGGATTGACCGCATTGTCTCCAGTGTGGCGTCACGTCGCCAAGGTGGGCATTTTGCCTCTTAGGACTGCGCGTAACGATACTTTTGGGGTATATGTTCACGTCCCGTTTTGTGTGACGCGATGTGGCTATTGTGACTTCAATACCTATACCCCGGGGGAATTGGGCATTCCTCAGCGCGCCTCATTAGCGGTCGATGCGCCACGGAGATCATCAGCATCACTGTCCCCGTCTCAGAGGCTCTCCTCGCCGGTGCTTCAGTATCTTGACGCTCTCGAGCGTGAACTTGCCCGCGCGACGGAGCGCTTTCGACTCCCTGCAGCTGATACCGTTTTTATTGGGGGCGGAACACCGTCGCTACTGGGTGCTGATGGTTTGACGAGGATAGTCAATGCAGTTCGTTCCTCCATGGGGATCACCCCCCACGCAGAGGTCACGACAGAGTCGAACCCGGAGTCGACGTCGCCCGAATTTTTTGCTGCACTCCGGAAGGCAGGCTTTACACGGGTGAGCTTGGGGATGCAGTCTGTATCAGAAAAGGTTCTCGCGGTGCTCGACCGGCGTCATACTCCGGGCAGGCCAGTGACTGCCGCGCAGGAGGCACGTGCCGCAGGCTTCGACCACGTCAACCTGGACCTCATCTATGGGACACCCGGTGAAACTGATGATGATGTCCGTCGGTCGGTTGATGCCGTCCTTGAGGCAGGTGTCGATCACGTGTCCGCGTATTCCCTCATTATTGAACGTGGGACTGCGATGGCACGCAAGGTGCGTCGCGGTGAGGTCGAGGAAACCGATGAGGACACGTTGGCTCGTCGGTATGACCTCATTGATCAACGTCTAACTAGTGACGGTTTGCGGTGGTACGAGGTGTCTAACTGGGCTTGTCCGGGCGGTGAGTGCCGGCACAATTTAGTGTATTGGCGTGATGGGGATTGGTGGGGTGCTGGCCCAGGAGCTCATGGGCATCTGGGCGATCAGCGGTTTGTTAATGTCAAACATCCGGCACGGTACGCTGCCATGATTTGTCAGTCGGACGAGACGTTACCTTTAAAGGACATTGAGAATCTTACATCGGAGGAGCGTCACGAAGAACGCGTGATGTTGGCATTGCGGCTGGCAGAAGGAATGGATGTGGATCATCTGTCCTCGTCAGCGGCAGCGAAGGCTGAGGAATTCATCACTGACGGTCTCCTTTGGCGTCCGAGCCCGAACCGGATTGCGGTGACTGATCGTGGGCGCTTGCTCGCGGATGGGATTATTACCGATATTCTGGTGAGCGACGATACCTAGATGAGTCTGATGGCTCGGAGGCATCGTAGGCGTGACGGTTGTGGATTGACGACGTAGGAGGGACTGATGGCTGGAACAGAGGAACGCCGTGCACAGGTGTTGCGGGCCATCGTGACCGACTACATCATGTCGAGGGAACCGGTCGGTTCAAAATCCCTGGTTGAGCGGCATAAACTGGGAGTGTCTTCAGCAACTATTCGTAATGATATGGGTGTGCTGGAAGCCGAAGGCTATATTGCACAGCAGCATGCGAGTTCGGGGCGGATCCCCACAGAGAGAGGCTACCGGGCGTTCGTTGATTCGATACATGACATTAAGCCCTTATCGAAGTCTGAGCATCGTGCTATTTTGTCCTTCCTTCAAGATGGTGTTGATCTGGAAGACGTTTTGCGTCGCAGCGTGCAACTGCTTGCGCAATTAACCAGGCATGTTGCGGTGGTGCAGGTGCCGACGTTAACAGTGAGTCATGTCAAGCACTGCGAGATTGTTCAATTGACACCACATCGTCTTTTGTTGGTGCTGATCACCGATACTGGCCGGGTGGAGCAGCGAAATGTTGAGCTCTCCTCGGATGTTCCTCCGGAGGACGTTCCCCGGGCGCGTGATGCGGTGAACCGGGCGCTGAGCGGGAAACCCTTAGCGGAGGCTCCGGGGGCGATGGAGTCACTGGTGGCTCATACGCCGCGTGAATTGCGTTCCGTCATTGTGGCGTGCTCGACAGTGATTGTGGAAACACTTGTTGAACGCCCGTCGGATCGTTTGATTCTCGCTGGTGCATCGAACTTGGCGCGGACGCAGGAGGGTTCTAATGCGCTGCGGCCGGTTCTCGAGGCGCTCGAGGAACAGGTTGTGGTGTTGAAGCTTTTAGCAGCGGCGCGTGATTTGGAATCGGTGCATGTGTCCATTGGTGAAGAAAATGACAATGAAGAGCTTCGTGAGGCATCTATTGTCTCCGCTGGGTATGGTGGTGCTGCAGAGCGTCTAGGTGGCTTAGGTGTAGTGGGTCCGACGTTTATGGACTATCCCGGTACTATGTCGCATGTTGCCGTCGTTGCTAAATATGTCGGTGATGTTTTGCGTGGGGAGTAAACGTCGATAGCATTCACTGTTTGGGTAGCCGGTGGTCGCTGTGTGAGGGATGGACACCATCGCGATACTATGTACTCTCGCGCTACTCTTTAATTTGAACCGGAACAACGCTTATCCCTGATAACACTAACGTATTTGTACGAGGAGCACGTGAGCTGTGGCTCGAGATTATTACGGAATCTTAGGTGTCGACAAGAACGCGACCGACGCAGATATTAAGAAAGCTTTCCGCCGTAAAGCGCGGAAGTACCACCCTGATGTCAATGATTCCGCAGAAGCCGCTGATAAATTTAATGAGCTAAAGATTGCGCAAGAGGTCTTGACTGACCCGCAAAAGCGCAGCATTGTTGATGCTGGGGGAGATCCTGAGGCGCAGCCGAATTATGGTGGTGCGGGTGGTTTCTCTGGAGGCTTCAGCGGAGGCGGCTTAGGAGATATTTTCGAGCAGTTCTTCGGCGGAGCCACGTCGGGAATGCGTGGTCCGAAGCCGCGGGTGCGTCCCGGTAATGATGCCCTTGTTCGTATGAAGCTTGACTTGGCTGAGTGCTATACCGGTGTCCGTAAAGAGGTCACCGTGGACACGGCGATTCTGTGTGATTCCTGCCAGGGAAAGGGCTCCCAGTCGGGGAAGGCCCCAGCCATGTGTACGACATGTCAAGGGCGTGGTGAGGTGGTGGAAACCCAGCGTAGCTTCCTGGGTAATGTTCAAACTGTCCGTGCCTGTAGCCGGTGTGCTGGTACAGGTGAAATTATCCACGACCCCTGCACGAAGTGTGGTGGTGACGGTCGTG
The DNA here is from genome assembly GCF_037464985.1 of Corynebacterium sp. PCR 32. Lineage (NCBI taxonomy): Bacteria > Bacillati > Actinomycetota > Actinomycetes > Mycobacteriales > Corynebacteriaceae > Corynebacterium > Corynebacterium sp. PCR 32. The sequence continues at coordinate 414,411 of NZ_JBAHVL010000001.1, forward strand.
TGAAGAAGCGTCGCCCGATCACTGTCGATATTCCGGCAGGTATTGACGACGGTATGCGTGTCCGTCTGTCGAATCAGGGTGAGGTGGGCCCAGGTGGGGGCCCCGCTGGTGATCTTTATGTTGAGGTTCGTGTCGCACCAGATTCTGTTTTTGTCCGTGAGGGCGATGATCTTCACATGAGTGTATCGGTTCCCATGGTGGATGCGGCGCTGGGAGCATCGGTATCTGTGAAAGATCCGGTTGGTGAGGAGTTTTCCTTAACTATTGCTCCAGGAACCCAGCCCGACGAGACTATTACCGTTGAGGGTCGCGGTATGCCGCAGATTAGGTCGGACCGGAAGGGTAACGTGGTCGCTCATGTGAGCGTTGCGGTGCCAACCAAACTAGATTCCAAGACGGAAAAACTGTTGAAGCAGGTCAAGAACCACCGGAAGGAGTCCGCAGTCGTCAATGACCGGGACTCCAGTGGCGGGCTCTTTTCTCGTCTGCGAAATCGGTTCGCTGGGCGTTAACGTCGATGAGTGATCCTGTCTTCGCCTATGGACACGATGGATATCGTGATGGAGTATTCCCAGCGATCGTTGATATCGTCAGCGGGTGGGATAGTGGTATTGCTGGTCTCCGAAGCCCACTGACGCAGTATTCTTCTGGTGATGTCGTTACTCTCGACGGCACGGAAGGCCGTCATGCTGTGACGGTGACACGCATAGCAGTGGGTGATTCGCTCGTCCTCGTCGACGGTCGGGGATATTGGGCTGCGTGTACGGTCCGGGAGACCCCGTCGAAGTCGCAGCTTGTCGCTAGAGTAGAAGAATGTGGTCACACGGCATTGCCGACCCCTCCGGTGACGGTTGTTCAGGCGCTACCAAAGTCAGATCGCTCCGAACTTGCGGTTGATTTAGCTTGCCAGGCGGGTGCTGATGCGATTGTGCCGTGGTCGGCCTCGCGCTCGATCGCGCGGTGGAAGGGCAAAGAGAAGAAAGCAGCCATGAAGTGGGTTGATGCGGCCATTGCGTCGTCAAAGCAATCACGACGCGCGCGATTTCCTCGTATCGGACACGTGTCCTCCACAGAGGATGTGGTCACCGCCATCTCTCACGTCACGAAGTCCGGCGGCCTCGTGATTGTGTTGGAAGAATCTGAATCGGTGTCGTTGACGGCGTTGTCAGACGAGGTTGGTCAGGCGTCGCAGATGATGGTGATCGTGGGGCCCGAGGGTGGTATTGCTCCCGATGAGCATGATGCGTTTGTGATGGCGGGGGCACGATCGGTTGTTCTGGGGCCAGAAGTGCTGCGCACTGCTACGGCGGCGAGCGTCGCTCTCGGGGCACTAGGTGTGTTGACGAGGCGTTGGTCACGGGGATGATTGTCGATCGATGGTGCATCCGGGCGACGGAGATGGATTCACACGCTACACTGAGGAACCAAACCAACCAGGGAGGTTTCCACTGAGTACGTCGCAACCCCTATCTCGACGTCAATCATCGCGTACCATCATCGCAGAGGCATCATCTGATGATGATTCAGGGGGCCTCGTGCCCTCGGCTGCTGTGTCATCGCTAAGTTTTGATCTCGATGAAAACTATGCCCCGCAGATACTAGGGCCGGCCGATCACAATCTGCGTGTTGTGGAGCGTTCAGTGGATGCGGATGTTCATGTTCGTGGTGCGCGGGTAACGGTAACGGGTGGTTCTGCCGAATGTCGAGCGGTGCGTCGTATTTTTCTTGAATTGCAGTCGATGGCGCGGCGTGGTCACCCTGTTTCCGCTGACGCGGTGTTCACGACGATGTCGTTGGTTCGCCGTGATACTGAGACAATGCCGTCGGAGGGTGCTGCGATTGTGACACACCGGGGCCGGGGTGTTCACCCGAAAACGCCTGGACAGCGCGATTACGTGGATGCCATAGATACCAACACGATTGTGTTTGGAGTTGGTCCCGCGGGTTCGGGTAAGACGTATTTGGCGATGGCTAAGGCTGTTCAAGCGTTACAGCGTCGTGAGGTTCACCGTATTATTTTGACGCGACCTGCGGTTGAGGCTGGCGAAAATCTTGGTTTTTTGCCGGGGACGTTGCACGACAAGATTGATCCATACTTGCGTCCGCTTCATGATGCGCTGCGTGACATGGTGGAGCCTGAGACTATTCCTAAGCTGATGGAATCGGGCATTATTGAGGTAGCCCCGTTGGCATATATGCGCGGTAGGACGCTCAATAATGCGTTTGTCATCCTGGATGAGGCGCAAAACACGACACCTGCTCAGATGAAGATGTTTCTGACACGACTCGGCTTTGGTACCACAATGGTGGTGACGGGGGACCTGACTCAGGTCGATCTTCCCAATCAGCAGTCTGGGTTGGCTCGCGCAGTGACCGTATTGGATGAGGTTAACGACATCACTATTGTCCGTATGGAGTCTGAGGATGTTGTGCGACATCACCTTGTGTCAGCGATTGTGGATGCTTACGAACACTCAGAAGGTGCTCGGCCATCTGGCGCTGATGGTGGCGCAGGTGACGGGCGTGGGGGCGCGCCTGGAGAGAAGAATGACCGGAGGCATCGGCAGCAGCGTCGTCGGTATGTGTGGAAGGACTCCGAGTGAGTATCGAAGTTTTTAATGAATCTGGACATGATGGTGTCAATGAGGAAGCACTTATTGACGTCGCCCAATTTGCTCTGATGCGGATGGACATCCATCCTGCTGCGGAGATGACGATTTCTCTTGTCGATGAACCGACGATTGAAGATCTTCACGTGCGTTGGTTGGGTTTGGAAGGCCCCACGGATGTCATGAGTTTTCCCATGGATGAGTTGACGCCAGGGTCAGGCAGGCCGGATGCCGAGTCCCTCGGTCCAGCGATGTTGGGTGACATTGTGTTGTGTCCTGCGTTTGCGGAGCGTCAAGCGCATCGTGCAGGGCATGGTTTGGGTCATGAGCTGTCATTGTTGACGGTGCATGGCATCTTGCACGTGTTGGGCTATGACCATGTTGCTCCTGAGGAGGAGCGCCGTATGTTCGCCCTTCAGAATGATATTTTGGCGGATTGGTACAATGACCTGGACGAACGCGGTGTGTCCTATGGTCCGAAACCGACCGGCCCGAGTGCGTTCCCCACTGCTGCTGACCGTGAAGCTTTGGACGAGGAGATGGTGACGTCGACGGTGGGCGGGATGATCGCTGAGCCTGTGGACCGTGATTAATGTGGGAGTCGGTGTACGTCTGTGAATGCGCTGACTGAAGGCGTGGTTAATTGCACCATTGTTGTGGTGCTGTTGGCTATCGCTGCGTTGTTCACTGCGGTAGAGACTGCGATGACCTCGGTATCTCGTGCGCGGGTGGAGGACATGGATGACACGCGGGGTACACGACGATTATTGGCGATTATTGACAACCGTGCAGGTTTTATTAACCCTCTGATTCTCGTGCGCTCAGCCTGCGAAGCTGGGGCATCGGTGACGATCACTGTTCTTGCGATTCGACTGAGTGGTGAGGTTGCCGTTGCGGTGGTGATCATCACGGTGCTTTCCTACGTCCTGTTGGGCGTGGTGGGGCGCACTGTGGGGCGTCAGAAACCCTATACGGTTGCGTTGCGTGCAGCGTTGTTCTTGCGGCCTGTTGTGATAATTCTGAGTCCCCTCGCATCGTTGCTCATTTGGGGAGGAAATGTGTTGATGCCGGGGAAGAATTTTGAACATGGTCCTTTTGCTAATGAGGTCGAACTGCGTGAGATGGTGGATATTGCTTCGGAGCGTGGTGTCGTTCAGATGGAAGAACGACGGATGATTCAGGCGGTATTTGATTTAGCGACGACCCGTGCCCGGCAGGTCATGGTTCCACGGACGGACATGTTGTGGATTGAGTCGGAGAAGACCCTGCGTCAAGCGACGCGGTTATGTATCCGTTCTGGGCACTCTCGGATCCCCGTCGTGGGGGAGAATGTCGATGATATTGAGGGTGTTGTTTATCTCAAGGATCTTGTGGCGGCGACGTACGAGGATCCGGCTAAAAATTCGACGCTCGTGAAAGAAGTGATGCGCCCGGCGGAATTTGTGCCTGATTCTATGCCGTTGGACGATCTTCTCGGTGATATGCAAACCTCTCACGATCATATCGCTCTTCTTGTCGACGAACGTGGCGCCATCGCTGGTCTTATCTCTATTGAAGATATTTTGGAAGAGATTGTCGGTGAGATTAGCGATGAATATGACGAGGATGAGGTTGCCCCGGTCGACGAGCTTGAGGATGGGTCATTCCGGATTGTCGCACGGCTCTCGCTCGATGAGTTGGTTGAATTGTATGACGAAGAGCGGGGAATTGACATTGAGTTCTCTGAGGAGCAAATGGAGGATGTTGAGACTGTCGCGGGATTGTTGGCCTATGAGCTTGGTCGTGTGCCGCTGCCTGGTGCAGAGGTGACGACAGCGGGATTGACCTTCCGGGCGGAAGGTGGGCATGATCGGCGTGGTCGCATACGTATTACCAGTGTTGTCGTCAGTCGTTCGACGTCAACGATGACCTCGTCCATGGATGCTGTTGGTGGCGATGCCCGTGATGGGGCACGTGATGACGCTGGAGAGTTCGTGTAATCCCAGTCATGGTTCGATGTGCGGGAGCATCAAAAAATATATTAGGAGAATACGTAGTATGGATTCATTACAGGGGTCGTCATTGGGTGATCAGCCTGATGGTTTCCGGTCGGGTTTTGTGAGCTTCGTGGGTCGGCCGAATACGGGAAAGTCAACGTTGACTAACGCGTTGGTGGGCGAGAAGATCGCCATTACGGCGGATCAGCCGGAGACGACTCGTCACCCTATTCGCGGTTTGGTACATCGAGATGACGCGCAGATCGTTGTTGTTGATACCCCGGGGTTGCACCGTCCGCGTACTCTTTTGGGCGAACGTCTCAATGAGATCGTCAAAGATACCTATGCGGATGTTGATGTTATTGGTGTTTGTGTCCCTGCGAATGAAAAAGTGGGCCCGGGTGATCGGTGGATTGTGGACAATGTTCGTCACATTGCCCCGAATGTGTCTCTTATGGGCATAGTGACGAAGACGGATGCTGCCACCAAAGATGAGGTCGGTGCTCAGCTGATGGCACTTCACGATCTCCTGGGCGGGGTGGATGTTGTTCCTTGTTCAGCGAAGGATGGTTTCCAGCTGACGACGCTGATCGATGTGCTGACGAGCCATCTTCCTGAGGGGCCAAAATTCTACCCTGATGGGCATGTGACGGATGAAGATCGTGATACGCGTATCGCGGAATTGATCCGGGAGGCGGCGTTGTCCGGTTTGCGTGATGAGTTGCCGCATTCGGTGGCCGTGGACGTTGATGAGATTCTTCCTAACCATGATCGCCCTGATGTTCTCGACATCCACGCAGTGATTTATGTGGAGAGGCCTGGGCAGAAGAAGATTCTTCTTGGGAAGAATAATCGCCGTATGGGGCGGATTATCTCGCAGTCACGTCGTTCCTTGATTGAGTTGATGGGACACAATGTGTTTGTCGATTTACGCATCAAAGTGCTTGATAATTGGCAGTCTGATCCTAAATCGCTAGGAAGATTAGGTTTTTAATCTGACTATGCGTCAGAACTATCGCGATCGAGCTCTGGTTGTTCGGCACTATGATTATGGCGAGGCGGATCGTATTGTCGTTTTATTGACACGTGATCATGGTGTCGTTCGTGCGGTGGCCAAAGGCGTGCGAAAGAATAAAAGCCGGTTTGGTGGGAGGCTGGCGCCGTTCGTTGTTGTCGATGTTCAGTTGTATGTTGGCCGTGGCTCACTTGCGAGTTTGACCTCGGCCGAAACTATCCGCTCCTACAACCAACTGATTGTTGATTCCTACGCGAAATACACCGCTGCCTGTGCAGTTCTCGATGTCGCAGAGAAATTTACTATTGGCGACGATGCATCCCTCTGTGATGCTGCGGCTGATGCCATCGAGGATATTGCTCATTCTTGGCCAGTGGGTGCTCATTCTTCCTTGGCGGCGGCTACGGCCTCCTGCGTTCGTGATGGGCGCCAGGGTAGTGACGGATTGCCGACGTTGCGCGTCGACAAGTTCGTTGTGCAAGCGTTGGCGAACGAAGGCTGGGAACCTCAGTTGTTTTCGTGTGCGGCGTGTGGTGAGCCGGGACCCCACCATGCGTTTTCTCCGTCGGCCGGCGGGGCCGTGTGTAGTGCGTGCCGGCCTCCGGGGGCATTGTCTGTCCCCGAGGGGTCGCTGCGCATGGCGTGGTGGCTTATGCATGATTGTGATCAATCGGTGCGTGACGCATGGAACACGTCTGGTGGCTCGTCGGAGTTTTGGCGCATTGCTGATAGTTGTCATGATGTGGTCGTTCGCTATGTGCACTGGCATTTGGGTATGAAAGTGCGATCTATCGAGCTCATGGAGGGCTAGTGTGACACGCTCGGTGTGGGCGTCGATAGTCTGGCAGAATAATTGACGTGAATTCTTCGTCGCTTCAGCTTCCTACTGCTCCGCCTGATATTCCGTCGGAGTTGATTCCTCGCCATATTGCATTGGTGATGGACGGTAATGGTCGATGGGCTCAGGAACGTGGCTTGCCCCGTACTGAGGGGCATAAACGTGGTGAGGCCGTCTTAATGGATGCGGTGGATGGATGCCTTGAAGCAGGGGTCTCGATGCTGTCTGCGTACGCATTTTCCACGGAGAATTGGCGACGCAGTCCCGAGGAAGTTCGATTCATCATGAATTTTAGCCGTCAGGTCTTACACGAACACCGTGATGAATTGGATGCGAAGGGAGTGCGTATACGGTGGATTGGGCGTCGTCCACGCTTGTGGCGTGTTGTCATTCGGGAGTTAGAGAAAGCTGAGCGCCAGACCGTGAACAACACGACAATGACACTTAATATGTGTATTAATTATGGTGGACGTGCGGAAATTGCGGATGCCATGACCATGATTGCACAAGACGTTCAGCGAGGTGAAATATCACCGTCAGCGATCTGTGAAAAAACCATTTCATCGTATTTGTATGATCCTGATATGCCCGATGTTGACCTGTTTCTGCGTCCGTCGGGTGAACAAAGAACCTCGAATTTTCTTCTGTGGCAGTCCGCTTATGCGGAGTATGTTTTTCAGGATGTTCTTTTCCCTGATTTTACGAAAAATCATATTTGGGCCGCTATAGATGAATATGCCCGCCGTGATCGCCGTTTTGGTGGAGTCAAATAGTCACGGTGTGACGACGGAGTCGATGTACCTGCTGTGCGGGAGTGAGGGCGAGTGTGAGCCGAGGAGTAATGGATGAGTACACATGAATCTGATGAGGCGCGTACTCCGTCCCGGAGACAGATCAACCGGTGGCAACGATATGTGGCTAATGAGCGTGCTGAGGCGGCTGTCTATCGCGAACTTGCCCGGAAGAAGACGGGGGAGGAACGTACAATTCTCCTTGAGATTGCTGAGGCTGAGCGCCGGCATGAGCGTTATTGGCTTGAGCGGCTCGGTGATCGGGTGGGTATGCCACGATCGGCTAGTTGGAGTACTCGATTTCTCGGCTGGATGGCGAAGAACGCAGGTTCGGTATGGGTGCTTGCGCTCATTCAGTCCGCTGAGTCGCGGACACCGTATGTGAAGGATGCCGACGCGACTGAGCAGATGATCGCTGACGAAGCGATTCATGCTGAAGTTGTCCGTGGGTTGGCTGCACGTGGCCGGGAAAATATGTCGGGAAGCTTGCGTGCAGCGGTATTCGGGGCCAACGATGGGCTGGTTTCCAATTTGGCGTTGGTGTTGGGGGTTATTGGGTCAGGAATTTCGCACCAGATGATCGTGGTGACAGGTCTGTCGGGTGTGCTCGCTGGTGCATTGTCGATGGGAGCGGGGGAGTATGTGTCAGTGTCTTCCCAACGGAAATTATTGGCCGCCTCGCAGCCGAACCCTGAAGCGAAGGATATTGTCTCAAAATTGGACATGAACGCCAACGAGTTGGCGTTGGTATATCGGGCGAGAGGATATGACGCTGAGGAGGCGCAGCAAAAAGCTAATGCGGCTTTTGATGAGGTAACAGGAGCGTTCCCGTCCCAGGATCAGCCGAAAGTTCGTGATGCTGCGCGGGGCCTGGCTCATCCCTCCGAGGAGGCTCGTGATGCGGTGGGTACTGCTGTGGGAGCAGCGATCTCCAGTTTCTTATTCTTTGCATCAGGTGCGATTATTCCGGTATTGCCGTTTGTGGTGGGGATGACTGGGCTGTGTGCGGTGGTGGTGGCGTGCACATTAGTTGGTATTGCGCTGCTGTGTACGGGCGGGGTCGTTGGGTTGCTGTCGGGAACGTCGGTAGTTAAGCGAGCGTTGCTCCAGCTGGTGATAGGTGCGGGTGCTGCTGGAGCGACATTTGCACTGGGAAGTCTCTTCTCTGGGTAGTCAAAGCCTCATCATCGCTGGCTCTTGGATGTCTTGTCAGTGCCGCGTGGAGCTAGCAGTATCTCGGCGCGGCATCGGTCTTCTAGGTTATGACTTTTTGTTGTTATGGCAGCGGGGGCAGAGGCCGAATACTTCGGCCGTATGGCCGGTGACGATGTAGCCGTGGTGGTCGGCCGCTTTTTGCGACCATTCTTCGACAGAGCCACCGTCGATTTCGATGGCAGCGCCGCAGGAGGTGCACACAAGGTGATGGTGGTGGGTGGAGGAGTGACATTTGCGGTAGAGGGATTCTCCACCGAGGCTGTTGAGGACATCGACTTCGCCAGCATCAGCGAGCGCTTGAAGTGTTCGATAGACAGTGGTGAGCCCGACGCTGCCACCTGTGTCAACGATGCGGCGGTGAATGTCGCCGGCCGAGGCGAATCGGTGGAGGTCAGCGAGGATGTCTTCGACGGCCGCTCTCTGGCGTGTGGACCGAATTCCGATGGTTTTACGACGTGGCTTTGTGGCCATGGTGTTCTCCTCTTTCGTGTTGCCTGCTGGGCAATGAGCTAGCGATCGACCAGTTCATTGTGTCGTCAATGAGCACGCAACGGGTAGCGCAGTGATTTCTCGTAGTGCTGTCTCACAGGGTCTACGAAATACTGTGATACACCCATTTTATGGTTAGTGACAATCATGTGTGGACGTGACATGCGGGTATACCACGCTACTTGTTGTCGACAGGCGTTGCTGACCAGCCCGGTGAGTGGTCGTGTGGGAGGGGGTAGGGTGTGGCGGGTGCGAGACCAATGGGGAGGCGTGCAAGATTTTTCCTCGGCGCAATGGTGTGTGGGGGCGTAGACTCATGATGGCGCGTGTCACTGTTCAGCTGGCGTCGGAGAGGTTGTGGAGGGGACATGAATTTCCTGGAATTAATTGCAGCAGCCCTGGATGACGAGGGGATTGAATCCCGGTTTTCGGGCGATGCTCTATTCGTTCCGATTTCGCCAGATGTGGATTTGCGTTTTGAAGACATCGAGTCGGATATCCCAGCGGCGAATGTCTATGTGGCGGTGGCTGATGCCATCCACGATGAGGATGCTACGGACGATGAAGCTATGCTGGTGACAGCAATTTTTACTGTCGATGATGCCGTCGAGACGGTGAATTTTCATGTCGCGACCGACCAGGCTGTCACCATTATCCGTGATCTTATCGATGGGTCAGATGCGCGGATTGCCGATCTTGATTTTGTTCAGGATGATGAGGATTCGACGTTACTTGTTGCTGACGTGGGGGAGTCCTCGTCGTTGGAAGTGGTGACAACGGTTGAGTCATCCGTGCCGTCGATACGGGTTGCTTTTGTAACGTATATTGATTCCGAGGTTCAGGAGGATATTGATCCTTCTGTGGATGGCGACGACGCGGAAGTCGAGGTCATGGATCTTGGTGTCTTCGCGGATTACGATACGGTGTTCAATGTGCTCAGTGTTGCGGTGGATCAGGCTGACAGCTGGGAGGCTGAGCTTATAGCCTCAGCCACGGATCCGTGGGGCAGTGAGGTCCGTGATCCGTGGGGTGACACCGTCTAGCCTGACGGTGACGTTGACCCAGCCAGAATGCACAGGGCGGTCTACCACATAAGGATGGAGGCGCCGTCTTTGCTTTCGCATGCGGTGACCTCGGCCTGACTCTCGCAGTTGAGTGTGATCTTTTCTTTGCTTACCGGTGACGTTGCGGTGACCGACAGTGGTGTGGTCTCGCTCAATTTTTTTGAACCCGTTACCTTGGCAAATACCTCGCCTGCTGCTTGGCCGGCGAACTCGCAACTTGTGCCGTTGAGTGCGGCAACCTGCTCAATGCCTTTTTTGACTGCGCTCTCATTTCCGCGATGACACACGGTCATTGTTTTTCCATTGCGCGTGAATTGGACGCCTGGTGGATAGTACGGCATGCCGCTGGCTAAGGCTGGCTGTCCAAGTTCTTGTGTTGTTCCAGCGCCACGGACATCTTTGACATCGGTGTTCTGTTTATCGGAACCGACGACAGCGTTAAGTAATGCATTATCCTCCGTAGTGCCATTGTGGGGCGCGTCAGTGGGCTCAGGGGGGATCGAGGGGACAGGTAGTGCCGTGTGGCTGGAGGGTGCAGCGGTGCGTGTGGAGGTCGATGTCACGACTGATGTTGATGTCGTGCTGTGCGAGTTCCATGAGCAACCTGTGAGCGCGGTACTGCACAGTGCGAGAGAAAGTCCGCAGGTGGTGAGCGCTCGTGTGCGTGAAGAACGTGATGGATGTGTCCAGCTTGCGCACCCTCGAATAGGGGTTTGATCATCGCATGTCATGGAATGTCCTGGTGTGTTGCCGGGGTTTGAATTAGTCGCTCGCACCCCCTTGAGATTACCGTCACATTAACGTTGGGGGAAGTTTATCGACGATGACACATGAGCCGTCACAGGATAGGTGGGGTGTGAGCTGGGACATCCGATTGTTCGCCTCCCCCGCATGTGGTCCGCGCTACGGGGATGTCAGTGGTGTGCCAGGAGCCGAGTGGTGTGATGATGTTTCGAATCGCTTTTTTCGTGTTCCCCGCGTAACCTGTGGTGGACTGAATGCACTGGCTTGAGTGAAATAGCTCCTTGCGCAAGATGCTTCCACGAAACGATGTCTCGTGGGATTCTTTAACCCAGGGGTGAATAGCTATCTAAGGTGTGTTCGGAATCTGTCGGATGTACCGAGGCTGGTACGTCTGCGGAAAGAGTGATAGCTACTGTTCCAACATAGTGTTGGCATTGATCGTGATCCGTGAAGTAGCTGTTGTGTTATGGAATGTTGTTGAGTACCGACGAATACCGTTACGTCCTCGCGTGCGGACTGTAAGCCTGTATCGTCAATCGACGTCGAGCTAAAGCTGACCTTTTCTCCCTTGTGACCGCCGAGCCCTCATGAAGCCAGGATAAGATGTCCTCGCTCGAGCCCGGTAGTGAGAGGACGACGGAGAATGGGTCACCTGGTGTCGACCGTATTGAGATCGGCGGAGGTTTTGCTCGCGATGGCCTCCGATGATGACATGCGCGTTGGATGTGAGCGTACAAGCGGTGATGTCGGGCATGAGATAGATCGGTGAAAAGATATGGCTGACGAGCCCACCACCCCGACTAATGTTGAGGATGACTCCGCTAAGGGAGATACGAGCACGAGCTCTGCAATGGGAAATGAGAGTGACGCCCCGGTCGAGGGCACAACGATGACAGTGACTGAGAATGTGGACAGTGACAACTCCGCACGAGACGACGCGTTGACAGTAGACGATGTGACGGCCGGAGATCCGGTAGAGAGTGCCGACGCAGAGGCACACGATGATGGCCCCAAAGGCCCATCGTTCGCCGACTTAAACCTGAGCGACGAGATCGTCAAAGCCGTGAAAAAGGTCGGTTTCGAGACACCGTCGCCAATCCAAGCTGCGACGATCCCGATTTTGGCCGAGGGACATGACGTTGTTGGTCTAGCACAGACGGGCACTGGTAAGACAGCTGCGTTTGCGTTGCCAATTCTATCCCGCCTGGATCGATCGCAGAAAAAGCCGCAAGCCTTGGTCTTGTCGCCGACGCGTGAACTTGCCCTCCAGGTTGCTGATGCATTCCAGGAGTTCGCTGACCACCTGGGTGGCGTTCACGTGCTCCCGATTTACGGTGGCCAGGCCTATGGTGTTCAGCTTTCGGGGCTGCGCCGTGGGGCTCACATCGTCGTGGGAACACCGGGACGCGTGATTGACCACTTGGAGCGCGGCAGCCTGGACCTCTCTGAGCTCAAATACCTCGTGTTGGACGAGGCTGATGAAATGCTCAACATGGGTTTCCAGGAGGACGTTGAACGCATCCTCGCTGATACTCCAGAGTACAAACAGACTGCGCTGTTTTCTGCGACGATGCCGGCATCGATTCGGCGTTTGTCGAAGCAATACTTGGAGGACCCTCATGAGGTCACAATTAAGTCCCAGCAGCGCACTGCCGAGAACATTCACCAGCAGTATCTACTGGTGAACCACCACTACAAACTTGATGCGTTAACACGTATTCTCGAAGTCACTGAATTTGACGCGATGATCATGTTTGCGCGAACCAAGCAGAACACCGAAGAACTAGCGGAAAAGTTACGCGCCCGGGGATTCTCTGCGGCCGCGATTAACGGTGATATGGCGCAGAATCAGCGTGAGCGTACTGTCGATCAACTGCGTGATGGCCGCTTGGACATTTTGGTGGCGACTGACGTTGCAGCCCGCGGCTTGGATGTGGAACGCATTTCTCATGTCGTCAACTACGATATTCCGCACGATACAGAGTCGTATGTGCACCGTATTGGCCGGACGGGCCGTGCCGGCCGCTTCGGCGAGGCGATTCTCTTCGTCACTCCCCGCGAGCGACGTTTGCTGCGTTCCATCGAACGTGCGACGAAATCGTCGATTGAGGAAATGCAGCTTCCAACCGTCGACGAAGTCAACGAGACACGAAAGGCAAAATTTGCACAATCAATCACGGAATCGCTGGCTGATCCTCAAGTCGATCTCTTCCGTGGACTCATCAATGCGTATGCCGAAGAACATGACACGCCGCTAGCAGATATCGCTGCCGCGCTAGCGACACAGTCACAGTCGGGCGACGAATTCCTCTTGAAGGAAGACACCATCCGACGCAATGATCGGCGGAATGACCGCCGGGGCCGCCGGAATGATCGTGAGCATGACAGTCGCACTCTCAACGAGCGCTTTAGCGGTAAAGAAGCCCCGCGCTTTACCGACCGTACTGGTAAAGAGATGGCTGTGTATAAGATTGCCGTGGGCAAACGACAGCAAGTTCGTCCAGGAGCGATTGTCGGTGCTATTGCCAACGAAGGTGGCCTGAATTCCCGCGAATTCGGCAAAATCTCGATTTTCTCGGAACATTCCCTCATAGAGCTCCCTGCTGATCTTCCGATGGAGGTCTTTGAAGCGCTGGAGGATACACGGGTGTCCGGCCAGTTGATCAAAATTGAGCCAGATCCGGGTGCACCTGCTGGTCGCTCCGGTAGCCGTAGTCGTGATCGGTACTCAGGGGACCGTCGGGGTCGTGCCGATGACGGTGGACGTGATCGGCATTCGCGTGGTCGTGATGGTGGCCGCTACGGCAATGATCGTGGTTTCCGTGGTCGGGGCCGTGATGATCGTGGACGTGGTAGCCGAGACAACTGGAACCAGGGTGACTCAGGACGTCGAGATCGGCGTGATTGGGGCCGGAATGATCGAAATAACAGTGGGCGGGAGTGGAACGACCGAGGCGGACGCGGACGCTATAGCGACGATCGCGGTGGTCGCTTCAACGGTCGAGGCCGTGATGATCGGCGTTAAGAACTCGTGACGTCGAAATGATACAGCGTCGCTCCAGCACTGTGCTGGAGCGACGCTGGCGTTTGTTCTGATGTTCTGCTTACGGCTTGAAGAACATCAAAATCGCAGTGATCACCCAGAGCGCGTTGAAGATTCCAGAGAACATATTAAGCATTCCAGGGGTTTTGTCCCACTGGGCAGAAGGGATCTCATCAGGCTCGTAGTCGTCCGCCTCATCGAGGAGTCCAAGGTCGGCAATGAGAGTGCGCTGTTGTGGGATAACAACGAAGAATAGAAGCCCCCATGCAATCAGCGTGAGTAAGATCCCGGTATGGATGAAGTAGTTTTTCAGTGCACCATCGACTGTGAACAACGCGCCGAATCCGAGCAGGGGGACAATCAATGACCACAGGCCGTAGCCTTTGGTGATGGAGTGGAGTGACTGCGCTCGGCCTCGCGCTAGCTCATCACCCTTGTGCGCTGCGTGGGCAGCTTTAGGAAACTGTGATGTCGCTATCATGACAGGGCCAATCAAGACGATTGCAGCGATGACGTGGATGATGACAATGAAATTTTCAGGCACGATGCGTCCTTGTCGTCGGGGTCAGGGGTTGTCAAACGTATGTCGTCATCAGCCAGGGTACCCGGCGGCCAATGACGACGGCACTGCGGGGGACTACCGATCGTTATGTACAGGCTTGTCGGAGGGCGTCGACATCGCGACGAGTGAGTGCGAGGTCATAGGCGACAGTCACGTGTGCGTAGGCTGTGGCATACCAACATCCTTGGCCGTGATTCGGTGGCATCCACTCGTCGGGTGTCCCGTCACTTTTTTCTCTATTGATACGGGAGTCTGTGGCTACCAGGTTCCTTTTTCTATCGTTAGCGAACGCGATGCGCTCGTCCCGTGTCCATGTTGCAGCTCCCAAATCCCATGCTGCCGATAGCGGCACAATGTGGTCGATGTCGATGGAGGCGATAGAAAGTTCACGTCCGGTATAGGGATCGATCCCGTGTCCACTGATAATGTCACATGTAGCAGTCGGGGCCATGCGGATGTCATCGAGTTGTTCACGCAGGACATGCTGCCGCGTCGTACACCATACTCCGTGGGGAGTGGGGGAGCGCCCCCACCCATGACCGAACTTGTCGCGCTGATAGCCCAGTACAGTTGTTCGGTGATCAATGATCCGGGCTGAGGACAACAGTGCATCTAGGGTTCGCAGTCTCGGTCCCCGTGGGCGATGCGACTGAAAGGCAACGACGGCGGTCACGAGGCTGACAACGATGAGTAGAATACACGCTCCCCAGGCGTGGCGGGATACAGACGCACGCTTGGTGCGGGGAGAAGAATAAGAGTGCGGCACGTCTGCTTAGACGCACCGCATCCTGGACGGTTCCCATCGACATCACTGCCATGCTGTGCGAGGTGACGGGAGGCATAGCTCTCGGCGGCGATCACCTCGTCTGCTGCCGTGTGTCTGAGACAGGTCAGGCTTTCATCATGTCATCCTCGAGCTCGTCGTGAGCATTGGCAATAGTGAGTTCAGGATGAGCTTCGGCGATGCGAGCCAGGCGCGAGGCCTCATCGAAGCTCTCAACGATCTTTTTGTCAGGGGCTGGTGTCGCTAAGGTCACCGTGATGAGCACGACGGCACTGCACAGCACACCGGGAATCATTTCATAGAGACCACCACCGATCGGGGTATGGACAATCCATTGTCCCCACACGAACGCAACAACCGCGCCCGTGACCATACCCGCCAGGGCGCCCTGGTAGTTCAGACGACGCCAGTAAAGAGCGGCGACGACCATCGGGCCAAAGGCCGAGCCAAAACCAGCCCATGCGAAAGATACCAGGTGGAGGATTTGGCTATTCGGGTCTAAGGCCAGCAATGCAGCGACGACAGCCACCGTGATCACGGCAGCGCGTGACAGGTTGATCAGAGTTTTGTGACTAGCGTTCTTGTTAATCAGGCCGTTGTAGATATCTTCCACCAGCGCGGATGAAACGACGAGTAGCTGAGAGGCAATCGTCGACATGATGGCAGCAAGAACAGCGGTGAGAATCAAACCTGCGACCAGTGGGTGGAACAGGATCTGTCCCATGTCCAGGAAGATTGTTTCGTAATTGACGGTGTCATCGATATGGATTGACGGGTCGTGACCAAAGAATGCTGGACCAATGACTGCCACCATTGTCGCGCCAATAATGCACAGGAACATCCACACCACACCGTAGCGCCGTCCGGACGTAGCCTCGGATGGCTTACGCAATGCCATGAAGCGAACGATGATGTGTGGCTGACCGAAATATCCCAAGCCCCACGCTAAACCAGAAATAGCGGTAATGAAGGAGACACCATTGAACAAGGAGAACCAATGCTCATTGGCATGCAACCCCTGGTGGAAACCGTAATTGTGTTCCGTTTGGAACGTCCAGATCGATCCGGCGTCGTGGACATGGAGGAGGGCGAATGTTGGCACCAAGATGAGGGCAACGAACATGATGAGTCCTTGAACGGTGTCCGTGTAGGACACGGCCAAGAAGCCACCGATGAACGTGTAGGCCACGGTGACGCAGGCAATCACAAGCATGCCGACGAGGTAGTCGCCGCCGAAGGTCGATTGGAAGTACTTACCACCCGAGACCATGCCGGAGGCAACATAAAAGGTGAAAAACACCAAAATGATGAGCCCAGCGGCGATGCGGAGAGCGTGGGTTTTGTCATCGAGTCGCTTTTCCAGGAATGACGGAATGGTGATGGAATTATCAGCGATCTCCGTGTAGGACCGTAACCGTGGCGCTGTCCATTTCCAGTTTGCCCAGCATCCGACGAGCAGGCCAATGGGCATCCAGAGCTGACCAAACCCGGAGACATACATGGCGCCGGGAAGGCCCATGAGGAGCCAGCCGGACATATCTGATGCTCCCGCGGACAATGCGGCGACAAAGGGGTGTAGGCCACGTCCGCCAAGCATGTAATCGTCGTATTCATCGGTTTGCCGGAACGAATACAGACCGATCGCAAGCATGGCGATGAGATAAATCACCATGGCGATAATGAACCATGTCTGTTGACTCACGAAGTCTCCTGGGGGCTAGCGGACGGGTACAAGATTCGATCAATAATGAAACACTCCGACGCGTCACACGGTACGTGAACACAAGCGAACAAAATTGAACAAATACAAACAGATATGAATAGAAATTCGATATCTTATAAAAGAGTGTTTTTCAGGGTGTCACGGATGGGTAGGCGTATCAAATCCATCCATTCTCTGTCATCCCCTTCTGAGGGGCCCTGACGGAGGGGGCGCGTGTCGACCCCATCAACAGCGACATGAGGATAGCATCGAAAAGATGTGCGACGCCGCGCTGGAATGTCATATGATCCTGGTATCAATAGACCTATGAACGCGTATCTTCTCCATGCTTTGTGGCCGGTGCATTCCGGCATGCACCTGTGGGTGGAGAAGACTGACGGCCACAAAGTCATTGCGAACTATTCTGACGTTCCTGACGGCGTATTCCCCCACGTTATTGCGACTGTACTGACCAATGGCGGTCGGCGTCCGATCGCTCCGCGGCGTGCACGTGCTGTGCTTGCAACACCCAAAGGTCGGCGACGCGAGCTCACTATTCCTACTGTGGAATTGACCCCTGATCAAGCTGTCGACTTTTTACTCGCACTCGATGCAGCGCAGAACAACGACACCCTCAACGGTGACATCGGAATTGCGCCAGACACTGCATTTATCTTAGCTCTTCTACGTGGCCTGGAGACTCTACGAATGTCTGGCCGAATCTTGTTCCGCATGCAGTGGGTTGATCACGAATGGATTCCTATGTGGCAACCCGCCGTCGGTATGGCTGAACGTGTGTGGCTTGCTCGAATGGTTGAAGCGACGCCGGAGGTACTCTCGCTCTCCGGTGGTCAGGATCTTGCTGACCGTATCGCCGTGCCTCTCATTGATGCCTTGGTGCGACGAACGCTCGCTTCTATGCCCCGTCATAGTGACATTGAGCAACCGTTAGTTCGTGCGCTCATCGACGGATCACCACTCGACCGGGCTACCGGGGCGATGGTCATTGACATCAATACGTGGCGTAGCCGAATGACCACCCCTGGTGATGACCTCATTTTCATCGTGAATGAGCCCGACGACGTGAACCGCGAGGAGCCACTGCACAACCCGGCGGCGAGCACAACGCGACCATCCCTCATTAGTGTGGAACCCGTTCCAGAGGTTCAATGGAGGGTCGAATTGGCTTATCGCTCAGGAACTGAAGCTCCGACCCGTATTCCTCACCCCATCACCGACCCTGCACTCCGACAACGTGTCGACGAACAACTAGACCGAGCACGCCACGTCTGGCCACGAATGGGGGACTACGTTATTGATCCCGACACGGGCGCATATCTTCTCACGACGACGAATATTGTGGAGTTTATCGATCAGGGGGCTGACCTGCTCCGGACCGCGGGCTTCCGTGTTCTCATCCCCACACCGTGGGCCAAAAGGAAAGTCCGTGTATCTCTCTCTGCACAGCCTGCCGTGCCCAGCGGTCCGGGAGACGCGAAACTCGGACTCGACCACCTGTTGGACTTCACCTGGTCTGCCTCTGTCGGCGACAATCAATTGACACCGGAGGAAATGGATGACCTCCTTCAATCCAGCACAGACCTTGTCAATATCCGAGGCAAGTGGGTGCAGGCAGATAGACGTGTTCTCAAGGCCGCATCAAAACATCTGTCACACATGCTCACGAGGGGTAGCGTGGGGGGTGACTCTGACGGCTCAACCACTGGTGGGCAGGGAACAGTAGGACAACTTCGCCACGCGACCGACCACATTCGACGCGACCTCCGTGAGGACGGGGACACCGGTTCCATTATCGGGACCGACGATAGCGGCGACGTCGACGATGACAGCGCGAGCGTTGTCGTCGATGCCGTGGACTGGATCAGTGCCCTCATCGGCATCGACACTGCCATCGCACCCCAACGGCTAGACCCGCCGTCGGGCATCTCCGTCGAGCTCAGAGAGTATCAACGCCGCGGTTTCGACTGGCTAGCATGGATGACATCCCAACATCTCGGTTGCATTCTTGCTGACGACATGGGATTAGGAAAAACGCTCCAGACACTTACCCTCATTGCCTACGAGAAGGAACGTTCTGCACTATCGGGCCCAGTGCTTGTTATTGCACCCACCTCAGTAATAGGAAACTGGATTGCGGAGGCGAAAAAATTCGCGCCGGGAGTGAGCACATATCTCCACCATGGATCGGGGAGGCGTGGTGGTGACGCCTTGAGTGAGGAGATCGCGAACACAGACATCATTGTCACGACATACTCCACCGCGACACGCGACCAAGAAATATTGAGCCATACGTATTTTCACCGCATCGTCGTCGATGAGGCTCAGAACATCAAAAACCCCAGTACAAAGAACGCTCAAGCTGTACGGGCCCTTGATGCCACCCATAGAATCGCCCTCACCGGCACCCCTGTTGAAAATCGACTCGATGAGTTATGGGCCGTGATGGATTTCTGCAACCCTGGGCTTTTCGGCACACGCAACGATTTTCGCCATCGCTATTCTATTCCCATTGAGCGCTATCATGATGACGCTCTCACAGCGGATCTCAAGGCGCTCACCCAGCCGTTTATCCTGCGACGGGTGAAAACAGACCCAGCTGTCGTGGATGATCTCCCCGAAAAAAACGAAGCTGTCTTAGTCGCGGATATGCACCCTCACCAGGCAAGCCTCTATAAAGCGGTCACCACCGCGGTCGCCAAGGAGCTCGAGGTCACCAGGCAGGGGAGAGACCGTCGTGGGCTAGTGTTCAAGCTCCTCACAGGCTTAAAACAAATCTGCAACCACCCCGCCCAGTACCTCGGCGATGATTCCCCCTTCCTCGACGGGGCTCACCATCGCTCTGGAAAAGTAGAGACCGTTGAACCCATCATCGATGAAGCCCTCACAGAGGGACGAAAAGTTCTCATCTTCACCCAATTCGTCGTGTTCGGAAACATGCTCAAGACCTATCTCAGCGACCGATATGGCATCGAGGTACCGTTTCTCAACGGGGCAGTGGAGCGACAAGAACGGGACCACATGGTGACCACCTTTAACTCCCCAGCAGGCCCTCCCATCATGATTCTGTCCCTTCGCGCTGGAGGAACAGGACTCAACCTCACCGGGGCGAGCGTGGTCATCCACATGGATCGGTGGTGGAACCCCGCCGTCGAAAACCAAGCAACTGATCGTGCGTATCGTATAGGCCAGGACCGTGACGTGAGTGTGTACAAAATCATGAGCAAAGGAACGATCGAAGAGCGAATCAACGACATTATCGAAGGAAAGCTACAGTTAGCCAGCGCGGTTGTCGGCCCAGGGGAAGCCTGGATATCCGAACTCTCTGACGACGAGCTCCTCCAGCTTGTTGCGCTGCATGAATCTCCGACCCCGATTCGGTCAGAATATACCAACGCGCGTGCACGCTATAGCCTCCAGCAACAGGAGGCAGAAACGTGACTCGTAGACGACGGCCACCCTCAGAACATCGAGACACACGACGTCGCGTCAACGTTGACGATAATGTCATCTACCTCAACTTCGGGGCCGCACACAAGGCCACCCCGCCAGCCTCTGACCGAGCACGTCACACACCGGCACCCGCGGCACGCGCCTCTCGTACAGCGTCGAGAACGCGTATCCGTACCGACCGCGGCGCATACCCATGGCCAGCGTTGGCGATCATGCGGCAGCTTGATGAGAACACGGAGTCTGGCCGCAAGAAACGAGGCCGCGACTACGTCCGGAACAACGCCATCCAACGGGTAGACGTGGACAACTGGACCATCACTGCCCAGGTCATGGGGTCGCAGCTAGAGCCATTCACTGTGCATGCTCATGTTCCCCACAGTCTTGACGCCTGTGAGGACGCCATCCGATACCTCGCTCGTGACACCCACGCATATGAGAAGTTTGTCGCGGGGAAAGAAGACCCACACCTTGAGGCGATTCTGTTTCCTTTCGATGACACACGCTGGGCATGTAGCTGTCCCGACCCTCATCTATGGTGCAAACATGTCTATGCCGTTGGCCTCTTCCTACAAGAACGATTCGCCCAGGACCGCTCCGCCGTGTTCCATCTGGCGAATACCAGTTACGGGGACATTCGTGAGCGAGTCAGCCAGCGTGTCGGAACACGGCAGACGTTCCCTGTCCACGAGGACAGCATTGACGTGCAGGATTCTCAGACATTGATGGCCCAGCACCGAGAACCCAGCGTCGACCCCGAAACATTTTGGGGGGTTCCGACCACCTACCCCGCCCCGCCGATTGTTCCGCACACGTCGGCGTTGGACGACCACGACCAACAAGCCCTTATGAAAGTGCTCAGGTGGGTCTCTTATGGGGCTATCGGTCAGCTCAACGCTCACAGTGACCTCGAAGACGTCTACCACCATCTCATGACCACACCACCTGAAATGCATCATCCAGAAAAGACAACGATGACCACACCAGATTCACAGGAGACCCACGACTAGCTATGACCTCTTCACGGTTTGGACATCCTGAGCCAGAAAAAACCACACATGTCATCCACCATGGCCACACCTCACCGCGGGCCCATGCTCGAATCCTCCATACTTCTGATTGGCAGCTGGGGATGACCCGTTGGTTTCTAGAGCCAGATAGTCACGGAGACGACGACGGCGGCTTGAACTCCCAAGCGCTCTATACGGGGGCGCGTTTCGCAGCGATACAGCGGATGGCAGACGTCGCCCACCAGCGCGACTGTGACCTCGTGGTGGTGGCAGGCGATGTTTTTGATAAAGATAATGTAGGAAAGCGGATACAGAGTCGCTTTATTGAAGCCATCGAGCATTTTGCGCCAATCCCGATCGTCTTCCTCCCGGGGAACCACGATCCCTACCAGGTGGGCAGCGTGTGGCGCTCGTCGTTCGCGCAGGATATAGAAGAGGCGGGCGGAATTATTCTTGGTGATTTCTCACTCCATACTATCGGTGATATCGAAGTCTTCGGGGCCCCGTTGACAAGCAATCGCCCCACAGACGACCTCGTCTCGGCAGCGCTGAATGCACGTGAGCCTGCGCAGGGAATCCGCGTCATGCTTGGACATGGGCAACCACGTCGAGCATTCGGAAATGAAGACAACCACATCGACATGGAGACAGTTGACCACGCGCTCCAGAACCACCTCGTCGACTACATCGCAATGGGGGATACTCACTCGGTACAACAAATTGATTCCCGTGGTGGCATGTGGTTTTCCGGATCTCACGAACCCACCGACTTTGATAACAAAGAACGCCAATCTGGATATTGCCTCGTCGTCGATCTCGACGTTGCGGATGGCGCCACATCGATCACCGTTGACCCTGTCCATGTGGCGGAATGGGAGTTCCACTACGACTCGCGCGAAATCACCACAGATGACGACATCGAATCATGGTACACAGACCTTAGCACTATTCGTGGTGCCTCCTCGACTGTCGTCAAGAACGCACTGATTGGACGAATTACCTTTGACCAGGCTTATCGAATTGACGAATACAAACAGCGGTTAGCAAACAGATTCGCCGCATACATTGTTGATGCAGAACATACCAACCTTGATATTCTTCCTGATTCCCTAGATCCCGATGAGTTCAAGCTCAACGGCTATTTCAGGAAAGTCCTCGATGACCTGAACCCCAACGATGACGTCGACAGAGAAGCACTAAAACTCCTTTACCAACTGAGCCATCGTTAGCAGGAAGACGAGTAGTCATGATCACGATTCATACCATCGATATAAAGAACTTCCGGACCATCAACGACCTAAAACTAGAATTTCCCGATACCGGAGTGACGGTGATCTCGGGACCTAATGAAGTAGGTAAATCGACGGTCATGAAAGCACTGAGTGCATGGAAAACACTTGGCCATACGAGCAAAAGCCAAGAGGTCACGTCAGCCGCGCCGGTGGGAAGAGACGTTGCCCCCGAAGTCACCGTGGAGATGACCGTCGATGGCTACCGCTTTTCTCTGCGCAAACGATGGCTGAAGACTCCGCGTGCAGAACTGACCGTGACCAGACCGGTTCGCAGGAATGATACGGGTAAAGACGCAGAAAAATGGGTTGAGCAGCTTTTCGCACGAACCGACCAAATGCTGCCCTTCGAGGCACTCACGGTCAATCAAGATAGCGGAACCTGGGACTTTCTGGATGTGAGATCATCCACTGCCGTTGTTCATGCCGCCCATGCAGACGGCGATAACGATGATGATCAGGCCGCAGGGTTACGTGCTGACATTAAGAAAGAATTAGGTAAGTACTTCACTGCCGGACTAGGCCACAAGACAGGGGTTTATAGGGATGCCCTCAAGGAGCATGACGACGCTAAACAAGCGAAAAACAGTGCGCAGGAATATGCCGATAACGTAGCGGAACTCCGTGACGAACTCCGCCGGGTGAACCAGGACATAACGCAGGCACAAGCAGCGGCGAATACAGCACGCTCAGCCCTCGCTGCTGCGAAGACCGCGAAAGAGAAGGTCACTAAAGCGAAAGAAGAGCGTGATCGCGCGCAACAGGCGAAAGCTGATGCTGAGAACCGTCGTGAGCGATACACAACAGCTCACCGCGCTCGTGTCGAATGTCAACGAGAATATGATGAGCGTTCACAGCGAGTCAGTCAGATTAAGGAGGAATACGAGCGGATAGCGCAGGACGCTCATACTCACGCAACTCGCCTTGCGGAGGCAATGGTTGCCCACACAGAGGCGGAACAAGGCAAGGATGCAGCCAGCACTCGATTACGCAGGCTTGAACTCCATCAAAAGTGGGCAGAGAAGAAAAAGGAAGCAGATAGTCTCCGCAGTAAGCTAGCAGCGGGAGATGCTGCTCATCAGCGTCGACGTGCAGCCGACGAGAAACTTCGCGATACCTCAACGGCTATCGATGATGATGCACTGACAGAGCTTACAGACCGCCACCAAACATGGCGTAATCAAGAAGATTCTCTTGAGCTCTCTGTCGGAACCATCCGTATCGGTGGCCCCGTTGGGGACGACGCCACCGGAGACTACCCTATGGACCGTCCCCAACGGATGACGCTGGGCGACTACACGGTCGAGATTTTCCCCGCGTCCGACATAGCAGAACGGCGAAAGAAGGCTGACCTAGCACAGTGCGAGTACGAACAGCTGCTGGCGCACTACTGTGTGGAATCACTGTCTGACGCGAAGGAACGCAACGATGCCTTTCGTCGTGTGTGCCAGGAACGTGATGATGCACAACGGGATCAAGAAAGAGCGTGGGGTGGGTCACGCGAAAGCCTCGCCGCTGAGCATCTCGCGATTCTCCGTGAGATTGCTGACCTCGAGGACGAGGTGGCGAATGAATGGGGTGAAGAGACACCGCAGACGCATCAGACTGTGAGTCTGACCGCCACGCCAACTAGGCAGGACATCGACGGTGCGAAAGCAACGGAGCAGCGGATGAAGCAAGCTTACATAACAGCAACGCAGAACCTTCATACATTGCGCCAAGAAGATACCCCAGCGCAGCTAGCCAGCATCACAACCAAGCTTAAAATGGCACAGGATGAATGTGACAAAGCACAAAAGACCTTAACAACAGCTCAAGAATCATTGCCTGACGACGCTTTGGATCGTGAACTGAAGAATGCTGAGTGTGAATGCGAGGACCATCGAATCGCATGCGAGAAAGCGGAGAATTATTATCACTCCCTCAAACCTGACCAGGTTGACCACAAGGTCGAACAAACGCAGCGAGACGTGCAAGACTTGGAACGCCGCCTGACAGAGTATCGCGAGAAGAAGATGCGGATCGAAGGGGAGATTAAGGGGAAATATTCTTCCGATACGGATCTCAGTGAAGCGGAAGAAATGTTGACGCAGAAAATCAACGCGTTGACATCCGTGGAGTTGCGTGCACACGCTGCTCAGCGCTTACACGACCTTGTGGAGAAGCACTACCAGGATGCGAAAGAAAAATACTTCGGGCCGTATATCCAGGCGCTCACGAAAAAAGCAGGGCGTGTATTTGGCGCCGATGTGTCGTTCACAACAGATGACACTGTTGCTAACGGTACCAGTAGCAAAAAGACTCGGAATCAGAGAATAG
This sequence comes from Corynebacterium sp. PCR 32, assembly GCF_037464985.1. Classification (NCBI taxonomy): domain Bacteria; kingdom Bacillati; phylum Actinomycetota; class Actinomycetes; order Mycobacteriales; family Corynebacteriaceae; genus Corynebacterium; species Corynebacterium sp. PCR 32. The sequence continues at coordinate 439,329 of NZ_JBAHVL010000001.1, forward strand.
TCGCGGCGACTCAAGTGTCACAGCGTGTGCTCGACGGACGTGCGGTTAATGTTGCCGATCTCTCCGGTGGAGCCGTCGAACAGTTGCAGATTGTGCAGCGTCTTGCGGTGGCAGACGTCGTTGGTGATAAGAGCGTTCCTATATTTCTGGACGACGCACTTGGTTACGCTGACAATGAACGCATTACAAAGATGAATGAACTTCTCACTGAATCGGGAAAGAAACATCAGGTTATCATCATGACGTGTGCCCCTGAACGTTATCGCTCTGTGGATGCAGCACGATCGATCGAGATGTTTTGAGATGGTGACCGCGACTAACTGGATCCGTTATGGTGAAATGATGGGAGATACACAGTGACAATCTCGTTTCTCACGGATATGGATGGCGTCCTGGTCAAAGAGGGTGACATCATCGCAGGCGCTGATCAATTCCTGCATGAACTCCGGGACAATGATATTGAATACATGGTGCTCACCAATAATTCAATTTTCACGCCCCGCGATTTGTCAGCTCGCCTGGCACGGACGGGAATTGATATTCCCGCTGATCGTATCTGGACATCTGCCACGGCAACGGCTGCCTTTTTAGCTAGTCAGAAGGAAATATCGACAGCGTATGTCGTCGGAGAATCAGGCTTAACAACTGCCCTCCACGAGATTGGCTGGATCCTCACCGACTCAGATCCTGAATATGTGGTGCTCGGTGAAACCCGCACATATTCCTTTGAAGCGATCACAACAGCTATCCGGCTCATTCGTCATGGGGCAAAGTTTATTTGCACTAATCCTGATATCACGGGGCCTTCACCGGAGGGTGTATTACCGGCTACGGGTTCTGTGGCTGCGTTGATCCAGACGGCCTCGCTGAAAGAGCCATATTATGTAGGCAAGCCAAACCCGATGATGATGAGGTCTGCGCTCCGCAGGATCGGCGTTCATTCGGAGAATACCGTCATGGTGGGGGATCGTATGGACACTGACGTCAAGGCAGGGTTGGAAGCCGGAATGAAGACTATTCTCGTTCGGTCCGGTATTACCGATGATTCCATGATCGGTTGTTTCCCGTATCGGCCCACACGGGTCATTGATTCGGTGAAGGATCTGGTGGGGCATGTTCGCGACCCCTTTGGGTCGTGAATGCCGTGTACGCGGCCTAGTGTTATCGGCGGGGTGGCCCCGTAGTCTGGCATGGAGACTAGGCCGCGGTATGCAGGCTAATTCTCTGAATATGAGTGGCGTTCCGAGATTGTTCCGTCGAGGTTTTTGATGATGTGGTCGCCCTTGCGTTCTTTCGCGAGAGAGCGCCCCTGTGCGACGGCTTCTTCTTTGGTGGCGTGCGTGCTTGTGGCGCGCTCATTGCCTTGGGGGCGATTTTTCCATTCGCCGTCTTCATTGTAGGTTTCGATGACAGTGTCAGCCATGAATATGTCCTTCCATATGGGGGTTGGGAATGTGGTCATTTCACACACTGATCAGTGCCCCATCAAGTATAGGTAAGCATAGTTTCTTTCGCTGCCCATGAGTGGAGATTGATGCCGCCGAGGTTGCGGACTCAGGGTGTTGGGCGCTGATGGTGGGCCAAAGATAGTCCTGGTGGGAGCTGCCCCCTGGGGAACCTTATGAAGTGGGATCTAGTTTTTCCCCCGCGAGTGACACCCTTCACAGTAGGCTGTTGATATTGTTTCATAGCGACAGGCAGTCGTGACCGCTTGTCGAGTCAGGCAATGACAACGAGCTGCGGACAATCGGTATCAGATGCTGATGCTGAAAGAGTCGCAGGTGGACAGGGCCTACTGCGACGAGCGATGACGCTTGGGTTCCGGTACCAGGATTGTCGCTACACAATGACGACCATGATTTGATGAGGAGAGATCTACGATGTCGCCAGTTCCTCCACCACCACCGGGGAGCCCATCCCCATCGGGCGCGTCGAAAAAACGTGCACACACTGATTCCGACAGTGACACGCCATCGTCAACGGGAGTAGCTGGCACCCACGACGTCGAGACTGCCGATCACACACGCTCGGATAATGCTCATGATGCGAAGCGTGAGACCGCCACGCCGACAGGGACACCCGGTCTGTCGGCAAAAGCACAGGCACCAGGTGTACCTGGGGCTCCCGGCGCACCCAAAGCTCCGTCCGCCCCTGGGGCGCCCACGTCACCAGCTGCGACGACAGCGCCACATCAAGCACAGGGGAGTACCGCGCCCACAGCTCCGGGAGCGCCGAAAGCCCCCGCGGCTTCTCGAGCACCTCACGCTCCGTCTGCTCCAGCAGCCCCGGGCGCACCGACGCCCCCGGGTGCTCCCACAGCACCTGCGGCACCCGGCGCAGCACGTCAACCCTCCGCTCCAGGTGCACCAGCGGTGGCAGGGGGGCACGCACCAGGTGCCGCAGCCCCGACAGCACCACGTACACCAGGGGCGACGAAGCCTGGTGGGCCTCAAGCGCCGGGAACTAAGAAGGCGGGGGCGGGCACAGCTGGGGGCAAGAAGACCGGCGCGACAACCACCAAGAAGAACTCGAAGAGCTCAAAGAAGAAACGCGAACCAATCACCATCGGTGAGAAAAGTTTAGCTCAGTGGGGAAAGATCGCTGGACTCACTGCGTTGGCTCTGATCGTCCTTGGTGTCATCGTGGTCTTCACGGCGCGGTGGCTTATGAGCCTTGATGTCGTGTCACGGTGGATCGACAAATACCCCGGCGAGTATGCCCCGTCCCCGTCCCCCGATCCCGGCTTTCCCGTCTGGGCACGATGGCAGCACTATGTGAACTTTTTCTTCATGCTCCTCATTATCCGCACGGGTTTGCTTGTTCGGCATCAACAGAAACCGCCGGCGGTGTGGCAGTCGAAACGAGGTGGCAAAAAAATCAGCATTTTCTTGTGGCTGCACACCTCCCTGGATATCTTGTGGCTGGCCAACGGAGTCGTGTTCGTCGTGTTGTTGTTTGCGTCGGGGCACTGGGCCCGTCTGATTCCGACTAGCTGGAAGGTCTTCCCGAACGCCCTTTCTGCCGCGTTGCAGTACATTTCGTTTAATTGGCCGGCTGAACATGGCTGGGAGAACTACAACAGCCTGCAACAGATCATGTACTTCTTAGTGATTTTTGTCGCTGCGCCACTGGCTGTGGTCTCGGGTGTACGCATGAGTGAATGGTGGCCCAAGGAGGCGCAAACACTCAACAAGGTGTATCCCGCTCCGGTGGCTCGGCATATCCACTATCCGACGATGGTGTTCTTCGTGTTTTTTGTCTTTGTTCACGTGTTGTTGGTGTTCACGACTGGTTTCCGTGAGAATCTCAATCACATGTTTGCTGGTAATGATTCTGCGAGCTGGGCTGGGTTCCTCTGGTTCATGGGGGGCCTCATCATCGCGGTTGCTGGTGTGATGGCTGCACGGCCACTCGTCTTGGCTCCGATTGCTAGCCGGTTTGGTCAGGTGAGTGCACGGTAGGGCACGGCTGGCCGCACTCTGAAATCCCCTCCACCCCGTTGTCGTGACGACCATGGTCATGATGGGGTGGAGGGGTGACATGATTTATTGGGTGTGCTGGTGTTATCCAGACCTGTAGGCGGCTTCCTCCTGTGGTGGTGGATTGTTGACCGGGTTGTGGTGGTTTTCTGCATGTGAGGTCGTGCTGGGAGGTTAGTAGTTCGCGATTGGTTGGTATTACTCTGGGAGTGGATCAAAGCGTTAGGGCTGAGACCTGCTCAAACGTCGGCGGTGATGACGCGATCGCGCCCAATGATCCATTGTATTAACGCGTGAGTAGAAGGCTTCGAAGTTGCTGCTTACACTGCATATTCTGATCGTGTTGGGGGCTATCGTCCTGGGTGCTCGGTTGGGGTCGGTAGCTATCGGCCTCGCGGGTGGTCTAGGGGTTTTGCTCCTAGGTGTCACCGGAGTTCCGGTTTCTAAAGGACAGATTCCGTTCGACGTCATCAGCATCATCATGTCAGTTATTTCTGCCATCGCTGCCATGCAGCTTGCTGGGGGAATGGACTATCTCGTTCATGTTGCTGAGCGGTTTCTGCGGAAAAATCCGAAACGTGTGACCTATTTCGCTCCCATCGTCACGTATGTCATGACACTCCTGGCGGGGACGGGACATACCGCTTTTTCAACCCTCCCGGTGATTGCCGAGGTTGCCAAGGAGGGGAATGTTCGTCCGTCGAGACCACTGGCTATCTCTGTCGTGGCCTCGCAAATCGCGATTACCGCGTCGCCGATTTCCGCTGCGGTGGTGTTGATGGCCTCCTTAATGGAACCTCATGGAGTGAGTTACCTCACAATCCTCGCTGTGGTGATTCCTTCGTCATTTTTAGCCATCTTTCCTGCGGCGTTTATTACCAATCACCTGGGTAGAGAGTTGAATGATGATCCCATCTATCACGACCGTGTCGCGCAAGGTCTAGTAAAACCCACCACGGGCCGGGATGACTATGTTCCGACGAAGACAGCACAACGCTCCGTGTGGATTTTCTTAACTGCAATTGTCGCGGTGATGGTGTATGCCACGCTGAGTTCCGACCAGGTGGGCATTATCACGAATCCAACGTTGCCACGTAATGAGGCGATCATCGCGTTGATGCTTGCTACGGCCACAGTGATCACGATTGTATGCAAACTTCCCTCGGCCGAAATCTTAACGACCCCGGTTTTTAAGTCGGGCATGTCGGCCTGTATTTGCGTGATGGGTGTGGCATGGCTGGGAACCACCATTATCGACGCTCATCTGGAGAAAATTAAGCACGTGTCAGGTGACATCTTGACGGACTATCCGTGGATGCTGGCGGTTGTGTTGTTCGTTGCTGCTGCGTTGTTGTATTCCCAAGCGGCCACGACAAAGGCTCTCATGCCAGCGGCACTGGCAGTGGGGGTGAGCCCGGTGATTGCAGTGGCTTCGTTTGTGGCGGTAAGTTCCTTATTCATTCTCCCGACATATCCAACCCTTCTTGCGGCGGTGGAAATGGATGACACCGGAACCACACGCATTGGAAAATATGTGTTTAATCACTCGTTTATCGTTCCTGGGACGGTGGCGATTACGGTGGCTGTTGGTCTCGGTTTCGTAATAGGAAGCCTTGTGATCTAGGTGCTTGAGTGTGACGACGGCGCACATAGTGCTCCGTACAGCACTCCACTGCAGGGGTTACCGTGACATGCAACAATGGCCATTACTCAAGAGCAACGGCCATTACCCGAGATAACTTCTCGTATCCTGTGCCCCCGACAGGAATCGAACCTGCGACCTTTGGTACCGGAAACCAACGCTCTATCCCCTGAGCTACGGAGGCATCAACGGCACGTCACCTCATATACGCTGGCTCAAGAATGGTGAGACAGCGCTGGAGGCATTGTCGCCGTACGACGTCATTACTTTAGCACCTCGCCATGAAAGTGTGAACACGCGGGGTCACCGGAGGTGAACTTCCCCCCGTTCCTCACAAAAATTCGGCTATGCCTTGACGATGACGACGATGAGCGTACGGGGCCCGTGGACTCCTTCGACGCGGTTGAGTTCGATATCAGACGTCGCCGATGGTCCAGAAATCAGTGTGATGGGCATCTCAGGATCCAGTCGCTCGACTGCTTCTGGAACGCCATACACAATCGATTCCTCACGCACGATACACACATGGCAGTCCGGCACCAAGGTCAGGGCGCGTCGACCATTGGTCGCCGAACTATCGAGATAGATCGTTCCTGTCTGCGCTGATGACACATGAGACTCGGTAATAATGGCATCGAAACGACCAAGGGCGTGCGGGTCCGTGGACCGATCATCTTTTTCGATAACCGCTGACACCGAAGAATATATCGATTCATCGAGACCTTCAGCGACACCAATAAGGGAGAAACCACGGTGTTCCGAGATCTCCGCCACAGTGGAGGGGAGGTCAGATTCCTCCACGATATGAACATCGGCCTTGTAATCAAGGAGTCGATCCTCGAGGAGCTCGACCAATTCTTGTGTGTTGCGCGTTCGGCCCATTCCATAATCTCGAGGAATGGGATAAGGCTGTGGAGAAACACCCGCTAGCCTGTTGGCGTTCCGGATTCTCCCTAGGATCTCATCTTTGGCAGATGCCGACTGCGACTCCATGGCTATGCTCCTTCCGTCGTCGACTCGGATACAGGGTGTGAACGGTGATCACCCGGATGAGACTTTCCGCAGTGGGTACTGTTATTTGGGAGTCCCTCGTGTCGTGCGGCAGCCAGTGTTTTCTTCCCATCCTCAGATGCGAACCACGCGCGGAATGACTGGGTAGGAGGAACGGCGGTGTCGCGGACATTGGACCACCCCGAGAGGAACCCTGGGAGAGAGGTAATTTTCCCGTGAGGCCAGCCGAGAGCGCGGCCAAGTACAGCGGCACGGGCGGCGAAATTCCAAATCTGCTTGTTGCCGAATACCAAGCCCATGCCACTCATTATCATGCCTTCGAACTTCGGTCGATGATGCTCGATTTTTTGGTGGCGCAGCTCGAGTAGAGCCGAGGGAATGTCGATTTCTACCGGACACACATCGAAACAGGCTCCGCACAGTGACGATGCATACGGCAGCGACGAGTTTGGATCATCGGAGGATTCCATCCCAGCAAGCTGCGGGGTGAGGATAGCTCCAATAGGCCCCGGGTATGTCGAGCCATAGGCATGACCACCAGCTCGTTCATACACCGGGCAAACGTTCAAACACGCAGAACAGCGAATACATTTCAACGCCTCGCGCCCGATCGCATTAGCCAGCGCGTGGGTGCGCCCATTGTCGATAAGAACAACGTGGATGTTTGTCGGCCCGTCGCCCTCTGTCGTCCCTGACCACAGGCTGGTGTACGGATTCATGCGTTCACCCGTTGACGAGCGGGGGAGGAGCTGTAAGAACACCTCGAGATCTTTAAACGTCGGGAGTAACTTTTCAATACCCATGACGGAAATTAACGTCTCGGGCAACGTCAAGCACATCCGCCCATTACCCTCAGATTCCACGATGGACACTGTGCCAGTTTCTGCGATCCCAAAATTCACTCCGGAGATCGCCACTTTCGCATCCATAAACTGCTTCCGGAGGAACACGCGGGATGCTTCGGCCAGGTCGGCAGGGTTGTCTGTGAGGCTCTCGTCGGTATGCGGCATCTCTTTGATGAAGATATCGCGGATCTCAGCGCGGTTTCGGTGAATAGCCGGAACCACAATGTGCGACGGGCGGTCGCGGCCAAGCTGCACAATAAGCTCGGCCAAGTCTGTCTCGCGGGCCTGGATCCCGGCGTCTTTCAAGGCATCATTGAGACCAATTTCCATGGTGGCCATGGACTTAATCTTGACGACTTTGTCCTCACCAGTCTTTTTCACTAAGTCAGTGATGATGGTATTGGCTTCTTTGGCATCCCGCGCCCAGTGCACGTGGCCACCGCGGGCCACAACAGCCTTTTCAAACTGTTCCAGAAGTTCAGGCATCCGTGCCATGACATCTCGTTTAATGGCGGAGCCTGCACGGCGGAGTGCTTGCCAGTCATCGATTTCATTGACGACTCGGGCCCGCTTGTCGCGGATGGTGTGCGTCGCCATTCGAAGATTGTGGCGCTGGACGGAATTTTTTAAATCGTGGCGGGCGGCGTGCGGGAACTGTTGGGTGCCACGAAGGTTGCCAACCCCTGCAGGAGCGGTAGGTGGCATCGTCGGCATGCCAAGGCTGATGGTCACAGCATTGCCTCCTTGGAATAGAACGCACCGTCGGGTGTCCAGGGGTGTTCTTCGGTGGATGCAAGAATTTCGGCGAGATGGAGCGCCCGGACACCAGATCGTTGACGGGACAAGCTACCGCCGATATTCATTAAGCAACTGGGATCGCCTGCGGTGACATATTCCGCGCCGGTCGAGACAACGTTGCGAACTTTGTCGCCCACCATCGCTGCCGACGTATCCGCATTTTTCACCGAGAATGTTCCACCGAATCCGCAGCATTCCTCAGCGCCGGGTAGGCGGACAAGATCCAAGCTCTTGACCTCGTTGAGGAGTTGGTACGGGCGGTCGCCAATTTTCAGCATGCGCAACGAATGGCATGTGGAGTGGTAGGTGACCCGGTGGGGGAAATAGGCGCCAAGATTGGTGATGCCTTCAACATCGACCACAAACTCAGCGAGATCCAAGGTTTTGGGTGCCGTTTTTTTCACCCCATCAACAAGGGCTTGATCTCCGTAGCGTTCGGCCACCATCTGATGTTGGTGGCGGACGGCTCCGGTGCACGAGCCTGATGGTGCGATGACGTAGTCGATGGACGAATCTGAGAACGCGTCAACGTAATCACGGATTTGTGGGATTGTTTCTCTTTGGTAGCCGGTGTTGACATGCATCTGTCCGCAGCATGTTTGGCCTTCGGGGAATACCACGTCGTGTCCAAGGCGGGACAGGATCACTGCGGTCGCTTTGGAGGCGTCAGGAAATAGGGCGTCCCCGATACATGTGGAAAAAAGTGCGATACGCACAAGCCCTCCTCAGGGTTAAGGTCGTCGCTGTTAGTGTAAGACGACGCATGGTGTTCCACAGATATGGCTCCGGCGTATCGATGCTGGTAAAAGAGTTGAAAAGGATATGAAAACCGTGTGGCACCGTGGTGTGGTGATGTATTGTCGCAGTGCATAGTTGTTCGCTGAGTGTGAATGCGTATTAACGCAATACCAACGTTTCGGAAATACAATCAGAGAATTACCCCCATTTGGGGCTAATGTGAGGGTGGTCACCGCCCCGCCCGCCTCGCATGACGACGCACTGACACCCGACAGCACCTACCGAATAGAGAGCGACACAGGACAACCGCCAAGCGCTAAGCAGGACAACAAGCTGCCGTAGACTGAGAGCTTATGACGCCCGACGACTTGTCGACCTTCATCGCCGATTGTGCTGAATCCGCGTTGGCAGAGCACGGGAAAGATAGCTCAGCTCTCCCACCCACCGTAGTAATCGAACGTCCCCGCAACCCAGAACACGGTGACTACACGACAAACCTCGCATTGCAGATGGCCACCACCCTGGGAGAACCCCCACGAGACGTGGCAGGCTGGGTAGCCGACAAACTAGCTGCTGAACCCGCCATCCAGACCGTGGACGTCGCAGGTTCAGGATTCGTCAATATCCGCATCGATGCTGCGGCGCAGGGCGACGTCGTCGGACATATCCTGGCTCACGGCCACCGCTACGGACGCGGCACAGAATTCAACGGCACAGAACTCACCCTCGAATTCAGATCAGCCAACCCCACGAGACCTATCCACCTGGACGACACACGACATATCGCCGTTGGCGACGCATTGGCCCGAATCCTCGCCTTCCGCGGAGCGCACCTTACCCGTGAATACTCCTTCAACGATCACGACACCCAGATCGACCGCTTCACCCAATCACTCGTCGCATCCGCCCTCGGCCAACCACCACCCAACGATGAATATAACGGCGCCTACATTCGTGACATCGCCACCTCAATCATTCATCGACACCCAGCAGCGACCACCCTTCCCGAAGCACAACGCCACGACATCTTCCGCCGGGAAGGACTCGCCCTCATGCGTACCCACATCACAACCACTCTCCACGAGTTCGGCACCGACTTTGACACCGTTATCCACGACAATTCACAAAACACAATCGACCACGGCCATCACCCCCGCATGTACATACGTGGGGCAGACCACCGAGACCCCACCGCAGCCACACAACCACAAGGCTACGACTCCACCCACGTTGAGATCATCCACGGGAACAGGGTGACCCTTATTCGCAACGGCAATGCCGTCACGACGTCAACACGGACCAAAACCACCGTTACCCTCGACGACCTCGTCGAATTCATCGGCGTTGACGCCGCCCGCTACGCACTGATCCGCACACCCGTGGACCAACCTCTGGACATCGACGTCAACCTCTGGGCGCGTCACACCACTGACAACCCGATTGTCCACGTCCAGCACGCGCATGCACGCTTATGCTCCCTAGCACGCCACGCTGATACCGCCGGCATCACAGCCACCAATCCCAACTACGCGCTGCTGACCACCCGCCACGAAGGAACACTCATCCGCACCCTTGGCGAGTTCCCCTCAGTTGTCGAAAGTTCAGCTAGACGACGTGAACCACACCGAATCGCACGATATGTCGAAAAACTGGCAGCTACCTTTCACCGGTTCTACGGATCCGGCCACATCCTGCCCACAGCGTCCGAACCAACCGGTGATGACGCAGCCCCCCTTGTTCGCACACGCTTGGCACTTGCACAGGCAACCCGCCACACTATTACCAACGCTTGTCAACTCCTCGGTGTCACCGCACCAGAGCGTATGTAGGAGACCCCATGGATCTGCTCGGTAAAGGACCAGGCTTTGCACACCTGCACTCCCACGCCACCGTGCCCGAATTCTCCCTCGACGAATTCAACACACTGCCACCCCACGTGTGGCCACTGAACGCCCGACGTGACGACGACGGTCACGTGACCATCGCCGGCGTGCGACTCACCGACCTCACCGCGACATACGACACCCCCCTCATGGTCGTCGACGAGGACGACTTCCGTACACGATGCCGCACCATGGCCGACGCATTCGGCGGACCGGACCATGTCCACTACGCCTCAAAAGCCTTCTTAACTGTTGGTATCGCACAATGGGTCGCCAGCGAAGGCCTGTGTCTCGATGTTGCCTCCGACGGTGAACTAGAAGTAGCGCTCCGTGCCGGGTTCCCGCCACAGCGAATCACCCTCCACGGCAACAATAAGCTCGACGTCACTCTCACCACAGCGGTCAACGCTGGCGTTCGGCACATTGTGATCGACTCCCGCCATGAGATTGATCGACTCGCCCGCATCGCTCGCGACGCCGGCGTTCGTCAAGAGGTCCTTATTCGGGTAACTCCCGGGGTTCACGCAGATACCCATGAATTCATTGCTACTTCCCACGAGGACCAAAAATTTGGCCTCTCCTTGGCGTCAGGAGCAGCCAAAGATGCAGCGCGTGCGGCCATCAGGAAGGATTCACTCGCCGTAGCTGGACTACACTGCCATGTCGGTTCGCAGGTGTTTGACGCCGATGGTTTTTCACTCGCGGCACAACGCCTACTCGGCTTGATGGCTGATCTTCATCATGAACTCGGCCGGTACGGCACACGCTGCGACGCAACTCGTCGTGACAACGACGGAGCAGACCAGCATGACACACCCACCACTGGGAGCCCATTAGGGGCAAGTGCAGGTGACAATATGAAAGATCCCCTCAATATTCTCGACCTCGGTGGTGGATACGGAATCGCCTATAGAGCTAGCGATGCCCCGCTCGATGTTCACTCGGTCGCCGCTGACCTCCGCACCCGTGTTGCCACTGCGGCTCGCGAGCGGCATTTTGATCCCCCAACAGTGATGGTCGAACCAGGTCGCGCCATTGTTGGCCCATCGACCGTCACCGTTTACACCGTGGGCACCCGCAAGGACGTTCCCACTGACGAACGTTCTATCCGGCGCTACCTTTCGGTCGACGGGGGAATGTCCGACAATATCCGCCCTGCACTCTATAACGCACACTACGATGCCCGAGTGACTAACCGCGTTGTCCACGGCAATCCCATACCGACGCGACTTGTGGGGTCACACTGCGAATCGGGTGATATTCTCGTCGATCATGGGGTCTACCCCGACGACATCGACGTCGGTGACAACATCGCTCTGGCCGGCACCGGTGCGTACTGCTACTCCATGGCCTCGCGTTACAACATGTTCCGCCGCCCCGCCGTCATCGCTGTTCGAGATGGTCAGGCGCGTGTGATGGTCCGCCGGGAAACGATTGATGATCTCCTTGCTCTTGACCAAGACTGCCCATAGGTCCGGTCTACAACCGAGCCTCCGATCATCGACACGTGATGACATCATACTGGCCAGAATTTGTCGAAAAATGTCAGGACACCAGCCGAAACAGTAGTTATAGTATCTTTCATACAACTCCCGCTTCCGACTTACGAGGAATAGATAACATGACCCAACACGCTGCATATAACACCGGGAAAGGCGCCGGAGAAACAGTCGGCGTAGCCCTATTAGGGTTCGGTACGGTTGGTCAGGCTGCGTATAGGTTGATGAATGACTACTCGGATGAATTTACCGAACGAGCGGGAGGGCCATTAGAAATCCGCGGAGTGGCTGTTTCTGATCTATCACGCCCGCGTGAGGGCGTTGCCCCAGAACTTCTCACCGATGACGCACTGAGTTTAGCTCTTCGTGACGATGTCGACCTCGTTGTTGAGGTCATCGGCGGTATCGACCTCCCGCGTCACATTGTTCTCGCGGCACTGAAAGCGGGTAAATCCGTCGTCACCGCGAACAAAGCCTTAGTAGCAGCTCACGCCGACGAACTAGCGGCTGCAGCCGATGCATCGGGAGCGGATTTATTCTTCGAAGCAGCAGTTGCTGCTGCAATCCCCGTTGTTGGCCCCTTACGGCGCTCGTTGGCTGGAGACCGCATCCATCGTGTCATGGGTATTGTTAACGGCACAACCAACTTCATCCTCGACGCCATGGATGACTCCGGCGCGTCCTACGACGAGATGCTCGCCGAAGCGACCCGCCTGGGATACGCAGAGGCCGACCCCACCGCCGACGTCGACGGATATGACGCTGCTTCCAAAGCCGCAATCCTCGCATCCATCGCCTTCCACACACGCGTCTCCGCCGCGGACGTCTACCGTGATGGCATCCGGGAAATCACTGCTGCCGACATTGAGTCGGCCAAAGCTGTCGGATGCACCATCAAACTACTCGCCCTGTGCGAACGACTCACCGATGGGGGCGGAAACGAATCCGTCTCCGCCCGCGTCTACCCAGCGTTGGTACCTCGTAGTCACCCACTAGCCAGCGTCTCGCAATCCTTTAACGCTGTCTTCGTTGAGGCTGAAGCCGCGGGTCGACTCATGTTCTATGGGAATGGGGCTGGGGGCAACCCCACCGCGTCCGCCGTCCTAGGCGACGTAATTGGGGCTTCACGAAACATTGTTCTGGGGGGTCGCGCGCCGGGAGAATCTGTGTACGCATCATTGCCCATCGCACCATTTGGTTCCATCGACACTCGGTACCACGTCGTCATGCACGTCAAAGACCAAGTCGGTGTCCTTGCCGATGTTGCCAAATGCTTCTCCAACCACGGCATTTCGCTCAAGACTGTCCGACAAGAAGGCAGCGAGAATGGTGCTCGGCTGGTCGTTGTCACACATGTGGCGAAGGAAGCTGACCTGGAACAGACAGTGGCCGACGTCTCATCACTGGACGCTGTGCGATCCGTTGATCGCGTCTTACGTATGGAGGGAGATGACTAAGTGTCATATGACATCCCGGTGGGGCGCTCAGTTACCGTCCGCGTTCCCGCGTCGTCAGCAAACCTAGGGCCAGGTTTCGACACCCTTGGTTTAGCTGTGGGGCTATATGACACTGTGACAGCTGAGGTCACCGAATCAGGCCTGAGCGTCGACGTGCAGGGTGAAGGTGCTGGCACAGTTCCCCTCGATGGAACGCACTTAGTGGTCCGGGCGATTCGTGAAGGGCTCCGAGCGGCTCACGTTGATGTTTCTGGCCTGGCTGTCTCGTGTGAAAACTCCATTCCCCAATCGCGGGGGTTAGGATCGTCGGCAGCAGCCGTTGCAGCGGGGGTCTGTGCGGCTAACGCTCTCGCGGATCACTCTCTGAGCGTCGAGCAGGTCGTCCAATTAGTGAGTGCATTTGAAGGCCACCCGGATAACGCTGCGGCGTCAGTTCTTGGTGGGGCGGTGGTGTCGTGGACAGATACGCCCGTCGATGGAGAAACTGCACCCCAGTATCATGCGATCGGTCTTGAGGTGCACCCCGACATTCGCGCCACCGCATTTATTCCGGATTTTACTGCGTCGACCAACGCTGTCCGCAGAGTCCTTCCCAGTGATGTGAGCCACGTTGATGCCAGGTTTAATGTATCCCGTACGGCGGTGATGACCGTCGCATTGCGTACGAACCCAGAGCTGTTGTGGGAGGGAACACGCGATCGTCTCCACCAGCCGTACCGTGCTGATGCGCTGCCCGTGTCTGCGGAGTGGGTCAATCGGCTGCGTAACCGTGGCTATGCGGCGTATCTCTCGGGTGCGGGGCCCACTGTCATGGTGCTCTCGACGGACGACCTACCCAGTGAGGTTATCGACACCGCCACCCGTGAGGGGCTCCGCGTTCTCACCCTTCCGATCGCTGGAGCGGTTGTTACCACGCGCCAGGAATTCGGGTAAAGCTCTAGGCGCGTGCGTCGACGCCCCGGTCAGTGGCTATCGCTGTAGCTATCGCCGCTGCGGCGGGGTCCCTGTAAGGAGATCACATTGAGTTGACCATCGGCAAGATGTTGGCGAAGATCCTTTTTGTCATATTTGTCGACGCTGGTTTTGTCGATAGCATCGACGAAGGCCCAATATTCTGGGATCATCCAGCCGGGGATAACACCGCGAAGGCGCGTGCGAAGTCGCTCAGCAGTTGCTGCTGTTCGCTCGATTCCGTCAGCAAGAACTGTGACGGCCAGGGGCCTCTCGCCCCAGGTGTCATCGGGATAACCAATCACAGCGCACTCGAGAACCGGGGGAGCGTCGACCACGAAGTTTTCTAGTTCGGCAGAGTAAATCCATTCGCCCCCGGATCGGATGACATCGCGTATCCGGTCATTCACGGTCAAGAAACCATCACGGTTAATAGAGCCGACATCTCCTGTGCGGAACCAGCCATCGTCAGTGAAGCGGTTATCGGCGTGTTCAATGGGCTTCCCGCGGAAATGGGAGGTAGAGCCCTTCTCTTCACCGGCTGGTGGTCGGAAATAGGAGCCCGTTATCCAATTGCCGCGAACCTGAATTTCGCCTTGGTTCCTGTCATGGCCTTCCAAAATGTGGCCAGCATCGTCGGCGACGCGGAAGCTGATCGACGCGGGGAAACGTCCTTGAGATTCGCGATATAGGTTGCGTGTTTCTCCACTTAGCCCTGCTTGGGGACGTGCCACAGTTCCGACGGGTGAGGTTTCCGTCATGCCCCAGCACTGGATGACATCCACGCCGAACTTCTCCTCCCACACCCTGATTAACACCGGTGGAACTGGGGCTCCGCCAGCAAAGATCTCTCGCAGGCTCATGCGTTGTGGTGGATCCTGAAAGTAGTGGGCTACTAGCGAGACCCACAATGCTGGAACTCCGTGGGCCACTCGTGGCATCGATGTGGAGATGATGTGTGCCAAGCGGGGAGCTGCGACATCGTCACCAGGAAAGATGAGAGGGGCCCCCGCCATCCACGCAGCTAAGGGGACGCCCCAGCTCAACACGTGGTAGATGGGCACACAGCAGAGGAATGAGCCACCGTTGGTGATGGCAAAAGAATCCACGCCGAGCAAGGATTGCGAGTGCAAGTACATGGAGCGATGGGAATAGGCGACTCCCTTGGGCGCGCCCTCGGTCCCGGTGGAAAAGCATAGTGCGGCCGCGGTGTCTTCAGGGAGGGTAGGCCATGGAAATTCTGTGGATTGACCGTCGATAAAGGCTTCGTAATCGATCACGGAGGATGGGGATGGTGCCCGGTGAGCACACTCCGTTACCGCGGCAGCTCGGTGTGAGGCGGATCCGGAAGCGATGATGATGTAGGTGACCCCTGGACAGTGAGGGATCAGACTCGCAAGGCGTGGTGCGTTGCGGGGTGATACGACGATGACTTTGAGATCTGCATAATTAATGATGTGAATGATTTGGTCATCGGAGAGATGTGAGTTTAATGGACTAAAAACTGCCCCCATACATGACGACGCGAAAAATACTTCCATGTGCTCTGCGCAGTTATTCATCATGGTCCCGATGCGTTGATCAGCGTCAATTCCGCACAGTGAGTGGAGTGCGTGGGCGCAGGCGGCAGCGCGACCGGCGAGTGCTGAGAACGTGATGGTCTCTGGCCCATTGTCGCTCCAGCTCGTCACTTCTGTATCGCCAAAGACCCGGGCCCCATAGGTGAAAATCTGTGTGACAGAGAGAGGCACGTCCATCATCGTCGACTTCATATCGTTAACTTTAAGCCAGAGAGTGCTCGTATACAGGTGAAGGGGGAGTTGCGTGCCGGTGCGGCGACTTTCTCAGGAAAGTGGTACGGTAATGGACGATTCCTTTGGTTGTAGTTTTCGGACTGCTCATCGGTTCTTGTATTCGCCACTAGGAAATGAAGCTAGCACTATCGTGACGCTGGCTTTCGGACTAGTACATGTGGTGGCTCCAGGGGATTACTCATCCACCCTGAATGCACTACCGGTGACCGAACGCTACAAAGAATCCTTCATTTCGTAATCGCGCGTATTGTCGCGAGTCTGCGTCGCCCATTGATGGGCACTAGCAAGCACATGTTCATGTAGCGCTGTGTGAGCACACTGCGGTGAGGAAATCTTATTGCGGTGGTCGTTCAGACAAACCACAGTGGTTGCTATGGACACGGTGAAGCGGGCGCGTTCGAAATGACGCACATTCCGTTGACAAGCTGCACCATCGGACTTTCATCATGGTCGTGTGTGAACAACACCATCGTGAGGCCACCGACGGTAGAGCGATGACGCAGCGTCGCGATAAGGACAACACCACAGGGCTAACCCTCCACCGCGTGACTACATGCGCCTACTGACAACCACTGATAATTGTCTGTGGAGGGGCTGGCAACGAAAGGACATCCGTGACTGATACGGACACAAACAACTTGGCCGCCATGCGCATCCCAGAATTAAAGGCGCTTGCTGCCAACAAGGGGATTCGAGGGCTCTCAGGACTGCGTAAGGGGGATATTATCGCAGCGATTCAGGCAGCAGATTCTGGCCAGCCGCACTCTCGTCCTCGTCGATCCACTAGAGCTGCAGGCGAGCCGACTTCTGAGTCGCGCCGTGCCGACTCCCAGGAATCACCAGCGCGTGACAAGGTGGGGGAGAATAATACCCCCGACCATGGTGATAGCCGGGATTATCATGCGAATGAGCATGATGCTGATCAGAATAGTGACAATGGCCACGAGAACACCGACTCTGATGATTCCCAGCATCATGGCTATAAGTCACGGTCTCAGGCTCGTCGTGCACGCCGGCATCGGGCGCGTCACCACAATCGTTCGAACGATGGTGACGACAGGCACACCTCATCTCATGAATCGTCCAGTGATTCTCATGGTAGTTCTGCCCACCATGATGAGGACCGGCGTGATCATGAGAATAGTGACGATAGTCGTCGGGGTAGCGATGACCGCAATGATCGCGATACGCGGAATGATCGGGATAACCGGGGTGATCGCGGGGGCCGTAACAGTCGTGGCGATCGGGATAACCGGGGTGATCGCGGGGGCCGTAACAGTCGTGGCGATCGGAATAACCGGGGCAACCGTCGAAATCGCCGTAACCGGGATAATCGTGACAGTCAGAATCCCAACCAGCTTCATGAAGGTGAGTCCTTCCAGCCGGTAGCAGGCATTCTTGATGTGGTTGATAACAACACAGCATTCATTCGTACCTCGGGTTACCAGTCCGGCCCGAATGATGTGTATGTATCGATGAACATGGTTCGTTCCCAGGGGATGCGTCGTGGCGATGCGGTGACGGGGCAGATCAAGGTTCGCGATGATGGATCTAATCGCCAGCAACAGCATGGTCGCGGGCGTAACCGTCAGAAATTTGCTCCTTTGGCCCGGGTCGACACGGTGAATGGGATGACCCCAGAGGAAGCGAAGGCTCGTCCGGAATTCTCCAAGCTTACTCCGCTTTATCCGAACCAGCGTTTGCGGTTGGAAACTGAGCAGAAGAAGCTGACAACTCGTGTGATCGACCTCATTATGCCGATTGGTAAAGGGCAGCGCGCGCTGATTGTGTCTCCTCCGAAGGCTGGTAAGACCACTATTCTTCAGGATATCGCCAACGCTATTACCGCCAACAATCAAGAGTGTTACCTCATGGTTGTTCTTGTTGACGAGCGTCCCGAGGAAGTGACGGACATGCAGCGGTCGGTCAATGGCGAGGTTATCGCGTCAACGTTCGACCGTCCGCCGAGTGAGCACACTACTGTTGCCGAACTGGCGATTGAGCGTGCGAAGCGCCTTGTTGAGGCTGGCCAGGATGTTGTCGTCTTGTTGGATTCGATTACGCGTTTGGGGCGTGCTTATAACAACTCGTCCCCGGCGTCTGGCCGTATTCTTTCTGGTGGTGTCGATTCCAACGCGCTCTACCCGCCGAAGCGTTTCCTGGGTGCGGCCCGCAATATCGAGAATGGTGGATCGCTGACGATTATTGCGACAGCAATGGTGGAAACTGGTTCCGCGGGTGACACTGTCATTTTTGAGGAATTCAAGGGCACCGGTAACGCTGAGCTCAAGCTGGATCGGAAGATCTCTGAGCGGCGCGTGTTCCCAGCTGTTGATGTCAATCCGTCAGGTACGCGTAAGGATGAATTGCTTCTTGCACCTGATGAAGCTCGCGTGATGCACAAGCTGCGGCGCATTCTGTCGGCTTTGGATCCTCAACAGGCGATTGACCTGTTGATCAAACAGTTGAGGAAAACGAAGAACAATGGTGAGTTCCTTATGCAGATAGCGTCATCGGCACCTATGAGTGTCGCCGATGATGAGGATTAATCAGCTGCTAGGAACGCGATATAGGCCAGGTGGGTTCTATGTTGCGCCCACGGTTGCTCCCTGAGGAGCGGTGCGGTGCGGCGGTGGTTCGGAGGAGCCGCCGCCATCGCGCTATATTCATGTAGTTACTGAATTCATGTAGGCAGTGGTGCGAGCATCACATCACGATTTCAAGGAGCACACTCGGTCATGGCGACGCATGTGTCAGCGGTCGACGACATTGTTTCGGAATATCAAGGACTCGAAGCTCAGTTAGCTGACCCTGATTTACATAACGACGCTGCTCGTGCTCGGAAGGTCGGTAAGCGGTTTTCGGAGTTGCAACCCATTATTCAGACGAATGATAAATTGCGGGCTGTGACGGAAGACCTTGAAGTCGCCGAGGACATGGCTCACGAGGACCAGGAGTTTGCTGCGGAGGCTGAACGGCTACGGAGTGAAAAAGAGGAACTTTCCGACAAATTAGCGGATCTTCTTGCGCCGAGGGACCCGCATGATGCTGATGACATCGTGATGGAAGTGAAATCTGGCGCTGGTGGTGAGGAAGCTGCCTTGTTTGCCGGCGAACTGGTACGTATGTATCACCGCTACGCAGATAAGCATGGATTCCTTATCGAGGTGTTAGACGAATCACCGACGGATCTTGGGGGCATCAAGGACATCACCATGTCTATCCGGTTGAAGAAGCCCTCCCGTGATGGCGCGTGGAGTGTTTTTAAGTTCGAGGGGGGCGTCCATCGTGTGCAACGTGTGCCGGTGACGGAATCCCAGGGGAGGATCCAAACGTCTGCGGCGGGTGTTCTGGTCTACCCAGAGCCCGACGAAGTCGAGGATGTCGACATCGATGACAAAGATATTCGCGTTGATGTTTACCGCTCGTCTGGAAAAGGTGGTCAAGGGGTGAATACCACCGACTCGGCTGTCCGTATTACACATTTGCCGACGGGCCTTGTTGTCACCTGTCAGAAAGAGCGAAGCCAAATCCAGAATAAGGCACGTGCTATGCAGGTGCTGGCTGCTCGATTGCAGCAGATAAAAGAAGAAGAAGCAGCGGCAGCTGCATCGGCTGATCGTGCTGCCCAGGTTCGGACGATGGACCGTTCGGAGCGCATCCGCACTTATAACTTCCCAGAAAATCGGGTTTCTGACCACCGGATTAATTACAAAGCGCATAACCTTGATCAAGTCCTCGATGGAGATCTTGACGATTTATTCTCTGCGTTGCAGGCTGCTGAGCGCGCTGAGCGTCTTGAGGCAGAATGACCTATCCTCGTACCTCTGTTCGGCAGATGATCCACAATGCCGGGGGGCGATTGCGTGCTGCGGGGGTGGACTCCCCACGTGTTGATGCAGAACTCCTGATGGCTCATGCGTTAACTCTTTACGCGAGGGAGGGGGAGGACCCGGTAACACGGTCGTCGTTGTTTTTCCGACGACAAGACCAGGTGGATCCTGCTGTCGCGACGGTTTTTGAATCGTATATTGCCCGTCGTGAACGGCGGGAACCGCTTCAACATATTATGGGGACAGTACGTTTCGCTGGTATTGACATCGAGGTCGGGCCGGGGGCGTTTATTCCCCGTCCTGAGACTGAGTTGATCGTGGAGTGGGCAGGGAAGGAACTCCGCCGCGCGATGAAGGCTGTGCCGGCGTACACCGTTGTTGATTTGTGCACGGGGCCCGGAACGTTGGCGTTGGGTATTGCTCATGCCGCGGGTAATGCCTTATTATCGCGTCATCGTACCATGATGCGGAGTGATTGCTCTGTATCGAATGAGGTGTCAGCGTTGCCTCATGTTCGAATTGTTGGTGTCGAGAAGAGCGCCGATGCATTGGAATTCGCCCGGCGTAATGTGGCTACTTTTATTGACGAGTGGCGTCGCGAGGCACGTGGTGCCGGGCTTTCTGAAGCAGATGCTGATTGCCTGTCCGTTGAGTTATGTCACGGTGACGTGACAGCTCCGAGCATATTGGCGGATATTCAACAGGTCTTGATATGCAATGACGCTAGAGCGCGTGGGGCGTCCTCGGCACGCGCAGACGATGGAATATGTGCGAATATGATTGTATCGAACCCGCCATATGTACCGGAGTCTACGGAGGTTTCGCCTGAGGTGGCGGCTGATCCTCATGAGGCCGTGTTTGCTGGTAAAGATGGAATGCTGGTCATCACCCCCATGGTGATGGTGGTGGAGGCTTTATCTTCGCAGGGAACGGTCGTGGCGATTGAACATGATGAAACGGCTGGGTCTATGACTGCACAATGCTTGGAGGATCATGGTTTCAGCAACCTCGAAATCCATAGAGACTTGGCGGGGCGCGATAGATTTGTGACCGGAACAGCGACGGACACTAAGAAAGCGTAAGAACAATAATGAGCACAATCTACGATTGCACCGATCATGAACAGCGACGTCGCGGACTTGATGCGGCCAACAATGCGGTCCGGGGTGGTCGGCTTGTCGTTATTCCGACTGACACGGTATATGGCATTGGGTGTGATGCGTTCGATAATGACGCTGTTGCAGCGCTGCTGCGGGCGAAACATCGTGGGCCGGATATGCCGGTCCCGGTCTTAATTGGGTCGTGGGATACCGTTGATGGTTTGGTACAGACAGTGACACCGCGTATGCGAGAGCTTATTCAGGCTTTCTGGCCGGGAGGGCTGTCTTTTGTCGTGACACAGGCGCCATCGCTGCCTTGGGATTTAGGTGATACTAACGGGTCGGTCATGATTCGAATGCCGCTGCAGCCGGTTGCTATTGAACTCCTTCGTTCTACCGGCCCCATGGCTGTTAGTTCTGCCAACATTTCGGGTCAGATGCCAGCCACGACGGCAATCGCTGCCAAGCGAATGTTGGGGTCGGAAGCATCTGTCTATCTTGATGATGGGGAAGCTCTCGTCGGAGAACCATCAACCATCATTGATCTCACCTCGCCCGCCCCGCGACTGTTGCGCGAAGGAGCGGTTACTGCAGAGCGTATCGCCCACGTTCTGGGCACAAACCCCGCGGCTCTACGCCAGGGATAGGTCACAGAAAAGCGTGGTCGCCTAATCCGCGTGAATTGTCGATGGAATGTGGGGTAGAAAAGCCATAATGACCGTTGTTGCGCAATCAGCCGTTGGGGGAGCTGGCGTGCCTGTTCGGGAGCTTGTCCTCGTACTGTGTACTGGGTGTATTGTGACGTTCCTCATGACGGGTTGTGTGAGATCCTTTATGGTTCGCACAGGTAGGGTTGCTATTCCTCGTGCTCGTGACGTGCATACGCAGCCACGGCCGCGTCTGGGTGGGTTGGCGATGTTCGCAGGCGTCGTTGCGGGATTGATACTTGCCAACCAGTTGCCTGCTTTAAATCGTGGTTTTCCCCCGATGACTCCGGACTTGCGGGCGTTGCTGTGGGCTGCGCTGGTGATTGTCGTCGTTGGAGTGATTGATGATTTGTACAATATTCCCGCGCTCGTGAAATTGGTCGGGCAGATTGCGGGTGCTACGGTCATGAGTTTATTGGGGTTGAGCTGGAGTCTTGTGTATATACCGTGGAATGGCGGAACGACGGTCATCCTGGACCAAGTCCAGTCTACTGTCTTGACTGTTGTGTTTACGGTGACATTGATTAACGCGATCAATTTTGTCGATGGCCTTGATGGACTAGCCGCAGGCGTTGGAGGAATTGCGGGGATATCACTTTTTGCGTTTTCCATCTCGATTTTGCGTGACCAGGGAGGGGCGGTTAGTGCTTATCCTCCCGCCATTATCTCCGCTGTGCTCATTGGAGCGTGTGTGGGTTTTCTTCCTCACAACTTTGAACCCAGCCGAATATTTATGGGGGATACTGGATCGATGTTGGTGGGGCTTCTCTTGGCGGCGGCATCAACTTCTGCATCTGGGCGTATCACAATGTCGCTGTATGGAGTTGCTGATGTATTTGCGTTGCTCAGCCCCATTATTGTCGTTGTCGCGAGCGTGTTTATTCCGATGCTTGATCTCATCATGGCCGTTATTCGACGTGTGAGCCATGGAAAGAGCCCTTTTGCTCCCGATAAAAAGCACTTGCATCATCGGCTGTTGCAGTTGGGGCATACCCACCGGCGGGTTGTCCTCGTGCTCTATACGTGGGTTAGCGTCGTGGCATTTAGTGCTGTCGCAGCAACAATTTTGCCGACAGACGTCACTCTTATTGCGGTCGGGCTCGCAATTATCACTGCTGTTGGAATTACTTCAGTTCCACGCTCGCGTGATCGTCGGCATCCTGACCGCTACAATCAGCCAGCGTGACTGATTCGCACTCTTCTGATCAACCGACCAGCATCCCAGTTTCTTCGGCAGGGGAGCTCTCCGAGTCTTCCTCAACGCCGGCACCGAGCGATGATTCGCACATTGACAAGGTGATTAGGAAGCGAAGCCGACATGTGTCAGATCCTCGCTGGCCGCTACTGAAGGCAGCTCGACTGGGATCCGTCGCGATTGGTTGTCTCGCGATCTTTTCTTTGCTGGTGTGGGGTGGAAAATCAGGTTTGCCCGGTGTCTGGGGCGCGCTCATCGGATCCGTTATCGGCGGTGCATTCGTGTTGTTAACCGTTGTCAGCGTCCTTGTGACCTCACGAACGAACCCGCAAACAACGATGGCTGTGGTCATGGGCACATGGCTGGTGAAGATCGTTGTCGTTCTTCTTGTCTTGGTTGCTTTGAAGAACATGCATTTCTTCGATCATGTAGCTCTTGCTGTCACGGTCATCGTGGCATTGGTAGTTGGACTGATATCTGAAACGTGGGGAGTTCTGACTGCTCGTGTGACCTATATTGCGGACCTTGAGCTGGAGGAATCCAGCGCCCACCAGCGATAGTCGTCATGGTGAAACTCCAGGTGTAGTCCCAGGGGGAGGTCATTTGAGGGATCGCTTGGAAAAAACCTGGATTAAGCTGCTATGGTCAACGGCGGGTTATTAGGAATGTCGCTATGCGTAGCCACCCCCGAGTAACCCCCGGGCCCCCGCGATGATGTGCGACGGAATCCGCGGCGGGCTATGCACATAGACCTCCATCGCACCGTTTTCTGTGTGACCAGAAAACGGCCCGAACACGGGAGAGAACGCTGAGCGTTACAACCTTGTCCATGAAGGGGCATTTCGAAGCCCCAGATCTGGACCACGACTTTTTCCCGGGGTTCGTCTGTGGGACAGGCGACGTCTCTGAGTCTCGCTGTCCTGATGGTGCTTCAAGTGGTGATCACATCAACTTGTGGTTCGGTAATATTGCCGACGGTTGGTTCGCCATTGATCGCATCATGTTCGTCCGACTCCTCGTCATGGTGCTCATGGGACTGTTCTTCTTGTTCGCCATGCGGAAACCGAAGTTGGTTCCGCGCGGAATGCAGAACATCGCAGAGTACCTGCTGGATTTCGTCCGTATCCATATCAGCGAGGAGATTCTTGGTCGAAAAGAAGGACGTCGCTTCCTTCCGATAATTTCCACGATCTTCTTCCTCGTACTGTTCATGAACGCACCCTCAGTGATTCCGTTCTTGAACGTCTCTCCGAATGCGCGCATCGGCATGCCATTGCTCCTCGCCGTGGTCGCCTACATCTGCATGGTCTATGCAGGCGCGAAGCGGTACGGATTCGGAAAGTACATGAAGAGCTCTCTGGTCATTCCGGGGTTGCCATTCCTTCTCTACTTCTTGGTCGTACCGATTGAGTTCTTCTCGACCTTTATCTTGCGTCCTGTCACGTTGACCATTCGTCTAATGGCCAATATGTTGTCAGGTCACATCGTGCTGGTGCTCTTGTACTCGGCCACCAACTTCTTCTTCTGGCAGCTCAACGGCTGGCTCGTTGCGTCTGGTTTCACCATCGCAGCAGCTTTTGCGTTCTCGCTGTTTGAGGTGTTGGTGATCTTCCTGCAGGCATACATTTTTGCCCTGCTGACTGCGGTGTACATCGAGCTTTCCCTGCATGCGGACGAACACTAACTGAACACCCCCCACTCGAAGTTTTTCACCAATACGTCGTTGAAAAATCAACGTCATTTTGAAAGGGAATGGAACACCCCATGAACGCGATTCTTCTCGCTGCAGACTCCGCCAACTACAAAGGCTTTGGCGCTATCGGCTACGGCCTCGCCGCTATTGGACCTGGCATTGGTATCGGCATTGTTGCCGGTAAGACCGTGGAAGGCATGGCACGTCAGCCGGAGATGGCTGGCCAGCTTCGTACCACCATGTTCCTGGGTATTGCCTTCACTGAGGCTCTCGCCCTTATCGGCTTGGTCGCCGGCTTCCTGTTCTAATCAGGTTGTTTGTACTACATCCTGAAATTCGAAATAGCGAAAGCTGGAGACTATGACGAACTCACTTATTTTGGCTGAGGACACACTGCCTCTTGAACAGGGCAACTTGCCGCTCCTCCCTTTGCCATACGACCTCGTCTGGTCCATCGTCTGCTTCGTGCTTATCCTGTTCCTCTTTTGGAAGTTTGTCCTTCCGAAGTTCCAAGAGGTTCTCTCTGAGCGTGAAGACCGCATCGAAGGCGGCATTCAACGTGCAGAGGCTGCTCAAACTGAGGCCAAGGCTGCGCTGCAAAAATACAATGACCAGCTTGCCGAGGCTCGTGCAGAGGCTGCTCGCATTCGTGATGAAGCTCGTGCTGACGGTCAGAAGATCGTCGCAGATATGAAGAGCGAAGCGACTGAGGAAAGCAGTCGGATCATCGCACAAGGCGAAAAGCACCTAGCTGCTCAGCGCGATGCTGTCGTTGCCGAATTGCGCAAGGACATGGGCCAGAACTCAGTCAACTTGGCTGAAAAGATTCTCGGCTCTCATCTATCCGACGATGCCAAGCGCGCAGCGACAGTGGATTCTTTCCTGTCCTCCTTGGATGATATTCCGGCAGGGAAGTGATCAGTATGCACGCAGCGAGCCGAGCATCGATAACCGCAGTGGCAACGTCGCTCGATAGTTTCATCGCTCAGTCCGATGCGGTTGTTGTTGGCGCTCATATCGGACCTGAGTTGTTCGACGTCGTCGACGTTTTAGACGCCAATCGTGACCTCCGTGTGGCGCTTATCGATCCTGCAGCTCCCTCCGACAAACGTGTTGACCTTGCCGATCGTGTTTTCGGCGACAAGCTAAACGAGGCTTCGCGCAGCGTGTTGTGTTCGGCAGTGGACAAAACGTGGTCGAATACGCGCGATTTTCGTAATGGCTTAGTTCAGCTCGGACAGCGGGCATTGTTCCGTGCGGCCGAAGCGCAGGGTAGGCTGACCACCGTCGAATCGGAGCTGTTCCAACTGGCAAGAGTGCTGGAAGGGTCGCCAGAATTGGAGATGCTTCTGGCAGATCGGCAAACTAGCGCAGATCGACGTCGCCACCTGTTGGCTTCCGTCGTGTATGGAAAAGTCACTTCGGTGACAGAAACCCTTTCCCTGCAGGCGGTTGCTCGTGCCAAAGAGCGTCCCGTTGAAGCGTGTGAAACGCTATCACGACAAGCAGCGCATTTGCGTGGGTATGAGGTTGCTCACGTGGTTACTGCAGGTGTGATGAGCGATAGCCAACGATCTACCCTGGCTGAGAAGCTTGGTCGAATCTATGGTCACAAGATGTCCATCCACGGAGAGGTTGATCCCAGCATCCTCGGTGGAATGGTCGTTCGGGTCGGTGATGAGCGTATCGACGGCAGTACAGCAGGCAAGCTTGACAAGTTACGTCGAGCATTTGCTTAACGTGTGCGTCGGGCGGATACCGATTACGGCCGCGATCTGACATACGACATTGATAACAAGTAATGCTGGAAGAGACTACCGAGAGCAGGAAGAACATGGCGGAGCTGACGATCTCCTCCGACGAGATCCGTAGCGCGATAGCGAACTACACCTCGAGCTACTCCGCGGAGGCCTCCCGTGAGGAGGTCGGCGTGGTCATTAGCGCGGCTGATGGTATTGCCCAGGTTTCGGGCATGCCATCAGTGATGGCTAATGAGTTGCTTGAGTTCCCGGGTGGCGTCATTGGCGTCGCTCAAAACCTCGATACCGACAAGGTCGGTGTCGTGGTCTTGGGTAACTACGAGTCCTTGAGGGAAGGCGATGAAGTAAAGAGGACCGGTGAGGTCCTATCCATTCCGGTCGGGGATAAGTTCCTCGGTCGAGTTATCAACCCCCTGGGACACCCCATCGACGGCCTGGGGTCCATCGAGGCTGAAGATGACCGTGTCCTTGAATTGCAGGCACCGTCGGTGCTGATGCGTCAACCGGTGGAGGAACCACTCCAGACCGGCATCAAGGCCATTGACGCTATGACCCCCATCGGGCGTGGTCAGCGTCAATTGATCATTGGTGACCGCAAGACCGGTAAGACGGCTGTGTGCCTCGACACCATCATTAACCAGAAGGCGAACTGGGAGTCTGGAGACCCCGAGAAGCAGGTCCGTTGCATCTATGTAGCTATCGGGCAAAAAGGTTCTACGATCGCTGGTGTCCGAAAGACTCTTGAAGACAATGGTGCATTGGAGTACACCACGATCGTTGCAGCTCCTGCATCTGATGCTGCTGGTTTCAAGTGGCTCGCTCCCTTCGCAGGTGCAGCATTGGGACAGCACTGGATGTACAAGGGCAAGCACGTCTTGGTCATTTACGATGATTTGACCAAGCAGGCTGAAGCCTACCGTGCTATTTCCTTGCTGCTGCGGCGTCCACCGGGCCGCGAAGCGTACCCTGGTGATGTCTTCTACCTCCACTCCCGACTGTTGGAGCGTGCAGCTAAGCTGTCCGACGAGTTGGGTGGTGGTTCTATGACCGCACTTCCGATTATCGAGACAAAAGCTAATGACGTCTCGGCGTTCATCCCGACCAACGTGATTTCTATCACCGATGGTCAGGTCTTCCTGGAATCTGATCTCTTCAACCAGGGTGTTCGCCCGGCTATTAACGTTGGCGTGTCAGTTTCCCGTGTCGGTGGTGCTGCCCAAACCAAGGGTATGAAGAAGGTGTCTGGTTCATTGCGTATGGATCTTGCCGCCTATCGTGATCTGGAGGCATTCGCTGCATTCGCGTCGGATCTCGACGAGTCATCAAAGGCGCAATTGGAGCGCGGTTCCCGCCTGGTCGAATTGCTGAAACAGCAGGAAAACCATCCGCAGGCTGTGGAAGACCAGATGGTGTCCATTTACCTTGCTGGCAATGGCGATTTCGATTCCGTTCCGGTCGAGGATATTCGCCGTTTCGAGTCCGAGCTTCTTGAGCACCTTCACTCGAAGCACGCTGGTGTCTATGAGCAGATCGATGGCGGATCACCGCTGAGCGATGACTCCAAGGCAGAGCTCAGCTCCGCGGTCGATGAATTCAAGAAGAATTTCCAGGCATCCGACGGAAAACCTGTCATCAACGAGCCTGACGTGGATCCGATGGAAAAGTCTGAACTGGGCAAAGAACAGATCACTGTGTCGCGTAAGTCCTCGGGCAAGTAAGGGCGGTGCGCGCACAATGGATAAGAACGAAGGGAGGCGATGAGTGTAAATGGCTACGTTACGTGAGCTCCGAGATCGGATTAAGTCCGTCAACTCGACTAAGAAGATCACCAAAGCCCAAGAGCTGATCGCCACTTCGAAGATCACTAAAGCGCAGGCCCGAGTGGCAGCCTCGCAGCCGTACGCGGACGAAATCACGAAGGTTGTCCAACGCTTGTCATCGGCTAGTTCGCTGGATCACCCGATGCTCCGCGAACGTGTCGGCGGCAATCGTGCGGCTATTCTCGTCGTCTCCAGCGACCGTGGAATGTGTGGCGGCTACAACCACAATGTCTTCAAGAAAGTCGCCGAACTGCGCGGCTTGTTGGAAAAGCAAGGCTATGAGGTTGTTCTCTACACTTTCGGCAACAAGGGTCTGACTTACTACCGTTTCCGTGGTGAGCCCATTGAGGGTGCGTGGACTGGGTACTCCCAGGATCCCGACTACCAGGGGACCCACCAGATGCGCCGTCACCTCATCGAGGCATTCTCAGCGAGTTCGTCCGGGAAAGCCGAGTGGCGTCCAGGATTGACCGCGTCTGAAGGCGACAGCGTTCAAGGTTTCGACCAGCTTCACGTCGTGTATACGAAGTTTGAGTCGATGCTGTCCCAGAAAGCGGTTGCACGCCAGATGCTCCCGATGGAAGCAGTCGTCGACTACGAGGACATCGAAACCGGCGAGGACATGCTGTCCGATCCGGACGATTCCGAGGTCAGCGCCGACTACGAGTTTGAGCCTGATGCGAACACATTGCTGGCGGAACTTCTTCCGCATTACGTGTCCCGTGCCTTGTACGCTCTGCTGTTGGAATCTGCAGCCTCGGAGTCCGCAGCGCGTCGCACAGCGATGAGCTCGGCTACGGATAACGCTACCGAGCTGGCTACTACGCTGTCCCGCACAGCTAACCAGGCTCGACAGGCACAAATTACCCAGGAAATCACAGAGATCGTCGGTGGCGCAGGAGCGCTCGACGACAGCGGAGAAAGTGACTAACCAATGACTACAGCTCTCAACGAGCAGCAGACCGGCCTCAGCGGCCGCGTCACGCGCGTCATCGGCCCGGTTGTCGACGTGGAATTCCCTCGCGGAGAACTACCGGCGCTATTCAACGCGCTGACCGTCGACGTTGACCTTGAGGCCGTCGCCAAGACCATTACCCTTGAAGTCGCTCAGCACCTCGGTGACAACGTTGTCCGTGCCGTCTCGATGGCACCGACTGACGGTTTGATCCGTGGCGCTGAAGTGAAAGATTCCGGCAAGGCCATTTCCGTCCCGGTCGGAGACACCGTGAAAGGCCACGTCTTCAACGCGCTCGGTGACTGCCTTGATGAACCCGGCTTAGGCCGCGATGGTGAACAGTGGTCCATCCACCGTGAACCCCCGGCATTCGACCAGCTCGAAGGTAAAACAGAGATCCTCGAGACCGGTATCAAGGTCATCGACCTTCTGACCCCCTACGTGAAGGGCGGCAAGATCGGCCTCTTCGGTGGCGCTGGTGTGGGCAAGACAGTCCTCATCCAGGAAATGATCACCCGTATCGCGCGCGAGTTCTCCGGTACCTCAGTCTTTGCTGGCGTCGGTGAGCGCACCCGTGAGGGTACAGATCTCTTCCTCGAAATGGAAGAGATGGGCGTGCTTCAAGACACCGCACTCGTGTTTGGCCAGATGGATGAGCCGCCGGGAGTGCGTATGCGCGTGGCTCTTTCTGGTTTGACGATGGCGGAATACTTCCGCGATGTTCAACACCAGGATGTGCTCCTCTTCATCGACAACATCTTCCGTTTCAGCCAGGCTGGTTCTGAGGTGTCGACCCTGCTCGGTCGTATGCCCTCCGCCGTTGGTTACCAACCGACACTGGCTGATGAAATGGGTGAGCTCCAGGAGCGCATTACCTCCACCAAGGGACGTTCGATTACATCCTTGCAGGCCGTGTACGTCCCCGCCGATGACTACACTGATCCTGCTCCGGCGACAGTGTTCGCACACCTGGATGCAACCACAGAGCTCGACCGCTCGATCGCTTCGAAGGGTATTTACCCCGCTGTGAATCCGCTGACCTCAACGTCTCGTATTCTCGAGCCCGGTATCGTCGGTGAAGAGCACTATGAAGTTGCTCAGCGCGTGATCAACATTCTGCAGAAGAACAAAGAGCTGCAGGATATTATCGCAATTCTCGGTATGGACGAGCTGTCTGAAGAAGACAAGATTACTGTTCAGCGTGCCCGCCGTATCGAGCGCTTCTTGGGTCAAAACTTCTTTGTCGCAGAGAAGTTCACTGGTTTGCCAGGCTCTTACGTTCCGCTGAAAGACACCATCGACGCGTTCCGCCGCATCTGCGACGGAGAATACGACGCATACCCCGAGCGCTGCTTCAACGGTCTCGGCGGCCTCGACGATGTCGAAGCCGAGTACAAGAAGCTGCAAGAGAAGTAAGGTAGGGACACCATGGCTGAGATTGCCGCTGAGTTGGTCTCCGTCGAACGACTACTGTGGTCAGGTGCTGCGACCTCTGTCACCGCACAGACTACAGAAGGCGAGATCGGCATACTTCCTGGACATGAGCTCGTTCTCGGGCAGCTCGTAGAAAACGGTGTGGTGGTTATTCGCACCACCGATGGCGAGAAGAAAGTCGCCGCCGTCCAGGGTGGATTCCTTTCCGTCGACAAGAATAAGGTCTCCATCTTGGCGGATCACGCCACATGGTCCTCGGAAGTCGACGTCTCCAGTGCAGAGCAGAGTTTCAAGGGTTCTGATACTGATGCGCATGGCCGTGCCCAGGCGCAATCTGAGCTGCGAGCAGTTCAGCGAGCTAAGGAAAAGTAGACTGATTTTCCACTTTTGCCTACGCCCCCGTAAGATCAAGGGTCACACCTTGGATTTTTACGGGGGCTTTGTCGTCGATAGTTCAATCACACAATGACCCATCTGGCCAACCGTCGATAGACGTAGTGGGAAGGGCAACCCATGATTCTTCTCGTCACCCTGCTAGTTGCATCCATGGTCGCTTTCACGTGGGGAGTGATCGTCGCGATCTGGCGATTTACATGGATTCGGCCACGCGGTATTCCAATGTGCACGGCCGTTCACCACGACGGCGAGCCGCTACGGTGGCGCCACGGGGTTGTGATCTTGGGGGAAAGTAAAGCAAAATTCTATCTCCTTCGATCATTACGCCTGCGGCCGGATCTCATCAGTGATCGACGTAGAATTCAGATTGTAGGCCGGAGGGACGTTAAATCGGGGGTCGTGCGTCTCCTCGCCGATCCGCGAATTATTGAACTTCAGTCGGGGGATTTCCGCATCGACCTCGCGGGGGGACACGCCTTAGATATGGCCCTTGTTGCGTGGCTTGAATCCGCCCCCAGCACCAGAATTCAGCGCCTCACACGACATCCACGTCGTGGGAGAGAACAGGGTAACGCCACAGGTTGCCGCAGCTGGAGACGTTCTTCAGCTCGGGGTGCAAGCGGCCCCTTCTCTCAACCGCATTCACGAATAAGTGCAGGCCGCCGCTATCGGGCTATGAAAAAATAGGGCCACATGTAGGGCGCCACATATGTGTTTTCTCGGCGGTGTCGAACGCCATACCGATTGCATCTAGCCAATAGTTGGCGGAGGGGTTGGTTTTGGTAATCTCTCGCTCATGCGCCTTGTCATCGCAACATGCTCGGTTGATTATGTGGGTCGATTAACTGCCCATCTGCCGCGAGCGAACCGGCTACTTATGGTAAAAGCTGATGGTTCTGTATCCGTGCACGCGGATGATCGGGCATATAAGCCACTGAACTGGATGACCCCTCCATGTACATTGACGGTATACCCAATCGACATGGATGACCTGGAGCCCGTCAGTGCGGATACCCCCATAGTCGGCGTCCACGAGCACGGGCCGACTGATGGTGTGGCCTCGTCTACCGAGGAGCTGTGGGTCGTCGAAAATAAAAAGGGCGAACAACTTCGGATTACTGTGCATGAGACAATCTCGGACACGACGTACCACCTCGGTGACGATCCTGGACTGACGAAGGATGGGGTGGAAGCGCACCTCCAGGCCTTGCTCGCGCAACGTCCGGAGGTCGTGGGCGAGGGGTTCACTCTTGTGCGACGGGAGTACCCGACTCCCATCGGCCCCGTTGATATTTTGATGAGAGATCCCGCGGGGACAACAGTTGCCGTCGAAGTAAAACGACGGGGTGGCATCGACGGAGTTGAACAACTAACACGATATGTCGAACTTCTTAACCGTGATGAACTTCTCGCCCCAGTGACAGGGGTGTTGGCAGCGCAGGACGTGAGGCCCCAAGCAAGAACACTGGCAGAAGATCGTGGGTTTCGATGCGTCATCGTGGACTATGACGAGCTTCGTGGGACGCCATCACAGGAGCTTCGTCTTTTTTAACGACGCCTCGTGGCGGAATACGCGGTGGTATGCCGCTGCGGCACGACATGGGGGCGCATTCTCCTGGGCTAACATCAGGATCATGATTGTTGCATTTTCTGTCGCTCCAACCACAGCTACTGACGACGATGGCGGCGTCGCTGACGCGGTCGCCGAGGCCGTGCGGATAGTTCGTGAATCTGGCCTCCCCAACGAAACCAACGCGATGTTCACGTTGATTGAAGGGGAGTGGGATGACGTATTCGACGTTGTGAAGCGAGCTACGGAGGCTGTGAGCACCGTCAGTCCACGTACGTCCCTCGTGATTAAGGCTGATATTCGACCAGGTTTTACTGGTCAGCTCACAGCGAAAGTTGATGCTGTCAACCGCCGGCTCGCGTCGTCCTAGAATTTCATATTATGTATTCAGCTCAACGACATCGACGAAAGAGGCGATGATACCAATGACATCTCAGGGAAATAGTCCCGCTCGTTTTGTAGCTGGTGCGGTGGATTTGGGGGAAATTAAAGCACGGGCTGACGCTCGCGCGGACGCAGAACGGCAGCAGCACCACCGTTCGGGGGCGGCGGGTACGTCATCTCACCATGGCGGAGTTCACGTTGTTGTCGACGTTACCGATACCAACTTTGACAGTGACGTCATCAAGCGCTCTCTTCAGGTTCCGGTGATTGTTGTCATCAGCTCAACTCGTTCACCTGAGTCGCAAAGCGTGGCTAAAGATCTTGAGCGCCTGGTGCACCAGGCGGATTACACATGGGTATTCGCCAACGTACGCGCAGACTCTGTTCCACACATCGCACAAGCCTTTGGTGCACGAGTCATTCCGACGGTGATCGCTATGGCTCAAGGCCGGCCGGTGGCTGTTCTTGAAGGACCCCAACAGGAAGACGATCTCACGGCGTGGATCGACCAGATACTGAGCACTGTCGGTCGGCACCTGCCGGGGATTCCTGAGGAGGACACATCATCCACGGCCCGGCCTGATGAGGAAGCCATCACGGATCCACGATTGGATGCAGCCGAAGAAGCATTGAATAGCGGGAACTTTGCCGTGGCTCTCGACATGTACGACAGCATTATTGCTGATGATCCACAGAATGACGATGCGAAGGCTGCTCGTGCGCATGTCCCCCTTCTCCAGCGGATAACTGATGCCCAGGCAGCTGGCGAACCGGTGACCGAGCCCGGGCGGACCTTCCTCCACGCGGATCGTTATATGGTGTCGTCGCAGGAAGAGGAGGCTTTTCGGGTTCTCCTTGATCTGTTGAAGTCCTCGGCTGGAGAGCAGAAGACACGGGTGAAAGACCGGTTGATTGAGCTCTTTGCGCTCTGCGATCCGGCTGACTCTCGGGTGATTTCCGCCCGGAGGGAAATGGCTAGCCTGTTGTTCTGATACAGATTAGTGGTGTGCCCAGAATGCCTAGGGCAGTCTGCGGGCAACCTAGATTATGTGTGCAGGGTAGAAGCATCTGTGGGCTGGTTGGGTGTCGTCACCGTAGGGAAGTCCTAAGATAGTGATGTGACTCGACACGACACTTCTTCTCACACGCATGGTTCTAGTGACGCCCGCCCTCGACCGGTTGTACGGTCACGCGAGGAATTGGATGCGTTGCCTATTGATCCTGAGGCCGTTATTTCGCTTGACGACGTCAGTATTGTCCGTGATGGTTCGACCTTGTTGCAGCCCATGAACTGGGTGGTCCGCTCTGGGGAACGGTGGGTGATTATTGGCCCGAATGGGGCAGGTAAGACAACGTTGATGAAAGTGGCGGGGGCAGAGACCTATCCGACTACCGGGCGAAGTGTGATTATGGGGGAGGTACTTGGCAAGACGGATGTGCGTGATGTGCGTACGATGATTGGGATGTCGTCATCGGCATTGGCTCACCGTATTCCTGATCATGAACGTGTTCGCGATGTTGTGATTTCCGCTGGCTATAACATTGTAGGCCGATGGCGTGAACAGTACGACGATGTTGACGACGAGCGTGTGGCAGTAATCCTTGAGGATCTTGGTGCGATACACCTTGCGGACCGTACCTGGTCGACATTGTCTGAGGGGGAGCGTAAACGTGTGCTGATTGCTCGCTCGTTGATGACAGATCCTGAGCTTCTCCTTCTTGATGAGCCCGGTGCTGGGTTGGATCTTGGTGGGCGTGAGGACATGGTGGACCGGTTGTCTTTGCTGGCGCAGAATCCCGATGCGCCGGTGATTGTGATGGTGACTCATCACGTGGAGGAAATTCCGGAGGGATTCACTCATGCGATGCTTCTTGATGAAGGTGAATGCGTCGCCATGGGTCCGATTGATGAGGTGTTGACGTCGGAGAACTTGACTGCTACGTTCCACCAACCCATCGTGCTGGATGTGGTAGACGGTCGATTCTTTGCGCACCGGGTGACGTCCACGCGGCGTCATCGTCGTTGACACCTGTGGGGTTCGGGGTGATCTACGATGGTTGCGTCGGTGTGTGCGAGAGCGTGACGGTGGATCAGTGACCGTTTGTGGTTGTGCCGGAGGAGGAGGGCCATGTTTCTAACACCAACTGGTGAGAGACGTGCCTCTACTGTTTTATTACTGCGGGATACGGTCTGGGGAATGGAGGTCTACGTTCAGGAACGTGCCTCCACCATGATGCACTATCCGAATATGACTGTTTTTCCTGGTGGTGGTGTTGATCGTCGGGACCTTCCTGGGGATGAGGATGGCGATGGGGTGGATTCACCTGAGTTGCGATGGGTTGGTCATGACACGTCGTGGTGGGCGCGCCATCTGAAAGTTCCCCGACGTGACGCACAGGCTTTGGTGTGTGCAGCGGTACGGGAAACATTTGAAGAGGCCGGAACGCTTCTCGCGGGGCTTGATGATGGGACTGTGGTTGACGATACGGACCGGTATATTCCTTTTCGATCGCGGTTGGAAAGCCATGAGTTGGCTTTCACGACGTTTCTTCATGATACTGGTCTTTCCATCCGAGCCGATTTATTGCGACCGTGGGCGAACTGGGTGAGTCCGCCCGGGGATACGGCGCGATATGACACCCACTTCTTTGTTGCTGCGCAGCCTGAAGGACAGAATACTCACGATGATGCTATGGAAGCAGCGTCGACGGGGTGGTTTAGGCCGTCGACACTGCTCGATGGATGGCGGTATAGAAAGATTCGACTTCTTCCGCCAACGTGGGTGCAGTTGCGGATGCTCGACACTTTTCGCACTGTCGACGAGGTACTTGGTTATGCATCGGATCTCACTGTGGAACCTGTGACCGGTGCTGTACGACATCGTCCTTTCATGGATGAATATTTCACTGTGGAACGGTCTTTTGATACCTATCATGCTCGGGGGTGGGCATAGTCATGTTGTCACGGGATGATGTTGAGTGGCTGTGTCATCATCCGGATGCAGTCGCTGACGCTGAACCGTTGGAGTTTTCGAAAGCTAGTGAGTTCGCTGATGGAGCTACGTTGCGTTCCGTATATGGTGAACGCGGTCGCGTCTTGGCTGAATTCATGGTGGCCCGCCGAGCAGCTCGAGGGGTTCGTGAAATTGATGCCAAGGTGCCGGGGGACGTTCGTAGTGAGTGGTTGGTGGATTCGGAGTCGGTGCAACAAGCAACCCCGGTAGCTATTGCGCGGTACCGGGCGCAACGGTTGGCATTATCACCGTCGCTTCAGGCGGGGGCGTTGGTCCATGACGTGACCTGTTCTATTGGTAGTGAGCTTGCTGCCCTAGCTCGTCGGGGGCTCACGGCAATCGGATCTGATATTGATCGAGGACGAGTGGCGATGGCGCGACATAATATGGAAGTCCTTGAGAATGTGGCATCCACCGGCCGTGATCACAAGAGCCGGTCAGTGCGGGGGAGCGATGGAGGGAGTGTACGGCGGTTTGTTCGGCCTTTGATTGTCCATGCTGATGCGTTGTGTCCCGTTACTCGTCCCGCTGTTGTTATCGCGGATCCTGCCCGGCGTGTGCAGGGGCGGAGGATATCACATCCTGCTGATTTCATTCCCCCGCTACCAGGGCTGATTGACGTGTGGCGTAGGCTTCCGCTGGGTGACAGGCAGGTGGCTACAACGCTGGGGAGCGGGCGCGATGGCATGGAAGGCAGTTGTCCTGAGCTCGTTATCAAGTGCGCTCCCGGCATTGATTACTCCGGGTGGGATGGGGAAGTAGAAATCATTTCAGTCGCTGGTGCCGTCAAAGAAGCATGTTTGTGGACACCTGGAATTGCGGCTGCGACACGTGGGATTCGCGCGCAGGTCTGTAGTCATGATGGTGATACCTCTCAGACAGATACCCGTCGAGATACGCATTGTGCTGATCATTCGTTGGAACGACGTGTCACGCGCCGAGCAACGCTTATTCGTGCCGACGGGTCTGTCGATATGTTTACTGACCGTGATCCTGCGATTCCGGAGAACATGGTGTCTGCGGGGATGGACGTCGATGCTCGGAATGATAGGAGTTGCGATGGTGGTGTGTGCGATACGACGGTGTTTAGTCGGCATGTGTCTGGTCGTATGGGACAGTACATCGTTGATCCTGATGGGGCGATTGTCCGTGCTGGATTAGTGAGGCAGGCCGCGTATCGATGGGGTATGTGGCAAATCGATCCGCATATCGCGTTCTTAACCGGAGATACTCCGCCCGCGGGAGTGCTTGCATGTGAGGTTATTGATTCTGTTCCTCTGTCGAAGGTGACCAGGGCCATGGCAGATCGCGCTCCGGATACCATCGAAGTTCTTGTCCGCGGTGTTGCTGTGAACCCGGATCATATACGGGCGAAAATCATGTCGGCCGCGCGGAAGCGTCGGGGAAAGGCATCACGGGGTCGACAGGGATCTGCGGCAGGCCCGGAGAAGAGCGCACAAGGTTGTGGTGGCCTCGTGTCCGGTGGAACGCAGAGTGGGGAATATACCCTGGTGATTACGCAGGTGGGGGAGAGAAACGGGCACAGTTCTGCTGTGGCTTTTATCTGTGGC
The DNA here is from genome assembly GCF_037464985.1 of Corynebacterium sp. PCR 32. Lineage (NCBI taxonomy): Bacteria > Bacillati > Actinomycetota > Actinomycetes > Mycobacteriales > Corynebacteriaceae > Corynebacterium > Corynebacterium sp. PCR 32. The sequence continues at coordinate 476,878 of NZ_JBAHVL010000001.1, forward strand.
CCACGAGTGGTGGGTGCATCGACAACCAGTTGACAAGCAGAATGATCAACGAAGTCTGATCGGGTAAAAAAGAAGTGAAGCCCACTCAAACGGGGGCAACTTAGTGAGGTCTAGAGAGCTTGAACACACTTTTGTGTGGTAGGCCACAGAAGTGCGTTAGAGTGGGCCTCACAATGAGCGAACTCCTCATACTAGGCGCGGTCGGTCATGGCTGTGCCACAGACTTTCGCTCACACGCCATCAGAAAGGTGAATGAATGTCGAACATTGTCGTTTTAGTTAAGCAAGTTCCGGACACCTACGCCGAGCGGCAGCTCACGGACGATGACTACACCGTTGATCGTGAAAGCACAGACCAGGTTCTCGATGAAATCAATGAAAATGCCGTTGAAGCTGCTCTCCAACTCAAAGAAGCTGGTGGAGACTACACTGTGACGGCTCTCACCGTCGGGCCTGACAGTGCAAAAGATGCTCTTCGTAAGGCACTTTCACTTGGGTGTGATGAAGCCATCCACGTGTGTGATGAGGGACTTGCTGGCTCTGACGTATTGGGGACTGCGTGGACATTGTCGCAGGCACTCAACTTGGTCGACGACATCGAATTGATCATCTGTGGTAACCAATCCACTGACGGCAATATGGGCAGTGTGCCCGGTTTGATCTCGGAATACCGCCAGATTCCTGCGGTCACGGGACTACGTTCTCTGTCTGTGGAGAATGGAATAGTCAAGGGTGAAACTGCTCGTGAAGAGGGCGTTTACACCGTTGAAGCCCCTACTCCCGCGATTATTTCGGTGACCGAGAAGGCTAATGAGCCTCGCTTCGCTGCCTTCAAGGGCATCATGGCCGCAAAGAAGAAAAAGATCCAGCAGGTCGACCTTGAGGATATTGGGGTTGATGCTGCCAATGTCGGTTCAGATAACGCTGCGACCTCTGTCACCGCGTACGCTCCGAAGCCAGAGAAGTCCGCTGGTGAAATTATTACTGATGAGGGCGATGGTGGCACGAAACTTGTTGAGTTCTTGGCTAGCCAGAAACTCATCTAAGGCTCCATTCGAAACCAGAATCCACCACTTTTGTTCGTTGATGAACAAAAACACTCGGTCACAACTGACCGATATTGAAAGGACTTTTCTATGACTGATGTACTGGTTCTCGTTGAGCATGCTGACGGAGCATTGTCCAACAACACGAAAGAACTGATCACAGCCGGACGTGTATTCGGTACTGTCGGCGCTGTTGTCGTCGGCGCTGAAGGTACTTCCGAAGCCCTGAAAGATGACCTGGCGGCTGCAGGTGCAGAAACCATCTACGCTGCGGAAAACGACTACGCTGCCCACTACCTGGTGACGCCGGCTGTCGATGCCTTATCTGCGTTGGCTGCTGGTTTTAACGTTCCAGTAATCATTGCGTCATCGGCGACAGGTAAAGAAATCGCTGGCCGTGTTGGTGCTCGTGTTGCCTCAGGTATCCTTGGCGATGTCACTCAGATCAACGCTGACCGTACGGCAGCAAGTTCCATTTTCGGCGGTGACTACACCGTTGAGCTCTCCGTCGGTGGCGCGTCCCCGATTTATCTACTGCGCCCGGGCTCCGTGGAGCCTGACCCTCAGGCAGCGTCGGGTACTGTTGAGCCTGTTGAAATGCCAGAACCTGGTCCCGTTGCGGTAAAAATCACGTCGTTTGCGCCAGCGGAAGGTGGCGATCGGCCTGAGCTGACCGAAGCGAAGATTGTCGTCTCCGGTGGTCGTGGAGTCGGGTCCTCCGATGGATTCACCAATGTTGTTGAGCCTCTCGCCGATGCTTTGGGTGCTGCGGTGGGTGCGTCCCGCGCCGCTGTGGACTCCGATTTCTACCCGGGTAAGTTCCAGGTCGGACAAACCGGTAAGACTGTCTCACCTGATCTCTACGTCGCGCTGGGCATTTCGGGTGCCATCCAACATAAAGCGGGCATGCAGACGTCGAAGACCATTGTTGCCGTAAACAAGGATGAAGAAGCCGGCATCTTCGAGATCGCGGACTTCGGCGTCGTCGGTGATCTCTTCGATGTCGCACCGCAGGCTACCGAGGCTGTGAAGAACCGTTAGCCACACACGAGGACGTGCGTCGGCTGTCGATATCACCCTCGCTGTGAGCGCCCCTGTGTGATGGCACCCTAGCAGCGTAGTGGTGAGTGACGAACGAGCTGTATTACCCTGCGAAGGGTGACGACAGCTCGTTTTTTTATGGATCATGCCGCGACAACTCCCCTTCGGCAAGTGGCGAAAGATGCCATGATGGACTCCTGGGATTTAGTGAATCCGGGAGGTCAGTATGCGTCTGGTCGTGAGGCACGAAAAGCTATAGAAGAAGCGCGCGAAACGGTCGCGAATCTGCTGGGTGCGGAGCCCATTGAGGTGATTTTCACTGGCTCAGGAACAGAGGCCGATAATCTCGCTGTCCAGGGATTATATACTGAACGCACGCGTGGACTACGGGAGATCGCGGCCCACCGGCGCCGCATCCTCGTGGGATCGGTGGAGCATCCGGCTGTGATGGAACCTGCGAAAGCGCTTGCGGCAGACCCGGAGTCGCCAGGCCCTGATGCTGAGGTAGTCGAGATACCCGTGGATTCGAGCGGCCACTATGATACCAACGCTCTTGCTGACGCCCTTGTCGACGGTTCACCAGCGCTCGTTGCTCTTCAGTGGGCGAATAATGAGACCGGAGCTCTCCAGCCGGTTGACGCGATCGCCTCTCTTGCCCGAGATAACGATGTTCCCTGGCATGTCGACGCGGTGCAAGCTGTGGGCCATGTCCCGGTGGATTTTCATGCGTCAGGGGCTACGACGTTGGCAGCGTCGGCGCACAAATTTGGTGGCCCGCGCTCAACAGGGATGTTGTTGTGTGGACGTGCCACGAAACTGTACACACTGCTGCGGGGGGGAGGACAGGAGCGATCCTTGCGTCCAGGAACACCCAATGTTGCTGGAGCCGTGGGAACGGCAGCGGCGTTAGCTGAAGCGTGCGCCGAGATGGACGCTGAGCGCCGACGGTTGACTCATCTCCGCGATCGTATCGTATCGTTCATGGAGGCAACGATTCCTGATGTGACTGTTCATACGGCTGAGCCAGCATTGCCGGGGCATGTTCATGTCAGTGTGGCGGGGGCTGAGGGGGACAGCCTCATCATGTTGTTGGATCAAGCTGGCTTTGATGCGTCCACAGGGTCAGCGTGCGCGGCCGGGGTGAACCGGGTAAGCCATGTCGTGTTGGCGCTGGGAGTTGACCCGACAGTGGCGCGGGGCACGCTGAGGTTCACACTGGGGTGTACCACGACGGAGAGCGATATCGCAGCGTTGGAAGCGGTTCTTCCCCGCATTGTCGATCAAGCTCGCGCCGCTGGAATGGCGTGATCTGGTTTGTCCCACTCGGCAGGACTACCTAAAGTGTGTGACTTAGTGCAGATTCAACAGATGGGATGGTCATGCGTGTAATGGCAGCAATGAGTGGCGGTGTTGATTCCTCCGTCGCAGCTGCGCGATTGGTAGCCGAGGGGCACGAGGTAATTGGTGTCCATTTGGCCCTCGCCTCCACGCCGACGACGCTCCGTGTCGGCTCCCGAGGCTGCTGTTCGTTGGAAGATTCTGGCGACGCGCGCCGTGTTGCGGACACCCTGGGGATACCTTTTTACGTCTGGGACTTTTCAGATCGATTCCGTGAGGATGTCGTCGATCCTTTCATTAACTCTTATGAGATGGGGGAGACCCCCAATCCCTGTCTTCGTTGCAATGAGAAGATTAAGTTCCAGGCCTTATTGGATCGAGGCATCGCCCTGGGCTTTGACGCTGTGGCGACAGGTCATTACGCGCGGCTGAAAGACGGAGAATTGCGTCGAGCTATCGATGATCAGAAGGACCAATCGTACGTTCTAGGCGTGTTAAATGAGGAGCAGCTGGCTCATTGTTTGTTCCCGCTCGGGGATACCCGCAAGCCAGAGATTCGACGGGAAGCCGAAGAGGCCGGCCTGATGACGGCCTCGAAGCCGGATAGTCACGATATTTGTTTCATCCCTGACGGAAATACTAAGGCGTTCTTGGGTAGTCATATTGGTGTCCGACCGGGTGACATGAAGGACCAGGATGGCACCGTGATTGGCCACCATGATGGTGTGTATGGGTTTACCATTGGACAGCGGAAAGGTTTGGGACTTCCTGGCCCCGCACCGGATGGGCAGCCTCGGTACGTGACAGATATTGATGCTGATTCGGGAACTGTCACGGTGGGTACTCGTGATGATCTCCGTGTGGGCCGGTTGTATGCTGATCGACTCATCCGCTTGGGTGCGTATGACGGAATAACGCAGGAATGTCAGGTTCAGGTACGTGCACATGGTGGTGTTGTTGATGCAACGGTCACTGTCGAGGGAAGCCGGGCCCAGATTGATCTTCATTCACCGTTGACAGGGGTGGCGCGGGGACAAGCAGCAGTGATATACCGCCCTGATCGTGATGGCGATGTTGTTCTAGGGTCGGGCACGATTTGTGACACTGTGTCCGTATCTCGGGTGCGCGCGGCGAACTCTGAGGCCTCACGCACGAGCTAATATCACTTGCAGCCACATTATGCAGAAGAATATGAACTATCGAACGACGAGCGTGCCATGGGCATCTGGATGGGGTGCGCTGGAGACGACAGATCCACGTGAGGCAGCACGTATTATCGCCGGGGAATCGCAGCTGCCATTCATTCCGCAGCTTATCAATCGTGGTATGGGTTCCTCGCTGTCGGGGGTGACACTGTCGTTGTTACCGTCCTCATACGTGCAGGGTCCACGGTCATGGATGATGTCTGGTTCCACTGTGGCGTCGCGTCGCTGTCGTGATGCTGTTCACCGGGACATGGATGTCTATGAGGAGTCCTGGCAAGCTGGTGCTGCGCTATCTGGTGATTGCATCAAAGTTCAGGTGATGGGGCCCTGGTCGCTCGCGGTCATGACGGAATTATCCGATGGGCACCGTATAGTGTCAGATCCGGCAGCCACCCGTGGGTTTCATGAGGAGTGGATCGGTGGGGTTGCGGATCATCTCTCCGAGGTGTGTCGCCGATTTTCTGGTCGGGTCCTGGTACAGATTGATGAACCTTATGTGGACACCGTGCTCGGCGGGACAGTTGCCGGGGTGACGGAGTGGGATATCATCCCTCCTATTCATCGTGAGGTGGTTGTTGCGCGGTGGGGTCAGTGCTGTGATGCTCTTCGCAGTGAGGTCGGTGGTATTGCGGATAGTGGTGTATATGATGGGGCGCTCGCTGGCGTTGTGATGTCCATGACTGCATCGGTCCCGGTCAATGGTGAGGTACCGCGGTATGCTCAACCGCTTATAGGTTTACACGATCTGGAGATGGCGTTAGTCGATGGTTCATTGGGTCATCGTCGGCTTGATGGGGTGGCAGGGCTTATCGACGCTGGCCGTCGAGTGGTCATCGGTGTGTCAGTAGAACCCAGGAGGTCTGGGGTGGAGAATTCTGCGCATACGGCGGTGACTACTCGTAATACTGGGATAACTCGCTACGCGGTGGACGATCCGGCTCGTGACTGCGCGGTTCGTATTTCGCGTGTGTGGCGGGCGCTGGGGCTTGATCCGGTTCTCATGGGGGAGCGTATCAGTATTGTGGAAGGTCACGGTGGTCGTGGGCGGGAGCGCTCAGATGCATCGTCCTTGCGTGTTGCTGATGATGTGCGAGACATGCTCCGTCGGGATAGTGGAGACCTGTAAATTCCTACGCGGTGGGCCTCTGGACGGAACTTTGTGCAGCCGTGATGATGGCATTGATCGCCGTGACGTACCAATCTTCAACTTCTGTATGGTTGAGTGGTTCTACTGCGCGGGTATTCTCTGTCTCGGTCGCGGTATGATGCTGCATCACCGAGACCGAGTCGTGTCCCGATTCTATGGGTTCGTCGCTGTCATAGGGGGTCTCGTGGTGATGGCGGTCGTGATCAAGTTGTCTTCCACGATTATTCAGCGGGCCGCCCATCGTGGTCACTCCGGCGTTGACCAATGATTGGATACTTGAGATGAGTTCTGGTTTAAGTTCTGCGGGGATGTCGGGCAGCTTATTGACCTCGTGGGCTAGAGCTTGAGTGAGTTTGGCATGGAGGCGTCCGATTCGTGCGCGCGCATGATCATCGAGGTGAACGCGGGAGAGGGCTGACCGCCAGGAATGGCGAGATTCACGGGCTTCGCGGAAGCTGGCGCGCGCGTAGGCCTCGATGGCTGCGAGTGGCTCGGCCGCATCATCCATTTGGTCGGTGATGAGTTGGGCACGACGGGGAAAGTCGCGCACGACGACGGCTTCGATCATGTCATCGACGTTGTTGTGATACCGGTAGAGGCTTGATCTGCCCATGCCGAGACGTTTGGCGACGGTGCCGACTGTCAGTGGGTTAGTGTCACGGTCGATGTGGGCTTCTTCGAGGATTTCTTCGACGGCATCGAGGATCTTTTCGGATGTTTGGCGCCGGTGTTCGATTACTGACTTCGCTGAAATCCTTGGCATGAGGCTATCCTAATCTTCCAGGTTATGGAGCAAAAAGTTTCGGAGCGCGAGTAGTGGGATCACGGTGCAGCGACAGCATCGCTGGCAGTGGGAGCACTGTCGCTGGTGATGCGGCCGTCTCGCATGGGCCATGCTGTTGAAAAATTCGTCATCTCACGGCCTTGTGATGCAAAGTAATCACGCAGGCTGATTTGATGATCGAAATACGATACTGCCTGAAACTCCATGAGTTCGTCAGTGTTTTTCTTCATAAGGTCAGGCCATGTTCGTGTCATTTTCCATGCTAGTCGAGCAGCGGCAAGGGCATCAGCACTCGCATTGTGTGCGTTATCCAGTTGGATTCCGTATCGTTCGCAGAGAACACCAAGTTTGCGGGGCCCGCGCCGGCGGGGCTCGAGTGCTCGATCAATGACGAGAGGATCGAGGACCAGCCCTGAACATGTGAATGTTGGGTCGAGGTGCCGTAGAATCGTCAAATCATACGCGGCGTTGAACACAATTAATGTTTGCCCGCGGTCCCATGCGGTGTAAATTGCCTGAATCGTTTGTTTGAGGACAGAATCATGGGGTTTGCCGTGTTCTCGGGCGTACTCTGTTGATATTCCGTGGATTTGTGATGCCGCTTCGGGGATGTCGACCCCGGGATCGGCGAGTAGTTCGGTGGAGTCAACTGATCCATTGTGGATGGAGACTAATGCCGAGGTGACGATCCGTGCCGTCAGAGGGTTGGTGCCTGTAGTTTCAAGATCGAAGCTGAGCATCGAGGTGGGGTCAAAGTGGCTCGGCACGGACGATGGTAGCGGCATAGGCATAGATTAGACGACGGTGATGACACAAAGATAGGCGTCCTACGCATAGAGGTGTCATGCTTGGCGTTGGTCATCCCCTCTATGCTGGATATGTGACTAATTCCGAACATTTCACTGATGTGTCTGACGAGCTCAAAGCGTATTGGGAACATCTTGCGAGTGATATTCGACATCACCGTGAGTTGTATTACAACAGTCAGCCGGTGATTTCGGATGCTGAATTCGATCGGCTGTTTCGTGCGTTGCAGGAGTTGGAGAAGGATCATCCGGAGCTGGCTGAGGGTGGTTCTCCGACGGCAGAAGTCGGTGCGCCGCCCACGGCGTCGGGTGCGGTTGATGAGGTGACGTTTGCTCCGGTTCAGCATGTTCACCGTCTGTACAGCTTGGACAATGTTTTTTCGACGTTAGAGTTGCGGGAGTGGCTGGAGCGGACTCCTGCGCCGGCGTATGTGACGGAATTGAAGATTGACGGTGTGTCCATTGATCTGGTGTATCGCGACGGTGAGCTGGTCTCTGCTGCAACTCGTGGCGATGGTGTGACGGGCGAGAATATTACGCCTAATGCTCGGACAATCGCTGATATTCCCCAGACCATTTCGGCGACGAAAGAATACCCAATACCTGCTCTTTTGGAAGTGCGTGGTGAGGTGTTTATCGGGATTGAAGAATTTTCTGATATTAACGCGGATCGTGTGGAGGGAGGGCGGAAACCTTTTGCGAATCCGCGGAATGCGGCGGCGGGGTCGTTGCGTCAGAAAAATCCAGCAGAGACCGCGAAGCGGAATTTGTCTATGATTTGTCATGGTATTGGTGCGCGCGATGGTTGGGAGCCTACGTCTCAATATGATGCGTACACTGCCTTAGCTGCGTGGGGGTTTCGGGTGTCCCCGTATACCAAGCGTGTGAGCTCTGTCGATGAGGTCATTGCGCATACGGAATATTGGGGAGAGCACCGGCACGATGCTGCTCATGAGATGGACGGTCTCGTCGTCAAGGTTGATGACTTAGCTGAGCAGAATGATTTGGGTGAGACATCACGTGCTCCGCGGTGGGCTATTGCGTACAAGTATCCGCCGGAAGAAGTGGTAACGGGTTTGCGGGATATTCGCATTGGTATTGGCCGAACTGGTCGTGCGACGACGTATGCTGTCTTGGATCCTGTGCTTGTTGCGGGGTCGACTGTGGCTCGGGCGACGCTGCATAACCCATCAGAAGTCCATGATAAGGGAGTGTTGATTGGGGATAGAGTCACTATCCGTAAAGCGGGGGAGGTGATTCCCGAGGTTCTGGGTCCAGTGGCGGATGTGCGTGATGGTTCCGAGAAGCCGTTCATCTTTTCGACGTTATGTCCGGAGTGTGGGACGCCTCTGGTCCAGGTCAAAGCGGATGATGCGGACTGGCGGTGTCCTAACACGCGGGGATGTCCTGGTCAATTGCTTGCACGGATGACGTACTTGGCGGGGCGAACCGCGTTTGATATTGATGTGTTGGGTGTCTCTGGAATCCAAGATCTCATCCGGTCGGGGGTCCTAGCTGATGAGTCTGAGCTTTTCGATCTGGGCGAATCTGATCTTCTTGCGACGTCCGTTTTTACGACGAAGTCGGGGAGAGTGAATGCAACGGGTAAGTCCTTGCTCGCCAACCTCGAGGAGGCGAAAAAAGTTGAGCTGTGGCGTGTGATTGTGGCGCTGTCCATCCGGCATGTTGGTCCGACGGCTGCTCGCGCCCTGGCGGCACGATACGGGTCGTTGGATGCCATCCGTACGGCGTCGCAGGAGGAATTGGCTCGTGTTGATGGGGTGGGGGCGACCATCGCGGCATCCCTGCGGGCGTGGTTTGAGGTCGATTGGCATCGTGCGATTGTTGACGCGTGGACCTCAGCTGGGGTGCGCATGGAAGAGAATGAGCAGGAAAGCTACCCGCAGGTGTTGGACGGTCTGACGGTTGTGGTGACTGGCAGTTTAGAGGACTTCACTCGGGATTCAGCTAAAGAGGCGATAATCTCTCGGGGTGGTAAAGCGGCGGGGTCAGTGTCCAAGAAAACGGACTATGTTGTCGTGGGGGCTAACGCCGGTTCGAAGGAAACCAAGGCGCGGGAGCTGGGATTGCGTATTCTCGACGAAGATGGTTTTAAGACCCTCTTAGATACTGGCAGCCCTGAGGAGTAATCTGATGCCTCCTACCCATGATGGAGTGCCCATCACATCGTCGCCCGTTTCCCATCCCTCCGGTTCGGAGTATTTGAGTTTGGTGGTTCGGACACCGGTCTATGATGCTGCTGACCGGACATCCCTTGAATATATGCCCGGGATGTCTCGACGGTTGCAGAATGATATTTACGTTAAGCGCGAGGACACTCAGCCTGTTCATAGTTTTAAAGTTCGTGGCGCGTATGCGCGGATGGTGGCTTTAACTGATGATGAAAAACGCTGTGGTGTCGTGACAGCATCTGCGGGCAATCATGCGCAAGGGGTCGCTGTGTCGGGGAGGATCATGGGCGTGTCGGCATTGATTGTGATGCCGACGATGACACCGAAGATCAAGGTTGATGCTGTCCGTCACTTTGGTGGTGAGGTCCTCTTGTGGGGGGACAATTTCGATGAAGCTAAGAGGCGTGCCTTACAGATTGCACGGTCGGAGGGGCGGGTGTTTATTCCTCCCTTCGATGATCCGTATGTGATCGCTGGTCAGGGGACTATTGGTGTGGAAATTTTTCAGCAGGCCTCGACTGTTGATCGGGTTTTTGTCCCTGTTGGCGGAGGTGGCCTAGCTGCTGGGGTTGCGGTGGTTCTCAAGCAACTGAATCCGAGGATCAGTGTGATCGGTGTGGAACCGGAGGGCTCAGCGTGTTTGAGCGCTGCGCTTGAGGCGGGCTCGCCGGTCACGTTGGATCGTGTGTCGTTATACGCGGAAGGTGTTGCGGTGGCGAGGATCGGTGATGAAACTTTCCGTGTGTGTCGTGACAACCTGGATGGTGTGATCACGGTCAATTCGGACGAAATTAGTGCTGCTGTTAAAGATATTTTCGATGATTCTCGTGCTGTAGCAGAACCGTCCGGGGCTCTTGCCCTTGCTGGACTGAAAAAATATGTGGCGACTCACGGTATCCAGGGGGAGACGCTGGTTCATGTGCTCTCTGGTGCGAACCTGAATTTCCATAGTCTTCGGTATATCTCTGAGCGCGCTGAGCTGGGTGAGTGTGGTGAGGCACTCTTGGGCGTGACTATTCCGGAGAGGAAAGGTGCGTTTCTCGACTTCTGTCGTGTCTTGGGTGGTCGCTCTGTCACCGAATTCAACTACCGTGTGGATGGACATGATCGAGCGCGTATTTTCGTTGGTGTACAGCTCCGTGAGGGTGATCGGGAACGTGATGACATTATCGCTGATCTCCGAGAACGGTCGTATGACGTTGTCGACTTGTCTGCTGATGATGCAGCAAAAGAGCATGTGCGCTACATGATTGGAGGCCGTGTAGACCGGCATTTTAATGAGCGTGTATTCTCCATCCAATTCCCTGAGCACCCCGGTGCACTGCTGCACTTCTTACACGTGTTGGGTGCCCATTGGAATATCAGTCTCTTTCATTACCGTAGTCACGGTATGGACTATGGTCGTGTCCTCTGCGGATTCGATGGCACAGACTCATCGGCCGGGGATGGTGATGGTGACGATTTTGATTACTACATGGAACAAATCGGCTATCAGTTTAACGAGGTGACTGATTCTGTCGCGTACACCTATTTCCTGAGGTCCTGAGGGTTGTCGTGGCGGGTGAGGGATGACGGCATCATGGCACTGAGGATGGTGCCGAGTTTGCCGAGATGTTCCACTTCTCCGGCGAGAAAATCGGGGCCGCCTGGTCGTCCGATGACTAAGGTTTCACCATTGTCGCTGATGGGGGTGGCCGCTAATGCGGAATCCATGACTGTCCAGCTTTCGGGGAGCCAATCGTCGTCCTCGGGGTCGAGGTGTCGAGCCGTCGTTACTGGAGTTGTGTGAAGGATGGTGCCGTTATCTTCGGGGGCTGCGACGGATGCGGCGACGCGGTGGATGGTGGTGTTCCCGCTGAGGACGATCGCCCACCCTGCGGACATTGTGGTGGGGAGCCCGTCGACAAGGAGTTGGAGGGCGTGGGTACGCGACGATGCTTGGGCGATGGAGGCCAACATGGCGACCTGCCCGGAGCGGTTCACTGAGCCTGAGAAGGGGCGGATGGAATCGACTTCGACGCCGTCGACCTGTTGGGCTGCGGTGATGAGGGTGTCGGGTAGTGCTGTTGCGGGGAGGTCAACGACGACGTCGTCGACGACCGCGCGGTCGGAATGATTGTGGGTGACGACATCGACACTGCGGATGTCTCCGCCGGCCTCGCCAATGGATGCGGCCAGTCGGCCCAAGCTGCCGGGGGCATCGGGGAGAAAGACGCGGAGGAGAAACGACATGGGGATCCCTTTACTCGACGGGCGACGTAATCACTTGGATAGTGTAGGCGGTCTCGGTGGCGTGTGGGCTCATGGGGTGAGAGTTCTAGACAGATTGGTACATTCTGTGAGGTGTTGCGCAGGCTGAGGGTTGTTCTGTACGGACGTGACCCCAACCCCACCCGAACGATGGAAGAGGCTAAGCTAGTGGGGTCATCATTGTCACACCAGGTGAAGGAACCATTGTGTCTTCTATTTCCCGCGATGAGGTTGCGCATCTTGCGCACTTGTCTCGGCTCTCTCTCACCGACGACGAGCTGAGTGAGTTTGCTGACCAGATTGACGGCATTATTGAGCACGTCCGTCATGTCTCAGACGTGGATACCGGTGGAGTTGAGCCCATGAGTCACCCGTCTGATCTCGCAGGTGTTATGCGGGAGGATGAGGTTCATCCAACGTTGACCGCTGAGCAAGCTTTGGATCAGGCGCCGGCGAGTCAACGTGATCGTTTTGAAGTTCCGCGGATTTTGGGGGAGTAGATCATGGCGACAGCATATTGCGTAGGTGACGTTAACGTTGATGATGTAACGACGTATACCGCGGCTGACCTGGCGGAGAAGATTCATTCAGGTGAGATGTCCTCGGTTGAGGTGACTCAAGCTCATCTGGACCGCATTGCAGAGATCGATGGTGATATCCATGCGTTTCTGCATGTAGGGCCGCAGGAAGCTCTTGCTGCGGCGAAGAAGGTTGATGACGGTATTGCCCGGGGTGAGAAGCCAGCGTCACCTCTCGCTGGTGTTCCCCTGGCATTGAAAGATGTCTTTACAACGACGGACGCCCCGACGACTTGCGCGTCAAAGATTCTTGAGGGCTATATGAGCCCCTACGATGCGACGGTAACAACTCGTTTGCGTGAGGCTGGAATTCCGATTGTCGGCAAGACCAATATGGATGAGTTCGCGATGGGGTCGTCCACGGAGAATTCAGCGTATGGTCCGACGCGCAACCCGTGGGATCTGACCCGTACACCGGGGGGGTCCGGTGGTGGTTCGTCAGCGGCGTTGGCGTCGGGAATGGTGCCACTTGCGATTGGTACTGATACGGGTGGATCTATTCGCCAGCCTGCTGCGTTGACTAATACTGTTGGTGTTAAGCCGACGTACGGCACAGTGTCGCGGTATGGCCTGGTGGCGTGTGCGTCCTCTCTTGATCAGGGTGGTCCGACAGGGCGTACGGTCCTGGACACCGCGTTGTTGCATGAGGTGATTGCTGGACATGATCCGCATGATTCGACATCGGTCAATCGTCCTGTTGCTCCCGTGGTTCAGGCTGCCCTCGAGGGGGCAACAGGTGATTTGGCTGGTGTCAGGGTGGGCGTCGTCAAGCAGCTTGCGGGTGAGGGGTACCAGGACGGTGTTCTGAGTGCCTACAATGATGCCGTCTCGACCCTCTCTCGTCGCGGTGCTGAGGTGGTGGAGGTTGATTGTCCGCATTTCGATGATGCGTTGAGTGCCTACTATCTCATTCTTTCGTGTGAGGTGAGCTCGAACCTTGCACGCTTCGATGGAATGCGGTATGGCGTGCGCGTGGGCGACGATGGGCGACATTCTGCTAACGAGGTTATGGAATTGTCGCGTGAAGCGGGCTTTGGATCAGAGGTGAAGCGTCGTATTATCCTTGGAACCTACGCATTGTCTGTCGGTTATTACGATGCCTACTACCTCCAGGCTCAGCGTGTCCGTGCGTTGATTGCTGAGGATTTTGCGAAGGCGTATGAGCAAGTCGATGTGTTGGTTTCTCCGACGACGCCGACCACGGCGTTCAAGCTGGGGGAGAAGGTGGATGATCCCATGTCCATGTACCGTTTTGACCTTTGTACTTTGCCGTTGAATCTTGCTGGTTTGTGTGGGATGTCTGTTCCTGCAGGGCTTGCGGCAGATACACATCTTCCTGTTGGGTTGCAGATTATGGCGCCTGCTCATCAGGATGATCGTCTGTACCGTGTTGGGGCGGCGTATGAGGCTGCCCGGGTGGGCGAGTCTCAAGGGTAAGTTAGGATTTATGGACCACAGCGGAGACGGTTGGGCGATTCAAGCGAACGGCGCCTGGTTCTGGGGCGTTGATGGTGCTGCCGGTTTGTTCCTTCGAGCGCCGGGCCCTGATGGTCGTCCGCTGGTGTTAATGCAGCATCGCGCTGCGTGGACGTCGATGCCGTTGACGTGGGGTATTCCTGGGGGAGCTCGGGAGGCTGGTGAGACTGTCCAGGAAGCTGCCTTGCGGGAAGCTAGTGAAGAAACAGGTATTAACCCGCAGGATGTCGTTATTATTCAGCAACAGGTCACGACACGGTGCGCGGTGGATTATGCGGTGCGGAGGGCTCCGGCTGCCCATTGGCCTGGTGTGCCGCGGTTTACCTCACTGGATGGGCATCATTGGGTGGGTCTTATGGATCCGAGTGTGCGTGAATGGACCTATACGACGGTCTCGGCTTTTGTGTCCTCTCCGATTGAGGTGCAGGAAAATAGTGAGTCGATTGAGTTGGCATGGGTCCCCGAAGCGGAAATTGTTGATCTGGAGCTCATGGCGCCGCTGCGTGCTTCGTTGCCAGTCACGTCGAGTGTTGTTCAGCATGGTGCCGTTGATAGCCCGATGATGTGTGCTAACCCAACTGGACACGGTCCACTGTGGCTGGTACCTTGACTGGCTCCTCGGGGATCGGGGTGTTGCTTTAGATATTTACAGATGTGCACGGTTAATAAAATATAGTTAGGTAAACTAAATGAGTGTGACAATTAATAACTCTCAACACGGTGACATATCCACCGTGGACGATGAGCAGGCCAGTTCTGACAATGACGCCTGGCGCGCCTTGGTCGCACTATGCGTGGGTTTCTTCATGATCTTGTTGGACCAAACGATTGTCGCAGTGGCTACACCTGATCTCCAGCGGGCTTTTCACGCTGACTACAGCGAAGTTCTATGGGTCACCTCGGTCTATCTACTAACGTACGCCGTACCGTTATTAGTGACGGGTCGTCTCGGGGACCAGATCGGCCCCAAGAAGGTGTATCTCGCTGGCATGGTCCTTTTTACTGTGTCCTCGTTGGGGTGCGGTATGGCTCCGGATATCCAGTGGCTTATTGTTGGCCGTGCAGTCCAGGGATTTGGAGCCGCCTTATTGACACCGCAGACAATGAGTGTCATTAACCGAATTTTCGCCCGTGAGCGGCGTGGCGCAGCGATGGGCCTGTGGGGCGCAACGGCGGGAATGGCCGGGTTGGCTGGCCCTGTGTTAGGCGGGTTAGTGACAACCTGGGTCGGGTGGGAATGGATCTTCTTCATCAATGTTCCGATTGGAATCGTATCGGTCGTCATGGTCCTAAAGTGGGTGCCAGAGTTGCCCACCCATAATCACGGCTATGACTGGGGCGGCATTATCACCTCGGTTATTGCGGTCTTTTGCATGGTTTTTGCTCTTCAGGAAGGTAGCAATGCGCACTGGGCGCCGTGGGTATGGGTCATGCTCGCCACCTCAATTGTCGTCTTTGGCGCCTTCATCATGATTGAGCAACGCGGAGCTCAGCGTGCCATTGAGGTCCTCGTACCCTTGTCACTGTTCAAGGATAAAAACTTCGCGGTGGGAAACCTCTCGATCACAGCGATGGGTTTCGCTGTCGCAGCGCCAGTGGTTCCCATGATGATCTACTTCCAGCAGTTTCACCACATGTCAGCGCTGGGCGCGGGTCTCATGATGGTTCCTATGGCCGTGATCTCAGGTGCGCTCTCACCGTTGGTGGGGCGCCTTACGGATACAGTTCCGCCCCGTCGTCTGTCAGTGACCGGCTTTGCTCTGATGTCGGCCTCGATGCTGTGTTGCTTCGTTGTCATGAGGCCAGGGGTTTCCGTGTGGTGGATGATCCTCGCAATGGTCATCCAAGGCTTCGGCCATGCCTTCGTGTGGGCACCGAACACAACCACAACCATACGTGACCTTCCAGCAGAGAAGTCTGGTGCCGGCTCTGGTGTATACAACACGACACGTCAGGTTGGTTCCGTGATCGGGACAGCAACCGTGGCAGCGACGCTCGACGTCTTTATGCACCACACCGATCCGATATCGGCGCTGGGATGGACGATGCTTTTCCCGACCGGAGTGCTGCTCATCGGGCTGCTCGTGGTGACTCAATTTGAAGGGACGACGGCCGCAACGAGCATGACGAAGGCCGCTACCGACTAACTCAGCACGGCCGGGCGCCGTATGCGCGATCGGGCTAGGGTAGTGACTATGCGTATTGCGACTCTTACCTCGGGTGGTGATTGCCCGGGGCTTAATGCGGTCATTCGTGGGATTGTTCGTACTGCCAGTTCTGAGTACGGGTCCACTGTGGTTGGTTATGAAGATGGCTGGGCTGGGCTTCTGGAGGATCGCCGAATTCAGCTCTATGACGATGAGGAGATTGACCGCGTTCTCCTCCGCGGCGGCACGATTTTAGGGACGGGCCGTCTACACCCTGACACATTCCGCGCGGGCATTGAGCAGATTAAAGAAAACCTCTATAACGCGGGAGTTGATGCTCTCATCCCAATTGGTGGTGAGGGAACATTAAAAGGAGCTCAGTGGCTCCACGAGAACGGAATCCCGGTGGTTGGCGTTCCCAAAACGATCGACAATGATGTCAACGCGACGGACTATACATTTGGTTTTGATACTGCTGTCTCCGTCGCTACCGACGCTATTGATCGCCTGCACACCACTGCGGAATCGCATAATCGCGTGATGGTTGTCGAAGTGATGGGCCGCCATGTTGGGTGGATCGCATTGCATGCAGGGATGGCGGGGGGTGCACATTACACCGTGATCCCTGAGATCCCGTTCGATATCGATGAAATCTGTAAAGCCATGGCACGTCGGTTCCAGATGGGTGAAAAGTACGGAATTGTCGTTGTCGCCGAGGGGGCTCGCCCGAAAGAAGGAACCATGGAATTGAAGACGGGGGGAATTGATCAATTCGGTCATGAGATCTTCACTGGTGTGGGCCAACAAGTGGCAGATGCTATCCATGAGCGTCTCGGACATGATGTACGTACGACGGTCTTGGGCCATATTCAGCGTGGCGGTACTCCGACGGCGTATGACCGAGTGTTAGCTACACGGTATGGAGTTCATGCTTGTCGGGCCGCACATGAGGGTACATACGGAACTGTCACGTCGCTCCAGGGAGAAAATATCGGATTGGTCAGTCTCCACGATGCCGTAGGCACCCTGAAGGTTGTCCCGATTGAGCGTTATGAGGCTGCGGCCGCACTTTTCGGATAAGTGGATGGCATGGCACGTCCCTCAACAATGCGTAAAAAAAGGGGACAGGCGAGTAAAACTGCGATCTGTGGGGGTGCCGTCGAGTACTCTGTGCGGGAGATAGTCGGGCCTCCCCGAGGCTCAGTGGAGGCCCAGCCCGCAAGGAGAACTATTGATGTTCAGAAGCACACTGTCGATTGCCTTAGCTTTCGTTGGGCTGATCGTTGGCGCGGGAACTGCCTCCGGTCAGGAAGGACTACAGTTTTTCGTGGCCTTTGGTCGCTGGGGGATCTGCGGTGTTGTGCTCGCCGCAGTTCTCATGAGTATTGCAGGGACGTCGGTTTTTGTTCTCGGCAGCTACTATCGTGCTCACGAACATAAACGTGTTATTGATAGCTCGGCAACCAAACTTCTCGCAGTCTTTTTAGATATGGGGATCCTCATCACGCTGTTTTCGCTGGGGTTTGTCATGTTTGCCGGTGCGGGGTCTAATTTTCATCAACAGTTCGGCCTCCCGACGTGGGTTGGCAGCACGATGATGCTGGTTCTCGTCATAACGACAGGCATGTTGGACGTTGATAAAGTCTCGACGATTATTGGTGCTATCACACCGTTCATCATCGTGTGCGTCACGATTATTGGTGTGACCACGCTCCTGAGTAGCCACTCCGACATTAACCACTTGGATGCGGCGTCATCGACAATCCACACCCATTTGCCGAGTTGGTGGATGTCATCGCTCAACTATGTAGGTTTCAACCTTATATGCGGTGTGTCGATGGCTATTGTTATCGGGGGATCATATTTTTATCCTCGCCAGGCTGGTCTCGGCGGGGGAGTCGGTGGCCTGATCTTCGGGTTTTTGTTGATTGTTATCGCCTTTTCTTTGTATATGAACGTCGATGACATCAAAGACAAGGATCTTCCGATGCTGGCCCTTGCCTCGGATATCAGTCCTCTTTTCGGCCTATGTATGTCGGTCGTCATCTACGGCATGATCTTTAATACCGCACTGGGAGTTTTCTATGCTTTGTCTCGGCGTGTGTGTGCTCACGATGAGAACCGTTTCCGTCTGACACTGATAGCAACTGCACTGGTGGCCTATGTCATCAGTTTCCTTGGCTTTAGAGCGTTGGTGTCGAATGTATATCCGATCTTGGGATATGTTGGTGTGCTCCTCATGGTTGTCTTGGTATATTCGTGGGCTACGTCGCGGCGAAAGATCGTCGAGGAAGGAAAGCGTCGTCGGCGGTTGCGGGAATTGGTCAACCGAAAGCTGGACCCGACCAAGCGTTTTACCTCAAAGCAGAAGCGGGAAGTCAGACACCTTATTGATGAATCCAATATTGATGACGACGTTCTCCGGGAAATTCTGGATCACAATGATGTCTCCCGGTAACGACCATTAATTTCGGTGACGTTGGGGGAGAGCGGGGTGGAGAGGATCCCACGACATTTCCTCACATCGTCGGTGTGATCCTCTGAGCGTCCGCGCCGGGTGATGCCGCTACACTAATCGGTATGACTTCTCCCGCTCAGTCGATTCAGGATTTTTCCGACGACATTATGGACTATGACGATGTCGTCGCTCAGTTCGACC
This sequence comes from Corynebacterium sp. PCR 32, assembly GCF_037464985.1. Lineage (NCBI taxonomy): Bacteria > Bacillati > Actinomycetota > Actinomycetes > Mycobacteriales > Corynebacteriaceae > Corynebacterium > Corynebacterium sp. PCR 32. The sequence goes on from NZ_JBAHVL010000001.1 coordinate 495,546, forward strand.
CTGTCATGGGGTTGGAAATTCACGTTGAGCTCGCGACGACATCGAAGATGTTTTCGTCATCGTCGGTGGAGTTCGGCGACGCCCCCAATTCCCACGCTGATCCTTGTTGTTTGGGGCTACCGGGCGCCCTACCTGTGGTGAATAAGAAGGGTGTCGAGTGGGCTATCAAGATTGGTTTGGCCCTGAACTGTTCCATTGCGGAGCGATCTCGTTTCGCGCGGAAGAACTATTTCTATCCTGATCAGCCTAAGAACTACCAGATCAGCCAGTATGATGAGCCGATCGCCTATGACGGTTATCTGGATGTCCAATTGGATGATGGCTCGGTCTTCCGTGTGGAGATTGAACGCGCCCATATGGAGGAGGACACCTGCAAGCTCACTCACCTTGGCGGACAAGATGGTCGTATCTCTGGTGCGACAACCTCTCTTGTCGACGCCAACCGCGCCGGGGTTCCACTGATTGAGATTGTGACTAAGCCGATTGAAGGTGCAGGAGAACGTGCCCCTGAGGTGGCGCGCGCCTACGTCACTGCTGTGCGCGATTTGATGAAGGCCCTCGAGGTCTCGGATGCCCGCATGGATCAGGGTTCGATGCGTGTTGATTCAAACGTGTCTTTGCGTCCGATCGGAACGAAAGATTTTGGTACCCGCACGGAGACAAAGAATATTAATTCGTTGCGTTCGGTGGAGCAGGCTGTCCGTTTCGAGATGCAGCGTCAGGCGCAGTGCATTAGCCACGGGGTCGAAATTGTCCAGGAAACCCGGCATTACCAGGAGACTGACGGGACAACGGCGAAGGGTAGGCCGAAGGAGACGATGGCTGATTACCGCTACTTTAACGATCCTGATTTGCCTCCGGTGCTGGCCCCGGCAGAGTGGGTTGAACAGATTCGTGGGACGTTGCCTGAGTTGCCGTGGGTGCGGCGGGCTCGGATTCAGAAGGAATGGGGTCTGTCTGATGAGGAGCTCCGTGACTTGGTGAATTCGGGTGCGCTCGACCTTGTGGCTCATACGGTTGAGGCTGGCGCAAAGCCCGCCGAGGCGAGGTCATGGTGGGTGTCCTACCTTGCGCAGAAGGCAAATGAGCAGGAGGTGGAGCTGGATGCGCTGCCGATTAGCCCACGCCACGTAGCCCGGGTAGCGGCCCTCGTTTCTGAGGGAAAACTGACAAATAAGTTGGCACGTTCCGCCATCGACGGTGTGCTCGCTGGTGAAGGTTGCGATGTGGAGAATCCTGATGGTCCAGCAGCAGTCGATAAGGTGGTGAAAGAGCGAGGCCTTGAGGTTGTCCGTGATGATGGGGCACTAGAAAAAGCGGTGGAGGATGCTTTAGCTGCGAACCCGGATATTGCAGACAAGATCAAGGCTGGCAAGACGAAGGCGGCCGGTGCCATTGTGGGAGCAGTGATGAAAGCGACCCGAGGGAAAGCTGATCCGGCTCGTGTTCACCAGCTCATCGTCGAAAAATGTTGTTAAGTCGTTGTGCCGAACTTACCTGTGTGGTTCCTCGACCGGTATGCTTGCGCTATTGAAAGCTAACCAACTCTTCTTGAGGAATCGATGTTCAAAAGAACGATAGCTGTTGCAATGTCGGTCGTCGGGCTCATCGTCGGCGCCGGCTTCGCGTCAGGCCAGGAAGTACTCCAATACTTCGTGGCCTTCGGAAAAATGGGGATTGTGGGGGCAATCATCGTAGCGGTCATCATGTCCGCCGCTGGAATGATTGTTTTAGAGCTAGGCAGCTACTTTCAGGCCGACGAGCACGCCGGTGTCCTACGTACGATTGGGACGACACCGGTATCCTGGGTCCTGGATATCGGCATCGTGTTCACCCTGTTTTCTGTGGGATTCGTCATGCTAGCGGGCGGTGGCTCAACCCTGAATCAACAATTCGATATTCCCTCATGGGTCGGATCAGCGATCTTGCTGGTCCTCGTCTTGGCTGCAGGGATGCTCGATGCGGACCGTGTCAGCACCGTTATCGGAGCGATCACACCATTTATCGTCATCGCACTGGTTGGTGCGGCTGCGTGGGCATACACCCACACGGACGGAAGCATCACCACCCTTGAACCACTCACACACACCGTTCACACGAACCTTCCCAACTGGTGGATCGGTGCCCTGAACTATGCGGGCCTCGTTCTCATGGTCAATGTGGCGATGGCAATTGTTATTGGTGGCTCGCATCTATATCCCCGTGAAGCAGGACTTGGCGGTCTCGCGGGCGGAATCACCTTCGGTGTCTTACTGATCATGAGCACGTTGTCGCTCGTCCTCAAAATGAAGACCGTCCACGGGACCGACCTTCCGATGCTGACCTTGGTCGACGACATCCACCCCGCCCTCGGGATGGTTATGTCGCTGATCATCTACGGCATGATCTTCAATACCTGCTTAGGACTGTTCTACTCATTGGGTCGTCGACTGACGGCGAACCATCCAGAGAAATTCCGGGTGGTATTTATCACCGTCACGCTCATCGGTTTCGCGGTCAGTTTCCTTGGCTTCAAAGCGCTGCTCTCTAACGTGTATCCGATAATGGGATACGCCGGATTCATTCTCATCGCCGTGCTATTTATGACCTGGTTCCGCGACAAGGAAAAATTTCAGGATGAGGCTGGGCGTCGCCAGGAAGCCCGTGAATTAGCGGAACGTAAGCTCAACCCGAACGTTCGGTTTACATCGAAACAAGCGCGCCGTTTCCGCCACCTCATCGGAGACTCCAACCTTGATGACGATGACCTTCGTAAGCTCATCAGCGAGGATGTCACCAACGACATCACGACTGATGACGTGACGAATGTCGGTGATAGTGACGAACCCCGTGCTGGATCAGGGAGCACCCCCACCACGATGTAGACCACCCTGATGCACCATCGTGCGGGGGAGGGGGCAGTGATGTTTATGTATTTACACAGCGCAGGTAGATAATTAGATGAGGTGCCCGGGCGGGCTCTGCCCGGGCACCTATGATGTCCGTACATGACAGAAAGTTAGATCAGTGGTTAAACGCACTATAAGTATTGCGTTGTCCTTCGTCGGGTTGATTGTTGGCGCGGGTTTCGCGTCAGGTCAAGAAATTCAACAATATTTTGTGTCCTATGGCACGTGGGGAATTCTTGGTGCGGTTATTGCCACGGTCATTATGGCAGCAGCAGGATACACCGTATTGCAGCTGGGCAGCTATTTCATGGCGGATGAGCACAACGAAGTGTTGTCAGGATCGTTGCCTCGCTGGGTGTCACGATTTCTCGATTATGGGATCATCATCACCCTGTTTTGCATCGGTTTCGTGATGTTTGCCGGTGCCGGGGAGAACCTCAAGCAACAGTTTGGATGGCCGATTTGGGCTGGCTCGGTCATCATGCTCCTTTTGGTGTTAGCGACCGGAATGCTCGACGTGGATAAGGTCTCCACAGTCATTGGCGCTATCACGCCGTTCATCATTGTGTTTGTCGTGGCCGCATCGATCTACTCCATGGCCAACCGCACTGACTCATGGGGGCACCTGAGCACAGTGGCATCAACGATCCCCAGGAGTTTCCCCAACTTTGCACTATCGGGGCTGAACTACGTCGGTCTCCAGTTAATTCTCTCGGTATCGATGGCTATTGTCATCGGTGGCTCGCACCTCTACCCGCGAGAAGCTGGGTGGGGAGGATTTGCCGGTGGTTTAACATTCGGAATTCTGTTGACCATCTCGGCACTTGCCCTCCTATGTTCCACAGCGAGCGTCAAGGATGACGCATTGCCGATGTTGTCGTTAGTGAACGACATCAATGGTGTGCTGGGTTGGATGATGGCTATCGTCATTTATGGCATGATTTTTAACACCGCCATCGGAATGTTCTACTCGTTGGGTCGGCGGTTATCCGCCCAACGGCCGGAGAAATTCCGGATTATTTTCATAAGTACAACCATGGCGGGATTCGTCTTAAGCTTCTTTGGCTTCAAACCATTGATCGCCACGGTGTACCCAGTACTGGGATATTTAGGCGTCTTTCTGATCATCGTCTTGGTGATTGCGTGGTTCCGGGGCCACTCGCTCATTGATGATGAAGCGAAGCGTCGCCATCGGATTAGCGAATTAATTGAGCGTCGCGATAACCCAAACAAGCGCTTTACCTCGAAACAACGTCGACAATTACGGCACCTTGTCAGAGAATCAAACATCGAAAATGCTGAATTGCGTGAAGCCGTGCGGAAAGAACTCGACGACGCTGATGATGACCCAGACGGTGGGCTATCCAATCAGCACACAGCATCTCATTCATCGTCCCCAAACCAGGGTGAAGCGCGACACACCACATAAATTATCTGCGCGGGGTCTATGTTCCCCTTTACAGTGGGGTCATGTTCGCAAGAAAATCCCGCAATGTGCCGAGCAACTCCGCCCCCGATGACCATCTCTGTGAGAATAGCCCAGGGCAAGCCGCCTCGATTGACGCTAGTCGGGATGCGCCTGATGCTATGAACAACGCCGAGGCTGGACGCGCCCAGCCTCACGAGTCGCGTGCATTGAAAGCACCGTCTTTATCTGATGGCGAGCGAGGTCAACGCCACCATGGCGAGGATACAGAGAGGTCGGTTGCCTCTCCACGAGGAGCTGACTCACACCCCGTCAGCGACCTCCATGACCTTGATGACATGGATGAGATTCCTACGGTGTCAGGCTCCCGCCCAGCAGCGCCGAAGAACCTGCCCGACGCTGCTGCACGCGAAAGTAGTCAGCGGGCCAGTGACCCGATGGACGACCGCGCTGAGAGCGGCTACCGCGCGGCGTACAACCCTGACGGCGGCACAGCGGAGGAAGCCTGGCCACGAGACGGGAAGAGCGGTGGCCGCCCCGAGGAGACCGTGGGGCCCCGCCGTGTGACCGACCTATCCAATAGTCCGCTCGGCTCCGACGACGTGATTGAGGATCACCAACGACGCCATACACCCCGCGATATCTACGCAGTCACGGGGCGGGCGGCACCCCAAATCATTCCTCCTGCCCGCCGGCAATCTGAGCACTATGACCCCGCCTTCGACCAACGGTGGGAGAACGCGGAGACACCGCCGATGACAGACGATGCGGCGACTGGTTATGCCCCGACATCCGAGCGGGCCCTGGCTCCCATGGATGAAGAACAACTTGATTCACATGGCGCACGTGAGAAAACTGCTCAGGAGACGCGCATCGATATGCCCACGTCACGACAACAGGGCAGCAATGGGCGTCGTGGGTATGATGATCATGCCCCCGTCCCGGTGTCGAATGGATATGCCAGTGACGAGATCGTAGGTCATGACGATGATGGCCATGTACACGACAACGAACCGTCTCCTGGATGGGACAACCCCCACGAGATACTCGATACACGGCGTGGGACTACTGATTTCGGACTGTTTCTCTCTCGCCTGGCCCTCGGCCTGATGCTGCTGTTCCATGGCCTACGCACCCTCTTTGAATGGGGAGGTAGTGCCGGCGTCGATGGCCTGCAGAATGACTTCTTCTTCATGAAGGGAAATGAGATTCTCTCCTGGGCGATTCCCATTGCAGAAACTGCCTCGGGTGCGTTCCTCATTCTCGGGGTGCTCGCACCATTGGCTGCAGCCGTGTCAATTGCCATAGCCAGCTTGATGTCGATGTATTCGATTGACCTTCAACCGGGTGCGTTCTCACCGTTTAATGCGTCTGCACAGGTTCAAGTCTGGTTGTTGCTGACAGGCATGGCCGTCGGTATGGCTTTTACTGGTCCTGGACGGTGGGGAGTAGACGGTGCTCGTGGATGGTCCCGGCGTCCTGTGTGGAGTGGCTGGTTGAGTGTGATCGTTGGTCTGTTGGCTGGTGCTGCCCTATGGGTTGTTGTCGCGGGGTCGAATCCGTTCAACTAACTGGGGTGATCCACGTCTAGGCTCGTATTCACTACCGAGCCAACACACACGCTCCATGGCGCCGCACATGAGTGCGCGGCGCCATGAAGCGTGCTTCACTGTGGGTTCATCTCCGTCACGGACGGCTTCGCCTTATTATTAACCTGGCTTTTTACCTCGAGACATTGATTTTTCGCACAGCTCCAGTGTCGGCGCTGGTTGCCATCGAGGCATATGCTTGGAGTGCCTTACTTACCCGCCGTTGGCGATTCACCGGCGTCCACGGGTTTTCTGACATGTTCATGTCTTTGCGACGCTTGTCCAACTCGTCGTCAGGAACGTCGAGTGTGAGTTGGCGTTTATGGACGTCGATAGTGATGATGTCGCCGTCATGAATGAGGCCGATGAGTCCGCCGTGAGCTGCCTCAGGCGAGATGTGGCCAACAGAAATACCCGACGACCCACCAGAGAATCGACCGTCGGTGATCAGTGCGCATTGTGTGCCCAGGCCAGCACCTTTCAGGAACGCGGTGGGATGCAACATCTCCTGCATCCCGGGCCCCCCGGATGGGCCTTCATAGCGGATGACGATGACGTCGCCCGCTGTCACCTCCTTATTGAGGATAGCGTTGACGGCATCCTCCTGCGATTCGAGGACGCGTGCGGGGCCAGAGAAATGCCAGAGGGATTCATCGATGCCAGCAGCTTTGATGACGGCGCCATCGTCAGCTAGGTTGCCCCGCAAGATGACGAGTCCGCCGTCGACGGTATAAGCGTGGTCAACATCGCGGATGCAGCCGCTTTCTGCGTCGGTGTCGAGCTCATCCCATTTGTTATCGGTGGAGAAGGGGACTGTTGTTCGTACACCGCCGGGTGCTGCGTGGAAAAGGTCGAGTGCGATCTGTGTAGGGTGATCGGTACGGATATCCCAGGTTGTTAGCCAATCAGACAGCGACGAGGCGTGGACAGAATGGACGTCGTCGTGGAGGAGCCCTGCCCGGTTCAGTTCCCCGAGGAGGGCAGGTATCCCGCCGGCTCGGTGAACGTCTTCCATGTGGTAATTCGAATTTGGCGCCACTTTCGATAGGCAGGGGACGTCGCGCGATAGTCGGTCAATGTCAGCAAGGGTGAAGTCGATGTCACCTTCCTGTGCCGCAGCCAGGATATGGAGGACCGTGTTGGTGGAGCCACCCATGGCCATGTCGAGGGTCATGGCATTGTCGAAGGCGTGCTTATTGGCAACATTGCGGGGCAGGACACTCGCGTCACCGTGGGTGTAGTAGGTCTGGCACATGTCGACGATGGTGTGGCCAGCGTTGATAAAGAGAGCGCGTCGAGCGGCATGTGTGGCCAGAGTCGAGCCGTTACCGGGAAGAGACAGCCCCAATGCTTCGGTGAGGCTGTTCATGGAGTTTGCGGTGAACATACCCGAGCAGGATCCGCATGTCGGGCATGCTGAATTTTCGACGATAGACAGTCCGCCCTCATCGACGTCGTCGTTCGCAGAAGCCGAGATTGCGGTGATGAGGTCTGTGGGAGCGTGGGCAACTCCATCAACGACGACAGCTTTGCCAGCTTCCATGGGCCCACCGGAGACGAAGATGGCGGGGATGTTGAGACGCATCGCAGCATTGAGCATGCCTGGGGTGATCTTGTCACAGTTGGAGATGCACACGATGGCGTCCGCGGCGTGGGCGTTGACCATATATTCGACGGAGTCAGAGATGATTTCGCGGGATGGTAGGGAGTAGAGCATGCCGCCGTGTCCCATGGCGATTCCATCATCGACGGCGATCGTGTTGAATTCGCGGGGCACGCCACCTGCTTCGCGGATGGCCTCGGCGACGAGGTCGCCGACGTCTTTGAGGTGGACGTGGCCGGGGACGAACTGTGTGTAGGAGTTCGCAATCGCAATGATGGGCTTTGTAAAGTCACCGTCTTGTAGTCCGGCAGCTCGCCATAGGGCGCGAGCTCCCGCGGCGTTGCGGCCTTGCGTCGTGACCGACGATCGCAGTGGGATCATGGGGTGGCTCCTCAGCGGGGTGATGTCTGGATGTGTCGTCAGCCGTGGCGAATATGGTTTAGGGGTTATCTGTCTCTCCGCGGTGGCTGGGCTCCGGTGCGTCGCCGCCATGGTCGGGGTGGGTGGCGCGGCGACGTGTCATCTCGGCGGCAATGAGTCGGGCGTTGTGCTCTCTCGTTGCCTCCTCTTGGGTTGTGATGACGGCGTATCCGTCGCGGTTGACGGTGTGTAGCTCGTCTTCGTCATGTTTCTTTCCTGGTGTGACAGGATCAGGGATGCGTCCGCCGGAGGCTTGGGAAAGCTTCGGGAGGTGGTTGAATGTCACTCCGGGTAGTGCGATGGTATCGCGTTTCTGGCTGGGGCGGTTCCTCTTGGCGTTTTTCGAGGCTGTGTTCGCATCAGTGAGTGTTGCCCGTGTAGGAGAGGTTGTGCGAGCGGCATAGGCGCGTCCGGAGCGGCTGAATTGAATGCCGGAGAGCTCATCCCACCTTATTGTTCGGCTACGTCGGAAGAGATAGTGTGCTGTGATGCCATGCGGAGAAAGGGCCGTGCGCGCACGAAGGATCCACGCGGCGAACATGATGGGGACGATGAGTACCCAGAAGAGGTAGGCGGGGTGGTATCCCACGAACATGAGGCAGATCAGGAACATGACGCCCGCCCCGAGAAGATTCATTCTGTCGGGATGGAACGTCACTGTATCTGTGGGAGGGGAGTGTGAGCCAGGGGTGTGCTCGCCAGATGGGGTCGAACTCATGGGCTCATTGTAGATGCTGCGTTGTTGTTGCTTTCTGCATGGCCGAGGTTCGCTTGGCCAGAATTGTCACCCCTGTTGTTCGAGTTGGTAGATCCACCATCTGGTGGGGTGGTGTTGTCGTTGCCACCATTGTGCTCTGTTGTGGCGGGGCCAGGGTTTCCTGTGAGGCCTGGATTGTGGTTGGTGTCGGTGGGGGTGCGGTCATGTCGGTTGTTCTGTGTCGTTGTACCCGTCGTTGTTGGCTTGGTGTTGGTTGTTGTGGGGGTAGTGCGGCGGTTGTCGGAGTCATCGTCGTGGTGAGTCGGTGGGGTAGCGGTGCGTGTTTCTGATTCCGGTGCCGTCGGTGTTGACGGTGCTGGAGTGGTGCGTGGTTGGTCGGTGGTGGATCGGGTGTGGAATGACGATGGTGCGAGTATTCCGGAGGCGCGATCGCCACCGTCGTAGGTGAGGCCTTGAAGAATGATGAGGAGGAACAGGATCAGGACGATCATTGTTGTCGACGGACGGCACCGCCCGCCGATCGAAAAGATTCGCTGGATCCTATGGTCATAGGAGATGTTACGGAAGAGGCCGTTTTTGGTGGCGTCGTCGGCTTCCTTCTCGAGGGAGGAGCGGGTGTCATCGGGATCCGTTGGGGGGTCAGTGGGGTTATCGGTGATGGTGTGGTGGGGTGGTGTGCTCTCGTGGTTGGTGCGTGTGAGTGGGGGATCACAGTGGGGTGGGAGCACCTCAGTTGCTGTGGTGGTAGCCGCTGTCGTGGGTGGTGTGGTGGGCGCTGGGTGTGAAGCCTCGTTGGCATCAGTGTTGTCAGGCTGTTGTGGGGTTAGCCACGGTGGGGTTGCGTCACTGGTTGATGGTGGTGTGGGTCTGGTGGTCGCTGGATCATGATGGATAGCGGTGGGCGTAGAGGAGGGCGTTGCGCTAGGTTGTGGTGGCTGTTGGTGTTGGGTGTGTGCGAGTGCGTGCTCAGTGCTTGGTGGGCGTGTGAGCCCGGGAATTGATTCGATAGTTGACTGTGAATATGACGTCCACATTTCGTCCATGACAGCTGCCCTCAGGGCACGCTCAACAGTCCATTGTTCTCCTGGTTCAACACGAACGAGGACGCGGTATTTGATGGCCCAGGGAACACCAGCTGATGTTGGTGCGATGAGATCGAGGGCGGGGAGGATACTGACGGCGTCGGGATCATTACTCACCACGCGGGCAATCTCAGGGTGCTCAAGGGTACGGTTCACGCAGCTGTCAAATAGTGTGTTGAGTTCGTCAGTGCTGTCAGCTGCGGAGATGGGGACGGGGATGTCGATGAGAGCTTTTGCCCACCCTGATGATGCGTTAATAGCGACGAGTGGGACAGAGTTAGGAACGACGGCCTCTTGACCGTTGACGGTTCGTACGGTGGTTGACCGCAAGGTAATAGCCGTGACAATGCCTTCGACTTTGACGCTCGAGTTCTGAAGGATGACGGTGTCACCGATGCCGTACTGGCGCTCGGTGATGATGAAGAAGCCAGCGAGGAAGTCAGCAATGATCTTTTGAGCACCAAAAGCAACGGCGGCGGAGACCACCGTGGCGGGGACGGCAGCACCAGTGGTGGAGAATCCTAAGGCTTTTAGTATTCGGATGGCTACGAAGAAGAAGGCGATGGCTTCAGCGATGTAGACCAGTGCGCCGAGGATGGCTAATCGACCTTTGTATCCTTCGGCGTCGGCGATTTCTCCCCGCCGCTGTTGGCGTCGTTTCATTTTGATCGTTGCCCACCGCACGACCAGTCGTCCGATCCGTGGGATGAGCAGGGCGATGCAGATTAATGCGGCGAGGGATAGCCCGGTGTGGGCTACCCACTCCCAGAGGGAAATCAGATAGAACTTGAACGGCATAGCTTTAAAACTAGTCGTCAGGGTACACGCTGGCACCTCTCACCATTTTGGGGGTGATAGTGGTTGCTGGTGGACGGATTTTCATGATTTTTCGTAGAAAGTGGTTCGTCTGACACCTGGGACCCCTATAGTTTTTATTATGACGAGCGCAACGATGACTACCATCATTCTTGTAGTACCGAGAGGGCGTTAGCTTTCCTGGTTACTCGTTAACGCCCTTTCGCACTTCGCGACAAGGGCTTTTTTCATATCCGATGGCTTTATTGTTTTCGGCGATAGCGATGATGTGGTGGGTTTGTCGTCGTTAGCGTCGGTCCTCGTAAGGCTGATATCCCTGATTTCACAGTGAGGAGAGCGCAAACCGTGAACGTCCCCTCTCAACCGCCGACTCCGGCGACGGTTGCAGCTTCAACCGTGGCGACACAGTCGGGAGCACATAAAAAAACCGCACAGAAAGTCCGAAAAGAGAAACTCACTGGTGCTGAGTTGATTGTTCGTACCCTTGAGGTGTTGGGTACGCGGACAGTTTTTGGTCTTCCTGGTGGTGCGGTTCTTCCTTTATATGAGGCCATTTATAACTCGACTGTGCTCGATCACATTTTGGTGCGTCATGAGCAGGGTGCAGGGCATGCTGCGACGGGTTTTGCGCAAGCTACTGGTGAGGTTGGCGTGTGTGTGGCTACATCGGGCCCAGGTGCGACGAACCTGGTGACGCCTCTCGCTGACGCCAATATTGATTCTGTTCCCGTTGTTGCGATTACCGGCCAGGTTGGTCTGCACTTGTTGGGGACGGATGCCTTTCAGGAAGCTGATATTTGCGGGATTACTCTTCCTGTCACCAAGCACAACTTCATGGTGACAAAAGTGGAGGATATTCCGAGGCTGATTGCGGAGGCTTTCCATTTGGCATCGACTGGTCGCCCTGGTCCGGTGCTTGTCGATGTGCCGAAAGATATTCAAAATCAGGTCGCAGAATTTGAATGGCCGGTGGAGTTGCAGCTTCCTGGTTACCGACCGACAACGACACCGCATTCACGGAAGATCAAACAAGCGGTGGACTTGATCGTCCATGCTCGTCGGCCGGTGATTTATGCGGGCGGAGGCATTATTAAGGCGAATGCGAGTCGGGAGCTCGCAGGGTTTGTTGCGAAAACCGGGATCCCAGTGGTGACGACACTGATGGCGTTGGGGGCTTTTCCTGATTCTCACCCGTTGCACATGGGCATGCCTGGGATGCACGGGAGTGTCTCGGCTGTAGCGTCGTTACAGAAGGCTGATCTGGTGATCGCGATAGGTACGCGCTTTGACGACCGTGTGACGGGCGATGTTGACTCCTTTGCGCCCCATGCGAAGTGTATTCATGCGGATATTGATCCCGCGGAGATTGGGAAGATCCGTGAGGTTGAGGTGCCGATTGTTGGTGACGCGGCTGAGGTTCTCCAGGCGCTCAGCGACATGTATGAGGCCAAGGGGGTAGCGACGCCGAATTACGATCGGTGGATCGATTATCTCCATTCGTTGCAAGAGACGTATGCGCTGGGGTGGGAGGATCCTGAGGATGGAAAATTAGCACCGCAGGCTGTCATCAAAGCCATTTCTGATCATGCTGGCCCTGATGCGGTTTACTGTGCTGGGGTGGGACAACATCAGATGTGGGCAGCGCAGTTTGTTGATTATGAGAAGCCGAGGACGTGGTTGAATTCGGGTGGCCTGGGGACGATGGGGTATGCCATTCCGGCGGCAATGGGTGCGCAGGCGGGGTGCCCTGACAAGGAGGTGTGGGCTATTGATGGTGATGGTTGTTTCCAGATGACGAACCAGGAATTAGTGACGTGTGCGGTCAATGATTTTCCTATTAAGGTTGCAGTTATTAACAACGGGAATTTGGGTATGGTCCGCCAGTGGCAGAGCTTGTTTTACGAGGGGCATTATTCCCACACAGAACTTCATACAAAAGGGAAGTATGTGCCTGACTTCGTGATGTTGGCGGAGTCAATGGGGTGTGCTGGGTTCCGTGTGTCCAGAGAGGAAGATATCGCTCCCACGATTGAGAAGGCTCGTCGTATCAATGACCGTCCCGTGGTTATTGATTTTATTGTGGGGGAGGATGCGCAGGTGTGGCCCATGGTTGCCTCAGGGCATTCGAATGATGAGATTCAGCATGCGCGCGATTTGCGACCATTGTTTGATTCTGATCAGGCTATCGATGAGGACTCGGTCACTGAGGTGAGTGACATGATTGAACAAGACCAGGCCAGGGTGGTGGCAGAGGGTACGACAGTGGCCTTCGGTGACCAGCGTGGCGGGGAGGTGTAGGCCGTGCAGCATACGTTGAGTCTTTTGGTGGAAGATCAGCCTGGCATCGTGGCTCGGTTGTCTGGGATGTTTGCTCGACGGTCGTTTAACATCATTTCGATGACGACGGGCACCACTGAGATGGAGGATGTTAACCGGATTACCATCGTTGTGGAAACGGATGAAGTATCCATCGAGCAGATTACGAAGCAGCTGAACAAGCTGGTTCCTGTTCTGAAGGTGATACGGCATGCGGAGGACCAAATGGTGTCTCGAGCATTGTTGATGGTGAAGGTTGCGGCGAATAATGAAAACCGGGCTCAGGTTGTTGATGCTGCGAATCTATTTCGGGCGCGTGTGGTTGATGTCTCTCCGGAGTCCTTAGTTATTGAAGCAACGGGGCAGCCGGGTAAGTTGGTGGCTTTGTTGGATGTTCTTCGTCCGTTTGGAATTCGGGAGCAGGTGTATTCGGGGGTGGTGGCGTTAAGTCGTGGGGCGAATCCTATGATGCCCCACCGATGATCCCATCCTCTGGTACGATTTTCTCGTTAAGTGGAACTATTGAAAGGAACAACGATGGCAGTAACGACGTATTACGATGACGACGCCGATCTGAGTATTATTCAGGGCCGTAAAGTTGCGGTGATCGGCTATGGGTCGCAGGGGCATGCTCATGCTAAATGCTTGCGAGATTCTGGTGTTGAGGTTCGTATCGGCCTGCGTGACGGATCGGCATCAGCAGAAAAAGCCACAGAAGCAGGGTTTGAGGTTATGTCCAATGCTGATGCGGCTGAGTGGGCAGACCTGATTATGATCTTGGCGCCGGATACGTCACAGGTCACCATCTTTAAGGATGAGATTGAGCCTCATTTGAACGATGGTGACGCGATTTTCTTTGCTCATGGGCTCAATATCCACTTCAAGAAGATTGTCGCTCCCGCCGGCGTGACGGTGGCGATGGTTGCTCCGAAGGGCCCTGGTCACTTGGTTCGCCGCCAGTTTACCGAGGGTAAGGGTGTTCCGTCGTTGATCGCTGTCGATAATGATCCGACGGGCGAGGGGATCGCACTGGCATTATCCTATGCTGCGGCAATCGGTGCTGGCCGTGCTGGAGTCATTGAAACAACGTTCCGAGAGGAAACGGAAACGGACCTCTTCGGTGAACAAGCTGTGTTGTGTGGTGGCTTGGAAAAGCTGATGATGACGGGCTTTGAAGTCTTGGTTGAAGCCGGGTATGCACCAGAGATGGCATTCTTTGAAGTTTGCCACGAAACAAAGCTTATTGTGGACCTCATCTTCGAGGGTGGGTTGTCCAACATGAATTACTCGATTTCTGAGACGGCTGAATTTGGTGGCTATATTTCAGGGCCGAGGGTTATTGACGACCATGTTAAAGAGTCGATGAAGAAGGTGCTGTCTGATATTCAAGACGGCACGTTTGTTGACGCGTTGTTCAACGATGTTGATGCTGGACAACCAGCTCTGAAAGAGTTGCGTGACACGTTCGCTAGCCACCCACTGGAGAAAGCGGGCAATAACATGCGGTCCATGATGAGCTGGATTGCGAATCCTTTGGATGAAACCGCGTAACATTTTCCCAATGTTTTCCACCGTATAGCCCCCTCTTCCAGAGAACTATCTGGTAGGCGGGGCTATGTTTTTCTATAGCTGTCCCTGCGCACAATGTCGTTTCGTGTGCACTGTCCTGACGAGGAGGAGCGATCTGTGAATGACAAGTGTTTACCCGTGGTTCTGATTGCCGATAATCTCGCCCAGTCAACTATTGATGCCTTGGGTGACGGAGTTGATGTGCGATGGGTGGATGGCCCCAACCGTGAAGAGTTGTTGGCTGCTGTTCCGGAAGCAGATGCGTTACTGGTTCGCTCAGCCACGACGGTGGATGAAGAAGTTCTTAATGCAGCTAGAGAGCTTAAGATCATTGGCCGTGCCGGTGTGGGGTTGGATAATGTCGATATTGAGGCGGCAACGAAACGTGGTGTGATGGTGGCCAATGCACCAACGTCGAATATTCATTCGGCCTGTGAACATGCGATCACCTTGTTGTTGGCTGCTGCACGTCAGATTCCTCAGGCGGATCAATCGCTTCGTGAGGGGAAGTGGAAGCGGTCGTCCTTTACTGGTGTGGAGCTCTACGGTAAGACGGTCGGTATCGTTGGGTTTGGCCACATTGGGCAGTTGTGTGCTCAACGCCTGGCAGCTTTCGATGTTGACCGACTTGTTGCCTATGATCCCTATGCGAATCCCGCTCGAGCTGCACAGCTGGGTGTTGAACTCGTTGAACTTGATGATCTGATGGCAATGTCTGATTTCGTAACGATCCATCTTCCTAAAACTCCGGAGACTACGGGAATGTTTGACGACGCTCTTTTCGAGAAGTCGAAGGAGGGGCAAATCATTGTTAATGCTGCTCGAGGTGGTCTTTTAGACGAAGACGCGTTGGTGCGCGCTATCGATTCCGGGCGGATTCGTGGGGCAGGAGTTGATGTGTATGCGTCCGAGCCGTGTACTGACTCGCCACTTTTTGGGCGGCCGGAGGTTGTGGTGACACCGCATCTCGGTGCGTCGACGGTGGAGGCTCAGGATCGTGCTGGGACTGATGTGGCGAGATCGGTGCTGCTGGCGTTGGCGGGTGAGTTTGTTCCGGATGCTGTGAATGTTTCTGGTGGTGCCGTTGGGGAAGAGGTTTCCCTATGGTTGAACTTGACGCGGAAGGTGGCGGAGGTGGCGTCGGCAATTCACTGTGGAGTGACGGCGTCAGTGGATGTTGTTGCGCGCGGGGAATTATCGTCGGAGAGTGTGGATGCGTTGGGGGTTGCTGCGTTGCGTGGTGTGTTGGCGGGCACTGTTGATGAGCAGGTGACGTTTGTCAACGCCCCGACGATTGCGGAGGATCGTGGTGTTGACGTGCGGGTGACGGCGGAGGCGGAGTCGGTTCTGCATCGGTCTGTTGTTGAGGTTCGTTTGGTGACTACTCGTGGCGACATGGTCTCGGTGGTTGGCGCGTTAACGGGGCTTGATGGTGTGGAGAAGATTGTTCGTATTAATGGTCGAGGGTTGGATCTTCGTGCTGAGGGGATAAATATGTTTCTTCATTATGAGGATCGGCCGGGTGCGTTGGGGGCTGTGGGTTCTCAATTGGGGGAGCGTGGGATCAATGTTGAGGCTGCGGCGTTGTCTCAGGATAAGGCTGGGGGTGGTGCGATGTTGGTTTTGCGTGTGGATAAGTCAGTTTCGGATGAGGTGCGGGAGGATATTGCGGCGTTGGTGGATGCTGAGTATGCCGTTGTTCTTGATTTTGGGTGATAGGTCTGTGTGCAGTAGGTAGGCGCCATTCCCGTTATTGAAACTGTGTATCATTACCGTCGTGATGGGAATACGCCATGCACAACAACCGCCGATGTGGCTGTTGTGCCGCCACCGTGATGGTGGCCGGTGTGTATTTTTGTCCGCCGTCCTGTGTCAGCACAGACGGGTCTGTGCTGACCCGATCGACGACAGTGAGAGGATACGCAGTGGTGGAGCAAAGTTATCTCACGACGAACCTGGTGCGCGCCATGCACCGTGACGATACGAACGTTTATCGGCCAACCCCGGTAACGGTGCTCTCGGGATTTCTAGGGTCTGGGAAGACAACGCTTCTCAATCACATGCTTGCTCATCGTTCGGAGCGAAAAATCGCGGTAATTGTCAATGATTTTTCGGAAGTCAATATCGATGCTGCGCTCATTGCGGGGGAAGGGCACCTCGAGCGTGGAAGTGACCGTATGATCGAACTATCCAATGGGTGTATCTGCTGTACGCTGCGTGAAGATCTCATTGAATCGGTGACGGCTTTAGCGGCGAGTCACACGTTTGACCACATTGTCATTGAGTCGACAGGGATTTCGGAACCGATGCCTGTGGCGGCCACGTTCGAGTGGGAATTGTCCGCCGGGGTGAACCTCGGAACAATCGCGCCTATTGACACGATGGTCACCTTGGTTGATGCGACGACGTTCCTGCCTCAGATGCATCGCAGGGGTCGGTTGTCGGATCGCGGTTTAGAAGCGGCACCCGATGATGACCGTACGGTGGCTGAACTGTTGGTTGATCAAGTGGAATTTGCCGACATGATTGTTGTGACGAAATGCGACAAGGTGAGGGATGAGCTTGCGCAAGCCACCGAGGATGTTGTTCGTGCGATGAATCCACGTGCGAGGATCTGCCGTGTTCTCAATGGCGAGATCCCGGTGGAGGATGTGCTGGATGCCCACCTTTATGACAGTGAGGAATCACGCTCTATCCCGGAGTATCGGGAGGAATTAGCCACTCCCCATACTCCAGAGACAGAGGAGTATGGCATTTCGTCGGTGGTCTTTCGTTCAGATCGGCCATTTCATCAGAAGCGTTTGATTGCGGCGGTGAAGTCGATGCGGGGGCTGCTCCGTTCCAAGGGGCGTTGTTGGATTGCTGACCGGCCAGAACTTGTTCAGGTGTGGTCACAGGCCGGGCCGAATCTGACGATTTCGCCTGCGGCTCTGTGGTCGCAGACCTCGGAGAGTCCATCATCGGAAATTGTGTTGATTGGGGTGAAATTTAATGGTGCTGATGCTGTGGCGCGGCTCCAGGCTGCCACGGTGGATGATGATGAAATGAGGGTTTTGCTTATGCGTATGACGGGGGCGGCTGAGATCGGTTAAACTCGCTATAAACCCGCCATATGAGAAAGGTGTCTCAAAATATGAAACTTGCGGTGATTCCTGGTGACGGAATTGGTACGGAAGTCACAGCAGAAGCGCTGAAAGTTATGCGCGCTGCGTTGGCAGGTAGCGGGGAAACGATCAAGACCACAGAGTACGACCTGGGAGCTCGCCGTTACCTACGCAACGGCCAGCTTCTGACCGATACTGACCTCGACTCCTTGCGTGACCACGACGCCATTTTATTGGGCGCTATTGGCGACCCACGCACCGTTCCGGCGGGAGTCTTGGAACGGGGCTTACTGCTGAAGATGCGTTGTGCACTCGACCACCATGTCAACCTTCGCCCCTCCACGCTGTATCCCGGCGTGACATCGCCATTGGCCAATCCTGGCGATATCGACTTTATCGTCGTCAGGGAAGGAACTGAAGGCCTCTACGCGGGCAACGGCGGAGCCATCCGCCAGGGCACACCCCACGAGGTCGCCAACGAAACGAGTGTCAACACGCGCTACGGCGTGGAACGCGTTGTGCGTTACGCCTGTGAGCGAGCCCAGGAACGACACCACAGGGTCACCCTGGTGCACAAAACAAACGTCCTCGTGTATGCCGGTGGCCTGTGGCAGCGCACTGTGGACGACGTGGCACACGACTATCCGGAGGTTACCGTCGATTACTGCCACATTGACGCGGCGACAATGTACATGGTCACTGACCCTTCACGGTTCGACGTCATTGTTACCGATAACCTCTTCGGCGACATCATTACCGATCTCGCCGGAGCTGTTACCGGCGGAATTGGTTTGTCCGCCTCGGGCAATATCGACGCTACTGGGGTGAACCCATCAATGTTTGAGCCCGTCCACGGGTCAGCCCCGGATATTGCTGGCCAGGGGATTGCGAACCCGACGGCTGCGATACTCTCGGGTGCTCTCTTGTTTCGCCACCTGGGCAGGGCCGAGGAAGCTGAGGCGATCGAAAGGGCTGTCCGCGAGGATGTGGCATCGAGAACGGGTGCCATGGATACGGAGGCCACCGGAACCCGAATTGCACAACGTCTCGAGAACTAGCATCAGGTGTCTAACGTGATGCCTGCTCACGTGGTATAGAACCTGTATTAGCGCCAACAGTGACGTCAGCAGTTCGCCCGGTGGTGCGGGCCCCGAACACGCCGATGATGAACATCATGACAATCAAAACCACGGCAACCACAATGAACACGGGGCCAGATCCGGCATGATGGAGAATCGGTAGCAGGATGAATGGCATGATCGCGGCCGACATTTTCGACAGAGAATAGGCGAAGCCCGAGGCTGTCCCGCGGATACGCGTGGGGAAGTTCTCAGGCAGGTAGGTGTGGTAGGCCCCGGAGAACATGTTGCTCGATGCCGTGAACACACCACCCGCGATCATGACAACGGCGGGGGTGGGGGAGAAGCCAAAGATTAGTCCGACGACGACCATCATGCCTGCCGTGACGACAATGAGGTGTTTTCGTTCGAATCGGTCGATGAGAGGAATCATGAGGAGCGAACCCACCGGGTACCCAATATAGGTAACCGCCGTATAGCCAATGGAATCGACAACGCTGAATCCTTTGGCAGCGAGCGCAAGTGTCGCCACGGAGCCGAAACCGTAGTACCCGAACACCTGAAGGGTACTCATGATGGACACCACAGTCGTGCGCTTCCGGACGGTAGGAGCGAAGATCTCCGAGAAGTGAACTGTCGTGTGGGGCGCTGGGTGTATATGAGTGTCAGGCTGGGACAACGCGTGGCCGGCCTTCTGCGCCTCCTCTTCCCACCGTCGTACAATCTTCTCCGCCTCGTCGGTGCGGCCATGAGCTTCCAACCAGGTGGGCGATTCAGGGAGGACACTCCGAATCATCCACACAACGAGGCCGCCGATACCACCGATGATAAACATCCATCGCCAGCCCTCGACTCCGAGTGGTTGGAGGGGAACAAGCCATCGCGCCAAAAAACCCGACAAAGGTACGCCGAAAAAGCTGATAGTGTAGGCGCCCACAATGTAGCGGCCCCGTACGCGGGCTGGCAGGATATCGGCGAGGTAGGAGTCTGCCAGCGCATATTCGCCGCCAATACCAATTCCGGTGACGAAGCGCGCCATAACGAGGACGGCAGCGTGTGGGGCGAGACCACACACAATGGATGCGATCGAATAGATCAACAGATTAATGATGAAAGTGTGTTGTCGTCCGATACGGTCTGCCAGGCGCCCCATTCCCAGTGCCCCCACACATTGGCCGAGGAAACCCGAGGCGAGAACCAACGAAAGGTCAGTGCCATCCAGATGGAAGTGCTTTTCTAGCACTGTCGACATAATGGGAGCTAGAAAGTTTTCGTACTGATCGAAAAAGACTCCGAGTCCAATGACGAACGCGATGAATCTGTGCGACCGGAGAACGGGAAGCCGATTTATCCGTGCACCTATCGACGGAGAGTTGTCAGGCGCGGTTTGGTCGGTAGGTGAGGACGACATGGAAACCATAGTTTTCCAACATAGTTTGTGTTGTGACCGAGTGGGAAGGAACGCCCCACACACATGTCAGGCAGACAAAGAAAATCCGATACCGTAGGTGTCATGACGGTTGAAGTCGCCGAAATCACCGATTTCTTAGCTCACACACCTCCCTTCCACAGCATCACCGACGACCACCGAGCCAGGGTCGCCCGACACGCCACCATGCTCTACGTCAAAGCAGGTGAGAAAGCTGATGAGAGCGCCGGGGACCTCACCGCCCCTACCCGCAACACCGACCTTGACACCACCATGACGGGAATCCGCATCGTGAGATCGGGAGCAATCAACTGCACGGGCGAACGCGATCAACTCGTCGACCGCTTCGGACCCGGCGAAATATATCCCCGACGCGTCTCGGATAAACCCACTCAGCACTACTCATACTGGGCATATGAAGACAGTCTTCTGCTCGAAATTCCTGTCGAGATCGTCGACGACCTCGGCGGATACCCGGAGGTAGCAACATTCTTCGGAACGGTCACGACACGGCGCCGCAGCTCAGCCAACGAGTTACGAGAAAGCTCAGGTACTGGCGGCGTCGCAGACATCGAAGCGCTCCGCGGAACCGTCGGCGAGGTCGCAGTTGACCCAGTCGTCGTAGCCCCCGACACCACTATCCGTGACACCGCGACAAGGATGAGCGACCACAATCTCTCCAGCGCCATCGTCGTTGAGCCCGCGGATGCCGACCACCACCCCAGAAAGATCGTCGGCATCGTCACCGATGCAACCCTGCGTACGGAGGTGGTGGCACAAGGCGCAGACCCCTCCGACCACGTTGCACGAATCATGTCACCAAACCCAACAGTAACCTACGCCACGATGCCACTGTTTGAAGGAATGCTGCAACTATCCGAAGCCCACGTCAACCATCTACCGGTCATCGACGACGACGAGGTCGTAGGAGTTCTGACAACGAGCGCGGTCATGCGTCAGCTCCAAGGAGACCCCATCTTCGCCGCCGCACAATTCCGCGAAGCGCGAACAGACCAGCTCTCCGAATGCTTCAACACAGTAACTGACGTGGCTGTCCGGTTCATTGATCGAGGTGCCACTCCTTATGAAGCGACCAGACTCCTCACCCTCGGAGCGGATGAGCTTATGAAAAGAGTCATAGAGTTGGTTCAGGAGGACATCGGACCCGCACCGGTACCATTCTGTCTCGTCGTCATGGGATCACTAGGGAGATCGGAAATGGTGTTATCGAGCGACCAAGACCATGCACTGATCTTGTCTGATGACTACAACCCAGCTCAACACAGTTTTTATTTCAAACAGCTCGGCGAAAAATTCAGCACATTAGTACATCAAGCCGGACTACCCTTATGCCCGGGAGACATGATGGCCTCCACCCACCAGTGGCGCCTAACAGTCACCGCATGGGAAAAAGAATTTAGACGCTGGACAGACGACCTCGGACCACACGCACTCATGAAAGCACAGACATTTTTTGATATGCGACCCGTCGTCGGCGCCAGCGAACTGTGTGATGACGTGCGCTCAGCTGCCCTTCAGATTGCGCGCCGGGATCGACGGTTCCTCAATGCATTGGTCAAAATAGCCCGCCACCGAGAACCTCCGTTGGGGTTTTTTCGCGGTTTTGTGTTGGATCGATCAGGGAACTATGCCAACACCCTTGATGTGAAGAGAGGCGGCTTAACGGCTGTCGTCCAGCTAGCGCGGTTGTACGCTATTGAGGCATGGGTGGATGAAGTGGGAACACGTGACCGGCTGCGAGCGGCCGCGCGTGCGGGTGTGATAACTTATCGCCGGGTTGAAGACCTTGTTGACGCTTTCGACATATTTCAGCTCATTCTTCTGGGGAATCAGGCTTCACAGTGGCGTGACGGCAAAAAGACGAATACACGTATTGATCCTGATAGGTTAGCTCATCTGGAACGGGAATCCCTTCGTGACGCATTTCGCCTTGTGCGAGCGGAGCTCAAGTCGGCTGAATCGAGAACCCACTAGTGAGGTTCTTTAGACAACGGTCACGCGACTTGTGGCACGAATACGCCGAGCAGGCTCGTCAGATAAGCGCACAACTCCACACTGCGGAGGATCCCAGCACGAGTTCTCATGCGCGTTTAGCGCAAGCACTTTACCACTTCTATACCACGCCTCCACCAGCATTAGAGACACCCTTGGCGACAGTGCCGTTTCTGGCAGTTGATGTTGAAACCACGGGGCTCGATGCTGAGCGTGATCGTCTTCTCTCTGTGGGGATGGTTGCGGTCAATGGTCGTGCGATTCCGCTATCAACCGCGGATCACTGGCTCGTGCGCTACCACGAGGGAAACGCGGCTGTGGGCCAGTCGGCCACGATTCACGGGATCACTGATACACAGTTGGAGAATGGCCGAGTCCTGACTGATATCTTGACCGACGTTGTCAACGCCGCGGCTGGCCGGGTGTTATTGGCGCACCTGGCGTTGATTGAGCATGATTTTATTTCCATCGCATGTGAACGGGCAGTGGGAGTGCCGTGGAAGCCAGCTCGTGTCGTCGACACGATGGACTTGGAACGTCGTTCCGCGGTCTCGTTCGGGCGTCGCCCAGGCCGTGGTGAAGTGAGGCTTATGAACGCACGGTATTCACGCGGCTTGCCGACTTATCATAATCACGACGCAGTGATCGACGCGATCGCCTGCGCCGAGCTCTACTTAGCGCAAACATCGGCTGACCATTTCGGGGCAGACCTTGGAAGTATTATCCGGAAAAAGGGCACGACGCGATGGTAAAGCCATACCACCGATGAGTTTTCTCCCACGTCTTGCTTATGAGTTGTGGGGTGGGTTGTAGTCTAGTACGCATGCGAATAGCCCGAATCGCCACTGTTGAAGGCATGACATTTTGCTCCGTGGAAGGCGACGGTGACGACGCGATATGTCGTCAAATCGATGGCCATCCATTTGGGGAACCCACCTTGACGGGGAAGGAATGGCCGCTTGCGGACGTTCGTCTCTTAGCTCCGATCTTGGCTCCGAAAGTGGTCGCAGTAGGACGTAATTACGCTGATCATGTTGAGGAAGTATTCAATAAAGGCGCCGAGTATTTGCCACCGACGATTTTTTTGAAACCGCCGACAGCGATCACAGGGCCTGGGGCGCCCATTAAAATTCCGAACTTTGCTACGAACGTCGAGTTTGAAGGTGAGCTTGCGATCGTCATTGGGCGCCCGGTGAAGAATGTTTCCGCAGAAAACTGGCGGGATGCCGTATTGGGGTACACCATCGTTAACGATGTCTCATCTCGTGATCTCCAGTTCGCAGATGGCCAGTGGGCGAGGGCGAAGGGGCTCGACACGTTTTGTCCGATGGGGCCCTGGATTGAAACTAACCTTGATGCCTTAGATCTGGAGGGTCTGCCGATCCGTGCGCATTTAACCCATGATGGCGTCACAACGGTGAAGCAAGATTCAAATTCAAACCAGATGATTAAGTCAGTTCCAGAGATTGTGGAATGGGTCTCCCAAGCATTTACGCTGCTGCCTGGTGATGTCATTTCAACCGGTTCACCTGCAGGGACAGCGCAGATGGTTCCTGGCGATGAGATTGAAATTGAGATCCCCGGACTGGGTTCATTGAAGAACCCAGTGACAGCCTAGCTGTGATGAACCTCTGAGGTACCCATCGCGTGGAGCATGGTTTTCATCTTTCCGCGGGTTTCCTCGACTTCTGTTGCCGGGTCTGATTGTGCAACGATACCTCCTCCTGCCCATGTCCGAGCGTGCTGATGGTCGTTATACAGCTCAGCGCATCGGATGCTGACCATGAATTCTCCATCACCATTGGCATGGCACCAGCCGACGGCACCCCCGTAGAATCGACGGTCACCCTCGGTTGTGCGGATAATCTCCATGGCAGCCTCGGTAGGTACCCCGGCCAGTGCGGGGGTGGGATAGAGCGCTTCCGCGAGTTGGAGGGCGCTGGGTCCGTTGTCATTGATGGTGGCGCGAATAGGAGTTGCTAAGTGCCACATCTCTGCGGTTTGCATGAGTTCGGGGGATCGTGGAATGTCAACGGTGTGGCACAGTTGGCTCAGCACACGGCGATAGTGCTCGACGACAAACCGATGCTCATCGAGATCTTTGGTGCTGTTTAAGAGTTGCTGTCCGCGTTCTTCGTCTTCCCGGGGGTCTTTACTTCGGGGAAGGGAGCCGGCCAGAGAATACGCTCGTACTACCGGGCCGTGGCGCTGGATGAGCCTTTCCGGGGAGGAACCAACGAGCCAGTGCCCTTGATAAGCAGGACCAGCTGGGCTGAGGTCAGCAAGGAAACCGTCTAGGTTGGGGGCGTGATCGATAAGGCGCGCAGCTAATAGTCGTGGATCGATGGGGTCGTCAAAGACAAGATCGACGTTGCGTGCAATCACTACTTTATCGACAGTGGTGGTAGAGATTGTTCGTGTGAGCGCAGCGATGATCTCTGCGTGGTCGTCCGGGGTGGGGTTTTCAGCGATGATCTGCGCATGAGCGCCTTTACCCCGGTAGAACGCGGGTGGTTCGAGGGGGCCTTCATTTCTCCAGGCCAACGTTGGGCTAGCTAGTGCCATCGGTTGGGATGGATCAAATGGTAGGGCGCCGACGATATAGGAGGCCTTCCCTGCGTCGAGAGCGTGTTGCGCATCGCTGATGTTGGTAAAGGTAGCGTCTGTACCTTGGGTACGCAACGAGCCGTGGACACGAGAGAGAAGGAAGTCAGGCGCTGTCTCGGGGCGGGTTGTGGAGCTAGTGTCAAATGCTGGAGGCACGGTGAAACACTACGTTTGATGGGACTACGGGAGCAAGCTTTTTCGTGTGGATCCCCCCTCGGAGGTGAGGGTAGACAATACCCTAGGTGTGTCGGTGGATGAACCAACCCATGGTGAGGGGGCGGATGGTGATATCGGCAGCGTCCACTACGCTGGGGAGTTATGAGTGACGTTGTTGTGCGTTTTAGTCCATCGCCGACGGGTACGCCCCATGTGGGAATGGTCCGTACTGCCTTGTTTAACTGGGCGTATGCGCGCCATGCCGGTGGCACGATGATTTTCCGTATTGAAGATACTGATGCGAAGCGTGATTCTGAGGAATCGTATGCTGCAATTATTGATTCGCTTCAGTGGTTGGGGCTGAACTGGGATGAGGGAATCGGGGACGTGGGTGGCCCTCATGGCCCGTACCGTCAGTCGCAGAGGTTGGATATTTATGCGGATGTTTTGAAGAAACTTATTGAGGCTGGGTATGTGTATCCGGCGTATTCGACAACCGATGAGGTGAAGGAACGTCACCGTGCAGCTGGTCGTGACCCACAGTTGGGGTATGACAATTACGATCGTGATCTGACCGACGAGGAGATTGCGGAATATGAGAAGGAAGGCCGCAGGCCGGTGTGGCGTTTCCGCATGCCGGAGCAGGTGTGGGAATGGGATGACCTTGTCCGTGGTCATGTGACATTCCAGCCGGAGACGCAGCCGGACTATGTGGTCGCACGTTCGGATGGATCTCCATTGTATCCGCTGGTGAATCCCATTGATGACGCGATGATGGGGGTGACACACGTGCTGCGGGGTGAGGATATTTTAGCCTCAACGCCACGTCAGCTGGCTTTGTATGAAGCGTTGAAGTCGTTAGGGATTGCGAAGAAGACACCCCAGTTTGCGCACTTGCCGTTCGTCATGGGGCACGGCAACAAGAAATTGTCGAAGCGTGATCCCGAGTCGAACTTATTTAACCACCGTGATGCGGGCATTATTCCTGAAGGAATGGTGAACTACCTGTCCCTGTTGGGGTGGTCGTTGTCGGCGGATCAGGATATTTTCGGGCGGGACGAGTTGGTCAAGAACTTCGACGTGGCTGATGTGTTGGGTAACCCGGCTCGGTTTGATGAGAAGAAGCTCATTGCTATTAACGCTGATCATATTCGCCTGTTGGACAAGGATGACTTTGCTCGGCGTCTGCGCACCTACTTGGAGGAGTACAAAGGGTTCCCGGCTGATTATCCGGATGAGAAGTTCACCGTTGCCGCGGAACTTGTGCAAACACGTATTAAGACGTTAGGTGATGCGTGGGATTTGCTGAAGTTCCTGGTGGTTCCGGAGGAGGATTTCGCTATCGAGGAGAAGTCGGGGCGGAAGAATCTCAAGGAGGATGCTCTCGAGGTGCTCGATGTTGCTATCGACGAGCTTGATGCGATTGAGGATACTTCTTTTACAGCGGATCGTATTGAGGCTGCCCTTCACGGGGCCTTGATTGATCGTTTGGGCTTGAAGCCGCGTAAGGCATTTGGTGCTATTCGTGTGGCGACGTCGGGTGCTGCTATATCACCGCCGCTGTTTGAGTCCCTTGAACTGTTGGGGAAGTCGACGACGTTGGCTCGCTTGCGGGCAGCGCGCATGGTGGCCCCGTGGCCAGCTGCACAGTAGTTGCGTGACCAGGTGGTGGGTAGATGTGAGGAGATACTCCCACCTGGTGATTTGCTCCCACTTTGACCCTATGGTTATATTATTCCCCGTTGCACAGCGCAGCCGGGCCTGGCAGTGTTCAGTGCACAATGGCCTATGGTGTAATTGGCAACACAGCGGTTTCTGGTACCGCCATTCTAGGTTCGAGTCCTGGTAGGCCAGCAAGAAGCAGTAATGCTTCTTACGCCCTGTTCGTCTAGCGGCCTAGGACACCGCCCTCTCACGGCGGCGGCACGGGTTCAAATCCCGTACAGGGTACAATCATCCCCCTAATCTGAATTGTCAGGTTAGGGGGATTTCTTTGTGGACCCGATTCGGTAGATTCATGTGGCGGCGTGTGGAAGGGGGTTATACTTCACACGTCACTGGCGATGGTGCTCTGGTGGAGTCGGGGATGACCGTCGTTGCTGCACCAGGACAATATGAAGCTAAGGTCAAGGCCTAGGAGTCATCGATGGCCTTCACAGTGTGACCGTGAATGGGAATAATAGGGATGTCATATGGTGTCACTGACTGAATGGATTGACATAGCTAAATGTGTAGTCGCAGTGTGTGGATTCATCGGATTGGTTGTCACAGTTGGGCAAAAAATTAGAAGTGATAATCGTGCTGAGTGGTGGAAACGCTATACCTGGGCGGTAGAATTAACAATGCGTAAGGATGATGATGAAGCCTTCCACCTGGGGTTTGTTCATCTACATTTGTTGTATCGCAGCAAATTAACAACACGAACAGAGAAACAGATCATCAATGAACTAGCAATTGAGCAGGTTTCCGACAATGATGGAGGACAAGGAAGGGAGGCAGCACATGACCACACCAGCAGCGAACGACTTTCGTCGCCGTGCATGGGCGAGGCTTGCAGTGGAAACAAGTAAAGACCTCAAAAAGAATATCCCCGACTACATCTATCGGGCCGCAGGCCAAGACGCCCCCCACGACATCACAAAAAGGAAGTTTTCTTTAGGTAAACGCTGAGGGTCAGCGGCGCCACCGATCGTGCTGATCAGGACCTGTGAGAACACGGAGTAACTGCTGACACAACCGCGCCACATCTAACCTTTGTCGTGGGGAACAACGGTATCCGGATCGAGTTTTTTGCGTTCCTCTTGAGCCACTGTCGTGAAGAGCTTGTCGCTGTTAGCGTCGGAATTCTCTAATTCGTAATTGAGTTCCATTGTGCTATCCATCGTGAGCCGTGGGTGAATATACAGCCGCGTCAGCTGGCGAATGCGTTGACGCCGCTCCTTCTCCCCGCGGATGAGGCGACTCCACCGGATTCGCCACGCAACAAACATGATCCCGACAAACGTCCCCACGTACCCCAGAACAGGGAATACGATCTGTATAAGCGGACCAAAACCAAGTAAACTCACACCCCAGCACACAGTAAGAATCACCGCAAGATTGACCCGAGGATGGGTAGGAAACGCGACCTCGATACGGCGTGAAAAAGCATAAAAATCACCCAATGCTGTATTGAAAATCATAAGCACAATGATGATCTGCAACACCACACCCGCAGTGGGATTGATAGCATGCGTCACCGCCGCCATCGGGATATCTTTTCCACCAGCATCCTTGACGTTTATAAACAGCGACGTGGTCTCCATCAACATCATGACCCCAATAACCGCCCCGCCGATCAGACCACCGATACCGACATCACGCAGTTTCGTATATGTCCCACCAATAACCAACGACATACCGATTGCACACATCAACGTCATGCCAGCGCAGTTAATAGCTGACCACCACCACGGTGACACAGGCGCAGATTCTCTCTTTCCCATCTCACTGGCTGCTCGCAACGAAAAATCATCAGGAATATGGGCAAGCGACCATACGAAGAGGATGATGACAGCGACGATCATCAGCGGCGTCACAACACCGATGATGTTGGAGACCTTCTCGGCATCAAGAAAGCACACGAAGTAGACAATGATCGCCAACCCAGCCGATCCCGCCCACGCCGGAAGTCCAAAGGTTTGCTTCACACTTGCCCCTGCGCCTGCGAGCATCATCATCCCCATTGTCACCATGGTTGCCGAGACACACAGATCCAAAATTCGCGATACCCGAGGGTGGGCAATGTGCTTAAACACATGCCCATGCTCATCAGCAAGGAAATAACACCCCACCTGCAGCACAACCCACCCAAAGATCGCCATGAGAGCACCGGTGATCACCACTCCTATGAGACCGATCGATCCGAAGGCGATGAAATATTGCAGCATCTCTTTACCAGTGGCGAAACCTGCCCCCACCAGCAGGCCCACAAACGCCATTGCGACAGCCAAACTTTGTCTCATGAAAAAAATTCCTATTCCATCATGGGGCACTATGAGGTTCCGTTAAGCTTACCTACGGGGCAGTGATCACGGCTCTCATTTGCTGAGATCCAGTCTGGTGAACCCTCCTCGTGGGATACGTCGACGAGATAATCCCGACACAACGACAACACAGAAACCATGACGCCAGTAACAATCCTCTTCAACCCCCACGCAACAGGGCGCAGCGAATCACGGGCCCGCCGGCTCGCTGATCAACTGACGGGACTCTTCGATGTCACCGTTGTCGCCACCGACTACCCAGGGCATGCAGAGACACTGGCTGCTACGATCACCCAAGAATCAGACACGATCCACATCATTGCCTGTTCAAGTGGCGACGGAACCTATAACGAAGTGATCAATGGCGTGATGAGGTACCCCCACGACCATATTCGGACAGTAATCCTACCCAGCGGAAATGCGAATGATCATTATCACGCGTTGAGTAACGGTAAAACACTCGCGCACCGGATCATCACGAACGACTACACTCACATCGATATCCTCAAGCTTGTGACCACGGGAAACGATAAATTTCAGCGCTACGCACACTCGTATATTGGGTTCGGATTCACTCCCCACATCGGGGAAAAACTGACTGCCGCACACTTAACCAGGTGGAACCAAGGCTGGATTGTGCTGCGTAACCTTTTCTCGGTGAAACCGGTCAAAATTATTCATGACGGACACCAAGAAAAACTTGACAACCTCGTCTTTTCGAACGTCCCACGAATGAGCAAGGTTATCAAAATCAGTGACCACGCGTCATTGACAAACGGAAAATTCGATGTCGTCAAACATAAGAGTCTGACACTAGCCATGCTCATCGGTTACTTGTTTCGCGCCAGTACTCTCGGTCTTCACAACGCCGACCGTGAAACGCGGTGGCATTTTATCCTCGAGAAAGACTCCCAAGTGCAGCTGGATGGTGAGGTTATGCGACTATCGAAGTACGATGAGATCACGATCTCCGTTGTTCCCCACACCCTAGCGTGTGCTGCATAAACAGGCCCAGACCCTCCGCAGATTGCGTCTCTTTCGGCTGGGTAGTCGTGGGAGGAACGGTCATCGCCTGATATATCACAATCCTTGCAGAAGGAGTGGGGGATGCCCGATCCACAGCAGACACTCACGGCGACGTCACGTCGTACCTCGCGAACACTTCCATTACTAGGGCCAGCTTTCGTGGCCGCCATTGCCTATGTTGATCCTGGAAACGTCGCAGCCAATATTTCCTCAGGAGCTACGTATGGGTACCTCCTAGTATGGGTCCTCGTTGCAGCGAACCTCATGGCGATGATTGTTCAATACCAAGCTGCAAAACTTGGAATTGTCACCGGAAAGAGTCTTCCTGAGTACTTGGGCGAGCGACTTCCGAAACCCTGGCGACTTGCCTATTGGGTACAAGCAGAGGTCGTCGCAGCAGCAACCGACCTCGCAGAAGTCATCGGTGGAGCAGTGGCTCTCCATCTGTTGTTCGGGATTCCGCTGTTGGTCGGTGGGATCATCGTTGGTGTGGTGTCGATGGTTCTACTCCTCACACAAGGTTCAATGCAAACGATCTTCGAACGTGTGATTATCGCGATGTTAGCGGTCATTGCACTTGGTTTTCTTGCTGGACTTGTGCTCGCGCCTCCTGATGCACATGGGCTTGTGGGCGGGCTAGTTCCCCAATTCGACGGCGCAAATAGTGTGATGCTTGCCGCATCTATGCTGGGAGCCACCGTGATGCCGCACGTTATCTATCTGCATTCGTCGCTGGTTATTCACCGGCACGGTGCTCGCCATGGAGACCCGGATGCCAAGCGACGACTGTTACAAGCGATCCGTGTTGATATCATCCTTGCTCTCGGGGTAGCAGGGCTTGTCAATATCGGCCTTTTACTTTTGGCAGCATCTGCACTGGGCGGACAAAGTGGCACCGACACTATTGAAGGTGCACATCACGCGTTACGGAGCGCTCTTGGACCCACGATTGGGGTCATCTTTTCCATCGGCTTGTTGTTCTCTGGCCTTGCCTCGACGTCGGTGGGTGCGTATGCGGGCTCGGAAGTTATGAAGGGGATGCTCCACGTCCAGGTCAAACTATGGGTTCGGCGAATACTGACACTCGTCCCGGCGCTCCTGATTATCGGTTTCCATGTTGATGCCACCTACGCGCTTGTCATTTCACAAGTGGTGTTAAGCTTCGGTATCCCCTTCGCACTCGTACCTTTACAGCTTGTGACCGGCAGCACAGCAATGGGCCAGTATAGGGATAAAACACTGAAATATATCGGTATGGTCATTTCAACACTCATCACCGTTCTCAACGTTGTGCTGATTGTAATGACGCTCCGTGGAGATGCGTGACTGTGAGAATCCCTACCGTAACACCTGGCTAATGCGGTGTGCGGCGTCGCGTATCAGGTCGCCGTAGAGTTGTTCGGGTGATGGTCGCATTCGTTCCATGGGGCCGGATATAGAGAGTGCTGCCACGACCCCATGCCCGTCGCGCAGGGGCGTTGACACGCTGGCGAGACCAGGTTCCCTTTCGCCCATGGATTCAGCCAGATCAGTGGTGCGGGTTGTGGCGAGGTCATCATGAGTAAAAGCAGCATGGGGAATGACTGACTGCGTTAAGGTATCGGGTGCCCATGCAACGAGAACCCGTGCGGCTGATCCTCGCAATAGCGTCATCCGTGCGCCCACGGGAACAGTATTTTGTAGGCCGCTGGCTGGCTCGATGGATGCGATGCAGGTTCGAACGTCTCCGGTGAGGCGGTAAATCTGAATGGATTCATTGGTCTTGTTCATGAGGTCGTGCATGACAGACATTCCTGCTTGAATGATTCGATTCGAGCTGGCTGGGGAGAGTTCGGATAAACCGGGGCCGGCATGCCAACGGCCGTCGTCATTGCGGGTGAGAAGTCGATGAACATGAAGGGCTGTCAGTAGGCGATGTGCGGTTGCGCGAGGGAGGCCTGTTTCTGAACAAATTTCACTGAGGTTCATGGGGCGCAGTGTCGTCGTGCGCAGGATTAATAAGGAACGGTCGAGGACTTTGATCCCGCTATTGGGGTTGACGAGGGGGCGGTTGGTATCGATCTGATCAGTAGAATCACTCAAGAATCCCATATTTTGATACTATCATTTTGCATAGTGAGATGTTTGTATGTTGGAACGACAGCCGACACGACGGAAGGACCGGAGAATGACAACCTCCACAACAGACCCCCACTCTGCCCCCACCAACGCTTCGACCAACCACACCACCCCACCAACGCCCGCCACGCACCCGGAACGGACACAAAAACCTCGGCCACGAACCATGGCTGAAAAAGTGTGGGACAACCATATCGTATCGCGCGGAAACCCCGGCGACCCCGACCTCATCTACATCGACCTACACCTGGTTCACGAAGTCACCTCACCCCAAGCATTCGACGGACTTCGCCTGGCCAAACGACCAGTACGCCGCCCAGATTTAACCATCGCAACCGAAGACCACAATGTTCCCACCACCGGCGTAACAACGGGTGACGTCGCCGAAATCGATGACCTCACCTCACGGACACAAGTTTCAACATTGAGGAAGAACGCCGACGAATTCGGCATCAGGCTATTCCCGATGGGAAACCGTGAACAAGGAATCGTCCACGTTGTTGGCCCACAGTTAGGCTTAACCCAACCAGGCATGACTGTGGTCTGCGGAGATTCCCACACCGCAACTCACGGAGCATTCGGAGCCATCGCATTTGGCATTGGCACCTCAGAAGTCGAACACGTCATGGCCACCCAGACGCTACCCCTGAAACCATTCAAAACAATGGCCGTCAACATCAACGGCACCCTGCCTGAAGGAACCACCGGCAAGGACATCATCCTGGCAGTCATCGCGAAAATTGGAACTGGTGGCGGCCAAGGTCACATTATCGAATACCGTGGCCACGCAATCCGACAACTGTCAATGGAAGCCCGCATGACTGTCTGCAACATGTCCATAGAAGCAGGCGCCCGCGCCGGCATGATCGCCCCGGACGACACCACATTCAACTACCTCAAAGGTCGTCCCCACGCACCCGAGGACTGGGACAGTGCCGTCGAATACTGGACATCACTTAAGACCGACGACGACGCAGAATTCGATACCGTCGTCAACATGGAAGCCAGTGACATTACCCCCTTCGTTACTTGGGGAACCAACCCAGGCCAAGGAATCCGGCTACACCAACCCATCCCCGGCCCAGAGGACTTCACAGACCCCGAAGCAGCAGCAGCCTGCGAAAAAGCGCTGAACTATATGGGCCTCACGCCAGGAATGTCCATCCGCGACGTCCCCGTCGACGTTGTCTTTGTCGGATCATGCACCAACGGCAGAATTGAAGACATTCGAGCCGCAGCATCCGTCGTCAAAGGGCGACACGTTGCCGACGGTGTGCGCATGCTCGTCGTGCCAGGATCTGCACGAGTCAAAGAACAAGCCGAAAAAGAAGGGCTCGACACTATTTTCACCGAGGCAGGAGCAGAATGGCGACTGCCAGGCTGCTCCATGTGCTTAGGTATGAATCCCGATCAACTTACCCCAGGTCAACGGTGTGCATCCACATCGAACCGGAACTTTGAAGGCCGCCAAGGGCAAGGCGGACGAACGCACCTCGTAAGCCCGTACGTCGCCGCTGCAACCGCAGTTCAAGGACGGTTCGCCTCGCCAGTAGATCTCAGTCCGGTCTACAGCGCAGCCGGATAGAACAGTTCACGAGATAAGGAAAACCAATGAAACCCATCACCACTCACACCGGAGTGGGAGTTCCCCTGCGCCGCTCCAACGTTGATACTGACCAAATCATTCCTGCCGTTTACCTGAAACGAGTCACACGCACCGGGTTTGACGACGGGCTTTTTGCCCGATGGAGGGAAGATCCTGACTTCGTTCTCAACCACGATCTGTACAAAAACGGCTCGATTCTCGTTGCAGGCCCAGACTTCGGCACGGGTTCCTCACGGGAACACGCCGCATGGGCCCTTATGGACTATGGGTTCCGCGTTGTGATCTCCGCGCGGTTCGCCGATATCTTCCGTGGTAATGCCGGAAAAAATGGGCTTGTTGCAGCGCAAATGGCTACTGATGACATCGAGCTGATCTGGAAGCTACTCGACGAACAACCTGGACGTACGATGACCGTCGACCTTAACGAATGCACAGTCACCGTCGGGGAGGCTGTCTTCAGTTTCGACATTGATAACCACACACGATGGCGGCTCATAGAAGGACTAGACGACATCGCATTAACATTGCGCAACGAAGAAGCCATCGCCGAATACGAACAGGCACGTCCATCATTCATGCCAACAACCATGGAGGAGCCACAGGGGAACATACAAGGATTTCCGCGACGGCCAGCACGCGACTCCTACACCCCCGAAATTCCTTCGACATGGTCGGGCCCCTCGCGGTACTAAGCCTGGTCATTACTTAATGGGCAATGGGCTCGCGAGATAATCCGCACCGGTAAACCGACCATCGGTGAAACTCAACACCCATGCACTGGACTTCTTGCACGGAATCTCAGCACACCCGAGAACTCCCTCGGCGGATAGCCATGCGATGATCCCAGGAATCGCTCGCCCCTGGCTGGCCACAACAGACACCCCGCCCTGCGCGACGATACGCCTGATATGATCCTTCGCCTCATCCCTCCGTGTTGCCCAGCCATCATCACTGAGAACATCGTCAACCTCGATACGTAGTCCGGTTTCACGAGACAACGGCTCGACAGTGGCTCGGCACCGCACCAGATCCGCCGAATACAACGCGGTCACGCCGAATCCTGCTAATTCTCCCGGCACCATGGATGCTTGACGGCGACCTTTCCGGTCAAGAGGCCGCAGATCATCATGCCCACCCCATCCCTCCCGGGGATGAGCATGAGCATGACGAACAAGGATAACCCGCGACGTGGTAGAAAGGATAGACGGCTGAACAGCCTGCTCAAGGATCTGCGCATCCACGTCATAGGTCGTCAGCGCCATCGCCTCGTGTAATGGAAGCCACACCACATCGTCGACTTCCTCATTATCTTCGAATGAACCATCCACGCACTCTGCCGTCCAATAATAAACCACCTTGGTTCTCCCCTTGACAGGATAAGAAACTCGGCCGAGTAACTTCCCGAGCGTGACATCATAACCTGTTTCCTCTTTCACCTCCCGAACCGCGGTCATAGGAAGCGTTTCTCCAGGATCTAGCTTCCCCTTGGCTAATGACCAGTCATCGTAACGTGGACGGTGTATGAGGAGAACCTCAATATCATCTCGTGATATGGTGCCCGACGGTGTGGCATCGCTATTGGGTACCACGCCACCCCGATGACGCCACACCACAGCCCCCGCAGCAAGGGTTATCTTGCCAAGCTCGTGAGCAGGATATCGTGGTACTTCTTGGACATCACCATGAACAGATAGATGATGGTCGGCATCTTTACCCCGTTCACCCGACTCAGAACGAGGCCCCTTGGCAAGCTCAGCTGACCGTGTGTGCGATGAGTACTTCTTCGACATGGGGGAGGGAGTCCTCTCAAGAGTTGACGTGGAGTGCTGAATCTCACTCAACGATAAGCGAGAAAGAGACGTGGAGAAAGAACATAAGCGACAATGATCACCACGGCGGACAACAAAATTCGAGCACATTCCGCGAGGCGGTTAGGCTAGGTCGGAACGGGAACGGATGGTTCGCGGTGGCACACGGGTGAGAAACAACAAACGGAAAGGGCAGTCTACGATGGTCGCAGTGGCAGTAATGGGTGCAGGATCATGGGGAACTACCATGGCCAAAGTGTTTGCGGATGCAGGTAACACCGTGACCCTCTGGGCACGCCGAACCGATGTTGCCGAAGAGATTCACTGCACTCGCTGTAATCAGCGCTACCTCCCCGGCATTACTCTGCCGGATGCCATCACCGCAACGAGTAATCCCGCGACTGCACTCGCAGGCGCAGAGATCGTCGTTCTTGGAGTCCCGTCTCACGCGGTCCGCGATAGCCTCCACGAGTGGACACCACTCATCCCCACGGACGCCCTCATCGTGTCGCTGTCGAAAGGCCTGGAACAGGCCTCTGCACGTCGAATGAGCGATGTTATTGCGGAGGTCACCGGACGGGCATCCGACAAGATAGTGGTTCTCTCTGGCCCCAACCTCGCCAAAGAAATTGCCGACGAACAACCAGCAGCAACTGTCATCGCCTGCACTGATCATGACAGCGCCAAGTACGTTCAAGACGCCTGCCGAACCACCTATTTCCGTCCTTACACCAACACAGACGTCATCGGATGCGAGATCGGCGGTGTCGCTAAGAATGTGATTGCTTTGGCATCGGGGATGGCAGCTGGCCAGAAGTTGGGAGAAAATACTGCCGCCACCATCATCACGCGCGGACTCGCAGAGACTGTTCGGCTGGGCAGTGCTCTTGGCGCGAACCCTGCCACGTTCGCAGGCCTCGCCGGGTTAGGTGATCTAGTCGCCACCTGTAGCTCGCCCCTCTCACGGAATCGGACGTTCGGGGAACGTCTCAGCCAAGGAATGAGCCTCAAGGAGGCCCAAGAAGCATGCCACGGCCAAGTTGCCGAGGGGGTCAATGCCTGCCGAGCTATTCAGTCCCTAGCCCGTGACCATGGCGTTGATGTGCCCATTGCCAACGCGGTCGTATCTGTGTGCTTCGATAACGCCACAGTCGAGGAGAGCATCATGAACCTGATGGAGCGCGATACCAAACCAGAGTAGGCCCGCTAGACTAAGTCCCCGTGACTACATCAGATTCGTCGGTAGAGAACCCAGCGACCTCGGCAGCTCCCCTGAATACCCACGGACAACCGGATCATGACGCCGACTATGGCGACAACCACACCGGGAAGTGTCCCCATGACCGCATTCGCGTTGCCGTTGTGTACGGTGGCCGCAGCTCCGAACACGCCATCTCATGCGTCTCTGCAGGCGCCATCATTTCGCATCTGCCCCCCGCACGCTATGAGGTGATTCCGATCGGAATCACCAAGGATGGGCAGTGGGTTGTCGGATCGTCAGATCCGGACGAGCTGACGATCCATGACCGTCGACTTCCCGAAGTCACGGGCGAAGCGGCGATCTCATTATCTCTCGATCCTACGCACCCTGGCCGTTTTGTGTACGCCGGTGGGCCCGCCACGGGACAGGTTTTTGCCGACGTTGACGTTATTTTTCCTGTTCTTCACGGCCGATTTGGTGAAGATGGTACCGTCCAAGGTTTGTTCGAAATGGCGGCGGTTCCCTATGTAGGGGCGGGTGTATTGGCGTCGGCAGCGTCAATGGACAAAGAGTTTACGAAGAAACTAGCAGCAGCAGAAGGCTTGCCTATTGGTCGGGATGTCGTCGTACGGGAGAACCGGACATTGACCGATGAGGAAAAGGATCTTCTTGGCCTGCCGGTCTTCGTGAAACCTGCTCGTGGTGGCTCATCCATCGGTATTTCCAAAGTGGATCACTGGGACGAACTTGACGACGCCATGGACCTTGCGCGCACGCATGATTCCAAAGTGATTGTGGAGTCCATGATTGTGGGGACAGAGGTGGAATGTGGTGTGGTGCAGCATCCAGACGGCTCCTTGGAAGCATCGCTGCCCGCCCAACTCGACGACACTGAATCAGGCGACGAGGGCTTCTACGGGTTTGACACAAAATACCTGGACAATGTCATTACCGCGACGATCCCAGCGGACTTCGACCGTGACACTATTCGCCATATTCGTGACCTTGCGATTGAAACGTTCCAAGCCTTGGACTGCGAAGGGCTTGCCCGTGTCGACTTCTTCGTGACCGACCATGGCCCTGTTCTCAACGAAATCAATACCTTGCCAGGGTTTACACCGATATCGATGTATCCTCAAATGTTCGGCGCCACAGGGATCGGATACGCCGAGCTCCTAGATATTCTCATTCAGCGCGCGATCGTCGCGCACTCCAGGGGGTAGTGATAGCCTCCCTCGGGAAAGAAAACGACGAGGTGTCTAGTCGCTGCTCTTTTCCACATGGCGGGCTATAGCGTCCGATACTGTTGTGATAACACCATTGCCCGATGAAGCCGGCATTGACAGAGCGACAGTATTGCGATATCCCAGCGCATACCAGGTACGATCCTGATCGCGGGACGTGGAATCCTGTGGGCCAGGCTCATCCATCTCCGGCTGGCCATGAGATACATCAGCGTTGAACCACGGAACATCGTTGATTTGCTGAAGCTGTGCACCTGGCTTGTAGCTCGCGGGGCGGTGAACCCCGCACCGGACAACCACGGGTTCGCGACGGGGGGCGATCCACGCGACGACTCCCTGAGGAAGGTCGTGGCCGAGCACATCTTTCGTTGTTCGAGTGAGTGCGCCAAAACGGGAGGGGAGTGCGTCAAGGACACTGCGGCACTGAGCTGACAGAGGATCACTATCGTCGGCGGGCAGCGCTGACAACGGTGCGGGTGCCGGGTGCGCTGTCGCCGACGACGGTGATACAGGGTTGTGGCGTAGAGGGCGCGCAAGCTCCTTTAATTCTGATGCCATGGAGGCGGGGCCAGTGACGGCAACTTCTTGTGATCGACCGAGCGTATACCAGGTGACAGTGCCCGAGACTGGATCGTCTCCTCCGACCGTGTCGGCTACGCCTAGCCAACGAATCTCAGCCGCTGGGCCAGTGTCCATGGTGTGGTCATCATCTTTACCATGCTGTTCCGTCGTTGATAGTGCCGTGTAAGAATCAGGCGGTTGAACCCCACAGCGCAACGTCACACGCTTATCTCCTTTCACCCAGACCGCCGCACCAGCTGGGGCGGGCTGCGCGACGGGCACGCGGTCAAAGGAACCTAGGCTGTCGGGAAGATTGTCAACAAGTCGAGAACATTCATTGGAGGATGCTCCGGGCGCGTCAATGGCGTTGAGCGTAATAGGTCGATGCTCAGCGTGGTCATAGGCAATGCGAGCAGAGATCATCACGCCGACGACAAATCCTGTGGCCACGATGAGAGAGAGGATGGTTCCTGGGCCAGTGAGTCGGTGGTCGTCCTCGTGGGTGCGCTGCTCATCAGACATAGTTGTTCAGTGTAGTGGCACTGGTGACCAACCACGGCAGCACCGTGTGACGTTCAGTGGGGGCTATGGTCGTTCGGTGTTCACGCTAGGTGTACCACCATGGGGGTATGGGTGGCGGACATGAGGGGCGCGGTGTGTTGTGATTTGTGTCATTATGGAATGAGTACGGGCTGAGAAAATACGGGAAGAGGAATGGGCGAATCTCTACGTAGCCTTGGTGAACGGGGCGTGATTGATGCTATTCGTGCGGCTGCTCCGTCAGAGATGAATGGTGATGACGCAGCAGTGTTGTCCCCGTCGTCGTTTGCCTCGAAAACGGTGTGTAGTACGGACATTTTGGTCGACGGACAACATTTTCGCTTTGATTGGTCGACACCTGTTGATGTGGGACGTCGCGCCGTGATCCAGAATTTTGCCGATATCGAGGCGATGGGCGCACGCCCGATAGCGTTGCTGTTGGGAATTGCTGCGCCGGCTGAACTTGACAGTGATGTTCTGACAGGTATTGCTCGTGGTATGGCTGTCGAAGCTGGCCGGTGGTCTGCCGAGCTTGTG
The DNA here is from genome assembly GCF_037464985.1 of Corynebacterium sp. PCR 32. Taxonomy (NCBI): domain Bacteria; kingdom Bacillati; phylum Actinomycetota; class Actinomycetes; order Mycobacteriales; family Corynebacteriaceae; genus Corynebacterium; species Corynebacterium sp. PCR 32. Next base: position 535,027 of record NZ_JBAHVL010000001.1, read on the forward strand.
GGGGGTGATGTCGTCACAAGTGAGCAGTTGATGCTCAGCGTGACAGCAGTGGGAGAATTAGCGGGCCCAACGCCACCTCTGACCATGTCGGGCGCTCGGCCAGGGCAGATACTCATTGCGAGTGGACGATTAGGGTATTCGGCTGCTGGGCTAGCCCTGCTTCGTCATTTTGGTTCTCCCGACGCCATACCGAGATCAGAACATACTGACGTTGTGCTTGACGCATTCCGTGTCCCAACGTTAGACCGTGTGAGGGGAGTTGTCGCGAGGTCGACAGGAGCAACAGCGATGACGGATAATTCGGACGGGCTCGTCATCGATCTCGGCACGATGGCGCGGTTGAGCCACGTCACTATTGACCTTGACGTGGGCGCACTCGCACCGGATCCTGCTATTTGTGAGGCTGCGCGTCTAGTGGGGTGTGACCCTATGGAATGGATATGTCAGGGAGGTGAAGACCATACCCTTCTTGCGACGACATCATCAGCTATCCCCTCAGGATTTCGATTTCTGGGCAGAGTACATAAACCGGGTCCGGAGCCAGTCACTCTCGGCGGAAACGCTCCACCTGTGGCGGACGGATGGGATTCGTTTCGTGAAACGTAAAACCCGTGAGCGTGGATGCTGTGACGGTAACCCCACAGTGTGGAGTCCCCGTGACCCAGGCCGCTAGAGTGTGAACCATGACCCTGTCGACGCCATTGCCTGTCCATGACACGTGGACAGAGCCACTTGCACCAGTTGCTGATCAGATCCACCAGTTAGGTGACTTCCTTCGCGAGGAAAACGCGGCTGGTCGCGGATATCTTCCGGCAGGTACAGATGTGTTACGCGCATTCACCTACCCATTCGATAAGGTTAAAGTCCTCATTGTCGGGCAGGATCCGTACCCAACGCCGGGCCACCCAATGGGATTGAGCTTTTCTGTCCATGCGGATGTTCAGCCTATTCCGCGTAGTTTGGTCAACATTTTCCGAGAACTACAGGACGATATCGGGTGTCATGCTCCATCAACAGGGGATTTAACTCCATGGTCAGAACACGGTGTCGCCTTGTTTAACCGAGTTCTTACGGTACGGCCTGGACATGCCGGATCTCACCGGGGAAAAGGATGGGAAGAGGTCACGGAATGTGCCATTAAGGCGCTGGCGCAGCGGAACCAACCGCTCGTTGTTATCTTATGGGGACGCGATGCGCAAAGTACTCGGAAATGGTTGGGGGATACCCCGGCAGTGTGTTCACCACACCCGTCGCCGCTGTCAGCGAGCAGAGGGTTCTTCGGGTCGCGCCCATTCAGCCGTGTTAACGAGCTACTTGTTAAACAGGGAGAGAAACCTGTCGAGTGGGCGCTTCCATGATGGAGGCTACGACGTGGACCACAGCGCACCCTATCAAGAAGCGTGCCACCGCCGGCATGGCGATGGCTGAGCGTCAGCATGCAGGGGGGGTGATTGATTCCGAGACTTTGCAGCGGTGGGCCCGTACGTGCGCTGATAGTTTGACGCGACAAAAAGATGAGATCAACCGTCTGAACGTGTTTCCGATACCGGATTCAGATACTGGGTCGAATATGGCGTTTACCATGTCGTCGGCAGTATCCGCGCTCGACCATGCACTACGTGAGCGGGAGAGGACGAGGAACCGGGCTCAATCCACTCCCAGCAGCACGGTTCATCGTCGACGTGAGATGGCGTTGACCACCGCGGAAGTCGCGACGGTGTTAGCCATTGGGGCGACCAAAGGGTCCCGTGGTAACTCGGGGGTGGTCCTCTCACAATTGCTGCGTGGGCTTGCGGAATCTGCAAAATCTGGGCCCTTGGATGGGACATCCGTCCGTGATGCATTGTCGAATAGTCTACGGTTTGTTCAGGCAGCGATCGTCAATCCTGTCGAAGGCACCGTCATCACGGTGTTGAGGTCGGCAGCAGCTGCAGCAACATCGGCAGCGCAGACGAGTGATCGTGCCGGGGTGGTCGCTCATGCAGCTCGATGCGCTGCGAAGCGAGCATTAGAGCGTACACCGTCACAGCTTCCTGTATTGCGACATGCCGGAGTGGTCGATGCTGGCGGTCGTGGACTTCTTGTTCTCCTTGACGAACTTGATCGGGCACTTGCCGGCGCCACTGACGCGACTGATCACAGCCACGTGGGCCGCCCCGGTACCGGTGCAGGCACGACGAGCGTTGTTCACAAATCGTCGGCGACGATCGCCGACGGTGGTACTCCGGGTGCACTATCGCCGACGGAGATTGAAGTGATGTTTTTCATTGACGGCGCTGACCTTGGTGAACTGCGGGAATTTTTAACGCCGAGGGGGGATAGCCTCATTGTTGGCGCCATGACCGAGAGCTCAGCGAGGATTCATATTCACACCGTTGACGCAGGCGAGGTCATTGAGGGAGCTTATGAGCGTGGAGCTGTGTCTGACCTGAAGGTTGAGGTTATTCATCCCACAGGCCCGGAACAGGTGAGAAATGCCGACGCCTCTCGCCCCCGCCTGCGGTCTGTACTTGCTGTCGTACCGAGCCACGAGGCCGCTACGTTTTTCGGGAAGGCAGGCGCGGACACTGTTGTGGTCACCCGCCCCACGATCAACCCTGGCGAGACTGAGTGTCGCCCTGATGAACGAGGAGACACGTATTATTGTGACCTTCTGCGCGAGGCGATTACACAAGAAGCGGTTGACGAAGTGGTGCTCCTCACGAATGGTGTTATTGACCCGCGATTGATCAGGGATTGCGTGCCGGATGTCGTGATAGTGCCGTCGGCATCATTGTGTGCAGGAGTAGCAGCGATGGCGGTCCATGATCCGTCACAGTCACTTGCGGCAGACACGGCTGGGATGATTGATGCTGCACAGGAGACAACGACGATTATCATCAGTGATGATGACGTGGTCGGGGGGGATCCTCACTGTGATCTGACACCACCGCCGGCGGTGACCCATGCCTGGGCAACTGTTTCTGAGCTGCTGGCTACCGGCGGTGAACTTGTTACTGTGATTTCTGGCAGTGAGCACTGGACTCGTGTTGTACAACAACTTCCGCGCCGTGAGGGCGCGGAGTATTCATTCTTTACTGTTGAGGGGTGTGGTGCTGCACTCATGATTGGTGTGGAGTAAAGGTGATGAGCACGGTGTTTATTGTGGCATTGTTTCGAGCGGGGGAGGTCATGTGCGCCCAATGATGGGGTGGGAGCCTCTGGCGGTCCCACTGCCTCATTCTCTTTCTGATGTGACACGTTCCCATCTGAGGTCTGTTGGGGTGACGACGGTTGCTGAACTCCTGGAATGGTTTCCACGTCGATATGTTGAGCCGGGTTCGACGTCCGATATTGGTCGTGTCGCCGTCGGTACCACCGTGACTTTTGTGGGGGAGATCATCCGTGGGGATAAGGTCACGACGAGATCGGGGAAGCGTCTATATACGGTCGCCATTTCTGATGGGGCGCAAACCATCGACGCGACCTTTTTTCATGCCTTTGCCCCGGCACGAGATTTAACCGTGGGTACGCGCGCGATTTTCGTTGGGACGGTGTCGGAGTATCGCGGGTCCTCTAAGCTGTCCCATCCTGCGTACAAGGTTATTGATCAAGGTTGTGGGGCAGAGTCCCTCAATGACGATGGTCGCAGTGGTGATTCGGCGACGACAGCACGACATAGCATCGATCATGAGACAGCGGAGTTGGTGAAAAATCTGCCACTTCTTCCTATTTATCCGCTTAAGTCTGATTTGTCGACATCGTCAACTCGCCAGGGACGAGACAAGTCCACTCGACGTCAGAAGCGTCCGGTTCGTGTGGATTCATGGACTGTTCTCAATGCAATATCCACGGTGTTGTCTCAGCATGAGCCTGTTGATGAACCACTTCCGCGTGTGCCTTCTGTACAGGGGCAGGCGCTTCCGTCCTTGGATCATGCAATCCGAGCAATGCATATGCCGTCGTCATGGGCAGATCAGACGAGGGCACGGAAGCGTTTGGCATTCAATGAAGCATTGGGTTTGCAGCTGATTCTCGCACTACGACGATATGCTACGGCGCAGCGGACGGCCCCCGGGTGTGCTGTACAAGAGGAGGGATATCGCGAGACGTTACTGGCCGGTCTTCCGTTTGAGCTTACCGATCAGCAGCGTGCGGTGATTGACGAGATTGGACACGATTTGGCAGGCCCGTCACCAATGTGTCGTCTGTTACAGGGTGATGTTGGTTCGGGGAAGACTGTTGTTGCTGTGCTTGCCATGCTTCAGGTGGTGGACGCTGGTTGCCAGGCGGCGCTCCTCGCTCCTACTGAAGTTTTGGCGGCACAGCATGCTCAGTCGCTGACAACGTTGATGGGGCGTGCTGGTGTCGGAGCAACGATACGACTGGTTACTGGATCAATGTCAGCGTCTTTGCGTCAAGAGGCGTTGTTGTCCCTGATGACAGGGGAGACCGATATTGTTGTCGGGACTCATGCTCTCCTTAGCGACAATGTTGAATTTTTTCATCTCGGACTTGTTGTGGTTGATGAGCAGCACCGTTTTGGAGTCGAACAGCGTGATTCCCTGCGAGGCCGCGGCCGTGAGTCGGAGGACGGGCCTCTTACCCCGCACCAATTAGTCATGACGGCGACGCCCATTCCGAGGACAGTTGCTATGACAACATTTGGTGACCTCGATGTCTCGACGATCACTGAGCTTCCAGGTGGTAGGAAACCCATTCAAAGTGTCGTCGTTCCTGAGTGGAAAAAAGGGTGGATGGAGCGGGCTTTTCATAGGATCCGCGAAGAAGTTGATGCGGGACGGCAAGCTTATATTGTGTGTCCACGGATTCGTGGTGATGGTGGGGTGGACGAGATGCACCTCACTCTTACTGCTGGACCGCTTCAGGGGCTTAATGTTGGGGTCCTCCATGGACAACTCCCGTCGACGGAAAAAGAGGATGTCATGAGGAGGTTTTCCCGTGGTCACCTTGATGTGCTGGTCTCGACGACCGTTATCGAGGTCGGTGTCGACGTCCCGAATGCGACGCTGATGCTTATTTGTGAAGCCGAGAACTTTGGTATTTCCCAACTCCATCAGCTTCGCGGTCGAATCGGTCGCGGGCCCTACCCGTCGTGGTGCTTGCTTCATACCACCCAACCTGAGAACAGCGATTCCTACCGGCGCCTGACCGATGTCGCGTCTACCACTAACGGTTTTGACCTTGCTGAACGTGACCTTGCTACTCGTTGTGAAGGTGACCTGCTTGGGGAAGACCAATCCGGGCGGTCCACCCATATACGGCTTCTTGATATCGTTCATGACCACGCACTAATCGAGACAGCGAAAAGTGAAGCTGATACTATCGTTCGCACTAATCCAGCCCTAGCGCGACAACTCAGTGCGGGCTACACCACGTCTGAACGCGAATTCCTTGACAAAAGATAAAAGCCCGCGCTGAGGCTGCCACTGTCCAGTATTCTCAACGGTAGAGTGCCCCTGTGGACTCTTGTGTCGTGTGCACGAGGTGTTCATTACCATGTCGTCCTGGGTAATCTGTCGCGGCTGGTGAAACCCTCGCTGTTGGTGAGGCTGTGGTCATAGAGGCCCCAGTAGTGTCGCCCGTGGAGAACAAGGTAGTTTCACTGGATTGTGATGACTTTTCGAACGTTGGCGGTGGCGGCAGGATTGTGGTCGTCATGGTGCAGCACATGGGATGTGTGATAAGGGGAATCAGCATGCGAATCATTTCAGGCTATGCCCGCGGACGGACTATTAAAGCCCCCGCGGAAGGTACTCGGCCAACATCTGACCGGGCAAAAGAAGGACTTTTTTCATCACTCGGTGTCCGCTTTGGCTTCGACGGCGCCCGCGTCCTTGACCTATTCGCAGGCTCTGGAGCTCTGGGGCTAGAGGCAATATCCCGAGGAGCCGAGAGCGTCGTTTTCGTCGACACCGACGCCGGGGCCATCGATACGATCCGGGAGAACATTCGGCGGGTGGGAAATGTCAACGCGGACGTGGTCCGGCGCCCAGTTTCGAGCTATTTGGCTGGTGCCCCACAAGACTATTTCGACATAGTTTTCATTGATCCCCCCTATGCGTTGATCGACGACGCGGTTCATGACATCCTCGTCGGACTAGCTCCGCATGTGCGAGATGGGGCCGCAGTGGTCGTTGAGCGGTCATCGGCGAGTGCAGAAACCGCGTGGCCTCACGGATATGAACCGACAGGGCAGAAACTAAAAAAGCGGACATACGGTGCCGCACGCATGGACATGGCATCCTACACACGACCAGTCGAAGACGAGCACTAGGCTCCTTGTTGCGCGCACGACTCATTCGGCACAATCAATGTCAGAACACCGTTTCACACCATCGATTGACTCAATCGTCAAGCGACGTAGAGAGGAATCCGACGATGCACGTCGTCTGCCCCGGTTCTTTCGACCCCATTACGAACGGACACGTGGATATCATCGAGCGCGCCGCCGCTCAGTTTGAGCATGTCACCGTACTGGTCACCTATAACCCCAGTAAAAACGGGCTTTTCTCCGTCGAAGAACGACGCGGACTGATTGAAAAAGCCGTCGACCATTTACCTAACGTGACCGTCGACTCCTGGGATGACTTACTCGTGGCCTACACTACGACTCACCGGATCAGCGCATTAGTGAAGGGCCTACGTAGCTCACTCGATTATGCCTATGAGCTCCCCATGGCCCAGATGAACCGGTCACTGTCCGGCATTGACACTCTCTTCTTACTGACGACCCCCAAGTACGGCCATATCTCGTCGACATTATGCAAAGAAGTCGCACGTTACGGCGGTGACGTCTCTGGCCTGATGCCTGATCATGTCATCGAAGCGATGCGGAAGAAGATCGCTGACGAGTAACGCTGCGCCCAAGCAGCCAGCGTCGTGAGCCCCAGCTCCCTCAGGTGTGGCGCCGACATTGTGATCACCTCACCCAGCCTCGGGCGTGGCTTTCTGCAAAAAGTTGAAAATTCTGCCAAGCTGGTCATCATGTACAGAACTTTCGAAGGCATCGACGAACTCCTCCAAATGGTCGATCAGGCCTACGGCGTCCCCATGACGAGTAACTGTATGGTTCCGCGCCGGGAAGTCCTGGATCTGTTAGATGAAATTCGTAATGCGATACCAGCAGAAATGGACGATGCTCAGGACGTTTTAGATAAGCGCGACGGCATTATCGATGAAGCAACTGAACGTTCGCACTCGATGGTTGCCGACGCTGAGGCCGAAGCTCAGCGTGTGGTCGCTGATGCCCAGGAAAAATGCGATGCGATGATGAGGGATGCGGAAGATCGTGCGCATGGCATGGTTGCTCGTGCTGAGGATGAGGCGGACGCGATCGTCCAGGATGCTCGTCGTGAATATGATGAGGTCACGGGTAGGGCTGCTGCCGAAGCGGAGCGTTTGGTGGCCTCAGGTAATGAATCGTATGACCGTAGTGTTGATGAGGGTTTGAAAGAGCAGTCACGCTTGGTTAGCGAATCTGAAGTCGTACGAATGGCCAACGAGGAAGCGACTCGCGTTCGGGATGCTGCTCATGCTGATTCGGATAAGCTCCGTAGCGATTGTGATTTGTACGTTGACCAGAAATTGGCTGAGTTTGAGGAGTCCTTGACCTCGGTGTTGCGAACAGTGGGGAAGGATCGGGCTGCGCTTCGTGGTGGCGCTGGTATTTCTGGTGGTCGTACTCGCCCTGGTTCACGTGAACCACGTGATGACTATCGAACTCGTGACGCACGCCGCGGTTAGACCTCACTCAAGAGGACGTACAAGCCGCCGTGCATTACCATGGGCATCGTTATGGGAACCTCATATTCTAGCCAGAATAAATCAGCGCCACCGACGGGAAATAACCCTTTGTTTCTGGATGTGTCTGCGGTATCGCAGCACTCTGGGGCTGTCGAAACTATTGACACTGAAGGTGTTTCGCCAGCTCGCATCGGCCCAGAAATGATTGCTTTTGGTGTCGGCGCTCCGCTCTCTGTTCATGCCACCGTCACCAATGTTGGCGAAGGGCTCGTCGTGGATGCTGATATTTCCGGTCCGGGTGAGGCCGAATGTGTTCGGTGTCTAACTTCGCTTGAGCCTCAACTTTCATTCCACGTTAATGGCGTGTGGGCGTTGAGTGATACGTTCATTACCTCTGATGACGCGGCGGACAGCGATGAGGATGAGCCCACGCCGATGGTTCACGATAATCATGTGGATCTTACGCAGGCAGTCATCGACGAAGCTGGGGTATCGCTTCCGTTTTCTCCGACGTGTGAGCAGTTTGGATGCGAATGTGACTCCCAGACTCCTCAGCCTGACGGAGTCTCGGGTGAGGGCGAGACCGTCGATCCGCGGTGGGCAGGATTGCAGGACAAGCTGAAGGATCTGCAACAATAAAGCGTTCATATCTACGTGTTCCCCGTCCCGCTGGTAGCCGACGTCCGGGATACGTGTGGCGGTTGGTTGTCGTAGTTGGAAAAGTGGGAACGTGATGGCAAAGCAGTCGAAAAGTGCAAAGCAGGAGCGGTTAACGGGTGAGGAGGCGTGGAATCACGCGTTTTGTAGCGTGGATCATCAGCCGTTGCTGGATGGATTTGGCGTGTCGCTATCTGATGATGCGTTGCGCCTCGCGTTGACGCACCGGTCGTTCGCTAATGAAAACGGGATGCTGCCGAATAATGAGCGCCTGGAATTCCTTGGTGACGCCGTCCTCGGATTGTCGGTGGCCGAACGGTTGTACCTGGCTTTTCCTGAACGGACAGAGTCGGAAATTTCGAAGATGCGTGCCGGTGTTGTCAATATGTATGCCCTGGCCGACGTCGCTCGCGAAATCGGGCTGGGAGACCATATCGTGTTGGGCCGTGGCGAGCAGCTCACCAACGGGAAAGATAAGAATTCCATCCTGGCTGATACCACTGAAGCAATGCTGGGGGCGATCTATCTGGAGCATGGTTTCCAGACTGCGAAAGAGGTCATTCTCCGCCTCTTTGAGTCCAGGATTGAGGCAGCACCGACCGTTGGGTTGCATATGGACTGGAAAACTGGGTTGTTGGAGAAGATTGCTGGCCGTGGCTTAGGCGAGCCTGTGTATGAAACAACCTGTTCTGGGCCAGCTCATGATCCGCACTTTACCTCGACGGTCTCGTTGCGGGGCACAGTGTGGGGTCATGGGGAGGGTCATACTAAGAAAGAAGCAGAACATCATGCTGCGCGCGATGCTCATGACGCGTTGTAGTGAGTAGGTTACGGAGCCGGCAATCGTATAGCCATATATTTCAGGCATGTTAAATGTTGGTCAACCGACTCTATTGAGGGTGCCATAAATTCTTGATCACTCGGGTGGGGCCGTATGGTAGATCACCATGACAGCAATTGAGAACGCGGTGACGAGCTCCAGTGACGGGTTATGGACCGTCATCACGTGGGTGCTGTTGGCCGCAGGGATATGGTTCTGTTTCCGTACGGCCATCGTGCAAATTCGGATGGTACCGGAGATGTTTCGGTCCCTCGCAGAGAAGCCGAGTGAAATCTCGGAAAATAAAAAGGGAATTTCTGCCTTTAAGGCATTTACGATCTCTGCAGCGTCACGCGTCGGGACAGGAAACATTGCTGGTGTGGCAGTAGCCATTACCATTGGCGGGCCCGGAGCGGTGTTCTGGATGTGGCTTGTTGCCATTGTTGGTGGCGCCACTGCGTTTATCGAATCCACTCTTGCCCAGCTCTACAAAGTGAAAGACACGGATTCCTACCGTGGCGGCCCTGCGTATTACATCACCAAGGGATTAAACAAGAAGTGGCTCGCTGCGATCTTTGTCGTCGCTATTACTGTGACCTACGGGTTTGTGTACAACGCTGTGCAGTCGAACTCCATTGTTGATGCCATCACCGAGTCGACTGGGTCGGATGCGATGTGGTGGAAGGCTCTGCTGGGTGTGGCGTTGGCTGTGTTGACGGCTCTCGTCGTCTTCGGTGGAGTTCAGCGTATTGCGTCAGTGACCAACTGGCTTGTTCCCGTGATGGCTGTGCTCTATATCGTCACGGGTGCTGTCGTTGTTGCGGTGAATATCAATCAGGTACCACACATGTTTGCCGAAATTGTGACATCAGCGTTAGGGATTAAAGAGGTCGCAGGTGCAACGTTGGGCCAAGCCTTCATGTATGGCATTCGCCGGGGACTGTTTTCCAACGAGGCTGGCGAAGGGTCCATTCCTAATGCTGCAGCGACGGCGTCAGTGAGCCACCCGGTGAAACAGGGTCTTATTCAGACGCTCGGAGTATATTTTGACACAATCATTGTCTGTTCGATTACTGCGTTCATCATTTTGCTGAATAATCCGTCCTTCGGTGGTGGGGTCGAGTCTGCATCGTTGACACAGGATTCTGTGGCTGCTGCAGTGGGGCACTGGGGTGTTCACCTCGTCACTGTCATTATTTTCTTCCTTGCATTCTCCTCGGTCATCGGAAATTACTACTATGGCGAGTCAAATATTGAGTTCTTCACCAGAAGTCCCAAGGTGATGGTCGCGTACCGTCTCCTTGTGTGCTTGTGTGTCCTGGGGGGCTCTCTGGGCAAGGTTGGTATCGTGTGGGCCCTGGCGGATTTATTCGCGGGCGTCATGGTGGCTATCAACCTTGTGGCGATTATTCCGTTGGGTGGGGCGGCTATTGCGCTTCTCAAGAATTACCGTCACCAACGCAATCAGGGTTTGTCACCGGTGTTCCATCGTGATGATCTTCCGAATTTGCCGGGGCATGACAAGATTGAATGTTGGGATGGTAGCGATCCATTGACCATTCGGGGTGATGGACAAGAGGTCTATGGACGGCGTCCGGGGACTCCAGCGCCTCGTGTTCTCAAGCGGAAGGCGAGCGGTTCGCTTCCTGCACAATAGTGGCGCATGTGCGGTGAGGCTGAGGGGCATTGGTTCGGTGGGGTGGAAGATGGTCGATAATCTAAACGAAGGGATCCGCATGGGGGCGATGTTGTCAGGTGAGCCCGGCGGGTCTCATGATTCTGTCCGCGTGATCGCTTGGGTTCACGGACATGTTCAGGGTGTTGGTTTTCGTTGGTGGGTGCGAAGTCAGGCTCTAGAGTTGGGGCTCGTGGGTTCTGCGACAAATTACCCTGATGGTCGTGTCCTTGTGTGTGCTGAAGGGGGTCTTGGTCCTGCGGCCGAGTTGCTAGCTCGGCTACGGGAGGATCCGAGCTCGAGTCACCGTCCTGGTTCAGTTGATACTGTGCTGGATTCGTGGCATAGGCCACGTGGTGGGTACCGAGGTTTCGAGATCCGCTAACAAGTAGTTCGCTAATCGGAATATATTGAGTGGCATGTATCTGAAGTCGCTGACCCTAAAAGGATTCAAGTCCTTTGCTTCGTCGACGACGCTCAAATTAGAGCCCGGGATTTGTGCGGTCGTGGGTCCGAACGGGTCTGGCAAATCCAACGTCGTCGATGCTCTCGCCTGGGTCATGGGAGAGCAAGGCGCTAAGACGCTGCGTGGTGGCAGCATGGACGACGTCATTTTCGCCGGAGCTGGCTCCAGGAAGCCTTTGGGTAGAGCAGAAGTGACACTGACCATCGACAATTCCGATGGGGCCCTACCCATCGAATACTCGGAGGTCTCCATTACACGTCGTGTATTTCGCGATGGCGGTGGCGAGTACGAAATCAACGGGACGCGTGCCCGCTTAATGGATATTCAGGAATTGTTGTCCGATTCAGGTATCGGACGTGAAATGCACGTCATCGTTGGGCAAGGGCGTTTGGCCAGCATTCTGGAATCGAAACCGGAAGATCGTCGCGCATATATTGAAGAAGCAGCTGGGGTGCTGAAACATCGACGTCGGAAAGACAAAGCTCAGCGCAAACTTGCTTCCATGCAGGCTAATGTTGATCGTCTCCGTGACCTCGCCACTGAGCTTGAACGGCAGCTCAAGCCACTGGCAAAACAGGCAGAAGCAGCGCAACGAGCAGCGACAGTCCAATCAGACCTTCGCGATGCACGGCTCAACCTCGCAGCACATTCCCTGGCCACCGCGCGAGGTGAACTCATGGACCTTGCCAAGGAGGTTCACGAAGCACGAGCGAAAGAAGAAACGCTCACCGACAATCTTCATGAATGGCAGGGGCACGTCGATGAGCTTGAGCGTCGCGTTGGTGAGCTCGTGCCGCGGAGCGAGGCGGCACAACACCTGTGGTTTCGCTTATCATCGTTGTCCGAACGGGTTACTGCGACCGGCCGGATTGCCGCTGACAGAGCTACTTCGGGTGACGACGCCGAGGACTATCACGGCCCTGACCCCGACGATCTCGACGCGCGTGCGAGACAGGCCGCGGAACGGGAAGAAGCCACCGTTGCAGCACTCGAAGAAGCAGCAGAAACGCTAGAAACCATTCGCGAATGTGTCGAAGAAAAAGAGGACAAAGCCCATCAGGCCGAAAAAGAACATCTTGCGGCTCTACGAGCCGTCGCGGATAGGCGTGAGGGAGTAGCACGATTAGAGGCTGCAGAAGAATCTGCACGCCAACGCTTGGAGACAGCTCACGATGATCTCCGTCGCGCTACGGACGCTGTGGATGCCATTGTCCCAGAGTTGGCGCAAGCGACGAATGATGTTGATTCGGCACAGGCCGCACTCCACGCCCATGATGCGCAGGCGTCCTCGGTTCAGAACCGGGTCAGTGAGGCTGAACATGATGTTGCTGCTGCAGAATCCCGCCTTCGAGACCTTCGAGATACCGACCGTACCTATGAGCGTTCGATATCAGCTCTGCAATCGCGCATTGATACCTTGCAGACGACTGTCCGTCCCACTGATGGCGCCGCGTGGCTTCGCAAGAACACCTCGCTCGATTGGGGAGCTTTTGCCGACGTCGTCACCGTTGACCGTGGCTGGGAGACAGCATTGTCCGCGGTGTTAGGGGATGCTGCAGAGGCAATCACACTACATGGAGGCTCATCGGAAGGTATGGGGGCACTCGAGTCATTAGTGTCAGCTGATGCAGGGCACGCATGGCTCGTGGAAGAGTCACACAAAAAGACATGGCGCCTGACCGCTGACCTCCCAGGAGGTAGTACGTGGTTCTTGGACAAAATCACAGTTGACGACGCCTTCGCTCATGCATTGACCGGTCTCCTTGTCGACGTCGTTGCCGTCCCGTCTGTGGCGGTGGGGCGCGCGCTTGTCCGCGATGATGCACGGTTGCGGGCAGTAACCTCGTCGGGGATCGTGATCGGCTCGGGGTGGATGCGTGGTGGATCTGGAGGTGCGACCTCTGTTGATGTGAAATCTTCCATCGAGCAAGCCAGGGAAGAACTCGCCGAGTACACCGCGAAGTCGACCGATCTTGCTGGTGCGATCGACGGTGCAGAGACGACAGTGCATGACCGTCGTGACGCACTGGGTGCTGCTCGCGCGGCACAGTCCGAATTCACAGTGATGACATCGAACCTCCGCGAGCGCGTCGTGACGGCCGAGGCAGCTATGCACCGTCTCAAGAATGAGCTGCAGCAGGCACAAGGTCATCGGGCTCATGCCGAAGCGCGGATCGACAACATTCACGCAGAGTGTGCGGATCTGGCTGATCGCCGCTTGCGGATGGATGCGGAATCCGTGGGTGAGAACATAGAGTCCGATGAGCTCTCGACGGCAGCCCGGGATCAGGCACATGAGGAACTCACCCAAATCCGAGCGATGGAGACGGAAGCGCGGTTAGCGTTGCGCAGCGCAGAAGAACGTGCAGCTGCTATCAAGGGGCAAGCAGATCGGCTCCGCCGTCAGGCCGAGCATGAGCGTGATCATCGACGGCGTCATGACGAGGCACAGCGTGCACGTCACCATGCCCGGCAACGTGCGGCGCACATTGCGGCCTGGTGTGACGACCTTGTGAAACGTGTGGAGGTTGCTGTTCAGACTGCGGCTAATGAACGTGATGCCCTCCACGCGAGAGTCTCGGAAGCCACCTCGCAGCGGTCCCGTGCACGAGATGCTGTCAGCGAGATCACTGGTCAGCGTGAACGTGCGTTGCAGATAACCCACGATATGGACGTTAAGCGCGAAGCCGCCGCGGTGCGGGTAGAACAGGCCGAGAGGCACATCCGTGAACAGTTGGGCCTTAACCCAGATGATGTTCTCTCGAGTCAAGATCTCACACATTTTGACCGTGCTGCCGAGGAAAAACGGTTATCGTCGGCTGAGCGAGCATTAAAACAACTGGGCAAAGTCAATCCCCTTGCACTGGAGGAATATAAAGCACTCGAGGAACGCTATTCTTTCCTATCGACCCAGCTCATGGATGTTGAGAAGGCACGGCAGGACTTGCAGGGGGTCATTAAGGACGTTGATGCCACCATTCTGCAGCTCTTCACGGATGCGTGGTTAGATGTCCAGGTGGAGTTCCCCCGGGTGTTTCACACCTTGTTCCCGGGTGGGGAGGGGCGACTTTCTCTGACGGACCCCGATGACATGCTAGGAACTGGTATTGAAGTGCATGCCCGCCCACCGGGAAAGAGAGTAACGCGACTGTCGTTACTGTCGGGTGGGGAGAAATCATTGACAGCACTAGCCTTACTCGTGGCTATCTTCCGCGCTCGACCATCGCCGTTCTATGTCATGGATGAGGTGGAAGCTGCGTTAGATGATGTGAATCTTCGTCGTTTGATTGCGCTGTTTGAACAGCTTCGAGAGGATTCGCAGCTCATCGTCATTACCCACCAAAAACCAACGATGGATACTGCCAACGTGCTCTATGGGGTGACGATGCGCGGTGATGGAGTGACCCGTGTAATCTCTCAACGAATGAGCCCACAATCTAGGCCCGTGGGCGACGATGTCAGTGCCAGCTCATCGGAATCGTTGTGAATCCCAGATAGTGTTCGGGCTGGACTCATCGTGTAGGCACAGTCATGTCATGGAAAGGACTACTTAGTTGTCAGGCGTCTCCGCCCCTACGAGTTTTATTGCTGATCCCGCTGACCCGTTGTTGGGGTGGGCGTCGACGACGGAGTTGGAGTTGTCGCGGCAGCTCTCGGATGTCGATTTTGCTGTCTCGGTCAACCTCAGTGGTGATGAGATGGAGCGGTTAGACCGTTTCTGGGGCCGTTTTGTCACGAGACAGGTTTCCGCTGGGGCTGAGCTTTCTGCTGTTCTGGAGGCGTGTCCAGCGATGGTGGCGACGACGTTGGTCGGCCGTGCCGGTCGAATTGCTGATTTGAGCAATTTTGATGTGGAGTATTGGGCTGGGCTTGGGGTGCCTATGGAGCTCGCTGAGCATTTTTATGGGTGCTTTGATGGTCGCATCTCGGATGTGTTGACTCGCGCGGGACTTGATCCTATGGATATTGCGGCCTCGGGGTCGGATGGAGAGTTGGGGCGTCTCCTTTTGCATGCCACCATTCCAGCGGGGTGGATTCCAAGTCTGATTGCGTTAATCGATGAGGATCCCGATTTAGTCACGGGTGAGTCGTTGGTAGAGCATTTCGTTGATGTTTCACCAACGCGTCAATTGGGGCCTTTGTGTTCGTTGGCCCCAGAACGGGCTGCCCGACTGTTCGATGATGTGATTGAGTTTTACCGGTGGGTCGCTGAGAATCCTTATGAGGTTGATCGGTGGGCTGAGTGGGGCGTGGGTGAGGATGGCTCTTATCGTGTGCCGTTGTTGATTCTTGAAGATCTTGTCGATGAGTTACGAGAACGTCCAGCGGGTACGGTGGATCGTTTGTCGACGGTGGGGACAGCGCCATGGGAGTCGTCACCGCGTCTGGTCTATGACGTGAATCGTGATCGTGTGGTCTTGCGCCTTCCTCAGTTGCCGTTGGATGAAACGGTTGTTGAGCTGCGGTGGCGGGTATCTATTGATGGAGATGTCGCCGAGTATCGCACGGGCTATGACAATGATACCGATGGGTTTTCTGAGATTCTTGATGTGCCGGTGCGTAAGGCGGCGCGTGAGATTGTCGTTAAAGAGGTAGTTCGGCGGGTGTCGTGGACGGTTCCAGTTTTGTCAGAGCCGTTCTTAGCGTTCACGATGCGGGGCCACAATGTGACAAGCAAAGTATCTTTCCATCATGCGGATGTGATTGTGGTGTCGCCTGATGATGCAGAGATTTTAGACTCGGTTCGTGAGACTCCTTTGCCGACGGATGACGGTGTAGAGCTCCGTGGGTGGAATGGATGGATTGCGCGAACAGTTGATCTCAACGATGCCGCGTCCTTTCAGGTGCGGCGACCGGGTGATCCTACCGGTACGACGCTTCGGAGTGTTGATCCTCGTCAGCGGGTAATTTTCTCTGAGGGGGAGGTATGTCCGCATGTTCGGTCGGTCTCTGGGCTACCCGTGCATTCTGAAAGTTTGATGGCAGAGTTTCCCGCGACCCTGTCGGGATCAGATGAGACGTGGTACTTGTCTATCTCATCTTATGCTGGGCCAGGGCAGGCGGGTGTGGAGGTGACACCGTCGGAGCCTGTTGACGTGCCTGCTGAGGGTGGTGCTGTCTACGTATTTGATCCTGACCTGTATGAATCGCCGTGGACAGGGGAGTATATCGTCCGTTTGAGGGGTCCACGGAATGAATCTTTCCGGCATCGGTACGCAATTGTTCAAGGTTTAGTGACCTCCTTGGAGGAGACTCATGGCTTCCGTATTCCGGTTGCTGGTGGCCTGTCACCGAGAATGGTGACTCTTGCGACAGAGAAGCCTGCGGCTATTGATCCACATCCAGTTGATGTCGTTGCGGACTCCGCCCGTGGTGCGGCGACTGTGAGCACTGATGATGGTGATTTGCTCCCGATTGTCGTGACGCCTCCGCGGTTACGTTTTCAAGTTCCACTCACGGGGGAAGAGGCTCGATGGAGGTCAACGCCGCTTGTGTGCGCGGGTTCTGAGCTCAATGGTGGGATGTTCTTGCGTGTTCGTACCGGAAGCGAACTTGAGAAACCGGTGATTACTGCACGCAATCATCATGGCGCCCCGGTTCGGACAAAGAAGATGATTACGTGGGATGGGATGACGTGGCGTGTGCCGTTGAAGGATTTCGCTTCATCGTTGGCAACCCAGTCGGGGGGAAGTATTGAGTTGAGCTGGGTCGATGATGAGACCCGCAGAAGTACCTCGGTACGCCTTGTCACGGTCGCGCCAACGCCTGAGTGGAAGATCGACCGTCGTGACGATACTTTGGTGGTGTCGGCGGATAGAGCGTCCGGGGATGAGACGTCAGTTGCGGTGGTTAAGGGCTCACCGGATGGTCGGCCGTTGGGGTTGTGGTTGTGGCCGACGACGGCTCCGTGGCGCCGGGCTCTTAGTATTCGTGTGAGTGATGGCGAAGCGATTGTTCCTGAGGAACTTCGCAATGTGGGGCCATTGGTGGTTCAGGTTTATTGTGCGGATGTCAGTGAGGATTTACGTGCTCCTGCCCGGCCGGGGCCGCAATCTGTTGTTGTGGATCAACCCGGGTATGCGACGGGGCACGGTCTCGATTCATTGAGCGCGTTCCTGGCGGGCGAATCTAAAAATATTGAGGGCGGTGCGGAGACCTTTAGTTTGCTATGGGATTTGCAAGCTGGCTGGATATCTGATTCCCGGGCGTTTAATTTGCTGCCTCGTGGTGCGGAAATCGCCCGAGATGCGTTTTTGTCGCAGCCGAGTGTGGCGTTGGTTGGTTTGTCGTTGTCGTTAGTCGATGCAGCGAAACGCCCGAGTGTGTTCATTTCGAGTGGGCTTGTTCGTTCAGCTTTTGATTCCGATGACATTGATGCTGAGTCGTTTACATTGCAGGGCGAGAATACTCCGTGGCTTGGGGCATTAATCGCATTGGCGGAGGCTGAGCGTTGGGATGTAGCGGTTGCTGCGTTGGAAGAAGCTGGGGAGGCGTCGACGGATCGTGGCGGTCTGGCTTCTGGTGTATCAGAATCTGATATGACTCCTGCTCAAGCACGTGATCGGGCCTTGGAGAAGGTTGATTCGTTGGTCGGTCGTCGTGCAGTAGAAGCTTTTACGACGGGGCGGGATCAGAGTTTGGATAACGCCTGCTTGGATCCGACCACTGTGCATATTGCTCGTATGCCGGATGCTCAGCAGAAAGTGATTTTGCAGCAGTTTTTGGATGGTGCGGGTATCATGCCGGGTCTTATTAGTGATGATAATTCGCGGTTGTTGGCGGTCTTGGAGACGTTCTCTCATCGTGAGGAATTAACTCAGCTGTTGGGGGAAGAAGATTTGATGGTGACTGCGGCTAAATTGCTGAAGCGGATTCGGCACAGTAATCGGCAGTTGTATGCGGCGGCACGCGTGCGGTTTGACCGTTTGGAAGGTGTTGATACTGAATCGGTTGATAACCGGTGGGCGCTCGCGCCGATCATTTCGTTGGTTTTTGCCCTCGCGGCACGTTTGGAGGCTCATGGTGCCGGGCGGATGGGGGCGTTGTCGCCGCAAGCTGTGGCCGGGTGGGCCCGTGTGGCTGAGCTCTTGCCGGATCTTGTTGCCGGTGACATTGTCTCCGCTGATGCCATGGTGTTGGGAGTGGTCGGCCACAAAAAGAAGTAGTTGGTGGGTGGGCTGTCGGTCTTTCTTCATAAGGGCCGATGGTTACTGACATAATGGCCATTATGTCTCCTGTTGTGTTGTGGACCATTGTCGGTGTTGTCGTTGTTGTGGTGCTGGTTGCACTCCTGATTCTTCTTGGGTTGCACCGGCGCAAAAAGAATACGGTGTCGTTTGCGAGTACGGCGGATGATGCTGAAGAGAAGCAGCGGCCTGATTCAGGCAACTATGAGGCTAAAGGTGGGTTCAATTTTTCCTCGGGGCCGGCGGCTGCGCATAAGCCGTCGCAGGCTGACATTGTTGCCGGTGATTTTGGCCAGACAGGGCGACGTACGGTGGCCGAGCCAGGTGATCGTGTGTCGGTGGGTGATACTGCCAAAGCAGCGGGTGAAGAATCCGAGTCGCTGAGTAGTACCGTGGCTAGGAGGGAACCTGGTGGGGGGTCAGAGGGGTCGGACGGTGCAGGTGGTTGCAAAAACCTTGAGGCCGGTGCGGGCGTTGTTACTAGTGACACGGTGGCCGCGGAGGAGGACTCCGCACACGCACAGGAATGTGAGTCCGATGCCAAGGATGCAACGGCGCCTGGTTTTTCTTTCCCGGTGCGAGAGCCCGATGAGGTAGTTGCCACGGAGGATACGTCGGATGACGATGCAGGTGACGATCATGCTCGTACGGAGGGCGGTCGTGCTGATGAGGGCGTCAATGACGTACGTGGAACAGGGGTTGCTTCTGCGGATGCCAGTGTTGCAGTGGATGCTGAGCGGGCGGCGGGTGACGATGCGCATGACTATGAGGTGGATGCGTCAGTGGATGAGTCCGTTGACGATGGTGCCACTGATAGTGACGGTGAGTATCCCGAGAAGGTTGCCGTTGCTGACGTGTCAGCCCCTGTTCAGGGAACGGATGCTCCTGCGCCGGTGGATGGTCGGCTTCATCGTTTGCGTGGTCGATTGTCTCGTTCTCACAATGCAATCGGTAAGAGTGTGTTGGGAATTCTTGGTGGCGGTGACCTTGATGAGGATGCGTGGGAGGATATTGAAGATACACTTCTCATGGCTGATTTGGGTACACCTGCCACGATGAAAGTTGTTGATGCTTTGCGTGAAAAGATTGCATCTCATGGGGTGTCGTCAGAGCAGGAAGCTCGTGCATTGCTCCGGCAGGCGTTAATTGAGTCGTGCCATCCCGAGTTGGATCGGTCTATTCGCGCGATGCCGTATGACGGTAAGCCTGCTGTCATTCTCGTTGTTGGTGTTAATGGGACGGGAAAGACGACGACTGTCGGGAAGTTGGCGCGTGTGTTGACGGCGATGGGGCATAGGGTGGTGTTGGGCGCAGCGGATACGTTCCGTGCTGCGGCTGCTGATCAGCTTGAAGCATGGGGGAGCCGGGTCGATGCTCGTACGGTCCGTGGGGCTGAAGGTGCTGATCCTGCTTCGGTGGCGTTTGACGCTGTGGCTGTTGGCGTTGCGGAGAAGGCTGATGTTGTTGTCGTCGACACTGCTGGTCGGCTTCATACTGAGAACAACTTGATGGATCAGTTGGGTAAGGTCAAGCGTGTCGTCGAAAAGAAAGCTGTGGTTGATGAGGTTCTTCTTGTTCTTGATTCCACGGTTGGTCAAAATGGTGTGATGCAGGCGCGGATTTTCGCGGAGACTGTGGACATCACTGGGGTGGTATTGACCAAGCTTGATGGTACCGCGAAAGGTGGGATCGTTTTCCAGGTGCAGGAAGAGCTTGGAGTTCCTGTGAAGATGGTGGGGCTGGGTGAGGGGGTCGATGATTTAGCCCCGTTTGAAGTCGACGGGTTTGTTGATGCGCTTTTGGGATAGGTGAGCTGCCGACCGGGTTTGGCTCGGATGTGTCGAAAGAGGCCCGGTGGTAGCGATTTAATTTATTCTGGAAAAATAAATAGTTGTGTAGTTTTTTGCTGTGAAACACTATATCGTGTGTAAGCGAAGTACCCTATGACTGCTGCTCATGTAGTCATCAACGAGGTAGTGTGAGGTTACTCGGCCCATGCTACCTCGATGTAAGGGCTCTTGTACTGCTTTGCAGAGGAATATGCCATTGTACGTAGACTCCTATCGGAAAAGAAAAGATGTGAAATGTCCCTAGCTAAGAAGCTTTCTGCCCTCGTGGGTGTTGTTGCAGTTGGTGGTGGTGTAGCGGTCGTAGCTCAGCCCGCTGAAGCTGACGGGGAGCCAAACATTGTTTTGTTAGGTGATTCATACATGGCCACCCCTAATCAATGGTCGCTCATTAACGATCATATCCAAGCGGCGGTTCCTTTCGCGCCGCGAGTTGCTCCTCCGACGGGAACATCTGCAGCAGGATGTCCGCAAGATCAGCATAATGTTGGTGATGCTTTGCGGGCTATTTCCGGTAAAAAGGTTGATAATTATGCTTGTTCAGGAGCTACTCTCACGGAGCTTCCTTTTATAGGAAACCTCAACCCTAACCGTCTTGATACTTTGGTTACTAAAGCCATTGATAATGGTGCTTTGAATGCGAATACCCAGGCTGTTCCGATTCTCATCGGTTTGAACGATTTTTATCAGACTGGTTATGGGTGGAGCGTGAACCCTGAGGATCCACCTCATGAGAGTGCTGCTGCAGCAGAGCTGGACCGGCAATCTCAGCGTATTCGTCAAGCGGCACCAAACGCTAAACTCATCTACTTGTCGTACCCGCAGGTGACGGCACCAGTTGCACCGAACTGGTTATGCCTGGTTCAGGCAGGTGATTTCCGCCCACTCAATACGTTGGGATTCGGCTATCAGAATTCTTTCAATATTGTGAAGCGTCAACAGTCGGGAGCGGCAGAACGCAACGGCGGTACGTATATCGATATGGTGGAATCGACGGCTGATCACAGCACGTGTGCACCTGGCCGTGAGAATTGGGTCGCGGGCATTATTCAGGCCAATGGTAATAACGCAGCGATGGCTATGCATATGACGGATCAAGGTGTCGACAATATGGCGCAGCAGATCAACTCACGGCTGTAGGGGCCAGTTGTCACTCTTTCTCCTGATCGACGAGGCGTGATCCCTGGGTGGTATATCTACCTGGGGATTTTGTGTGTGGGGGTGATACCGCGAGATGGGGGTGGCCGCGGTAGTGTGGGTTTTGCACTGGTAGCTGTCATGGAGGTGAAATAATATTGACTTTATTTCACATGATTGAAACCTGATGCTCTGTTGGTTGAAACATAGGGTGGGCATACTTGTGAATTGGCTGGATAGTGACGCCGGTGGCGTGATCGTATCTGATGTGTTGCCATCGGTGTGATATGTGATAGCCAGGTGTAGTCATTGCCTATGGCCAGGGCACCCGATGGGTACGTGATGGTGTGAGCGTGCATTCTGCGTTCCTCTGTATCCAACGATGTCCTGCGAGAGGAATCCTTATGCTCGCTGACTGTGTGGTGTGTGCAGGTTCGACGTCTGACACTGTAGCGAGTGTCGGTAATTCGGCATGGATGCTTGTGAGTGCTTCATTTGTTGTGCTCATGATCCCGGCTGTCGCGTTCTTTTACGGTGGTATGTCGCGGCAAAAATCAACATTAAACATGATGATGATGTCGTTTGGTGCGCTTGGTGTAGTCGGCGTTATCTATGTGTTGTGGGGATATTCAATGTCGTATTCCAGTACGGATTTTGCTGGGGTACTCGCGAGTCCTGTCACTAATTTTGGGTTGCGTGGGATTGTGTCGGAGGACGGGTCGTCGTACCCCGTCGGTAAAAATGGGTACCCAGAAATTATTGATGTTGCCTTCCAGCTCGCGTTTGCTGCTATTACTGTTGCGCTAATCTCGGGAGCGCTTGCTCACCGAGTGAAATACTCGACGTGGCTTGTGTTTTCGGGTGTGTGGGTAACGATCGTCTTTTTCCCATTAGCTCACATGGTGTGGGGCGGCGGCTTGTTGTCTGGTGCTGAGGACAGCATTGCTTCCCGGCTGTTCGGGACGACCACGGACGGTAGCGTGAGAGTAGCAAAAATTCCTCCCGTCGATTTCGCCGGTGGCACCGTCGTTCATATCAGTGCTGGTGCCGCTGGTCTCGTGCTAGCTCTGATCGTGGGTCGGTCTCGGGACTTCTTAACGGCTCCGCAGCGTCCCCATAATCTTCCTTTGACCATGATCGGAACCGCTCTCTTGTGGTGTGGTTGGTTCGGCTTCAATGCAGGATCAGCCTGTGCTGCTGATGGAAATGCTGCGCTTGCGTGGATTAATACGACGGTTGCTGCGTGTGCTGCCATGGTGGCGTGGCTTGCAGTTGAGCGTGTGCGTGATGGCTATGGCACGTCATTAGGTGCAGTATCCGGTGTTGTTGCTGGACTAGTTGCGATTACGCCAGCGTGTGGTGATGTGACGCCGGTCATGTCGATCATTCTTGGTGCTGTGGCAGGAGTGATTTCCGCTTATGGAGTTGGGCTTAAGTTTAAGCTGAAATTTGATGACTCATTAGACGTCGTCGGTGTCCACTTGCTCTCCGGTCTGTGGGGGACAATTGGTGTGGGGCTTTTTGCAAAAAATCATGCGGGACTGGTGACTGGGGGCGGTGTGGACGGCCTTCGTTTGCTCATTCTTCAATTAGTGATAGCGGGTGCGGCGATGATGTTTACGGCGATAACGACGGCCGTTATTGGGTATGCTCTTGCATTCACCGTGGGGTGGCGTATCGATGATTCGGATGAATGTGACGGCATTGACATCGTGATGCATCGGGAGTCGGCATATGACATGGCGGGAAGCGGTTTTCGGTAGCGTGGGTGGTTGAAATCGCGGGTGCTGCTCAGAGAATATGCGGTACGTTAGGAGATAGGTGTGAAGCTCGTCACTGCGATTGTGAAGCCATTTACACTGACCGATATTAAGGAGTCTCTGGACGACATCGGTGTACGTGGAATGACGGTCACTGAGGTTCATGGTTGTGGACAGCAAAAAGGCCACACTGAGGTATATCGCGGCGCCGAATATTCAGTGGACTTCGTGTCAAAGATCAAGGTTGAGATTGTTGTGGCTGATCATTTTTATTCCGATGTTGTGGACGCAATAATCTCGGCATCCCGTACCGGGAAGATCGGTGACGGGAAGATATGGGTGACTCCGGTTAACGACGTTGTACGAGTACGAACAGCGGAACATGGTGAGGGCGCTGTATAACAAAGTGAACATGCCACAAGAAGGGTATGGATCTACTTCGGTGAGATGTCGATCGAGAGCGTCGTCAGGAGAAAACATAGTGTCGTCGACGGGTGTGTGCCCATCGCCAGCATCGGTGCGAGCATCAGTGACAGCATCGTTCGACGAACTGTTGTGCCGTTCCGAACTTCCTGACGGTTTTGCATTGTGCGCCACGGGATCTTTCGCCCGGCGTGAGATGACCTCGTACTCGGACGTGGATGTCACTCTTCTTCACGCTGACGGGATGACACCGGATGTGGTTGCGTGCGTGGCGGAATCGGTGTGGTATCCGTTGTGGGACCGTCATGTTCACCTTGATCATTCCGTGCGGACGGTGTCAGGGATGGCGGCTACAGCGTCGACGGATATTACTGCGGCACTATCGCTGTTAGATCTGCGGTTCATCACCGGGGATGTTGATCTGGCTCAGACAGCGAAGGCGACAGTGCTGGCCGACTGGCGAGCAATGATTGCGAAGCGTTTCGATTCCTTAGTGTCTGCGGCAGCATCCCGGTGGCACCGCTCTGGATCAGTGGTGGCAATGACACGACCAGATATTAAGCATGGACGTGGGGGGCTCCGGGATGCGCAGCTTCTCCGGGCACTGGCATTAGCTCAAGTCGCAGATGCATCGATTGTGGATGATGACTACGGACTGCTGTTGGATGTCCGTACGCTTTTGCATGATTCAATGCGCCGCTCACGTGACATTCTGGAACCTGAGTATGCGGCGGATATTGCTGTTGCAATGGGGCATGATCATCGATATACGTTGTCAGAGGACATTGCTGCGGCTGCACGGAACATTGATACTGCGTTGACGACGGGCTTGTCGACGGCACGGTCGGCAATTGCGTCGCGGACGGCTCTTCGTCGGCCGATTCGTCGTCCCCTTGATGAGGGTGTGGTCGACCATGACGGTCAAATTGCGTTAGCTAAATCGGCGGTGATGGATGACCCTGGTTTGCCGTTACGTGTTGCGGCGACGGCAACGAGAACCGGGCTTCAGGTGGGGGAGGCCGTATGGGGTCGGTTGGCATCATGTCCGCCGTTACCTGAGCCATGGCCGCCGTCGGCGCTATCTGATTTTTGTGCGGTGCTCGCAGGCGGGCGCCGGACGAATGATGTTGTCGAGGCGATGGACCGTCATGGTTTGTGGGAGCCATTAGTTCCTGGATGGCGGCGTATTCGTGGGGTGATGCCCCGTGAACGTAACCATGTGTTGACGCTGGATAAGCATGCGTTAGCTGTGGTGGCCGAGGCGGCAGAAAACTCTATCCATGTGCCGCGGCCAGATCTTCTTCTCCTTGCTGCGTTGTATCACGATGTCGGCAAAGTGTCAGATGGTGAGGAGGACTCTGAGGACCATAGTGTTGTTGGAGCTCGAATCGTGAAGGCTGCGGCGTATCGTATGGGGTTGAACCCAGGTGATTGTGCAGTGCTTGAATCGGTGGTTCTCCATCACACGGAGCTGATGTACCGTGCATTGAATCGGGATCCTGACGACCCAGCGACAGCAGGTGAGTTGGTTGATCGTCTTGATGGCAATCCATTGACATTGGATCTTCTCGAGGTTTTGACGGGGTGTGATGCTCGTGGGACTGGGCCATCCGTATGGACACCGAGGGCGGCTGCGTCTGTGCATAGGCTTGCGAGGATAGCCCGTTCTCAGATGCGCATTTCTCCTGTCCGGCATCCTGATTGTTCCGCTGAGGTGGTGGATCTTAAGGAGACCGATGAGACGATAGAAATCCAGGAAGAACAGCATTTTTGGCGGCTGATTCTCGATGATGATGCTCCTGATGCATTGCAGCGTGCGGTTCAACTGATGTGTGATCGTCGGTGGCACATTGTGCATGCACGCATTATGTGTGACGAACCGATGGATGACGGTTTGACTCAAACGGTTGCGATGTTTGCGGTGCATCCCGTTCATGAAGGGAAACCAGATAACGCGGTCCTTCGCTCACTTTATGCACAACAGGTGGCGAGAGAAATTCGTCTCCCTTTCACGAAAGATGATGCTGACCTTGTGTGGAATGGAGATATCTTAGAAATTCGAGCGCGGGATCGTCGTGGTGTTGTCGCGGCCGTGATTGGAGCGTTACCAGAGCTTCGGTGGGCGACAATCTCGACCTTTGCCGATACGGTTGTTGATCGATTCTGTGTGAAGCCGGGGATGACACGACAAGAGAAGAACGCTGCTGTCTTGCGGATCCGGCGTGCCTTGGGGGACTGACATCGTTATTCAGCGGTGATAAACAGTCCTGCGACACGGGCCGTACTTTTGCTGGTTTCTCCGTGACATGCGGGTGTTCTCCAGTAGACTTCCCTCCTGAAACTACTTCGCATAGTTACCTTTCTGGGTAGGTGATTCTTGTGGCACACCACCGCCGTGATCCCCGACAGCTAAGGCGAGGGACCTGGGGTCACGGGCCCTCGCCAAATGGACACCAAGACTGTCATGCTGCTCACCCCTACGGACAGAGCACACACAGCTCCAGTAGCCGTGATCGTAGAACACAAGAACCGTGCACCCGTCGATATTCACATGTACCGGCAGGGGATTCACCCACACCGAGGCGCAGATCGAGTCCGTCGGCCCGCCGCTATCCGGAGCGTTACACGCGCGGACGACTTGACTATCATGGGCGCCGCCGCCCCAGCGATGACTTTCACTCCATACGAGCAGAAGTACTCGATGACGTACGAAACCCCCTCCGCACCCGTGACAGCCGCGGCGGTCAGCGGCGCTCTCGTCGCACTCGCGTGCATCATACGACGGGCCATGACTATGCTGGTGGATCGGGCAGACCCCGTGAGCAGCCCCAGAAGCTGCCATCCTCGAGGCGGATGTCCCAGGGTCGACACCTACGTCCCCTACCGCTATCCCGAGGAGGCGAGGCGACGCAGCTTTCCCATGATGTCGACGGCCGACCATCGCCTCACCTCCGTTCGATGCACGCATACCCACCTCTGTATGAAGGGAGGATCGCTGGACTCGACGGCGTGCGTGCCATCGCGATTATCGCGGTTCTCCTCTTCCATCTTGACTCGCACCTTTTACCGGGTGGGTTCATGGGGGTGGATGTATTCTTTGTGGTCTCCGGCTTCTTGATCACAACACTGTTGATCCGTGAACGCTATAAGACCGGGCATACCAACCTCAAAAACTTTTGGGTTCGACGTGCTCGCCGGCTCATTCCGGCACTGATTAGCCTTGTCATCGTTGTTGTGCCCTTGACGTGGTTATGCACCCGGTGTGTTGTTCAAGCACAGGACCTTTTGGTGCGCGTTACTCCGCAGATTGTGGGGGTATTGACGTTTTCTTATAACTGGGTAGAGATTGCTGCTGGTTCGTCGTACTTCACGCGCCACGTCCCACAGCTGTTTATGAACTTGTGGTCGTTAGCCGTCGAAGAACAGTTCTATCTCCTATGGCCCTGGGTTTTTGTATGGATAGCACACAAACGCATCCCGCGGCGGCGAGTTGCTATCGCTCTGCTGGGAGTGGCCCTTGTCTCGGCAGTGGCGATGGCGGTCATCTATAGTCCCGATGCGTCAACACGGGTGTACTACGGGACAGATACTCACCTCTTTGGATTGATGGTGGGGGCCGCCTTAGCGTTTGAGGCATCGCGGCCAGGGGGTGGATTTATTACCTCATCATGGTGGGCCATGGTGGGACCAGCGGCTGGATGGGTGTCCTGTGTCGGGCTTGTCACGCTGATGGTGATGATCGGCGATGGTTCCTCGGAAGCATTCCATGGGGGTATTGCCGCTGCAAACATACTGACAGCTGTGATGATTGCTAGCCTTCTCGTCAACCGAGGTGGACTGGTGACGGTGATGTCGTCGGGGCCCGCAGTGTGGGTCGGTGATCGCTCCTACGCGGTGTACTTGTGGCACTGGCCGCTCATCATTCTCGCGAAGGTTGTGGTGTCGACACCAGACAACAGCATGGCATCGTGGGTGGTGCGACTTGGGGCTGTCGCCGTGACTTTCATTGTGTGCGAGTTTTCCCTTCGATATCTGGAAACACCTATCAGACGTTTGGGGCTGGGCGGTGCTTGGGTAGCGTTCTGCACAGGTGTCGATACCAGACTTCCTCGTCTCAGTAGTGGCCGGTGGGGTGGTGTGGGGCAGGCTGGCGGGGCAGGTCGACGGGGCAGGGTCACCCCAGCCGTAATTGCTGCACTGGCGATGCCGTTGGCATTAGTAGTATGCACAGTCTCCGTTGTCTCGACCTCGCCACGCACGACGTTAGTGGAACAAAAGATTTCTGACAGTGAACATCTTGTGAACACTGGCGACACGACGAAAAACACTGACACCGCGACCGTACGTGGGCAAGCTACAGGTCGGTCTGATGTCGTGGACTATGCGCCACCAGCAGGCAGCGAGGTCACTATGTTTGGTGATTCGATGTTGGTCACGACCGCTCAACAGATTGTTAAAGATTATCCAGGTGTCGATATTATCGCGCAGTCAGAGCGAGCATGGGAGCAAGCGATCCCGATCATGCATGACATGGAACTCCGGGGAAAGATTCGCCGGGCGGTGGTTATCGCGTTAGGGACGAATTGGGGGGTGCGTAACCCCCACGCAGTTGATCAGGAAATTAATGAGATTCAGCGTGGAAGAACTGTTGTTTTGGTCAATACATATGGTGCGGGTTGGGAGCCGCAAGTCACGAATGAATACCAGAAAATAGCGGCGAAATACCCGAATGTGACGGTCGCGGATTGGTCAGATGTTGCCAAAAAGCATGTTCGCGATCTGCAATCCGATGGTGTCCATCCGGATTACGGTGCCATGCCTGTATTTGTTGACTGTATTAAGTGGGGATTCGGCACGTTGGCCGACACACAGCACGCAGGAACCATGACAAGGTAGGGGCCCTGCACAGCAACAGCGGATGACGAGGACAGACAACAGTCAGATCACAGTGGGCAGATGAGGCATGGATGGTGTTTGCCTGTGTTCTCCCGGCATGCGAAAGACCTCGTGATTGTGGTGTCGTTGTGAGCAGGATCAGTACCGTCTACGGGGAGCTTGTATGCTAAGGGAGTTCACAAACTGTAATTGGTACCTGCCGGGACACGTGATGGTTGTTTCGGCTTGTTGCTGACGTTGACCGATAACCCAACAGGGGAGAATCTGTGTTTGAGTCACTGTCTGACCGTTTGACCGGGGCACTGAAAGGTTTGCGCGGTAAAGGCCGGCTGACTGAATCAGACATCAATGCGACGGCGCGGGAGATCCGCCTGGCGTTGTTGGAAGCGGATGTTTCGCTTCCTGTGGTGCGGGCGTTCATCAAGAACATTAAATCTCGTGCTGCTGGCACTGAAGTATCGCAAGCGTTAAATCCAGCCCAGCAGGTTGTCAAGATTGTCAATGAAGAGCTTGTCGGTATTTTGGGTGGCGAGACTCGTCGCCTTCAGCTAGCGAAAAATCCGCCGACGGTCATCATGCTTGCCGGTTTGCAGGGCGCAGGTAAAACGACACTTGCCGGAAAGCTCGCCCAGCATTTGAAGAACCACGGCCACACTCCGATGTTGGTGGCGTGTGACCTTCAGCGTCCCGGGGCGGTTCAGCAGTTGGAAATTGTTGGCCAGCGTGCAGACGTCCCCACGTTCGCGCCGGATCCGGGAACTCGGACCGATACTGTTGATCATGAGATGGGTCAATCCCACGGCGATCCTGTTGCTGTTGCGAGGGCAGGGATAGAGGAGGCTCAGCGCGCGAGACATGACGTTGTCATTATTGACACCGCTGGCCGGCTTGGTATTGACCAGGTGTTGATGCAGCAGGCTCGGGATATTCGTGATGCCACGAACCCTGATGAAGTTTTGTTCGTTATTGACTCGATGATTGGCCAGGATGCGGTTCATACTGCTGAGGCTTTCCGTGAGGGCGTTGACTTCACTGGCGTTGTGCTGACCAAGCTCGATGGTGATGCTCGTGGTGGTGCTGCTCTCTCGATTCGTGAGGTCACTGGGAAACCAATCCTCTACGTGTCTACCGGTGAGAAGCTGGGCGATTTCGATGTCTTCCATCCTGACCGGATGGCCAACCGCATCTTGGGAATGGGCGATGTTCTCACTCTTATTGAGCACGCCGAGCAGAAGATTGATCAGCAGGAAGCTGAGCGGTCTGCGTCGAAAATGTTTTCTGGGGAATTGACTCTGGATGATTTTCTTCAGCAGATGTTGATGGTGCGTCGCATGGGTCCGATGGGGGCAATTATGAAGATGCTTCCCGGGGGTTCAGAGATGTCGAAGATGGCGGACATGGTGGATGAGAAGCACCTTGATCGCATTCAGGCCATCATCCGGGGTATGACTCCGGCTGAGCGTCACGATCCGAAGATTCTTAATGCATCACGGCGTCGCCGTATTGCTGCGGGTTCTGGTGTGTCCGTCCACGACGTGAATCAGCTCGTTGAACGCTTCTTTGAGGCGAAGAAAATGATGAGCACGATGACGAGTCGTTTTGGTCTCGGGGGTGGCAGTGCCACGAAGAAGCAGAAGAAGGGACGTAAAGGAAAGAAAGGTAAGAAAGGAAAAAATCGGAATCATTCCAGTGCGCAACGTGGCGCTGGAATGCCCAACATGGATCAGTTGCAGCAGCTTCAGCAGCAGATGGGTATGGGGGGCGGAATGCCCGGGGGAATGCCTGGTATACCAGGACTGGGGAAGAACAATCTTCCTCAAGGGATGGAAAATATTGACCTTAACAATCTTGATTTCGGACAGGGCGGTCCTGGTCGAAAGCGGAAATAAGTTCGACGATTCCCCGGGGGTCTGGTACTATTCCATGGGTTGTCTGCGCGAGCGACATTCGTGAGCGCGATGGCATGTAACGTTCCTGCGTAACATCGTTTCCGGCTATGGCCGTCCGGTGGTCACGCGCAGGTTAAATCCAAGGGTTGAACCGGCTCCCTCTGCGGCACACGCGAGATATCACGTGCGGCGACGATGAACGACTGTGCGTTGATGGTGATCGCGCGGTGGCGTGTCTGGGGGAGTGTCTGCACTGCCCGGTGACCGGAGAAAGAAGAATATGGCTGTCAAGCTTAAGCTGCAGCGTCTCGGTAAGATCCGTACGCCGCACTACCGTGTGATTGTTGCTGACTCTCGTACCCGTCGTTCGGGTCGGGCGATTGAGAACCTGGGCATCTACGAGCCCAAATCAGATCCCTCAGTGATTCGCATTGATTCGGATCGCGTCCAGTACTGGTTGGGCGTTGGTGCTCAGCCAACTGAGCCAGTTCTTGCCTTACTCAAGGTGACGGGCGACTGGCAGAAGTTTAAGGGTCTCCCTGGCGCTGAAGGAACTTTGAAGGTTCAGCCTGAGAAGAAGTCCAAGCTGGAGCTTTTCAATGAGGCTCTTGCCGAGGCCAACAATGCTCCGACCTTGGAGGCCATCACAGAGAAGCGTAAGGCTGCCAAGAAGGCTGCTGAAGAAGAGGCCGCTAAGGAAGCTGATGCTGAAGAGAAAGCTGACGAGGCTGCAGCGGAGTAAAGCGGGAGCGCGCTCTACAGTCTCCATGTGACGGCTAGCGGAGTTGTCACTAACCGGTGTGTGGGTCATTCCACACACCGGTTTTGCATGTGTGTCCCGGAAAGTCTCTACGTTTTCTATCACCTTCGTGGCTGGTCGATGACGAACTGTGCTGAGGTTGTGCGGTACATATTTTCACCGGGTCGTTGATGATGGATAACAAACTATAGTGGCAGCTATGACCAATCCATTCCCTTCAGATCTTCGCAGTACAACGTCACAGGCAATGTCATCGGAAGAAAAAATTGTTCTTCATTTAGTGCAAGGGATTGTTGCTCATCCTGATGACGTTGCTGTGCAGACGATGTATCGGGGACGAAAAATGGTCCTCGTCGTCTCTGTGCATCCTGATGACCGCGCGTTAGTGATTGGTCGTAAGGGGCGGCATGCGGAGGCGTTGCGTACTGTGCTTCACACGCTTGACAGTGACGTGCGAATAGAGATTCGCTAGCGCATTCGCGTCGAGTGGTGTGCTTTGTGATAATGGCACAGTGACCAAGCATGATGACTCGCCGCATAGCCCTGATTACGTCCAGATTGGACGTGTCATCAAACCTCACGGAGTTCGTGGGGAGTTTATTGTTGAACCGACGACGGATGACCCTCGTGGTCGGTTTGCGGTAGGGGCTGTTGTGCGGGCTGTTCCATCGGGGGGTCGTCAGCGTAGAAAGAGCAAGGAAGACCAGGACTTATTTTCTTTGACCATCGCCGCGGTTCGCGGTCACCAAGGAAGAATGATCCTGCGGGCTGACGGAATTTCGGATCGAGATGCTGCTGAGTCACTTCGAGGTGTGCGTTTTCTCGCGGAGCCTGAGCTCGATGATTCAGGTGAGGAGTTTTACGACTTTGAGCTGGAAGGCCTCCATGTACTCACCGTAGGGCAGGTCACCGCGGATGAGGCCTATGCGAGAGCATATGACGGTGCACAACCGGAGCCTGAGGATATTGGAATCGTGACGAATGTGTTGCGCGGTCCCGCCCACCGGTTACTTGAGGTGACGATGGATACGGGTAGTTCTGTTTCCAACCCTGGTACCGATAGCGCTGCGGCACACGGTTCTCGAACCGTTCTCATTCCGTTTGTTGAAAGTATTGTCCCCATTGTCGATACGGATAACGAGGCCATTGTGATCACTCCGCCTGACGGATTGTTAGATCTCCGGTAGAGCAGGATGGAGGAACGCATGGGTTCAGAGCTAACAGATGGATACTCGAGTGGGGGTCGGAGGTCGACACCACACCATATGAGACTCGATGTTCTCACGATTTTTCCTGCATACATGGAGCCATTGAGGCATGCATTGCTGGGAAAGGCGATTGAGCGGGGAATCATTAGTGTCGGAGTTCATGATGTGCGCCAGTGGGCGTCTGGGGTCCATAGGGCGGTGGATGATTCGCCTTATGGTGGAGGCCCGGGGATGGTGATGAGGGCTGATGTGTGGGGGCCCGCGTTGGACGATGTGGCCCAGGGGTCAGGTCCTGTTGCAGATTCTCATGATCTCGTCAGTGCGGAGCGCCACCGCGGAACACCGCGGCAGATTGACTGTGTTCGTACCACCGTTTCCTCGTCCCCGTCGCTTCCGGTGCTTATCGTCCCCACTCCGACAGGGGTGCCGTTGACTCAATCGTTGGCTCAGGATTTGGCGCAGGAGGATCATCTTGTCTTCGCTTGCGGCCGGTATGAAGGCATTGACCAGCGCGTTTTTGATGATGCGCGGTCTCGTTATCGGGTGCAGGAAGTTTCGATCGGGGATTATGTTCTGGTAGGTGGTGAGGTGGCCGTGTTGGTGATGGCTGAAGCTGTTGTGAGATTGATCCCCGGTGTGTTGGGCAATCGTCGTAGTCATGAGGAGGATTCATTCTCTGATGGGTTGTTAGAAGGACCACGTTATACGAAGCCGCGATCGTGGCGTGGGTTGGAGGTGCCTGATGTGTTGTTGTCGGGCGATCATGCGAAGGTTGACCGGTGGAACCGTAATCAGGCTCTAGCAATGACTGCGCGGCGGCGTCCTGATTTAATCGAGCGTTGCCGGGCTGACGGCCTTTTGGATAGTGCTGACGACACGTGGTTGGTGAGCAACGGCTACCATCGATCGGGTGATTATTCCGACTCTCGCTCATGAATTAGGCATTACTGAACAACAAGTCCGTACGACGGTTGATTTGTTAGATCAAGGGAATACAGTTCCTTTCATCGCCCGGTATCGTAAGGAGGCCACTGGTGGTCTGGATGATGCCCAGCTCCGCACATTAGCGGAACGTCTGACATATGTGCGGGATTTGGAGGATCGTAAGAAAACAATTCTTGCAGCTATTGATGAGCAGGGAAAACTGACCGATGAGCTGCGTGGACTTATCAATCAGTGTGACACTAAAGCCCGTGTAGAAGATCTGTATCTGCCGTTTAAGAAGCGGCGGATAACGAAGGCCGATAAAGCGCGGGATGCCGGGATTGAGCCTTTGCTTGATTCGTTTTTTGATGATGGGACTCTCGATCCGGAAGCTGCTGCGGAAGCGTATACAACCGAAGGGTTCGACGACGCGAAGAAGGTATTGGAGGGCGCGCGAGCTATTTTCGTCGACCGTTTGGCCATGAATGCTGACGTAGTCGGTCATATCCGCGACATGGTGTGGGCGGAGGGGGCACTCGAGGCTCATGTTGTGGAGGGAAAGGAAACGGAAGGCTTGACCTATCGGGATTATTTCGATTTTGCGGAACCGTTGTCGCGGATCCCGTCGCATCGGGTGCTGGCTCTGCTCCGTGGTGAACGTGAGGGGATCATTTCCCTGTCGATCAATCCGGGTGATGACGATACCTATGTGGGGTTGATCGCTGATGATGCAGATGTCTGGAGCACGGTTACTGGGCGTGGACCTGCGTCAGAGTGGATTGAGAATGCCATGCGGTGGGGGTGGCGGACCAAGTTGAGTGTGTCTGCGAGTATGGATGCTCGGATGCGTGCGAAGGAGAAAGCGGAAAACATAGCAGTTGAGGTATTCGCGAAGAATCTTAATGACGTGCTACTTGCGGCGCCCGCTGGGCAGAAGACAACGATTGGTCTTGACCCGGGTTATCGCAATGGTGTGAAGGTTGCCGTGGTTGATGAGACCGGAAAAGTTGTCGATACGACGATTGTGTATCCGCATCAGCCGCAGAATAGTTGGTCAGCTGCGGTTGATGAGTTGGTCGCGATGTGTGTGCGGCACCATGTTGATTTGATGGCTATCGGCAATGGGACTGCGAGCCGTGAAACAGAAAAACTGTCCCGGGAGGTGGTGACCAAGGTCAGGGAGGCTGGTATGTCGGCGCCGACGGCTGTGGTCGTGTCAGAAGCAGGTGCTTCTGTGTATTCGGCGTCTGAATTGGCCAGTAAGGAGTGTCCGGACTTGGATGTTTCCTTGCGTGGTGCGGTGTCGATTGCACGTCGCCTTCAGGATCCGTTGGCTGAATTGGTCAAGGTAGATCCGAAATCAATTGGTGTGGGACAGTATCAGCATGATGTCAACCAGGCATCTTTGACGAATGCTCTTAATGCCGTGGTTGAGGATGCTGTGAATGCTGTTGGTGTTGATCTCAATACGGCTTCTGCTCCGTTGCTGACCCGGGTTGCTGGAGTGACCCCAACAATTGCGGAGAATATTGTTGCATACCGGGAAAATAATGGTGTGTTCGATTCGAGAAAGGCGTTGACGAAGGTTCCGCGTCTCGGGCCGAAAGCATTTGAGCAGTGTGCAGGATTCTTGCGTATTCGTGGTGGTTCGCAGCCGTTGGATGCGTCGGCCGTGCACCCGGAATCCTATGGTGTCGTGTCGACGATCTCGACGGTGACGGGATGTGATGTTGATGATCTAATAGGTAATTCGCGCGTTCTCAGTGGGCTGAACCCGGCTGATTTTGCGAATGGAACTGTGGGTATTCCTACGGTGACAGATATCATTTCTGAGCTGGATAAACCCGGTCGTGATCCACGCCCTGAGTTCCGGACAGCGACGTTTACGGACGGTATTGAGAAGGTTTCTGATCTCACACCTGGAATGATCCTCGAGGGCACAGTGACCAATGTTGCGGCGTTTGGTGCTTTTGTAGATATTGGGGTCCATCAGGACGGCCTTGTGCATATCTCGGCGATGAGTGATCGCTTTGTGTCTGATCCTCATGATGTGGTGAGATCAGGTGACGTGGTTCGTGTCAAAGTCATGGATGTGGACGGCGACCGGCAACGGATTGGGTTGTCGCTTCGCCTTCATGATGAACCAGGGGAGGTTTCGCGGAGGTCCGGATCAGAGGGGCGCCGTCGTGACGGGGGAGAACCTGGTGGTCGTGGTGGTAGTCGTGATCGTCGTGGCGCGAACTGCCAGCGAGGTGAGCATCGCTTTGCTCGTGGGCATGGTCGGGCTCAGCGCCGGAATCAGCATGGTTCTGCCAGTGGGGGTTCACTGGCTGATGCGCTTCGAAAGGCGGGATTCGGCCAGTAATGGACACGCGGGAGACGCATTGGCATTGTGATGCGGGGTGTGTCTCGTGATGTCCGTTGGTGGTGGCGTCGAGGGAACTGGTCATCTGTTGTCGTTGTCACTGTCTTTTGGCCTCGGGCGGGTGGCGTGTCCGGGGTGTTCTGGAAGTTCGTCTTGATGATCGAGGGTGGAATGAGTCCGATTGTCCTTCATCAAGGAAATCGCAATTAATCCCAGCGCGGCGATGATGGTCATGTAGAGGGGGAACCAGGTTGGGTGCCCGGCGTTCTTGAGGCCCAACGCGACGAATTCAGCGCTGCCGCCGAATAGTGAATTGGCGATGGCGTACGTGAACCCGACACCAAGTGCTCGGAGGTGCATGGGGAACATTTCTGCTTTCACGATTCCGGAGATCGCTGTGTAAAACGATAGAACCACCATGGCAATCGTGATGACGATTCCCGCGACGAGTGGGTTGTCGACGTGAGCCAGGAGAGTGAACCCGGGAACGGGGAGAATGACCATGCCAACGCCGAAGATGAGCATGGAGTTCTTGCGCCCAATCTTGTCAGATAGCGCACCGACGGCTGGCTGCATCAGCATGAAGAGGAACAGGCAGACCGTCATGATGTCGCTTGCTTCACCTTTGGTGAATCCACTGGTTGAGATCAGATGCTTGTGCATATATGTCGAGAAGGTATAGAACGCGAGCGAACCGATGCAGGTCAGTCCGAAGACGACCCAAAACGAGCGTGGGTAGGTGATTACTGCTGTCAAGGACCCGCTGGTTGTGCGGGCACGGTCGTCGTTTCGGGTTGTTTCTTCCAGTGTTGATCGGAGGAGGAGTGACACAATGGCGCCGGCACCACCGATGGCGAAGGGGAGCCTCCACCAGCCATTGATGATGGCATCGTCGCCAAGGATATGTGTCAACGTGACTGCTAGGAGGCTGGCAAGAAGTTGTCCCCCAATGAGAGTGACGTAGTGGAATGACGAATAGAATCCACGGCGGCCGGGAGGAGCAATTTCCGACATGTAGGTGGCTGTGGAGCCGTATTCACCGCCGACGGAGATGCCTTGAACGCATCGTACTGCGAGGAGTAGCCAGGGGGCTGCAGCGCCGACGGTGGCAGCGGTGGGAAGGATTGCGAAAAGGAATGAGGCGGTACACATCATGACGATAGCGACCATCATGGAGTGTTTTCGTCCACGTTTGTCGGCAAGTCGGCCGAAGAGATATCCGCCGAGTGGTCTCATTAAGAATCCGACGAAAAACACGGCAGCAGATTTCACCCATGCACCGGTTTCTCCAGTTCCGGTAAAGAATTGCTCGGCGAAGTAGACACTGAAGAATGCGTAGGTGTAGAAGTCGAACCATTCGACGAGGTTTCCACTGGATGCGGCAATGATCGCAGTGAGCGGTGATGCGTGACTATCAGTGGTGGAGTCGTGGGTGGAGGAGGTGGGGGGCAATGCGCAACGGGTGGGTGAGTGGTTGTCGTGAGAGCCTGGGGTTTGGTGGGCATTGTCATGATGGGTCACAGGGAGTCTCTTTTCTGAGGGGGAGGATATGCCGCGGACGACAGCAGCAGTGAATGGTAGATAAGGGTACAGATATGGTGCACGGGGGTGCGGGGATGGGGGTCTGCTCCATGTGCTGGTGTGTGACTTGGAGAAAGCCCTTGCGTAGTGCAATAATGGTTGGGTTGTCTGATTCGTCAGAATGCAGTGGGTCGTGACCGATGGTTGTGTCCGTCTGGTTTTCGCACGTAAGGAATGATGTGTGATCATTTCACGGTATTCTGCGCGAATGGGCAGTGACAATGTACCGGGTATGAACCGGTCGAGCGCCTCTAGGGGGCATGCCGCTAGGTTCCTCTACTCCGAACGAGAAGGATCAGAATTATGAACATTCTTGACAAAATTGATGCTGCGTCGTTGCGCGACGATATCCCGGAATTCCGTCCTGGTGATACTCTCGACGTTCACGTCAAGGTTATCGAAGGTCAGAAGTCCCGTATTCAGGTATTCCGTGGCGTCGTTATTCGTCGTCAGGGCTCCGGTATCCGTGAGACTTTCACTGTCCGTAAAGTATCTTTCGGCATTGGTGTGGAGCGTACTTTCCCTGTTCACACCCCGAACATCGACCATATTGAGGTTCTCACTCGCGGTCGTGTTCGTCGTGCGAAACTGTACTACCTGCGTAACTTGCGTGGTAAGGCAGCTAAGATTAAGGAGCGCCGCTAGTTGTAGTGGTGAGCCTATCAGGCCAATGTGCTGTGGAGGACCATGGTGCATTGGCTTTTTTGCGTCAGGAGGAAAGTCCCGAGGGTTTGCGCGCGCACGTCATCATGTTTTACTGAATTCTGCTGGTACTATGGCGGCCTGTGAATGAGACGACTCCATCGGGCCGACGCCGGCGTACCCCTCCTGAGCGTTTTCGCTCATCGGTGCGCCGTGGCCCCGAGCGTTCTCGGGTTGAGAACTCCTCGTCTGGTGGATTTCCGTCTCGGGGTGCGCATGTCGAGGGACTCCCTTCTGATCAGTATCGGCGTCGGCGCCAGCCGTCTGAGCGTCCTGTGCGGGGTGAGCCTCGGCTGCGGTCAACGGATGCAGCTCGGCGACAGCGGCCGCCAGCGCATGATGCGCGACCACGACGCTCGTATGAATATGGGGAGTATCGAGATGAATATGGAGAGTTTCGACGGGGTACGCCAGGCCGCAGTGGTGAGAGCCGTCGACGTGCTCCGAGGGCGGGGTATGAGAGTAGGTCTGTTTCTGGACCTCGCGGGGAGGTGTCATCTCGCCGCCGGGTGGACCGTGATGTGCGCGGTGGTGGCCGTCGTGCAGGGCGTCCCGTTGCGACGAGCGCGCGAAAGGTTCCACAGAAAGACGCGTCGTCGCGTACGGGCCGTCCATGGTATATTGACGTTCCGATCATCATTGCTATCGCTCTCGTGGTGACTATTGCTTTTCAAGCTATCATCGGGCGGGTTTATGTCATCCCCTCAGAGTCTATGGAGCCCACCCTGCATGGGTGCACGAACTGTAAGAATGATCGAATCTTTGTGAATAAGATGATCTACCATTTTAAGGATCCTAAGCCAGGTGATGTTGTGGTCTTTAAAGGACCGGATTCCTGGGATAAAGCGTATACAGCAAGAAGATCCAGTAATGGTGTGGTCCGGGGTCTTCAGAATCTAGGGTCTTACATGGGGTTGGTTGCCCCGGATGAGAATGATCTTGTGAAACGCGTTATTGCAACCGGTGGACAAACGGTGGAATGTTTGCCAGGTGATGATGGTGTGAAAGTGAATGGGAGGAGAATCGATAGCTCATATATCTTGAACCCTCCTGCTCGCACGGTTGATACGCGGGGAGGTTCGGCAGCGTGTGGTGGTGAGTTTTTTGGCCCAGTGAAGGTGCCGAAGGGCCATCTGTGGGTCATGGGAGATAACCGAACGAATTCACGAGATTCTCGGTATCATCTCGGGGATCAGGATCAGGGAACTGTTCCTGTCGACAATGTCATTGGCCGTGTCGATGGACGTATTTTGCCGCTGAATCGAATAGGGGCTGTGACACATCCTGATATTCAGTAGGGGGTAGTTGTGGTGGGGACTGTACGGGGTGGCAGTAGATTGTCTAGGGGACATTCATCGGCGTTTATCAACGTGAAGGCGTGTATGGATGAATGTGGAACAGGTAGTCTCACGCCTCTTCGTGTCCGACGGATGCCACATGCGCGCACATATGAGCACGCTTTAGTCAAAGCTGGTTTAGGTCCTGTTGCGGGTGTCGATGAAGCTGGACGAGGTGCGTGTTGTGGGCCGATGGCTATCGCTGCGTGCATATTGCCGTCGAGACCTATTCTGGGACTCGACCAGTTGACGGATTCGAAGAAATTGTCTGAGCGTACACGGGAAAAACTGTTTCCGATCATTCAGCAGTATGCTGAATCATGGTCAGTTATTCTTATCCCACCTGCTGATATTGATGCTTATGGAATTCACGTTATGAATATCACCGGGATGCGTCGTGCGGTAGGAACCTTGGAGCAACATCCCCGCTATGTTCTCACTGATGCGATGCGTGTCGATGGATTGACTCAGCCACATCTTCCGATTATTGGTGGCGACTCCTCAGCGCGGTGTATCGCCGCGGCGAGTGTGTTGGCTAAAGTAACTCGGGATCGTTACATGTGTGAGCTTGCTCAGCAATATTCCGAGTATGGCTTTGACAAACACAAAGGATACGGTACCCGGCAACACATGGATGCGGTGCGCCTCCATGGGGGAACAGTCGAGCATCGTTA
Organism: Corynebacterium sp. PCR 32; assembly: GCF_037464985.1. Classification (NCBI taxonomy): domain Bacteria; kingdom Bacillati; phylum Actinomycetota; class Actinomycetes; order Mycobacteriales; family Corynebacteriaceae; genus Corynebacterium; species Corynebacterium sp. PCR 32. The sequence continues at coordinate 575,081 of NZ_JBAHVL010000001.1, forward strand.
CACTTATCGCAATGTGATGGAAGCGATCGCTGTGTATCACGCTAAGCGTTCGAGCTAATCGTTTGCCCTTATGAAAATGTCCTAATGTATTTTGTTTCATGTTCGAATCTGTTGTGGAGGATTGAGTTTCAGTGAGCTCTGAGGATCTTGAAAACTTTGAGGCGGACGTTGAATTGTCCATGTATCGCGAATATCGCGATGTAGTGAGCCAGTTTTCATACGTTGTGGAGACAGAACGCCGTTTCTACCTAGCTAATGCTGTTGAGCTCATACCTAACAACTCGAATGGGGAAGTCTACTTCGAGGTTCGTATGTCGGATGCCTGGGTATGGGATATGTATCGTCCAGCCCGATTCGTGAAGTACGTTCGCGTGATCACGTTCAAGGACGTCAATATCGAAGAATTGGATAAGCCTGATATCCAGCTCCCGGATTAGCTGACCGTGGGATCCACTTGATTCAGGTTAGGCGGGGCTGGTGCCATCGATGATGTGTTATCCACAGCATAGAAGTTATCCCCAGTGTGCGCAGTAGTCGTCATGACGATTCACCGCCACTGGGGATTTCTATGCGATGGTGTGCTCTGTGTTGAGTAAATGGAGGCCAGTGGGTCTGGGTGGTGGCTGTGTGGACTAGCAAGAGGACAACTACACGCCTGAGACTTGATAACACCACGATGGGGATGGTGAGCGCCGCATGTTCTCCTCAGCAACTAGGAAAGTGGGGCGAGGATCGCGCGGCAGAATGGCTCAGTGACCATGGGTTCACTATCGTGGAAAGAAATTGGCGGTTTCAGGGCGGTGAACTAGATATCATCGCCACCACCGAACTGCGCGATTGCGAGCCGGTTGACGGGGCCCTTGGTAAGGCAGGTGGCTCCAGCGTGTCGGCCGTACTTCGTGATAGACAACGGGACTCCCGTGTTGCCTGTGTCGTTGTCGAGGTGAAAACACGCCGGACTCAACTATTCGGGGGCGGGATCGAAGCGATTACACGGAGGAAACAGCGGACGCTTCGCCGCGGCATGGGGGAGTGGCTTCGTGCTCATCCCCGGATGTATTCGCAGGTGATTCGTATTGACCTCATTGATATAGCTGTTGATGTCCCTCGTGCTTGTGTCCTTGAGCACTTTGAAGAGGTGGCGTGATGAGTGTCGGGCGTACGTATTCGGTGGCTCTCCACGGCATTTCCGGGATTCCAATCTCAATTGAAGCAGACTCTGGCCCTGGTCTACCGGGGATGAGTGTGGTTGGGCTCGGGGACACGGCAGTCTCGGAGGCTCGTGATCGTATTCGGTCAGCGGCTCGAAATTCTGGTCTCCAGTGGCCACGGACAAAAATCGTGGTCAGTCTGTCTCCAGCATCGTTACCGAAGAAAGGGTCGGGTTATGATCTTGCGTTGGTGATGGCAGTTTTAGCGTCGAATCGTTCGGAGACATCCGAGCCTGAGGTGGCCCGGCGCCTTGGTTCGACGGTATTTCTTGGTGAGCTTGGCTTAACTGGTGATGTACGGCCGATTGCGGGTGTTCTTCCCGCTGTCATCGCTGCCCGCGATCAGGGGATGACGGCAGCGGTTGTTCCTGCAGAGAATGCACCGGAGGCATCGTTGGTGTCGGGTATCACAGTATGGTCAGCAACATCGTTGCGGGCAGCGTGGATATGGGCATGTACGGGTAATGCTGTGTGGGGATCGGACGAGTCCGAGGCTCCTGGGTGTGTTCCCTGTGATCATCAGCCTTTGGCGTCAGTGTCGGTGGGATGTGACGATCACCGTGACATGTCAGACGTGATTGGGCAAGAAGTTGCTCGGCGAGGTATCGAAATTGCTGCAGCAGGGGGTCACCATATGCTTCTCATTGGGCCACCTGGTTCAGGAAAATCAATGCTCGCTTCGCGGGTTCCCACTGTCCTGCCCCCGTTGACTGAACAGGAGTGTCTTGAAGTTACGGCAATTCATTCATTGGCTTCGGAAACCGCCACCGATGTTATAAGGCAACCACCTTTTGTTGATCCTCACTATTCGATTTCAATACCCGCGTTGATTGGAGGTGGAGCAGGAAGTCCGCGACCAGGTGCGATTAGCCGTGCCCATCGCGGTGTCCTTTTCCTGGATGAAGTCGGGGAGATGAAGGCTCGTGTCCTTGATTCTCTTCGTACACCACTTGAACAGCGATGTGTTCGCATAGCTCGCAACCGCTCGTCTGTCGTCTACCCATCCGATTTTCAGCTGATTATGGCGGCGAATCCATGTCCATGTGGTGCACCGACACCCCAGGAATGCCGGTGTACCGGGCGGAGCCGTTCGACGTATCTATCTGGCCTCTCAGGCCCGCTTCTCGACCGGATTGATATCGCTGTCACCACCGTTCCCAATCGGGCAACCGTGTCCTCGACACAACGTGGGGAATCGTCTCAGTCTATGAGACAGCGCATATGCCGTGCCCACGCGCGAGCTAGGCGCCGGTGGAGTGCATGTGGAATCGGGCCAATCACAAACGCACGTGTCCCGGGCACCTGGCTTCGAACGTGGTTGAGCGCAACCCCGGATATCGCAACCTATGTGGATCATCTCTTGCGGACTGATTCGGTGAGTCAACGCGGCGTCGACAGACTATGCCGAGTTGCCTTCACCATTGCAGATCTCGACGCTGCCGTATACGAAAAAACACCATTCGATGAGAAGGATAGAACCGAGCTCGCACATCTTACGCTCGACCACATCGACGAAGCACGAGTACTCTACGAGGGAGTTGACAACGTTGGACGATAAGTCACACCATGAGGCAATTTCTCGTAGACACGTACCGGAGTTGATCCATCCACCTACGTTCTGCGACACCTCCGAATTCACTGCACGTCACCAAGCATGGGCTTACCTCAATCGTGTCGTCGAAGGGCCTAACGTCCACATGTTGGCGCTCCTGTGGGACAAAGACACACCGGACCCTATCGCGGCTGCAGAGCGCATCATCCGCCGCGACCCCACCTTGCCGCCTGAGGTACTGCGGGCAACACAGTCACGATACGAGTGGTTTCAGCCCTTGGCTGATCTCCAGACCGCAGCCTCCGTCGACGCGCGCCTCATCACCCCGGACGATGATGCTTGGCCTGGCCCTATGCTTGCCGAATCTTTTCATGCGTCACGGACCGGAGATGGACCAAAGTCTCACTGTGATGACGCCATCCCACCTCATGGGTTATGGGTAAAAGGAAGTAACATTCGATCATTGACAGAAAAAGCAATCACTATTGTCGGAACAAGAGCCTTTACGCGATATGGCTATTCCATCGCCGCTGATATTAGTGCCGAGTGTGCCGCCCACGGATGGACCGTGGTATCGGGCGGAGCCCTGGGGATTGACATTAGTGCCCACCGAGGAGCACTCGCCGCAGGCCACGCCACCATCGCTGTTATTGCCAATGGTATTGACATCGCCTACCCCGCCGCCCACCGAAAGGACTTCGACGACATATCTCATGCTGGAGCGGTGATTACCGAGTATCCACCGGGTACACGGCCAGCCCGTCATCGTTTCTTGACGAGAAACCGACTTTCCGCGGCTTTGGGTGATGGCGTTATTGTTATTGAAGCCGGCTATCGATCCGGAGCCCTCAACACAGTGAGCTGGGCGGAAACAATGAACAAACGAATATTTGCCTTGCCCGGTCCGGTGACATCACGGTCGTCACACGGTTGTCACAGACTCATTCGCGATGGTAGAGCAGAACTCATTGAAAGCGGGGCGGACCTCATCGAATCACTCAGCCCTCTAGGCTTAGTTGACAGTGACGTCGAATTGCAGATGAAATTTCCTCCACGCCCCGTCCAACGTCTAGAGCGCTCATCTCTTCGTGTTTTCGATGCCGTCAGCGACCAAGGATCCCACGCTACTGCTATCGCAGCATCTGCTGGGCTCCCTCTTGCACAGACTATGTCGATTTTGTGTGAGCTCAAAACAAAAGGGTTCATTAACCGCGTCGGAAATCTGTGGGAGCGTGACATCGCGGCAAACTAGGTTACCCTTGAGGATGCTGCACCTTTCTGTGGGCGGTGAGGCTAGACTTGGTAAACATGGCTGGAACTGTGCATACCCCCCATGATGATGGTTCGCCGGAAGACCATCGTGCTGTTGAGGCTGCGGAGTCTCGAGCCATCCGTCCAGAACTACTGGATTCTGGCGTTTCACCACAGTGGGACGCAATCATCGAGGATTACTTGAATTTTCTGCAATTCACCAAGGGGCGCAGCAGCAATACGATCAAGGCATATCGTAATGATCTTCACTCACTTGTAGCTGGCCTTACCACTGTCGAACAGCTATCACTTCACCACATTCGAGGCTGGCAGGCCGCAGCACTACGCAGTGGTCATGCACGGTCGAGTTTGGCGCGGCGAGCGTCCGCTGCAAAGAACTTCGGTCGATGGCTGACACGGCGAGGAATTATGAGTAATGATCCAGCATCACGACTGGTATCACCTCGCCCAGATCGGATCCTTCCCCGGGTGTTGACATCTGATCAGACGGCAGAGATCATCCACAACCTGGAAATTGGTGCAGAGCAAGATGATCCCATTGCTCTTCGTGATTGGACGATAATTGAGTTTTTTTATGCGACGGGTATCCGGGTTTCTGAGCTTTGCCGGCTCAATGTTGACGATGTTAACTTAGGTCGGAGGACAGCAAATATTCTGGGTAAGGGGGATAAACAACGTGTTGTCCCTTTCGGCAACTCGGCCGCACGTGCGATCGATCGTTGGCTCACCCACGGACGGCCATCGATTCTTAGTGGTCGCAGCCGGACCGACACTGATCATGCACTATTTCTCGGGGTACGAGGAAAGCGCATTAACCCTCGCCAAGTGAGAACCATTGTTCATCAGGCGACGTCGACTGTTGTCGGCGGTGATGTATCTCCGCACGCATTGAGGCATAGTGCAGCAACAGATGTTCTGGAGGGGGGAGCAGACCTTCGTATAGTTCAGGAACTCTTGGGACATTCCTCGTTGGCGACAACCCAGATATACACCCACGTTGACTCTGCACGGTTGAAAGCAGTATTCAATCACGCTCATCCTCGAGCGTGACTATAGGATACTGGGCTTATACAGGTTTGAGGCGGATCTCGGCATGGCCGAGCAGTGTTAACGGATCAATGTAGTTCTCTCCGATTTTCGCTCCCCATCCAAGCCCGGGCCCATGAGTTGCTTCATTTTCGGGTGCTAGAATGCCGAGGATTTCTCCTCGGCGGATTCTATCGCCACGGGAAAGTCGAGTGAGGACGGGATCATACGTTGTGCGAACGCCGTCTGCGTGGTCAACTGATATCACCGGCCTACCACCAACGTTTCCAGCGAAAGCAACGATTCCACTCATTGACGCCCGAATTTCCGTGCCTGGAGTGGCCTCTAGATCGACACCCCGGTGCCCTGGAAGCCACGGGCGTGGTGGGGCTTCAAAAGGTCTGCTTACCTTGGATAGAACGGGTAATCGGTGTCGTCGAGTCAGCGTGGGAGTTCTGTGGTGATCCAGGCGGGGAGGTGACGTTGTGACGCCATGTGGTGATGTGGTGGCACCATCACCTGGAGTGAGTGTATGTCCTGTGAATTCCGGCGTCTGCGGCGGAATGAGAATGAGTCCCATCAGCCACACCACAGTGATCACGATGAGTACTCTGCTCATCGGTCTACTGTCATTTCGGTGGTCGTGAAGTGGATCTATGTTTCTCATATGGGACAGTGTGTTCGATCCCTTAAACACAGTGAGGTCATTGGGACGATTTCACGCCTACCGTTGTGGATAACTATCGATGTGTGGACGGCCCCATCTGGCCACATCGGTAGCCTGGAAGGGGAACATGATGACAGGGCATTGGAGAATTTTTCTTTAATGATGATTTGGGTTTCAGCGGTCTGTTGTGCTGTGGGCCGAGTTGCTCATGCTGTATACCCGGACGACTTGGGAAAATATGGCGTAGACAGTACAGTTATCTACTGCAATGCGTCAGCGTATGGGGTTATGAGGATTGTTGATGGGTACAGCGGTATCCAGTGATCTCAACGCCGCCGTCGTGATAGATGGATGGTGTATCGTCCTCATGGCTTTGTCGCATGACCATTGACTTCGCGTGACCATCGCGCCCATGTTTTTGACTGAGTATTGCCATCCAGGGAGCCCGCTCATATTGACGGTCTGCATAATCGCGGCTGGCCAACAGGAAGAAAAACTTGGGTGAGGGTGTGAATAGTGGTCTTGGGAACCGGGCGACACGTGGCGGCGGATTGCAGAACGGATTTGCTGCAGGGTTTGATTCTGGCTTCTGAGTATTCAGACCTGATGGCACCAGGGTGTGGAGGAAATCCACACACTTCAGCTGATCAAGCTGACTATGTTAAGAAATAACCACTACGTCCGAGCAGAAAGCGAGGAGGGGAGCAGGACCGCTGTGTTTCTGTGCCAAGAACAGTGATTAACGGTTCGAGGGTTCAGTAAGCACCGAAGCGTTCCGCACGTGCTTCCCAAGAAAATATGGCTGTTGTAACCATGCGTCAGCTCCTTGACGCCGGTGTCCATTTCGGTCACCAGACCCGTCGTTGGAACCCGAAGATGAAGCGCTACATCATCACGGACCGTAACGGCATCTACATTATCGATCTTCAGCAAACCCTGACGTATATCGATTCTGCGTACGAATTCGTGAAAGAAACCGTCGCCCACGGCGGGAACATTCTCTTCGTTGGTACCAAGAAGCAAGCCCAGGAAGCAGTTGCTACTGAGGCTGAGCGTGTTGGTATGCCGTATGTGAATCACCGGTGGTTGGGCGGTATGCTCACGAACTTCCAGACTGTCCATAAGCGTTTGTCCCGTTTGAAGGAACTTCAGGCGATGGATGCGGCGGAAGATGGCTACGAAGGTCGCACCAAGAAGGAAGTTTTGATGCTCACTCGCGAGCGCACCAAGCTTGAGCGCGTCCTCGGTGGCATCTCTGACATGAGCAAGGTTCCCTCCGCGATCTGGATCGTGGATACGAACAAGGAGCATATTGCTGTCTCGGAGGCTCAAAAGCTCAACATTCCGGTTGTGGCTATTCTGGACACCAACTGTGATCCCGACGTTGTTGACTATCCGATCCCGGGCAACGACGACGCAATTCGTTCGGCTGCGCTGCTGACCGGCGTTATTGCTTCTGCTGTGGAAGAGGGTAAAAAAGCTCGTGCTGAGCGTGCACAGGCGGAAGCTAAAGCTGCAGCAGGCGACAGCGAAGCCCCTGTGTCCTCTGAGGGTGAGGCCAGCGATGCAGCTTCTGAGAATGCTTCTGAAGTAACTGAGAAGACTGCTGCGTCTGGTGACGAGGCCGCTGAATCATCTGAAACTGAGTCCAAGTAAGACCCGTTTTCACCAATTGTAAGGAGAATCGCTGATGGCGAATTACACCGCAGCTGATGTTAAGAAGCTCCGTGAGATCACTGGCGCCGGTATGATGTCCTGCAAGAAGGCTCTCGAAGAAGCCAACGGCGACTTCGATAAGGCCGTGGAGTTCCTCCGCATCAAGGGTGCGAAAGATGTCGGTAAGCGCGCTGAGCGTACTGCTGCTGAAGGTCTGATTGCCGTTTCTGGTAACACCATGATCGAGGTCAACTCTGAGACAGATTTCGTTGCTAAGAACGCCGAATTCAAAGAGTTTGCCGACAAAGTTGCGAAGGCAGCTGGTGAAGTGAAAGCGAACTCTGCTGAGGAGTTGGCTTCCGTTACTGTCGATGGAGCCCGTGCAGAAGATGCTTTGCAGGAGTTTTCAGCGAAGATTGGCGAAAAACTGGCGCTGCGTCGTGCTACTACCATCGAGGGTGACAACGTTGCTGTGTACCTACACCACCGTTCTGCAGACCTTCCGCCGGCTGTCGGTGTGCTCGTTGCTTACGAGGGTGACGGTGACGCTGCGAAGCAGGCTGCTCACAGTGCAGCTATGCAGGTCGCTGCCCTGAAGGCAACGTATTTGACTCGTGAGGACGTTCCCGCCGATGTTGTCGAGAAAGAGCGTTCTATCGCTGAGGCTACTTCTCGTGAAGAGGGGAAGCCAGAAAAGGCTCTTCCGAAGATTGTGGAAGGTCGCCTGAATGGCTTCTTCAAGGACGTTGTTTTGTTGGAACAACCGTCGGTTGCTGACAGCAAGAAGACTGTTAAACAGCTGATGGATGAAGCGGGTGTGACGCTTACTGGCTTCCGTCGTTACGAGGTTGGCCAGCACTAATCTAGTCATTGCCGCTCTATATGGAGGGGTACGTGTTACCGGCGTACCTTCCATGGTGTCGTAGCCTCGCCCCTTTACGTCGGTTGTGAACTGGCGTCAGGGAGCGGGGCTATTTTTGTGCTCGTGCCCATTCGGCGAGGGTACAACGACGCCCATATCGAGTCATACTCATGTTCGTATGCGGCATGCTGGTCATCGGGTTGTGTTCTTATCCGCGGTGGCAGGTAGAATGTTACGAGAAAAACCGAACGGGTACCTCCTGGTCCTTTTGCTACTCACAGCAACCTAAAGCCGGTAGGGTCGCGAGCTCAATTTTATGAGGAGACAACCAGAATGGCGCAGAACGACGCCCCCCTTTCATCTGTAGACGGTCCTCAACGGTCACCGTACAAGAGGGTCATGTTGAAGTTGGGTGGTGAAATGTTCGGTGGCGGTAAAGTTGGAGTGGATCCTGATGTCATCGACAATGTCGCTCGCCAGATTGCTGAGGTTGCTCGCAATGGTGTCGAGATTTGCGTCGTTATTGGTGGTGGCAACTTTTTCCGGGGGGCACAGTTGTCGCAGCGGGGAATGGACCGCTCTCGTTCTGATTATATGGGGATGCTGGGCACGGTCATGAATTGTCTTGCTCTGCAGGATTTTTTGGAAAAGCATGGCATTGAGACCCGCGTCCAGACCGCTATCAACATGGCGCAGGTTGCGGAACCGTATCTTCCTTTGCGTGCCAGTCGTCACCTCGAAAAAGGGCGTGTTGTGATCTTCGGCGCTGGTATGGGCATGCCATACTTCTCGACGGACACCACTGCAGCCCAACGCGCATTGGAAATTGGTTGTGAGGTGCTGTTAATGGCGAAAGCTGTCGATGGTGTGTACGACGATGATCCGCGTACGAATCCTGACGCGACGTTGTACACGGAAGTCACCCCGCGTGAATGCCTCGATAAGAAGCTTAAGGTCGCGGATGCAACCGCGTTTAGTCTTTGTATGGATAACGACATGCCGATTCTCGTCTTCAACCTACTGGTAGACGGCAACATTGCGCGAGCAGTGAGCGGAGAGAATATCGGAACGTTGGTGCGTTCGTCCGAGGACGATTAACCGGGCCAAGGGGCCACTAACTGCCTAATGTTTAACTCAGCCTTCTATTAGATGTGAGGTATTTTTACCATGATTGATGACACACTGCTTGCTTGCGAAGAGCGTATGACCCAGTCGGTCGACTACGTTCGCGAAGATTTGACGACTATCCGCACTGGACGCGCGAATCCGTCAATGTTTAATGGTGTTCAAGCTGAATACTACGGTTCGTTGACGCCAATCACACAGATGGCGACTATTAGCGTTCCCGAACCCCGGATGCTCATCATTAAGCCGTATGAGCCTAGCATCATGGATAGCATTGAGAATGCTATTCGCAATTCGGACTTGGGTGTTAACCCCACTAATGATGGGCAGGTGCTGCGTGTGACTGTTCCTCAGCTCACCGAGGAACGTCGTAAGGAGATGGTCAGGCTTGCCAAGAGTAAGGGGGAAGATGCGCGAATCGCCATCCGTAACATTCGACGCAAGGGAATGGATGAGTTGAAGCGTATCCAAAAGGACGGTGAGGCTGGGGAGGACGAAGTCCAAGCGGCTGAGAAGGAGCTAGACAAGACCACTCAGTCGTATGTATCCCAGGTCGATAAGCTCATTGAGGCGAAAGAAAAAGAATTGATGGAAGTCTAGTACTCTAGTACGTTCGTGAGCTGCCACAGCATGGTCGGATGGTATAGGTGGCGGCGAGGCTGGGTTTTCGGGCGTCAGCTTAAGTGGGCGTGACCGTCGCGTGTGCTGCATGTCAGGCTGCTCCTTGGTGGCCATATATATTTAGGTATATTTGCGGCAATGTCGATGCAGTGTCGCTGATGTTGCACACCTCAAGATAGAAAGCGCGGGAATAGCCGATGACTGTAGATGAGCGCGGTTGTAACGACGCATCCCTTCGACGACCACGAAATAAAGCAGGGCGCAACGTGCCAGTTGCGATTATTGTCGGGGTTATTCTCGGTGCGCTTATTGTCGGGGGTCTGTGTATTCCGAACGCGTGGTATCCGCTCCTGTCGGTGGTAATCGGCCTCGCCACGTGGGAGGTTACGCATCGTCTTAAAGAGCATGACTACGATGTTTCCACGTTGGTGATCCTCATCGGTGGACAGCTTATGCTGTGGTTGTCGTTACCGTGGGGAGCCGAAGGTATGGTGATCGGATACATCGTTTCCGTCGGTGCAATTTTTATTACCCGTCTGTTTAACCGCGGACGATACCAGGCGACGACTAATTACCTTCGGGATATGGCGGTGGCCGTTTTTGTCCTAACCTGGATCTCCTTGTGCGGGACGGCAGCGGCACACTTGAGTTTGTATCATCAGGGTCATGTTCGTGGGTGGGCGCTAATCGTCACCTTTATCTTGTGTGTGGTCGGCAATGATGTGGGGGGGTTCGCAGCCGGCGTGTTCTTTGGGAAACATCCACTTGCCCCTGCGGTCAGTCCCAAGAAGTCTGTCGAGGGTTTTGTGGGGTCTCTGATTCTTGCAGCGACGGTGGGGGCTGTGACGACGTGGCTATTGCTTCAGCGCGCTCCGTGGGAGGGGGTTGTGGTGGGGTTGGTCCTCGCGTGCGCAGCAACGTTGGGTGATTTGGTAGAGTCCCAATTTAAGCGGGAGTTGGGCATCAAGGATATGAGTAGCCTTATTCCTGAGCATGGTGGTCTAATGGACCGTCTCGATAGTTTGCTTCCTGCTGCCGCGATGACGTGGGTGCTTGCGACGTTCATCCAGCTGTAGCGACTAATTTTCGTGGTCGCGGATGTGGCGACGTAGCTGAAGCATCCGAACCGAACCAACAGAGAGCACGATGACTGCTCCGATGACTGCAGCCAGGAGGAAGCCAACTCCGGCGGGGAATGATACTTTCCAGAAGAAGACGGTCAGTGTTACCGGTTCCATATTTTGAATGATGAAGATCAGAAGAAGGATGAGTAAGGCAACTCCGATGCTGAGGGCGACCCATGTGGTACCAGCGAGTGTTTCTTTAACATCAGTTTTTTTCTTTACTGGTCCGGCATGAGTATCAGTGCCTTCACGAGTGACACGGCGGCGCTCTGTATGAGGTTCTCCGTCAGACATGTGTGGGGCGCTGGTGTGCTTATCACTATGCTCGATCTTTTCGACCGTTCCGTGGTGGCGACGTGTAGCGTCTTCGTTGTGTTTGCGTTCGGCCTTTTTTCGTTCACCTTCGGGCGTTGTCCGAACGACGCTGGGTGTCCGTGCTTGACCGTCCTGTGTTCCGTCGAGTCGTCGTTGACTAATCGTATCACTGGACTGGTTCGATTTGGTGTCCTTCGACTTTGATGGTGTACTCATTGCTCCGTAACAATACCTCAACATCGTCGAGTACGTCGGTGTTCTGACGTGTACTCACGTTGACCTTTAGTCCACAATTGGATTCTCTCGTCCTATCGTAGGCAGAATGTATAGCTAATGACAGAATCACACACAGAATTACGAACAGACTTGGGCCTCAAGCCTGTTGAATCTTTGAATCGAGCTGATAACAAGGCGCAGCTACGGTTTACAGCCCCACGCCGGGGTCGGCCGCCGACACATTTTGCAGATCTTTCTCCTGATGAACGGAAGCAAGCCGTGAGGGATCTTGGCTTGCCGGCATTTCGAGCGAATCAGTTAGCCCGGCACTATTATGGGCGTTTTGAAGCTACTCCGGAGACGATGACTGATCTTCCTGTTGCGGCCCGCCAGCCAGTTCAGGATGCGCTTTTTCCTCGGTTGATGATTCCGGTTCGAAATATTTCATGTGACGAGGGAGCCACACGGAAAACCCTGTGGAAGTTGCATGATGGGACGTTGCTTGAGTCTGTCCTGATGCGGTATCCGGGGCGAGCAACGCTGTGTATCTCTTCACAGGCTGGCTGTGGGATGGCTTGTCCTTTTTGTGCCACGGGCCAAGGCGGTTTGCAGCGAAATCTATCCACGGGGGAGATCGTTGATCAGGTGCGCGCTGCTGCAGCTGCGATGCGTAACGGTGATGTGGCTGGGGGCGAAGGCCGGCTGTCCAACATCGTGTTCATGGGAATGGGTGAACCGTTGGCAAACTATAAGCGCGTAGTGAGTGCTGTTCGGCAGATTACAGATCCCTCTCCACAGGGGTTCGGTTTGTCGCAGCGGAACGTGACGGTGTCGTCGGTGGGGCTTGCCCCGGCTATTCGTAGATTTGCCGACGAAGGCTTGTCTGTCACATTGGCCGTGTCGTTGCATACTCCTGACGACGAGCTACGCGATAGTCTCGTGCCTGTGAATAATCGGTGGTCGGTCGATGACGTGTTGGATTCTGCCGCGTATTACGCGGATCGCTCGGGACGCCGTGTTTCTATTGAGTATGCGTTGATCCGTGATGTGAATGACCAAGGGTGGCGGGCAGATTTACTAGGTAAGAAGCTACGGAAGGCCCTTCATTCTAAAGTTCATGTTAATGTGATTCCGCTGAATCCGACCCCGGGCTCCTTGTGGGATGCGTCGACAAAACAACAACAAGATGAATTCGTTCGTCGGGTGAAGGCGCAGGGCGTGGAATGTACTGTTCGGGATACTCGTGGGCAGGAAATCGCGGCGGCATGCGGGCAACTGGCAGCTGAGGGACAGATTGCCTAATTGTCATAAGAGTTGTCAATGGCGCTATCGGCCAAGCCGATAGCGCCATGATAGGTGTTGCGGGTCCGGTTTCCTACAGGTTAATTACTTACCTTCGACCGCGTGTTGTTTATTCAGTGTCGTCGGATCGATGTTGAAAGAGCGTAATTGCGAATCTGTGAGGTTCGAGTACGCTCCGCTCAGTGTCAACTGGTCTGCGGCCCAATCCGGTTCAACGTGATCGGCAGGCTTATTGTGTGCCGTAACTGTGCGAACTTGGTTGAGTTTGGGTTGCAAGGCAATAATGAGCGCGCCGATGAAGCAGAGTGCAGCGGTGACGATGAGGAAGACATCTTCTACGTGTCCCTTATGGTTACCGACGAGCATAAACAAGAGGAGCAGACCACCTACGATGCCGGCAATAACCACAGGACGGCGTCCAAGGTCATGCCATCCCCAATAGGCGGATGGCTCATCTTTTGTAGATACCCCGTTGTACACTTTGTGATTCGTTTCAGACACGAGAACCTCTCCTCTTACCTCTGCCGGAACAATGGCGATCCACGTCCGATACGCCTCCGGTGCTCCTGCCCGGTAATTTTTCACTATTGATGGTCGACGTTTCAGCCACAGTGGTGCCGTCTAGGTTACCCCAATTTAGTCATCATCCATAGCGGGAGAATAACGGACTATCTGTGATTCGCCCGGCGATAGTTCTTGTCTCAGAAAACATCGGCTGGGCTGGGCGTAGCAGCGTTCTTTCGTGGTACCCGGTAGGGTAGGCGATCATGAGTTTCATCGTGGGGCTTGTTCTCTTTGCCATAGGGATCGTTCTGACGATTGCGCTGCATGAGTGCGGGCATATGATTTCTGCGCGTGCTTTCGGGATGCGCGTTCGCCGCTATTTTATCGGTTTCGGTCCAACGCTCGTCTCTTTTCGACGTCGGGAAAAGAAAACCTCCGTGGCCGCTGGTCATCCTTTGATGACAGAATATGGGCTTAAAGCAGTTCCCTTCGGTGGCTTCTGCGATATCGCTGGTATGACAGCGATTGATGAGGTCGCGCCGGACGACGAACCTTTTGCCATGGTTAAACGACCAGCATGGCAGCGCATCATTGTTCTTCTGGGTGGCATCATGATGAACCTGCTCATAGGTATCGTCGTGATGTACTTTGTTGCTGTCGCCTGGGGTTTGCCCAACCCACATGTTGATCTCTCGGCCAAGGTAGGGGCGACGCAGTGTGTGCCGCGTACAGCGTCGGAGGCAGTTTCATCGCACAAAATAGGAGGCCCAGATTGTTCTGGCCGGGGGCCTGCTGGCGACGCCGGTATCCGGCCAGGCGATACCATCGTTAAGGTCGACGGGAAGGATACCCCGAGTTTCTCGACAATGGGCGACGTCGTCCAGAAAGTTGGCCATGATCATAAAGATGATGACCGTGATCCTACTGTTCCAGTAGTTGTGGAACGCGATGGCCGGACTCGAGTGGTTCACGTGACGGTTCAACGTGTTGAACGTCAGTCTAAGGAAGGCGCCACGGTGACAGTCGGTGCTATCGGTATGACGTGGGAACGCCCACACGACATGTATATGAGGTACAACGCGTTTTCTGCCGTGCTTGGCTCTTTGGAATATTCCGGTTACATGATTGGCCAGTCAGTAATTGGCCTGGCTAAGCTGCCTGCTTCTATTCCTGGTGTGGTGGAGTCAATTGCTGGTGGTGAACGTAGCGAGGATTCTCCCATGAGTGTGGTCGGTGCCTCTGTTGCCGGCGGTGATTTGGTTAAACATGATCAGTGGTCTTCTTTCTTCGTTCTGTTGGCCAGCCTGAATTTCTTCCTCGCCCTGTTTAACCTCATTCCGTTGCCTCCGTTGGATGGTGGGCACGTTGCGGTAACTGTGTGGGAAAAAATCCGTGATGCGTTGCGGCGGCTACGTGGCCTCGCGCCATTGGGGCCTGCTGACTACACCAAGTTGATGCCTCTGACCGTCGCAGTTTTCGTTGTTTTGTTCGGTTTTGGCGCTTTGGTCGTTGTCGCTGATGTGGTCAATCCGATCAGGTTATTTGGGTAGTGTCATTGTCTTTTGACGGTTCCACGCCTGTGTGATGTGGTCCAGCCGTAGAGTATGCACCATGCTCAGCACCGTCGCATGGGAGGCCGTGTTCGTGTCACGCTCACTCCGATGGGCGGTAGATGGATTACACAGATGAGGCTGTGGCACGTGTATGTCTCTCTAAGAGTAGGCTAACCACCTGTCATTATCGAGGGATTGAGCCCTGTCGCGCTACCATGTGGGCATGACCAACAATTCGGCGGAGACAGCCCCTCATCCTCAGATGGCGACCTCAGATGGAACGCGTCCACCGCTCGTTCCCGGGCATGCTACTCCCATTCGTCATGTTCCAGCTCATATTCCTCGTCCCGAATACGTCAATAGTGGCCAAGAGCCTCGGGAAGGCATCGGGGAGCCCTTGGTTCAGACTCCTGAGAATATTGAGCATATGCGTGAAGTGGGTGTTATCGCTGCGAACGCCTTGCATAAGGCGGGAGAAGCAGTTCGGCCGGGTGTAACGACAGATGAGTTGGACCGTATCGTTCATGATTACTTTGTTGAGCACGATGCTTATCCATCGTGCCTCCACTACAGGGGCTATCCGAAAGCAAGCTGCATCAGCCTCAACGAGGTTATCTGCCATGGAATCCCAGATACCACCGTGATCCAGGATGGTGACATTGTGAACATTGATGTCACAGCCTATAAGAATGGTGTTCACGGGGACACCAATGCGACGTTTCTCGCCGGACAGGTGTCTGAGGATCATAAGAAGCTGGTTGAGGTCACGAAAGAATGCACCTACCGTGCCATTAAAGCGTGCAAACCAGGGCGGCCTGTGAATATCATTGGTCGTGTTATTGAGTCATATGCTCGTCGTTTTGGCTATGGGGTGGTCCGTGACTTCACAGGGCACGGTATTGGCACCACATTTCATAGTGGCCTGGTGATATTGCACTATGATGCTTCCTGGCCACAAGATATTATGGAGCCGGGGATGACATTTACTATCGAGCCGATGATCACCCAAACAAAGAATCTTGATTATCGAATCTGGGACGATGATTGGACTGCCCAATTGACGCAACCAGGAAATTGGACGGCTCAATTCGAGCACACCCTTGTGATCACCGAAGATGGTGCCGATATTTTGACTCAGCCTGATTTCTCGATTGACGAGTAGATCGCATCATTCAGACGGAAACGCCCAGGCGGAGCGCGGTGGGTGTGTGCACTCACCCCCCGATCCGTGCCAAGGAGCGGGGATTGGTGATGCTGTTATTGTTTCTTTGTCTGTGGCGGGGGGAGTTCTTAGGTGGTGGTGACCACGCTGTGTCGCTCTGCCTTATCGACATCTCCGCATTTGAGCACAATGAGTGCGATCAGTACTGGCGGGAGAACAGCCACGATGTAGACAACACCGAAGGCTCCTCCTGTCGGCAGTGGAACTAAAGTATGGACCAGAGTTGCTGCTGCCACAGTCATCGTCATCCCCGTCATACCAGATACTTGCAGTGCAGAGCCTGTAAATCCAGCTTTATCTGTGGGCGCCAAGCTCAGCGCCGCTGCGTTTATCCGTGGGTAGCTATAGCCAATACCGAACCCACATATTGTCCAGAATGCTGTTATCACAAGCCAATGGGCTCCTAGTGCACTGCTGATGCCAACGCCTAAGGCAGAGGTTCCCATGAAGGCAGCAGAGATCCACAGCGTTGCCGGCAGAGGCTTTGGTTCCCTCTGCGATTGGAGGTGTGAGCCGATAAACCACGTCAGCCCTGTTCCCGTTAACGCCAACCCCGTTAGTGTTGGTGGTAATCCATCACGACGAGCAAGAAGAAGCGGGATTAACGCCTCAAGGCCGAAGAATCCGTCGAAAAGGAAGCGAAGAAGAATTAACGATGGAATGTCGCCAGCGGCGCGGAACGTGCCACTGGGTACTAGAGGCTTGATGGCGACTAACGTCACACCAGTTGCTGCGAGAAACACCATGATTCCCCATAAACCAAAGTTACTAGAGACCGTCAGTGGATAGGACGAGACCGCTACGACCAGCGCTGCGATGAGCATTGTTATGGCGTTCGGGTGTTTAGTGTCAGCAGTGACTGGGGCAGCGGCAGCGGGTAGGAACGGGAAGACAGCGATGGATGCCGCAGCAGAAATGCCAAAGAGCCAATGCCAGCTAAGGCTTTCTGTTATTACGCCGGCCACCCCAGGACCAACGAGTGTGGGAATTACCCATGCTCCAGCAAGAGCAGCGAACATTTTGGTTTGTAGCCGAGCTGGAAATGTGACGGCAATGATGGCATAGATCGCAACAACAACTGCGCCTCCTCCGATTCCTTGAAGGACACGAGAAATCAAAAATATCGTCATTGTGGGGGCAACGACAGACAACAGCAAACCGATCACAAAAATGACACCAGCCCACCGCAACGTCTTCATCGCACCACGAGAATCTGCGAGCATGCCGCCTGCGACCATAGCGAAAATTGATGCAGCCGTGACTGCGGTAAAGGTCAGGGTATACCCTGCTCCCCCTGAAGCGCCTAAGTCGGAGGTAATCGACGGCATCACGGACATCACCGCGGTTTCGTCAAACGCGGCAATGGTGATGAGCGTAATTAATGCAATGGTAAGACTGCGGTAACGGGGGGCAAGAATCCCCTCATGGGCCCCTGGCGAGGAGCCCGTGTGTGGAAATTTTTTTCCAGCCATGGGTTGACTTTGTACCTCTACTCTTTCTTCTTTCGTCGTCTTTTGACGATAGTCAGGATTGTTATGGTTGATCGTCTAGAACAATGACAGCTCGTCGTGGAGTAGCAGAATTTAGGGCGATAATGGTGAGGTGAGCCCTAAGCCGATGAGGGCGTTTTCATTGACTTCTGATAAAGCGGGGTGAATCCAGTATTGTCCTTCAGCGACATCGGACACGCATAGTCCTTGCTCTATCATGGTAATGAACTGGTGGATCAGGGTTGTTGCTTGTGGGCCGATGAGGTGTGCGCCGAGTAGCTTGTGGGTTGTTCTATCAGCGATCAGTTTGACGAATCCGGTGTCATCTTCCATAGCCCAGCCATAGGCGACGTCACCGTAGGCTTGTATTGTGACCGCGATAGTGGTGTTGTTGTCGTTTGCCCAGGTTTGTGCTTCCTGCTCGGTCATGCCCACCGTGGCGATCTGGGGGTGGGTGAATACGCCTGCAGGAACATTCGCGTGGTGAACAGTTTGCTTTCCTGCGTTGGGGCCGTCTTTGACGATGGTGCCCATCTTGGTGAATGTGGTGTTCGGATCGTCGAGTACACCCATGTCTAGGAGAACGTTGTGCTTAACGACTTTCGCTTCATGGTTCGCCACGTGTTTGAGCTGGTGCGGTGATGACACATCGCCGAGTGCCCACACCCGCGGAGCGGTGGTCTCCCCAAAACTATTGACGACGATCCTGCCAGCGTCGTCGAGGTCTACCTCCGCGTCAGTGGCGTTGAGCAGGTCGCCATTGGGAGTTCGGCCCATGGCGACAAGAAGGGCCTCTGCGCTCACTGTTGTGCCGTCATCAAGAGTGAGTGTGAGATTACCAGAGGTCTCGTCGGGGGAGGTGAGCGGGGATGACGTTGGGGCGGCGTCCCCTAGGGTGCGTTCTGCCTTAGTGACAGTCCGTCCAAGGTATGTTCGCCAGCGGTTAGATGCGATTTCGGTGAAGCGTTGTGAAATATCTGTGTCGAGCTTCTTGAGGAGCCGGGAGGATCTGTTGATGACAGTGATCTCGACCCCTAATGCACTGAATACATGAGCGAATTCGGCGGCAATGACGCCGCCGCCGAGGATTATCATAGAACCGGGGAGCTCGGGAATGCGAAGAATGTCTTCGTTGGTGTGGTATGGGACGTCAGATTCCGTGATGACTGGCGGAACGAACGGCCGTGATCCGGCTGCGACGATAACGCGGTCGGCGGTAATGGTGACGGCGGTGTCGCCTTGCCCAGTTTCGAGTGTTCGGGGGCCGATGAAGCGGGAGAATTGGTCGTAGACATCAATTGTTGGGTTCTCATCTCCACGGCGATAGTTCTCGCCGCCGCGTGCAATGGGGTCGATGCGTCGTTCGAAGATACGACGTACGATGGCCGGCCAGTCCACTCCGTCAACGTGGGCGTGGATTCCGAATTTTTCGGATTCACGTGCGGCCTCTGCAATATCGGCGGCGTACACGTACATTTTTGTTGGGATACAGCCGACGTTGAGGCACGTCCCGCCAAATGCGCCCTTCTCGACGATGGCGATACGCGTATCATTGAACTCTGGCCCGGGGATCATATTTCCTGATCCTGTCCCGATAATCATGAGGTCATAGTGACGTCGAGGGGCCTGTGGTCCGTTGTCAGCCAGCGTCGGCGATGAAGACATGGGGTGTCCTTTCTGTGTATTCATTGTTCGTAACGAAATCGTTGGTGATCATGTTCCCATCCGCCACGGTGGTGGGGACATCATGTCCTGCTTCCCCCGTTTAAGGGGGTATCCTTCTACAAATACTTATCAGGCTCCATTTTTGCCATGGTTAGGGCATGCTCAAATTTCACCGGCGAGTAGTCTCAAAGGGCAGGGTGGTTCCGTCGTCGGATCGGCCCTTTGTTCATTGTGGTTGGTCATTGCGAACCACAGGTGCGATTGGCCGTGGGCCGTGTCGCATAGTTATGAAGGACAAGAACGAATAGCAATTCGCCACTCTCACTGGAGTCACGATTGGTCGTGACGTCTCGAAGGATGATGAAAATCGTGTCAGAATCCACTGATCGCGCAGGAAAAGGAACCGATACCGATGTTGTTCTCATCGGTGCTGGGGTTATCAGCGCGACATTAAGTACGATGCTCAAAGAGCTTCAACCTGATTGGGACCAGGTAATTGTGGAGCGCCTTGATGTTCCGGCAGGAGAATCATCGGCACCCTGGAATAACGCTGGTACTGGCCACTCCGCCTTGTGTGAGTTGAACTATACGCACGAGGTCAACGGTGATATTGACATTTCTAAGGCCGTGAGCGTAAATGAGAAATTTCAGATTTCTCGACAATTCTGGAGCTATCTCATTGAAGAGAACAAGCTAGGAAATCCGCGCGAGTTTATTAACAAATGTCCGCACGTGTCATTCGGGCATAGCGGTGAACAGGTTCGCTTTCTCCGGAAGCGTTTTGATGTTCTCAGTAACCATCCACTGTTCCCAGGCATGCATTTCACGGATGACAACGAAGAGTTCGCTGAAAAGCTACCGTTGATGGCTCATGGCCGTGATTACACGGAGCCAGTTGCTATTTCGTGGACGAACGAGGGCACTGATATCAATTTCGGAGCTTTGACCCGTCAATACATCGACTATGTTACCCAGAACGGTGTCGATATTCGGTATGGCAACGAGGTTCAGAATATCTCCCGGGCAGGTTCACATTGGAAGGTGACGACGAAGAACCTTCATACCGGAGATACATCCGTTATTACGACGAACTTTGTCTTTGTCGGTGCTGGTGGAATGGCATTGCCGCTGTTGCAGAAAGCAGGAATTCCAGAAATTAAAGGCTATGGCGGATTCCCGGTCTCTGGTGCGTGGCTGCGGTGTACCAATGAAGATCTGGTCAGGCAGCATTCTGCGAAGGTTTATGGTAAGGCTTCTGTTGGTGCTCCTCCGATGTCTGTGCCGCACCTCGATACGCGTATCATTGATGGTAAACGTGGTCTTCTCTTTGGTCCGTATGCAGGGTGGACCCCGAAATTCCTCAAGAATGGCCACTTCACAGATCTTCCGAGGTCACTGCGTCCCGGTAATATTTTATCTTTGCTTGGGGTCGGACTTCAGGAGTTTGGGTTGACTCGGTATCTTGTCGAAGAAGTCCTGAAAGATCAGACGGCACGTGTGGAATCGCTGCGTGAATATATGCCTTCAGCACGAGCAGAGGATTGGGAACTTGTCACGGCCGGCCAACGGGTGCAGGTGATTAAGCCGATTGGTGCACCGAAGTTTGGTTCGCTTGAGTTCGGCACAGCAGTGATCTCAAGTAATGATGGCTCGATTGCTGGTTTAATGGGGGCTTCTCCCGGTGCCTCGATCGCTCCATCGGCGATGATCGAGCTGCTTGAACGTTGTTTTGGCAGTAAGATGATTGACTGGGCTCCGAAGATTAAGGAGATGGTGCCCTCGTACGGCACGTTGATGTCGCGGCACACAGATCTATTCCAGGAGCAATGGGATCGTTCGCAGAAGGCGCTGGAGTTGGAGTCCTAGCGCCAGAATGAAGCAAGTACGCACAATGGCGACGATAGGCTGACTAAGGTGATGGTCATGACCGAATTGCCGCGAGTGACCGTACAGCCGTTGTCGGCGGGGGCTATCCGATCTCTTCGGGATCAACTTCGTGGAACGGTGGCGCTCGTCGGAGGTGGCCCAGGCGACCCAGGGTTAGTGTCGTACCGTGGCCATCAGTACGTCGGTGCGGCTGAGGTTATTCTTCTCGACCACCTTGCTCCGGACTTATCACCGAGTATTCCGGAGGATTGTGACGTCATCGATGTGGCGAAATTGCCGTATCAAAAAGCTGTTGCTCAGGACACTATTAATTCCATGCTCGTCGAACATGCTCGTGCGGGGAAATTCGTCGTCCGTTTGAAGGGCGGGGATCCATTCGTTTTTGGCCGGGGACTTGAGGAACAGCTCTATTGCGAGAATCACGGGATTCAGGTGATCGTCGTTCCTGGTATTACGAGTCCTATCGCTGTTCCAGAATCTGCTGGGGTTTCGGTGACCCAACGTGGTGTGACTCATGAATTTACGGTGGTTTCAGGGCATGTGCCGCCGGGGCATCCCTCCTCGCTGGTCAACTGGGAGGCGTTGGGGCACATGGCAGGCACTATTTGCCTCATTATGGCTGTGAAACACGGTGGCGCCATAGCTCGTGCCTTGATTGATGCAGGTCGCGATCCAGAAACGCCAGCTCTTATTACTCAGGAAGGGACGACGCCTAACGAACGGTCGATCGCGACGACATTAGCGTCACTGGGGGAGGTCTTGCAGAATGTCGAGCCCCCCGCGGTGATTGTGATCGGTCATGTCGCCGCACCTCGAACAACCTCATGCTAACAGTGAAGCGGCGCCCGGGTTTACCGAGGAATAAGCATGGTGACCAGGTCTCCTTGTGTTCCTTTCACGATACCCCGTTCAACCTCAGCAGTGAATCCGACTTTTTCCTCAATTACATGTGCTAACAGTTCCGCAGCGGATCGTTGACTGCAATCTGGAGCTGTGGCCAGGTGGCGAGCAACAATACCCTTATAGAATTTATTGAAATGGGAGACTATCGCACGTTTTCCTTGTGAATCGACCGCTTCGATGCGGAGCTCTGTGGCGCCAGGGACTGGTCCGAGTGACCGGTATGGTCCTGAGCGAAAATCAAAGACGGCATTGGAGTGTGGATCTTGGCGCTCACGCCATAGAACAAGTGCGTCAGTAAGTGTCGTTGTCCATCTGCGTCGTATGGTGGATTGTGCTAAGACCACGTCTCCCGATAGGCGGTAGTGGGGGATGAGATCGTGGGCTAATACGATTCCGAACAACGCGGATCCTATAGCTAGTCGATTAGTGGCAACGAGCGGTAGCGGTGTGCAAGGTGAACACAGATAGTTGGCTTTCGTGACGGTTTCCACCCGTCCGGACGGGGCAAGGGCGTCGTACAGGACACCGGTATACACCGTGATTGCTGGTGCCGTTGGGTTGGTGAGAAGTGTGGCGTTAGCTGCTCGTTCCCTATCTAGTCGTGCTGATAGTCCGAGGATTTTTCGGGCATATGCCTTGTCTTCATCGTTGTCGACGTCGCACAAGTGAGTGAGGTCGTGGGCAATGCTGCGCCGGATGGGGGTGAGAGAAGGGAAATGCAGGGTATCCCAATTCAAGGACGAGCCCTTTGTCTGACGGCAGCAGTGATTGAGAACGTCGCTGTCGTTGAGGTGACGGGCGTCATCGATATGTGAGTCACTACTGGAGTCAGTGTGGGGGAATGATTTTGTCTCCGATGGCGGCAGGATTATCAGCATGAGGAAAGCTTAGCTAACGTTGTTTCCCCTGATGAACTCCTCTAACTGTTGGCGAGCAACCTCGTCACGTACTTGTTTCGGTGGAGACTTCATAAGGTACGATGCTGCCGCGTCGACTGGTCCTGAGATTCCGCGATCTTTCGCAATCTTTGCGGCGCGGAGGGCGTCGATGATGATTCCGGCAGAATTGGGGGAATCCCAAACCTCTAATTTGTACTCAAGATTCAAGGGAATATCGCCAAATGTTGTTCCTTCGAGTCGCACATAGGCCCATTTTCGGTCGTCTAACCAGCTGACATAATCCGAGGGGCCGATATGGACATTGCCCTCACCCATTGTGTGCTCGAGGTTCGATGTCACAGCTTGTGTTTTGGAAATCTTCTTAGATTCGAGTCGACGTCTCTCCAGCATATTTTTGAAATCCATATTGCCACCGACGTTGAGTTGCATCGTGCGGTCCAGGCGGACGCCTCGGTCTTCAAAGAGTTTCGCCATCACGCGATGGGTAATGGTTGCTCCAACTTGGGATTTAATATCATCCCCGACAATGGGTAGTCCGGCATCTGTAAATTTCCGGGCCCATTCTGGGTCGGAGGCAATGAAAACGGGGAGGGCGTTAACGAATGCGACGCCGGCGTCGATAGCACATTGCGCGTAGTATTTGTCGGCTGTTTCCGATCCGACTGGCAAATATGAGACAAGAATGTCAGCCTTGGTGTCGCGGAGCACGTGGGCGACATCAACCGGTTCGGCCGGTGATTCCTCGATGGTGTCAGTGTAGTAGTGGCCTAGACCGTCATGTGTTGGGCCGCGTTGAACGGTCACTCCGATGGCGGGGACGTCGCAAATTTTGATTGTGCAATTTTCCGACGCAGTAATAGCCTCGGAAAGGTCGGATCCGACTTTCTTTGCGTCGACATCGAAGGCGGCAACAAATTCAATATCGGCGACGTGATAGTCACCGAATTGTACGTGCATGAGGCCGGGGATTGGTTTTTCCGGGTCGGCATCTTTGTAGTATTCCACGCCTTGAACAAGGGATGACGCGCAGTTTCCCACGCCGGCGATCGCGACACGGATGGGATTTCGGTCAGACATTAGTGTTCCTCTCGGTGTGTAGTGGTGTTCGGCACGGGTGTGCAGACATAGCCGACACTTTAATGTCAGAAATTCTCCTATTTGGTGCGGTCAGCGAGTTTGTTGATCGTTCTAGTAGATCGATCAAGCAGCCGTACGCAGGCTGGGTTCCCCGTTTAAAAATTAAAAATATTTCCTTTCCTTTTTTGATAAATGCCCCTATTCGGGTGTGTCTAGGGTTGTGGATGTTCCTTCCAGGGGTTGCTTGACATCCCGCCGCCAGCTTGACTACCGCGCTTGGAGCGGAGGCAGGCGGATCTCCCAATCGGGACCGGAAATATGGGGTGGCGTCACGGGGACACCACCGGGACTCAACTGTCGCTGTGGGGTAATGTAACGACCCATGATTACCCGTATGTCCACTCTCTTTGTACGAACTTTGCGTGACGATCCTGCAGATGCAGAAGTTCCCAGCCATAAACTCCTTGTTCGAGGTGGTTATATTCGCCGTCTCGCGCCCGGCGTGTATTCGTGGTTACCCTTGGGGCTTAGGGTTTTGCGGAATATTGAGCGGATAGTGCGAGAAGAAATGGACAGCATGGGAGCACAAGAAATTGTGCTACCAGCACTACTTCCTCGAAATTCATATGAGGTTACCGGTCGCTGGTCTGAATATGGGGATGCACTTTTTCGCCTTCACGACCGAAAACAGGGCGATTACTTGTTAGGCCCAACCCACGAGGAAATTTTCACTGAAACGGTAAAAGGTGAATATTCCTCCTACAAGGATTTCCCCGTCACGCTGTACCAGATTCAGACGAAATATCGGGATGAAGAGCGCCCCCGTGCCGGTATTTTGCGTGGGCGCGAATTCGTGATGTGTGATTCATATTCATTCGACATGACAGACGGGGGGCTAGAACAATCCTATCGGGACCATCGGGCAGCTTATCAGCGGATGTTCGATCGTTTGGGTCTGGATTATGCTATTTGTGCTGCGACATCGGGTGCTATGGGTGGTTCGGCCTCGGAGGAGTTTCTTGCTGTATCCCCAGTTGGGGAAGATACCTTCGTCCGGTCTACCGGGTCAGACTATGCGGCAAATGTGGAAGCAGTCGTCACCCCGGCACCTGTGATCGATCCGGACACTGCGGAGGCTGTCGCTCCGATGGTGATCTGTGAATCTCCAGACTGTACGAGCATTAATACGCTTGTGAAATGGGCAAATAGCTGTGAAGATGTGGCCGAAAGGTTCGGGCGTGAGATCACGGCGGAAGATACCTTAAAGTGCGTTGTTGTTAAGGTGAAAAAGCCCAGTGAAGCTGAGTTCTCGTATGTGATTGTCGCTATTCCGGGCGACCGTGATGTAGATGTGAAACGCCTCGAAGCATCATTGGAACCTAGTGACGTGGCTCTTGCTGATGTCGACGATTTTGCCGCTCATGATTTCTTGACCAAGGGATATGTTGGGCCGGTCGATATGGCGAAACACGGGGTAACTGTCCTTGTTGATCCGCGTGTGGCTCCCGGTACGCGGTGGATTACAGGCGCAGGTAAAGAGGGGTATCACTGTATCGATGTGGTCGTTGGACGTGATTTCACCCCGGATGGCACTATCGAAGCTGCCGAAATCAAAGAGGGTGATCCTGCGCCAGACGGCAAGGGTACGTTGGTCTTGGAGCATGGCATTGAAATTGGTCATATTTTTCAGCTCGGGAGAAAGTACACCAACGCATTTGATGTTGACGTTCTCGACGAAAATGGGAAGCGTTCCCGTCCGACAATGGGTTCCTATGGGGTGGGTATCTCACGCTTGGTTGGTGTGGTGGCTGAGCAATATCATGATGATAAAGGGCTTCGTTGGCCAGTCGAGATTGCTCCGTACCCGATCCACATTGTTATTGCCAATAAAGATGCAGAAGCCATGGAAGCTGCATCAACGTTGGCTGATGAGCTCTCTGGTCACGGGCTCAATGTCTTGTTGGACGACCGTCCTAAGGTGAGCCCGGGTGTCAAATTTAAAGACTCTGAACTTCTGGGTATGCCTTATGTTGTGGTGTTGGGGCGTACATTTAAGGAAGGGAATATTGAGGTGCGGCACCGAATCGGCGGTGTCACCGAGGTTATCCCGGTTGATCACGCAGCCGGGAAGATTGTGGATCTCGTCGGAGCATCAGCAGTTCACTGAGCACAGGAATGACGACAGCAGGATACGTCGGTGCTTAGGCCCAGAGCCGGAGTTGTCTATCGGGCGTATTGTCCTCCTAGGTTCCCATGCCAGGCAAGTGGAAGCTGCTGTCATTCATGGGATGTCCTCCCGTGGTACTAATGAAGTAGGCGGCATCGACAGCAGAGCTTGTCATCATCGAGGACAGGATGGCTATAGCGGCACTATGTGCCACGCGCCGTCCGCTGTCATAGCCGTGGGCGCACGCATAGCGCTCGAGCCTGATAACGAAATCCTGTGCGCTTGTTGAGTCTTTGGGTATCTGTGAAAAGGAGTATCCGGCATTTGCAAGGGGGATAGCGTTGGGGGAGACATGAGCGCTGTTTTTTAACCAGGAAATAATGCGGTCGCGGGTGGAGCGATGTTTGTTTGTTGCAGATTCTATGGCGGATGCAAGCTTGGTTTCGACGTGGGGGAGGGCAAGTCCAAGGCCATAGATAATTTCGTACTCCGTCGCAAGGAGGCGGTTCATTGCGGTGACATCAGCTTTACGTGGACGGTCATGTTTGTCAGATGAATGAGATGAGTCGTCGGTCTCTGCCGTGGCAGCATCTGATGCAATGCGAGGGGAAACTGAGGGGGTAGACTTTGGTGATTCTGATCCTCCTGAGGATGTTTGGGAGGTGATCACGGACAGTGATGCAGCAATCGAGAGAAGAACTCCGTTATTGCGCTGTGGATCAGCGTCGGTGGCCGCTGAGAGAATGGATGAGCGGAATTCTTTCAGCTTGTCGGGGATGCCGACGCCCCTGCGTGGTCCACCGTGATTTCTATCGTTGCGCGCGCCGGTGTCGTTGTCGGTGTTGTGGCCGTGGGCGGCGTCATTATGGTTGGGTCGAGGAATTGTCGTTCCTGTTTTCCGCTGGATTTCTCGATGAAGTGCGTCCGCGTGAGCGTGGACAAACAACGCGGCATCGTGCTGTTGTGAGGAATCGAGTTCCGCAGCAAGCGTATCGGCCTTCGTGTAGAGGTCGGTTAGGGTGTGGTCTTCTGTGCGGTGGTGAAAGTCACATCCGGCAAGAAGGCCACTCATGCTAAGGAGGGAAAGACCTCCGATGGCACCTACGACTGTAGCTGATCGGCCGACGAAGGAACGGCGGGAGAGGGGCGTAGTGGTTGATCGGGGTGAACATACCTGCACGGGTTGTTCTGGATGGCTGGTCTCCTCCATCTGGGGAGTCATTCGGTTCCTCATCACTGTTCTAGTGTCTCACAGGTGTTTAGGGACCTCGGTGCCTACTCGTTATTCTGGTTCTATGGCTTTTCCAACGACAGAAGAAATTGCGCAGCGTCTCCATCCGATCGTTGACCCTCGTCGACTTGATGTTGAAAAAGTGGAAATTAAGAAAGCGGGCGCGAAGTCATCAATCATTATCCGCGTCGATGGCGATAAACGCCCTGATTTGAACACGATCGAGGAAGTTTCTGACGCGATTTCACGTGTCTTTGATGCTGCTGAGCAGGCTGGGGAATTGAATTTCGGTGCAGGATATCGTTTGGAGGTATCGACACCGGGGTTTGATGAACCTCTTGTTGCGGCTCGTCATTTTCGACGCCAACGCGGACACGTGGCGACATTTGTAATGAGTGACGATACTGTCCCCTCGTTCGTGGGCCGTATTGGGGCATTAGATAGTTCTGAGACCGAGCTTGCGGTGATCATCCCTGGGAAAACGGCGCCGTCGGTGAGTATCTACCCGTTGCGAGAAATTTGTGAGGCAAAGCTCGAAGTCGAATTTAGCGCTCCGCCGGAAGCAGAGATTGTGCTTACGAATACATCATTTGATCAACTATCATAGCTGGTCTATGTGGCTACGTGGTGATCGTTATTGGCCATATTTTGTGACCTAACGACCAATGAGTAGCCTATGGACAGTTAACGTTGCACGATCGACAACTGAAGGGCTACAAGTGAACATCGACCTGAGCACGTTGCGCGCGATTGAACGCGAACGTGGAGTGTCTGTGGATGACATGACAGCTACTATTGCGAAAGCACTGCTGGAAGCGTGGAAGAAATCCATGGGGGGTGAGTCGGAAGCGCGTGTCGATGTTGACCCCAATGATGGTCACGTCGCTGTTGTCGTCACGGAGCGAGATGATGATGGCAATGTTATTGCGGAGGTCGATGAAACACCGTCTGACTTTGGACGGTCTTTCGCGGGAACTGTTCGGGAAGCCATGGTTGAACGACTTCAAGCTGCCGAAGCAGATCAGACCTACGAGGAATATGCGTCGTTGACCTCGAAGGTAGTCACGGGAATCGTTGAAGCTGATTCGTTTGCTCGTGCTAAAGGCATTGTTATTGCTCGCCTGGGAACGGAAGCACATGGACATGATGGGACATTGTTGCCGGCTGAGCAGATCCCTGGAGAGAAATATCCACATGGCAAGCGGCTTAAGTTTTACGTGGTCAACGTTAACCGTGGTCCTCGCGCTGTTCAGATCATGATCTCCAGGACTCATCCTGAGTTTGTGCATCGCTTGTTTGAGCTTGAAGTGCCCGAAGTTGCTGATGGATCTGTGGAGATCGTGTCTATCGCTCGCGAGGCTGGTCATAGGTCGAAGGTGGCGGTGCGTTCCACGATTGATGGTGTGAATGCGAAAGGCTCATGCATTGGCCCGCGTGGCCAGCGTGTTCGTGCGATTATGGATGAGCTTGGTGGCGAAAAAATTGACATCATCGATTTTAATGATGACCCTGCGGCTTTTGTTGGTAATTCGTTGGCACCCTCAAAAGTAGTTAACGTTGAGGTCATTGACGCTGAAGAACGCGTAGCTCGGGTGACGGTTCCCGACTATCAGCTGTCTCTTGCCATCGGCAAGGAAGGGCAAAATGCCCGTCTTGCTGCGCGCCTTACGGGGTGGCGTATCGATATACACTCAGATGCTGAATAAACCCTGGTAAGTTCGCATAAAGCGTGCTGTGACGTTACACTGTTAGTGCCCCTTGGATACAAGGGACGATGATGCGCGCTTATATACGCCTATCCAGCTGTGTGTAGTGCGTTGACGGGACAATATTTTAATCTGCGGATCGCATAATGTGGTTCACTTCAGCGCTGCCTGCGCGG
The DNA here is from genome assembly GCF_037464985.1 of Corynebacterium sp. PCR 32. Taxonomy (NCBI): domain Bacteria; kingdom Bacillati; phylum Actinomycetota; class Actinomycetes; order Mycobacteriales; family Corynebacteriaceae; genus Corynebacterium; species Corynebacterium sp. PCR 32. Next base: position 604,510 of record NZ_JBAHVL010000001.1, read on the forward strand.
TAGACGGTGAGGAACTAGAGTTGAGACGCAGAGTGATCGTGTGAGGAGTGTGGCGGAGAGTGCAACGTCAGGGTTCGCGACAACCCATTCGTATGCGCACATGCATTGCTACTCGTACGAGGTGTTCTGATTCACGCATGTTGCGTGTTGTCCTCAAGCAGGATGATGCACAACGGGAAGGCTTATTACGAGATGAAAGAGTCGTGGTTACTCCTGATCCCACTCGGTCGTTGCCGGGTCGAGGAGCGTGGATAATACCCACGATGGATAACCTTGAGCGTGCACGACAACGGCGTGCTTTCGAACGCGCCCTCCGGGTATCGGGACAAGCTGATACTCGCCAGATAGGTGACTATATCGAGGCGCTGGAGACAGACACTGTCGCGGATACCTAATTTAGCGTCACAGTTTCTGTGTGGATGTTTCTTTCCATGACGGTACCGAAGTGGTCACACAGGGAGAAAATCCGAGCTCCATACGCTCAGTAGGACCCATTGAACGAAGGAAGACCTAAACACTGATGAGTACACGATGAAGCATCAGCGATGAACGTCAATAGTTAACCCCGGAGTCGGCGCGGCATGATGGCCCTCGACTCCACAAGTGAGGAGAGTAGTGCCAAAGCTTCGTGTCCATGAGCTCGTTAAGCAGCTCAATGAGTTAGACAGCAGTCTTAAATTAACAAGTAAAAAGCTTCTCGCCGTGCTCGAAGAGCAAGGCGAATTTGTCAAGACCGCGTCGTCGACGGTTCAACCTCCCGTCGTTAAAAAGATGAAGGAATACTATGGAGTGGCTGATAAGTCCTCAGGTTCCTCGTCACCGAGGTCTAATCCTGCGGCAGCAGCTGCAGCAGCGGCAGCAGCTGCAGCTCATCGCCGTAATCCTTCTGCGGCTCCATCACCAGCCTCGGTGGCTAATAGGAAGCTGGATAAAGGTGGACAGAGCCCGAAACCGGGTACGCCTCGTAAAGTCGTTAAAAATTCGTTATCAGAACGGTCATCGTCCTCCTCATCTCGTACGACAGCTGTTGACGATTCCACGTCAGTGTCTACACATCAGCCTGCAGTGAAGCCAGGACCGCAACGTCGCTCGGCTGCCCCCACTCCTGGTGCAGCGGCTCATATATCAGGAAGTGGCCATGCTCCACGCACAGCCTCGGCCGATAACAAAGACGCAATCCATGACGGTGACCAGACGGCCACGTTACCCACGGCCACAACTGACCAGCAGGCAGCCGGCAAGGTATCGCCTAAACCTGGTCAGCCGCGCTTTGAAGAACCACGGAATGCCGTAAAGCCATCTGCAAAACCAGGCCCTAAACCCAGCGATCAAGCTGCACGTTCTCAGCGGACGATGCCGAAACCCGGGCAGAGTGGCGTCAAACCAGGTGCAAAGCCAGGAGGCAAGAGGGCACCTCGTGTAGCTAATAACCCATTCTCGTCAGGTACGCGACCCGCGCCACGGTCGCGTAGTGGTGAGATGCCACGCCCAGGTGGAACATCCGGCAAACCCGGCCAGCGTGGAAGCAGCCAGCAGCATTCTCCGCGACCGGGTAATCACGCGAAACCTGGTGGTCGAGGACGCCCTGGGGGCCGCAGTGACCGCGCTCCGAAGCAGAGTGGTGGGAGTGCTCCGACGCCGGCGATGATGCCGTCACATCCAAGTCCGGGACAAATGCCGTCGAAATCCTCGAATCACTTTGGTGGTGGCCGAGGTCGCGGCGGGCACGGTAGCCCTAGCGGCGGGCATGGTGCGGGTCCCCGTAGTGGGCGTGGAGGTCGTCGTGGTGGGACGGCTGGTGCATTCGGTCGTCCTGGTGGAGCTCCTCGTCGTGGACGCAAGTCGAAGCGGCAGAAGAGGAATGAGTACGAGGCAATGCAGGCGCCGACCGTTGTTGGCGGCATTAAGCTTCCTAATGGTCACGGTCAGACCATTCGCCTTGCTCGAGGCGCCTCACTTGCTGATTTTGCTGACAAAATTAATGCTGATGCTGCCGCATTGGTTCAGGCGTTGTTCAACTTGGGTGAAATGGTTACTGCAACCGCATCTGTGTCCGATGAGACCCTGATGCTTCTCGGCGAAGAGATGGACTACAAAGTCCAGGTTGTCTCCCCTGAGGATGAAGATCGTGAACTCCTCGAATCCTTTGACCTGCAGTTCGGTGAGAATGACGGCGGCGTCGAAGACCTAGCTAAGCGTCCTCCGGTGGTGACTGTGATGGGCCACGTTGATCACGGTAAGACTCGTCTGCTGGATACAATCCGTAAGGAAAATGTCGCTTCCGGTGAGGCCGGTGGTATCACCCAGCACATCGGTGCATACCAGGTCAAGGTTGGTCTTGATGGTGAAGATCGCTTGGTGACCTTCCTCGATACTCCTGGTCACGAGGCATTTACTGCTATGCGTGCGCGCGGAGCCCGATCGACTGACATTGCCATTTTGGTCGTCGCTGCTGATGACGGAGTCATGCCACAGACTGTGGAAGCGATTAACCATGCGAAGGCAGCCGAGGTACCTATCGTTGTCGCTGTCAACAAGATTGATAAGGAAGGTGCAGATCCGGAGAAGATCCGTGGCCAAATGACTGAGTTTGGTCTCACTCCAGAGGAGTGGGGCGGCGAGACGATGTTCGTGGACATCTCCGCAAAACAGGGACAAAACATTGACAGGCTGCTTGAAGCAGTTCTTCTGACTGCTGATGCATCGCTTGAGCTTGTTGCGAACCCGGACATGGATGCTCAGGGTGTTGCTATCGAGGCACACCTCGACCGTGGTCGTGGGCCCGTCGCTACCGTGATTGTTCAGCGCGGTACGTTGCGTGTTGGCGATTCCATTGTCGTGGGTGACGCCCACGGACGTGTCCGCCGAATGACTGATGAACACGGCAGTGACGTTGCCAATGCAGGCCCGTCCGTCCCTGTACAGGTTCAGGGGCTCACCAGTGTTCCTGGTGCTGGTGATAATCTCCTGGTCGTTGAGGATGATCGCACTGCTCGGCAGATTGCTGATCGTCGCGATGCACGGCGACGTAACGCCTTGGCAGCGCGATCTCGGAAGCGTGTTTCCCTCGAGGATCTGGACAAAGTTCTCAAAGAAACCAGTACCCTCAACCTCATCCTTAAGGGTGACAACGCAGGTACTGTTGAGGCCCTGGAAGACGCATTACTCAAGCTTGATGTTGGCGAAGAAGTCGAGCTCAACATCATCGATCGTGGCGTCGGTGCTGTGACTGAGACGAATGTCCACTTGGCAGCCGCGTCTGAGGCCATCATCATAGGCTTCAACGTTCGGGCTGAGGGTAAGGCTACCGAGACTGCGAATGCTGAAGGTGTTGACGTTCGATACTACTCGGTCATCTACAAAGCGATTGAGGAAATTGAGGCTGCTCTACGCGGCATGCTCAAGCCGATCTATGAGGAGCGCGAACTTGGTACTGCCGAGATCCGCCAGCTCTTCAAAGCTTCGGCTGTCGGACTCATCGCAGGTTGCATGGTTGAGACGGGAACCGTCAAGCGAAACGCTACTGTCCGCCTAGTTCGTGATGGTAATGTGGTTGCTGAAAAAGCAACCATCAATTCCTTGCGTCGGGAAAAAGACGATGTTCAGGAAGTTCAGCACGGTTATGAGTGCGGCATGGTCCTGTCCTACCCGGATATCTCGGTGGGCGACAAGATTGAGGCCTACGAACTGGTTGAGGTGCCCAGAACAAACGACAACAAGGGCAAGAAGTCCCCGAAAAATAAATAGGTCGTTTGTTCGTGTACAACCGACTGCTTTCCATCCCCGTGATAGCTGAAGAGCTTCCTGATCGGGTGATAAGAGTGGTCGTCAGGTAAACTCCCTCCACGTACTCAATGGAGGGAGTTTTCTGATGGCTGACCGGGCTCGCGCTGCCCGTATGGCTAAGCGCATTCAAACTATTGTGGCGAGCACTATTGAACGCAGTGTGAAGGACCGCCGGTTGGAGCTCGTAACGATCACAGACACCCAGTTGACTGGTGACCTTCACGATGCGACCGTGTATTACACGGTTCGTGGGCGTAGGCTCGACGACGAACCGAACCTCGAGCAGGCCGCCGAGGCACTTCACCGAGCACGGGGGCAACTCCGGAAAGCAGTCGGGGATCAATTGGGTGTTCGATTCACACCAACGCTGACATTTACGTTGGATACCGTTCCCGAAACGAGTGCGCGTTTAGAGGAATTATTAGCTCACGCTCGGAAACGTGATGCGGAGGTTGCCCGTCAGGCCGAAGGCGCAACGCCCGCTGGCGATGCAAACCCCTATAAGACGTTAAGTGATGAAAGGGATCCTGAGAGCGGCTCGCATGAGTGGTTGTGATCCCGCGTTTATTCCCCGGGGTTTGCCAGTTACTGACTACGACGCGTGGACGTTCTTGCACGCCATAGCGCGGGACTCTCACGTGCATGGGTATGCGAAACATGTGTTGCAGCCATGTGTGGTGGTGAGCCATGTTCGTCCTGATGCCGACACCATCGGATCAGCATGTGTACTCGTTGAGCTAATTCGCCGGTGGGGTGGGGTTGCGGTGGCTGTCAATGGTGATGGCGGAGTTCCAGCATCGAGGTTTTCCGTGTTGGACACCGAGCGTTTCTATGTTCCGTTTGACGACATCCCCTCGGATCCATGTGCCGTCGTGTGTGTTGATACAGCATCGCTAGATCGGTGTGGAGCAGCGGCTGCCCTGGTTGATGCTGCCACGGAGCGTGGTCGATCGTTGCTTATTGATCACCACGAGACGAGTACTAATTTTTGCAGCATTAACTGGGTGGAGCCGAATGCTGATTCAACCACGAGCATGCTCGCCTCACTATTGGACATCTATTCGGAACCGATTGATCATATGATGGCGACATCGCTGTATGCGGGGTTGGTTACTGATACAGGGAGTTTTCGTTGGGGCGGACCCGATCAGTTTTCGACAGCTGATCGTTTGGCGTCGACGGGGATTGATACGCAGCGCATCGCGTCGGCATTAATTGATGATCATTCGGTGTCATATTTGCGGATGCTGGGGACTGTGCTCGTATCTCTGGTGTATGAGCCGTCTGCTGTCCATGGCCGTGGTTTGGTGTGGGGTGTTGTCCCTGGCGAGGCTACCCATGATGTGGAGTCCGTCATTGATACCGTTCGGACGGCGTCGGAAGCGGATGTTGCGATGGTCCTGAAGAGTGACCGTCCGGGTGAGATCGTAGTGTCGTTGCGTTCGCGTGGTGCGGTTAATGTGGCGCGGGTTGCCGAGAAGTTTGGAGGCGGTGGACATGCACGGGCATCCGGCTTGACCTGGCGTGGTAGCCAGAGCGATTTCATGGAGGTTTTTCACAGGGTTGTTGAAGCGGAGGAGAAGTCTGGCCGATGAGTGAGAACCAGCGTGGTTGCGGTGAAGCCCCTGGCACCGACACCGACGATGCCTCGACGAGCGGAAGAGTCAGCGTGGGGAGAATCCTATCTATTGCGCTTCCGTCGTTAGGTGTTTTGGCGGCCACACCGATTTATCTGTTGTGTGATACCGCGGTGGTTGGTCGCTTGGGAAAGACTGATTTGGCGGCGTTGGCTGCGGCTACGACAATTCTTGCTCAGATTACGACACAGCTGACGTTTTTGTCGTATGGGACGACGGCTCGTGCGGGTCGGTTCTTCGGTGCCGGTAGGCGGGATAAGTCGGTAGAGGAGGGGCTTCAGTCAACCTGGATTGCTGTGATAGTCGGTATCGCACTGGCATGGGGGATGTGGCTGTGGGCGCCGGTTCTGACGGCATGGTTGGCTGCGAGCACTGATGTTGCCCGTGAAGCAACGCGGTGGCTGCGTATTGCATCGCCAGCGGTGCCGCTGACATTGGTGACGATGGCTGGGAATGGGTGGTTACGGGCGGTACAGAATGCACGGTATCCGCTGTATTTCACTCTTGCGGGTGTGGGGCCGGCATTGGTGTTGGTGCCGATTTTGGTTTCTCGGTGTGGCATTTCAGGTTCTGCCGTGGCGAATGTGACGGGGGAGACTATTACGGCATGCTGCTTCCTTGTATGTCTTATCAGGGAGAATGCGCGGTATGCGAATCGGTGGAGGCCCGAGTGGTCGGTTATGAAGACCCAGCTAGTGATGGGGCGTGATTTGATTGCGCGATCGTTAAGTTTCCAGTTGTCGTTCATTTCTGCTGCCGCAGTGGCTGGGCGTTGTGGGGCGGCATCGTTGGCAGCACATCAGGTTTTGTTGCAGTTATGGAATTTTCTGACGATGGTTTTAGATTCGTTGGCTATTGCTGCGCAGGCTTTTGTGGGGGCTGCGTTGGGGGCTGGCCGGCCAGTGACTGCTAAGGCGATGGGATGTGCGATTATTCGGTGGTCGGGGTTGTTGTCGTTGGTGTTGGCGGCGGCTATGTCGGCTGGGTATTTCTGGGTGCCGCGTCTGTTTACACAGTCGGAAAGTGTGTTGGATGCTATGGCGGGCCCGTGGTGGCAGCTTGTGGTGTTGGTTTTGCTTGGTGGTTGTGTGTTTGCCCTTGATGGGATCTTGCTTGGTGCGGGTGATGCGGTGTTTCTGCGGAACGTCACCTTGGTGTCGGCGGTAGTGGGATTCTTACCGTTGACGTGGATTTCGTTGAGTCAAGGGTGGGGTCTTGTTGGTGTGTGGTGGGGGCTCATCGTGTTTTTTGTTCTTCGTTTGGCGACGACCGCGTTACGTTTTATCCGCGGGGGTTGGGTTCGTGTTGGTGTTCAATGATTGGTGGTTCTCAGGCGAAATTCGGTGCTGTACGGCGTGGTTTTGGTGTGTCGTCGGGTGTGGCCGTGGGTGTTCATGACTCGGTTATCCCGTCGGAGTTTTTTCCCCGGGGGTGTGTGTGGTCGGAGTTGCGTGTTGCCGAGCCGACGTCTCATGGTGAAAGGCCTCAGGGGGCGTCGGGGCTGGACAGGGCGGGGTCTAGGGGTTCACTGTCATGCGGGACGACGTGGAGCCGTGTGAGTGTTGAGAATTGGAATGCGTTATGTCCTCAGGAGCGAGCTTATGTGGAGCGTGCTGTTGCGGTGCGGCGGGCGCAGTTTGCTGATACGCGGGCGTGTGCCAGGAAGGCACTGTCGGAATTAACGGGTTGCGATCATAGTTCGACGGGTATTGTTCGAGGCGAGCGGGGGGTTCCTGTTTTTCCGGAAGGTGTTGTGGGGTCTTTGACGCACACGACGGATTTTCGTGCTGCGGTGGTGGCAGATGGGACCCTGTTTGCTTCTGTAGGACTGGATGTTGAGGTTGCTCAGCCGCTTCCTTCTGGGGTGGGGGAGGTTGTGTTGACCGCGCGTGATCGGGATCAGGTCGGGGTCGTAATGGGGAGATGTGGAACGGGGTCGGGACTGTCGTGTTCTGACTCTGATGTGAATGCATTAGTGGGGACTGTGATTTTTTCGGCGAAAGAGTCGGTGTATAAGTCGTGGTTTCCGGTAGTTGGTGTCTTCCTGGATTTTTCTCAGGCGGTTATTGAGCTTCGCTGTGATGGTTCTTTTGTTGCCCATATTGACTCTGATGTGGGGGTGGTCCCGAGACTGCCAACAATCGAGGGGCGATGGGCGATCGTCGCGGGATATGTTGTGACCGGCACCTGGGTCGTGTGAACGTGGTGTGCGTGCATGGTGCTGGTGTCGATGGATTGCTGTGTTTCCATTGATGGTGCAGGGGCGCACTTATCTTAAGGTTGCTGGTCGGGCAACGAAGACCGTGGTTGCTACTCCATGATGCTCTCTCATCAGAGCTATAGCACGACCATCAGGTGATATTCCCGCATATGTTCCGTCGGTGCCTGATGCGGAGATGCGTTTGCCCATGGATACGGCGGTGGCCTCGGTGTGGGTGAGTTGGCGGGTGGGGAAAGAGTGGATGATGGCGTCATCCAAGGAATAGCTCAGTGATGCTCGTGCAGGCTCACCATGGGATTGTGGTCTCGTGTTTTGCTTGGCTGCTGCTGATTGTTCTTCCTGTAGTTGTTCCAGTGTTTTGGCTTGTGTGAGGGTGAAGGATCCCACGCGAGTACGGCGTAGTGCCGTCAGGTGTCCGCCGACGCCAAGTGCATCGCCTAAATCTCGTGCGAGGGCGCGGATGTAGGTTCCTGATGAGCAATCGATGGAAACAGTGAGGTCAAGGACAGTAGACGATGTTCCATCGTTGATTGAGGCTTCCGTGATGTGGTGAATGTCGAATCTGAAGATTGTAACGGGCCGCTCGGGAAGCATAATGTCCTCCCCAGCGCGGGTGAGGTCATAAGCGCGGCGGCCGTTGACCTTGATAGCGCTCACGCTGCTGGGACGCTGCATGATAGTCCCTGTAAGGCGGGTTCGGGCAAGGTCGATACGGTCGGGTTCTAAGGCTAGTAATTTCAGTCTTCTCTGGGTGGAGGTGTCGATGATGGATTGGGGTCTACCGTTTGGTGGAAAGGGACAGGGGGCAGCGTTTGAGTAGGGGATGGGGTTGCCTTCTGCGTCGTCGGTGGTTGTAGCAAATCCTAATCTGATAGTGGCATCGTAAGACTTAGTATCGGAAACCATGTGTGCCATGAACTTGGTGCCACGTTCGACGCCGATAATGAGGACGCCCGTTGCCGCCGGATCTAGGGTTCCAGCGTGTCCGATCTTGCGTGTTCGCATCAACCGGCGCATCTGGGCTACTACATCGTGGCTGGTCAATCCGGCGGGCTTGTCGACGATGACGATTCCTGACCGGTCGAGTATTGATGATTGTTGGGCGGCTGGTGCATGGCTGAATGGGCGTTGAGGCTTCTCCGTTGTGGAGGAAGTGTGGGAAAGCGTCAGGGGGGTGTGCGGGTGGCCTGGGTCCTCGGGGGCAGTCACGGGTCTAGAATAACCGATGCTGCACAGCAGAGCCTGATTACGTTGTGGATCCTAGGACTTCCCTAGTGGACGTTCCGTGGATAAGTCTGAGGGGATATCGCGCAACCTAGTTGTGTGACGTACTCTATCCCACGTGGATATTTGGCACGGATTGGATGACATACCTCAGTTTCTCGATGCATCCGTCGTCACGATTGGTGTATTTGATGGCGTTCATCGGGGGCACCGGCGCCTCATTAGTACAGCAGTTCGTCGTGCGCGTGAATTAGGTGTTCCGTGTGTCCTCATGACCTTTGAGCCCCATCCAGTTAAGGTTTTTGCGCCTGAACGAACCCCCCGTTTGTTGGGAACTCTAGACGAACGTCAGCGCTGGGCTGACGAACTTGGTGTGGATTATTTTCTCACCGTTGATTTCACGCGAAGCCTGGCAGCGTTGAGCCCGACGGATTACATTGAGCAGGTTCTTGTTGGTCTTCTTCATGCGGTAGGTGTCGTTGTGGGGGAGAATTTTACGTTTGGTCACAAGGCAGCGGGGACGTCGCATACTTTGGCGGCTGAGGGCCCGAGGTATGGATGTGACGTCGAGATTGTTCCGCTTTTTGCTGAGGATGGTCACACGGTGTCGTCAACGTATATTCGTTCACAGCTTGACTGTGGCAACGTTATTGAGGCGGGGAGGGCATTGGGACGTGCCTATTCTGTCTCCGGTGAGGTGGAACATGGTGCGGGTCGGGGTGGGCGTGAACTGGGCTTCCCGACGGCGAATCTATATGTCGGTGCTGAGCGCGCCTTACCGGCGGACGGTGTGTACGCAGGGTGGCTGACCATTGAGTCCGACGTGGATGTTGATGGAGATATGGATCCAGGGGTGAAATACCCGGCGGCTATTTCTGTGGGGATGAACCCGACATTCAACGATAACCGCCGTTCAGTGGAAGCTTTTGTGCTTGATAAAAACGCTGATTTGTATGGTTTGTATGCGCGTGTTGAATTTATTGATTACCTTCGCTCAATGGAGAAATTCGAGGGTATTGATGACCTTCTCGCAGCGATGCGCCGCGATGTTGATTGTGTGAGGATGATGACGCAGCGTACCGGCGACTAGGGTGGTAGCGCAGGCTGGCCGCCAGCACGGGTGAGGTGTGGGCAGAGTAGCGCTATTTCGACTGCTTGAGAACATATGGTAGTCTCGCTGGGTATTAACTGTGGTCCGTTGCAGTTATGGGCAGTCTTTGTCGCTCCTGTGGATCCGTAGTTCAGTCATGCGTGACGGCTCGGAGAATGTGGAGTAAGGCAGGTGCGGATGCGGGTTGTTGCTGTTGTTTGCAATCTGGTTGATACGGACTGAAAAAACGATCTCAATTTTCTTAGGAGTATTCCTGTGGCTTTGTCTGCTGAGAAGAAGAAAAGCATTCTGTCCGAGTTTGGTCTCCACGAGACTGACACGGGTTCTACCGAGGCTCAGGTCGCTCTGCTGACCGAGCGGATCCGTCAGCTGACGGAGCACCTTCGTGAGCACAAGCACGATCATCACTCCCGTCGTGGTTTGATGCTGTTGGTTGGTCGTCGTAAGCGTCTGCTGAAGTACTTGGCTGCCAATGATGTCGACCGTTACCGTAACTTGATTGCCCGCTTGGGTCTTCGTCGTTAATCGGGGCCACGCGCTCTGCGTGGTTCTTATTAATTTCCTACGTGGTAGTGGATCGTTGGTGGTAGAACCGCTGATCATGGGCACTGTTGCGAAAAAGGAAGCTGACGCAACTCGGCCTGTCACTGTGTGGTGAGGCCGAGTTTTTGTCTCTTTGGCGAGCCGTTGTGGGGGAGAACAACGGTACACGGTTACGTCCGCAGGCCACTCGACCTGCTGGCACGAGCTTTGCCTGCTAGTATGAGTGTGCCTGAAGATAAATAAAAAAGAGTTTTCTCGTTGGCGACACCGATGATCGCCCGGGGCACCGATAGAGAAGGACGGATTCCCCTTTTTATGACCAATAATCACTCCGTTTTTTATGACGAAGAGTTTGGTACTCATTCTGTTGAAGCCACCATTGATAACGGTGACTTTGGTTCACGCACCATCCGTTTAGAAACTGGCCAGTTGGCCCGTCAGGCAAATGGTTCTGTGGTCGCGTATCTCGATGATGAGACCATGATGTTGTCGACGACGACCGCATCGTCTAAGCCCCGTGAGGGGTTCGATTTCTTCCCGTTGACTGTTGATGTGGAAGAGCGCATGTATGCAGCGGGACGTATTCCCGGTTCTTTCTTTCGCCGTGAAGGTCGTCCAGGAACTGATGCAATTCTGGCGTGTCGTTTAATTGACCGTCCTCTCCGCCCGACGTTTGTCAAGGGCCTACGTAACGAGGTTCAGGTCATTGTCACTGTCATGTCGTTAGATCCGAAAGACATGTACGACGTTGTTGCGATTAATGCGGCATCAGCATCGACACAGTTGGCGGGTCTTCCCGTGTCTGGTCCTGTCGGTGGCGTTCGGATGGCGCTCATTGTTGATGAAGACCATACTGATGGACAGTGGGTGGCTTTCCCGACTCGTGAGCAAAGCGACTCTGCTGTGTTTGAGATGGTCGTTGCAGGTCGTTTGACTGGCGATCAGCCGTCTGAGGCTCCACGGAAGGGGCGCCGTCGGGGGCGTAAAGCGAGCCCACGAAAGAATATCGATAATGTCGCTATCATGATGGTAGAGGCGGGGGCAACGGACAGTGTTGTCGACCGTGTTAATGATGGTGCTCCTGCTCCAACGGAGTCGGTGGTGGCCAACGGTATTGAGGCCGCGAAGCCTTTCATTGCTGAACTGTGTGGCGCACAGCAAGCTCTCCGTGAGGCAGTGGACCCGGCCGTCGAAGAATTCCCGCTCTTCCCACCGTATGGTGCCGATGTCTGCGCAGCTGTTGAGACTGAATCCAAGGGGCGTATCAGCGATATTATGTCGATTGCTGATAAGCAGGAGCGTGATGAGGCTCTCGCATCAGATATGGATGAAACAGTCGAGAACCTCAGCGACGAATTCCCTGAACGTGAGGCTGAGATCCGTGCAGCTCACAACGCTGTGACGAAGGATGTTGTTCGCTCTCGTATTTTGGCAGATGGATTCCGTATCGATGGTCGTGGTGTCGAGGATATCCGCGATCTCGATGTTGAAGTTGATCTTGTTCCGCGTGCGCATGGGTCATCTTTATTCCAGCGCGGCGAAACTCAGATCCTTGGCGTTACGACGTTGGATACGCTCAAGATGGAGCAGCAGGTTGACTCACTGGGGCCGGTGGATCACCGTCGTTATATTCACCACTACAATTTCCCGCCGTACTCCACCGGCGAGACTGGTCGTGTTGGGTCCCCGAAGCGCCGTGAAATTGGACATGGTGCGTTGGCGGAGCGCGCTTTGACGCCGATGATTCCGTCGCGTGATGACTTCCCGTACACGATTCGCCAAGTGTCTGAAGCATTGGGATCGAATGGTTCAACCTCGATGGGATCTGTGTGTGCCTCGACATTGTCGCTGTATAACGCAGGTGTACCATTAAAGGCACCGGTTGCAGGCATCGCGATGGGTCTTGTGTCCGGTGAGGTAGACGGCAAGATGAGTTATGTAACTCTGACAGACATCCTCGGGGCGGAAGATGCTTTCGGCGATATGGATTTCAAGGTTGCCGGAACTGAAGATTTCATTACGGCACTTCAGCTAGATACGAAGTTAGACGGAATCCCATCGAACGTTCTTGTAGGGGCGCTTAAGCAGGCTCGAGATGCTCGTCTCGAAATTTTGAACACGATGGCTGAGGTCATCGATGAGCCGGACCCTATGAGCGATTATGCTCCTCGTATCACGACGATCACGGTTCCTGTTTCTAAGATTGGTGAGGTTATCGGCCCGAAGGGCAAGAACATTAACCAGATCACTGAAGAGACGGGCGCGCGTGTTTCTATCGAGGACGATGGAACTGTGTTTATCTCGGCGACATCGGGTGGGTCTGCTGACGCAGCGGTTGAGCGTATCAATGAGATCGCAAATCCCCAGTTACCGAAGGTCGGGGAGCGCTTCCTGGGCACCGTGGTGAAGACCACAGCTTTTGGTGCGTTTGTGTCGATCTTGCCTAATCGTGATGGCCTTGTGCATATCTCGAAGTTGGGCGGGAAAAAGCGCATCGAAAAGGTTGAGGATGTTGTCAACGTTGGTGACAAGATACAGGTAGAGATTGCTGATATCGACAACCGTGGGAAGATCTCTTTAGTTCCCGTGGAGGACTAAGTACGCCATTGTCTAGAAAAGTCACCACGGCACACGTTTGCGTGTGCCGTGGTGACTTGGTGTTTATAGCTCGGTGCTCATGCCCGGGATGAACGGCAGATGATGGTCAGTGATTCGCGGCGGTAATCACTGCGTTGCATGGTGATGGGCAGGCGGCGAGGTGTGCCGTCTCGGTGTTCGCGGTTATGTGCAAGTATGGTGTGATGCGAGGTAGGGAAGGGGCATCAGCGGTGTCCATCGAGACGAGGGGTGATTAGAGTAAAGGACGGTCAGCGTAGACTGACCTCAACCTGGTATTGGCCGCCGCTATCAGGATGAATGACGCGGGTGGCCGTAGGCATGATGATGCATGCGAAAACAACGACGGGAGAAGAAATGCGTTCACCACGTAAAGTGGGTGTTATTGGTGCTTCGGGGAATGTCGGCAGGACCCTCGTTGCGGCGTTTGATAAGGAGCCTGATCTTGAGCTTGTCGCGACAATAGGGCGGAATGATTCTCTCGATATGTTGGTGGAATCAGAGGCTGAGGTGGCTATTGATTTCACGTCTCCGGGTGCGGTGATGGGGAATGTCGAATTTCTTGTGAAGCATCGGATCCATGCCGTGGTGGGAACGACCGGCTGGACAGATGAACGGTATGACCAAGTGCGTGAATGGTTAATGGAATCTCCTGACACTGGTGTATTGGTTGCTCCGAATTTTGCAATTTCCGCGGTTTTGACCGAGAAGTTAGCTGAGATTGCGGCTCCGTATTTTGATTCCGCTGAGGTTATCGAGATGCATCATCCAGGCAAAAAGGATGCACCATCAGGTACAGCGATCCATACTGCGCGGGCTATTGCGCGTGCGCGAGAACACGCGCAGTGTTCTGATCAGCCTGATGCCACTGAGCAGTCTTTAGACGGGGCTCGTGGCGCGTTGGTGGATGGTATTCCAGTGCATGCAGTTCGAATGAGCGGTGCCGTCGCGCATGAGGCTGTTATCCTTGGTTCTCAAGGGCAGAGTTTGATAATTCGTCAGGATTCATATGATCGTACGTCGTTTGTTCCCGGTGTATTCCTTGGGGTACGGAAGGTATCCGAGAACCCGGGTTTGACCGTTGGTTTGTCTTCATTCCTGGGGCTGTAGATGGCAGTATATAAGCCTTTTGAGCTATTCCTCATTGGTCACACGTCGTTTAGTCTTCCCGAGTCGATCGACCTTGGCTTCGTGAAAGATTCATCGGATGCGGATTCGCTTATCGAGTTTGCAGGCCGTGCTTGTTATGAAACATGGGATCGACCGAATCCGCATACAGCATCGAACGAGTCGTATATTCGACATATTATGGAAGTGGGGCATACGGCTCTATTGGAGCATCCGACGGCGACGTTTTATATACGGGGTCTGTCTCAAGGGTGTGCTCATGAGTTTATGCGGCATCGCCATTTGTCTTTTTCCCAGTTGTCGCAGCGTTTTACTCCGAATGAAGACATCGACGTTGTTATTCCTGCAGAGATTGCGGATGATCAAGAATTAGCAGCGTTGTTTCTTGAGGCGTGTGACGTAGCGCGAGAGACTTTTTCAGAACTCCTCAATAGTATTGAAAAGAAGACATCGGAGGATACCGCGGGCCGAGTGAACGCATTGTTACGGCGTAAGCAAGCGCGGCAGGCTGCGAAGGCTATTCTGCCGTCGGCGGCAGAGACTCGTGTGGTGGTGACCGGGAATTTTCGTACGTGGCGTCATTTTATCGGTATGCGAGCCAGTGAAAATGCTGACCGTGAGGTTCGTCAATTAGCGATTGCCGTTCTCGAGCAGCTTCGTTCGGTGTCGCCTCATGCGTTTGGTGATTTTTCGGTGACGACATTGAGTGATGGTTCGAGGGTTGCGACAAGTCCGTTCGTAAGTGAAAGCTAGTTGTTTGTGGACGTCGTCCTTGGGTACCCTTGACCGATATGAGCACTGGTATTGCAACACGAGCAGGCGCTGATGTTTTCGGAACCATTGCGGTGGCAATGGTTACACCTTTCGATAGCGACGGTAACGTTGATATATCTGCAGGGGTGTCGCTAGCTTCGCGCCTCGTTGACCAGGGATGTGATTCGCTGGTGCTTGCTGGTACGACAGGGGAGTCCCCGACGACGACTGTCGAAGAGAAGTTGCAGTTGCTTAAAGCGGTGAAGCATGAGGTGGGGGATACTGCCCGCATTATTGCGGGCTCAGGGACGAATAATACGAAGACGAGTATCGAGTTGTCCCGCGCGTCGGCTGATGCTGGTGCGGATGGCCTTCTTGTTGTGACTCCTTATTATTCGAAGCCGACCCAAGAGGGAATCTATCGGCATTTTATGGCCGTCGCCGATGCTGTTGATGTGCCGGTGATGCTTTATGATATTCCCCCACGTAGTGTTATTCCTATTGCTAAGGATACCCTGATTCGGTTGTCGGAGCATTCTCGCATTTGTGCCGTTAAGGATGCAAAAGGAAATATCCCAGAGGCTCTTGAAGTCATTCATTCCACTGGAATGGCGTGGTATTCCGGCGATGATCCGATCAATCTTCCCTGGTTGTCAGTCGGTGCGACGGGCCTTGTGTCAGTTGTCGGTCATGTTGCTGCCCCGGTGTTGCGAAAAATGTATGACGCCTATGACTCCGGAAATCTTCCTGAGGCACAGCGTCTATCAGTGTCTTTGTCTCCGCTCTATCACGCGCAAGCGCGTCTTGGTGCGGTAAGTTTTGTTAAAGCTGCTCTGCATTTGCAGGGCATGAACGTAGGAGAACCTCGTTTGCCTCAAATTGTGCCTAGTCCGTCACAGCTCGATGAGCTTGCCGACGATATGAGAAAGGCTGGTGTTCTGTAGTGCCAGAAAACCGCACTCGCGGTCGGCGTTCTACGCGTAAAGCCGGATCGCCCGATGTCGACGCAGCTCAGCGCCCAGAATTTACGGAACCAAAGGCTACATCGCGTGGCCAGTTGTCGCAGGATTCCGAGCTCGTGAATGAGGGGAATGCCTCACCATCCTCCGGTCGTCATGGCACTCATGGCACCCGTAAAAATGATGGGGGAGGTGATGGAAACAGGAACGGTTCATCGCGACGTTCGAATATGGCTGGGCGTGGGAGCCGTAATAGTAGGAACCTTAAGAACGGGAAGGGTGGTCGCCCCAACAAACGAGGACGTGATCGAAATAATGGCTCCAGCAAGGGACGCTCCGTCGTGACGTCTATGCAAGGGGCAGACCTCAGTCAGCGGTTGTCCAGCCCCCCGAAAGCCCCTAAAGATGGTTTACGTATCGTTGCTTTAGGCGGCATTTCAGAAATCGGTCGTAATATGACGGTGTTCGAATACCACAATCGTCTTCTTATTATCGACTGCGGAGTTCTTTTCCCCAGCTCTGATGAACCCGGTGTGGATCTGATTCTTCCTGACTTTTCGTATGTGGAAGATAAGATGGACCGTGTTGAGGCATTGGTCATTACTCACGGCCATGAAGACCACATTGGTGCGATTCCGTGGCTGTTGAAGTTGCGACCCGATATTCCGATTGTTGCCTCGCGGTTCACTTGTGCTTTGATTGCTGCTAAATGTCGTGAACATCATCAGCGGCCAAAGTTGATCGAGGTTAACGTTGATTCGCACGAAAAGTACGGGCCCTTTGATGTTCGTTTCTGGAACGTCAATCATTCGATCCCTGATTGTCTTGGCGTTGCTCTCAAGACTGGGGCGGGACTTCTTATTCACACGGGTGATATCAAGCTCGATCAGACACCCACGAGTGGGCGTCCGACTGATTTGCCGGCGTTGTCTCGATTTGGAGACGAGGGAGTGGACCTCATGTTGGCGGACTCCACAAACTCGGCAACACCTGGGTTCTCTGGATCTGAGGCCGAAATTGCGCCGACGCTTAAACGATTGGTAGCCGAGGCGAAGCAGCGTGTCATTATTGCATCGTTTGCGTCAAATGTTTCTCGGGTTCAGGCTGCTGTTGATGCGGCTGTTGCTGCGGGGCGAAAGGTTGCATTTAGCGGCCGGTCCATGGTTCGCAACATGCAGATTGCTGAAGAACTCGGTTATCTGCAGGTTCCTCGAAATACCATTGTGACGATGGATGATGCTGCAAAGATGGCACCGCATAAGGTCCTTCTTGTGACGACGGGTACGCAGGGCGAGCCTATGGCGGCGTTGTCTCGGATGGCGCGGCGTGAACACCGGCAGATCACGGTGCGTGAAGGCGACTTGATTATTTTGTCGTCCTCTCTTGTGCCTGGCAATGAGGAAGCTGTATTTGGTGTTATCAACATGCTTTCGCAGATCGGTGCCGAGGTGATTACCGGTAGGGATGCCAAGGTGCATACATCCGGTCATGGTTTCGCTGGTGAACTCCTGTTTTTGTACAACGCTGCACGGCCGAAGAATTTCATGCCTGTTCACGGTGAATGGCGTCATCTGAGGGCGAATAGGCAACTCGCCATTTCGACGGGGGTTCGGGAAGATCACACTGTACTGGCGCAAAACGGTGTGGTTGTTGACATGGTCGATAAACAGGTTAAGGTCGTCGGTCAGATTCCGGTCGGTAATCTTTACGTCGATGGAGTCACCATGGGTGACGTCAACGCGGAAGTGTTGGAAGATCGTACTCAGATGGGTGAGGGGGGTGTTATCGCCGTCACTGTCGTCATGGATAATCGGACTGGGCGGACATTGGAGAAGCCACGTGTTGTTGCTTCCGGGTTCTCGGATGAGTCGCGTGAGATGATGCGTGAGGTTGAAGATCTGGTTGATAACACCATGCTTGATCTGTCTGGCTCGGGGGAGAACGATCCATATCGAATGGCTCAGCAGATTAAGCGTCGGATTATCAAGTTTGTGGGGGAGAAGTGGCGACGTAAGCCCTTTGTTGTTCCGACTGTGGTACCGATGAATTCCAACGAAACGCTTGTGGCGGACGTTGAAGGTACTCGCGAGTCGGTATAGGTGTAAAGTCCTGCTCCCCTGTGTTGGAGCAGGACTTTTCTGGTATTGTGAGCGCCGTAGCCTCGTGAGCATGGGCTGATTCTAAATGCCCAGCTGAGGTTAATAATGTGAATGATGTGCTCGGAGTGTCTAAAGTGGCATACATGACTGCCCCTCGGAAAACCAGCACACGTTCCTCGAAGACTCCTCCGGTGAGTTCTCCACGTGCACGTTCGCGGAGGGGGGGATCGACCTCGCGTCCGGGTGGAGGGTCTCGTTCGACGCATCGTGATGAGGTCATGAATCCGACTCAAGAATTTGAACGGACCGGAAGTGCGTTTTCAGCGGTCGGTTCTGGGCTAGCAGGTTTTTTTGGTAGTACAGCGCGAGGAGTCGGCAGTCTTGCTAGACGAGCAGCATCTGTTCGTGCTGATAAGGATGATTCTCGCGGATCGAGAGACGACGATCTTTTGGATAGCTCTGTATTTGACGATAATGATGTATCTGGTGAGGAAACTCGCGGGCACGATCGAGCGCCTCGACATACCTATACGGATTACGGGGATGGGTCGCGTTCACGGGGCGAGTCCGCGATCGAGGACGGACAGTATGATGATGAGCATAGTGTCCGCATTGGTGGAGGGTACGACACTCCGGCGTTGATCGTTGCCGCACTCGCGTTAATTACTGCAGGTTCGACGTGGTTCGGTATTGGAGGGCCAGTAGGGGGTGCTCTCTCTACTGGACTTATGATTCTTGTAGGGGCGGCAGCATATCTCATTCCCCTCGCTTTGGTGGCCATGGCGTGGGTGCTGATGGTAGGGCTCACAGTCCGCGACATGAATCACTACCGAACCGGTGGTGCGTTAGCTCTGCTCATCGGGGCAGTATTGGGTCTTGCACACATTTTCGCAGGCCAGCCTACGACGTGGTCAGAGCGTGGACAAGCTGGTGGTGCCATCGGATTGTTTTTTGGGACGCCGTTGGCTACCGGGTTCTCCGTATGGCTGGCTGTGCCTATTTTGCTTCTTCTCATTGTGTGGTCAGCAATCACTCTGACTGGAACGACGATTAAAGAAACCGTTCGCGCTGTGACGCTGTGGATGGGGTTCCAGCAGGGAGGTCAGCGGACCTGGCAGGCTGATCGTGATCTGTACGATGATGATGCTGACGATGACCTGTACGGGGATAGGGATCACAGAGGCTATGATTCCGGGCATCGCCGGTATCCGGCGCGTCATGTTCCGTCTGATCTTCACACACACCGAGCTGGACGGTCGTTGATTTCCGCTGATAGTGGTCCACAAGAGTCCTTAGGATCGTCTGCGTCATACCAACCCCCAGGGTCCTATGGGAATACACCGATGGACAACTATCCGTTGGATGATGATGGTGACTGTTATTCTACTCGGGTCCTCGCACGGGAGCGTGGCATTGATGGTCATGGTTATCCTGAAAAGAGTAATGTCGGCCGGCAACCTGCGCCAACGTTGGATGATCAACCCACTGTCGTTGACATTGCTGCTTTTTCTCCAGGCCGTGGTAGCGGCCGTGAGGCTCCACAATCTTCACCTGTAAAAGTGAACGCTGCTGGTGAAGGAGTACCAGAACTGGTCGATGATGAGGATACTGGCAGGACAGCAGATAGCAGCATCACGGATGTAGTCAATGAGAGTCGGGAGGCTATGCGCCGTGCGATCATCGCACGTTCAGGAATAGATGCAGCGAGTAAGGCGCTTAACGTCGCGGACTTGTCGGACGAGAGCGTGGAATCGGAACCTGAGCGACGCTCGGGTGGCGATTCTACACCGCTAGATTGTTCTACGACGTCATTGAGCCAGGAACATTCCTACGAACTTCCAAGTGCAGATTTGCTCATTCCTGGTAAAGCGGCGAAGACGAGGACTGAGGCAAACGAACGTATGATTGCTGCTATTTCAGATACGTTCACAGAGTTTAAAGTTGATGCGAAGGTGACGGGATACTCCCGTGGGCCGACAGTTACTCGTTATGAGGTTGAGCTTGGACCCGGAGTCAAAGTATCCAAGATTACTAATCTTCAGTCGAATCTTGCTTATGCTGCGGCAACGGACAATGTGCGTCTTCTGACGCCCATTCCGGGTAAATCTGCCGTCGGCATTGAGGTTCCGAATGCAGACCGTGAGATGGTTCGCCTCTCAGATGTATTACATGCTCCCGATGTAATGCGAAATGCTGATCCGATGCTGATTGGTCTCGGCAAGGACATTGAAGGTGACTTTGTTGCACATTCCATTGCGAAGATGCCGCACCTGCTAGTGGCTGGCGCTACTGGTTCAGGTAAGTCTGCCTTTGTGAACTCAATGTTGGTGTCGCTGCTTACTCGGGCGACCCCGGAGGACGTTCGACTGATTTTGGTTGATCCAAAAATGGTCGAGCTCACACCATATGAGGGGATACCTCATCTGATTAGTCCAATCATCACCCAGCCGAAAAAGGCAGCGAGCGCGTTGCAATGGTTGGTTGATGAGATGGAGCAGCGCTACATGGATATGAAGTCTGCTGGTGTTCGCCACATCAAAGATTTCAATAAGAAGGTTGAGAGCGGGGTATACACGGCGCCGTTGGGGTCTGAGCGTGAGGTCAAGCCATACCCCTTCATCGTGTGTGTTGTGGATGAGCTTGCCGATCTCATGATGACTGCTCCTAAGGAAATAGAGGAGTCGATTGTTCGTATCACTCAAAAGGCTCGTGCTGCGGGTATTCACCTAGTTTTAGCGACGCAGCGGCCGTCTGTCGATGTCGTCACAGGACTCATTAAGACAAATGTTCCGACACGGTTGGCGTTTGCGACATCGTCGTTGACAGATTCCCGGGTGATCCTGGATCAAGGTGGTGCGGAAAAACTCATTGGAATGGGAGATGGGTTGTTTATCCCACAGGGTGCGGGTAAACCGATGCGTATCCAGGGTGCTTTCGTCACGGATACTGAGGTTCAGGCTGTTGTCGATGCCGCGAAGGGTCAAGGTGATCCAGAATATGACCCTAAAGTGACCGAGCATGCAGAGTCAGCGAAGAAGAAGATTGATGAAGATATCGGTGATGATCTTGATGACCTTCTTCAAGCGGTCGAGATTGTGGTGACCAGTCAGTATGGCTCGACTTCGATGCTTCAGCGCAAGCTACGGGTTGGATTCGCGCGTGCTGGCAGGTTGATGGACCTGATGGAGTCACGTGGGATTGTGGGCCCGTCAGAAGGATCAAAGGCGCGGGAGGTGCTGGTCAAGCCAGAGGAGTTGGAGACAATTCTCTGGATGATTCAGGGAGCCGATCCCGCGGAGGCTCCGAGAGAGGATTCTTCTGCGGATTCTATGGATGATGGGGTGTCAGAGGGGACTGGCAGTTCTTCGGCGACGATCGTTGAAGCCAATCCATCTGGCGGCATTGTATAAATGGGCGACCTGCTTGTTCCTCGTTGGGGTTTCGAGGATCACGTGCCAAGGTAGGGTAATGAGTGTCTGTCAGTGTCGTCATGTATCCTCTAGTGGCTGGAGGGGAGTATCCCCGTTGTGCGTTGATGTCGTCAGCACGGTGTCCCTGTTCATGATGTATAAGTTGGACTGTGGTGCACCCGGCACCATCGGCTAGATCAACCCATGTGTGGTCAGAATGCATTTTTCTGATGTGGTAGCAGACTGTTGCTAGTGCACCTCAGGCGAAACACATGGTGTGTGGAAGCTAGCGGGAAAGACCTCCGGTCCTTATTTAGCGATGACCGGAGGTTAATGTATGCATGTTGATGGCATAACATGGGGTATTACCATTGTGGTGTTGGTGGGGATCCTGCTCCTTGATTTTGTTGGGCATGTCCGTCGTGATCACGCTCCTAGTATGAAGGAAGCCAGCAAGTGGCTTGGCGTGTATGTTGGGTTGGCCGCTGTATTTGGAATTTTTCTATGGTTATCCTGGCCTGCGCCGGAAGACCCGCACAAGCACGGACTTGAGTTTTTTTCTGGGTACTTCACCGAGCTGAGTCTGAGCATCGACAACCTGTTTATTTTTGCCTTGATTATCAGCTCATTTAAAGTACCGCGCGAATTGCAGCAAAAGGTGCTGGCCTATGGCATTGGGTTGGCGATTGTTTTCCGAGGTATCTTTATCGCCTTGGGAGCTGCGGCCATCAATGCATGGTCCGATATTTTTTACCTATTTGGGTTTTTCATGGTGTACACAGCCATCAAGTTGGTGGTCGATGAAGTTCGTGATGCGCCAGAAACCGATGTTGACGGCATGCTGGTTGTCCGTGTTCTTCGACGCTTTGTTCCCCTGTCGTCCGAGTTTGTCGGGCATAAGTTGGTGGCGAAGATTGATGGTGCCCGAATGGTGACGCCTATGCTGCTGGCGCTTGTCACACTCGGCGCCATTGATCTCCTCTTCGCCCTGGATTCAATTCCTGCGATCTATGGATTGACTCAGGAACCCTACATCGTTTTTACAACGAACGTCTTTGCCCTGATGGGCCTTCGTCAGATGTATTTTCTGCTGGATGGCCTATTGGAACGGCTGGTCTATCTCCCGTATGGGTTGGGTGTGATTCTCGGTTTCATCGGTGTCAAGCTTCTCTTCCATGCGTTAGAGGAGAATAACCTGCCATTTATCAATGGGGGAGACAACGTCCACGTCCCGGAAATTTCGACGGTGCTGTCGTTGGGTGTCATCGTTGTCACCCTGGTCATCACTGTGCTCGCGAGTATCATTAAAGATCGTCGAGATCGGAGAGTGGGCGCTGCATCTACTCGTGATTATAGCTAGCGATTATGAGTATACGCGCCATGAAGAATGCCATTCTTAGTCGCATAACGAATCAAACTGTGGAGTAGGCGGTAGGGTTTAGGTGTGAACGCGCCAGACGATAAAAGTCAACGGTTGGTCGGTTCGACAGCCGAGAGTCGAGATAGTGGGTTGGATGATTGCACGCAGCCGTCACTGTGGCATGCGCAGGAGACGGCAAAACTTCTCAACATTGCGAATGTGCTCACAGTTATTCGTATCGTCTTTATTCCTGTTTTTGTGTGGTTTCTCCTTCGTCATGGTGGGAACCCTGCTGAGTTCCGCTGGGTTGCAGTGCTCATGTTTCTTGCGTTGATGGTGACAGATTATGTCGACGGATGGCTAGCACGGTCCCGAAACCTGGTCACTGATTTTGGCAAGATTGCCGATCCTATTGCGGATAAGGCACTCATGATTTCCGCGCTAGTGGGATTAAACGTTATAGGCCGGTTGTGGTGGTGGGTTACGTGTCTCATAGTGATTCGTGAGCTTGGGATTACGCTGTGGCGAATGGTGATGCTCCACCGCGGCCTGGTTGTCCCGGCGTCTAAAGGGGGAAAGCTTAAGACTGCCTTACAATCGCTTGCAGTGAGCTTATTTCTCATGCCCCTTCCGGGTTGGACTCATTGGCTGACTGGCGTCGTGATGGCCGCAGCCGTGGTCGTTACAGTCGTTACAGGACTTCAATACCTGCTTGATTCGCGGCAATCTCGATCGGGGGGATCGACCATTGTGTCGACTTGATGGTGAGGGCGGAGTTAGTGTCTGAGGAGCGTTACACATTTTCTTGTCCGACCGAAGCCTTCGTGAGGGAACAGGCGCACTCGGTTATTCATAGTTTTTCGTCGAGGGGTATCACGGTGGCGTGTGCAGAGTCGCTCACTGCTGGTCTGCTCAGTGCGACTTTAGCCACTGTCCCTGGAGCGTCTTCGGTGTTGCGTGGGGGTGTTATTGTGTATGCCACTGAGTTGAAGCAGACCCTTGGGGGAGTTCCGGCTGACGTTCTTGATGCTGATGGTGCGGTTGCTCCGACGACGGCGCGGTGTCTTGCTAGCCATGTTCGTAGAGAATGTGACGCTACCGTTGGTGTCTCCTTGACTGGAGTTGCTGGTCCAAAGACCCAAGAGGGTAAAACAGTAGGAACTGTTTTCGTCGGGATTGCGGACAGCGTTGGTTCGTATTCTGAGCTTGCTGGACAGGTGCTTTTTCGACACAATCATGGTGATGAGCTGATGACCGTGGAGCCTCTTCTCAGTGGTGATCGGGAAGCTATCCGTCGCATGTCGGTTTCTGCGGCGCTCTATGCGTGCATTGATTGGTGTGCGAGCATTCGTTCTCGATAGATATGGCAATGATGGGAACAAACGTGGGGAAAGAATCGTTACAACCAATGATGAGAACTCAGACCACTGTTTTGGATAGTCCTGCACTTCTTCGGCATCATCCGCCGCATGATAGTCATCGCGTTATGGCCCAGGGGTGTGACACTTGTCTCGATGGTATTGCAGGAGCGGTCCCAGGGGCTCATGAGCCTCTCTTGCGGGAGACATTAGGAGAGGCGCTTCGCGCTTTTCGTGTTCGTGCGTCAAGGACATTGAGAGAATTGTCGGATGTTGCCTCGGTCAGCCCGGGATACCTCTCAGAAATTGAGAGGGGACGTAAAGAAGTGTCGTCCGAGCTTCTGGCCGCGGTCTGTCACGCACTGGGGGTACGCATTTCTGATGTTCTTCTAGAGTGCATTAGCATCATGGCTCTGGAGGCGGAGGCAGCCGATTTTAGACATGAACTCGATGCCACCGTGTGAATATTATCCACGTCATTTTTCATCAGTAGTGCGTCTTGAACAGTTTTGCGCAGAAAGGTCCCGGTTTTCACGATGGCAAACCCGTTTTCAAAAGGGTGGAAGTACTTGATGGCTTTCTTCGACAGCAAAATCGAGGAAAAGGCTGATCCTAAAGTGCAAATTGAACAGGCTATTAAGGCTGCTCAAGATCAGCATCAAGAGTTATCTAAACAGGCTGCGGCGGTCATCGGTAACCAGCGGCAATTGGAAATGAAGCTTAATCGTCAGCTGGCGGAGGTGGAGCAACTTCAGGGCAATACCCGACAGGCTTTGTCACTAGCGGATAAGGCTCGGTCTGAAGGAAACTCCGTTAAGGCCACAGAATATGAAAACGCTGCTGAAGCCTTTGCTGCTCAGTTGGTCTCAACGGAGCAGTCGGTGGATGATCTCAAACAACTTCATGATCAGGCTCTGCAACAAGCTCAGCAGGCAAAAGCAGCGGTTGAGCGGAATGCTATGGCTCTTAAGCAGAAGACTGATGAACGTACGAAACTTTTGAGTCAATTAGAACAAGCCAAGATGCAGGAGAAAGTTGCAGATTCGATCTCCTCGATGAATAAGCTGACCGATAATGGTAATTCTCCAAATTTGGATCAGGTTCGGGACAAGATCGAAAAGCGCTATTCAGAGGCATTGGGTAGATCTGAATTGGCGGAGAACTCCATCGATAACCGCATGATCGAGGTTCAGCAGGCGAGTGTCCAGATGGCGGGGCACTCGCGCTTGGAGCAGATCCGTGCGTCGATGAATGGCGGGCAATCTGGTGGATCACATCAATCAGGTATCTCTAGTGCTCAGCCGCAGGCGATCGAATCGGCTTCTGGGCCGCACAGTGACGATGCCTCTCAGGATGCTATCGCTGAAAAGCTACGGCAGCTACGTGATCACAATTAGCAGCCAACTCTCAATCGTCGAAACCGCGACTTGCTAATGCGTCACCGAGCACGTCTGCTTGCCTGATCGAGTGGATGGCGATCGGCAAGATGACCGCCCTCAGCCCGCGTGCTGAGCGCGCACGTCGTGCATCGATTGCGCGATGAATGGCCTCTTGTTGACGCGGTATTAGGCACACGGTCAAGGCGAGTGCTGTGCTGATCTCCTCGACTGGGACGTGGAATCGTTCGAGTGGTCGCAGGTTTCGATGTATCGATTCAATCATATCGCTGATACGGGTTGTAAGCGTGAACAGTATCGCTAACGACATACTGACCAGCAATGACACTGTCAACGATAAGGAAGCCTGCCACCCTGTGCTCCATAACTGTAGAGCTGAAACTGGTAATAGTATCGGCAAGGTGGAGAGCATGTGAGAAATAACGACGCGGAGAGGGATGTGCGCGAGCACAAAAATGACCAGGATCACCATAGCTTCAATTCCGAGAGCTCCGACGTTCAGTACACTAAGGCTTCCGCCGATCTGTCGGGACTCAATGGTGACGAGAACGATGAACAATGTGATGAACACGATCTTCTTGGTTGGACTGAGACGGTGTATGACACTGTTTCGATCCACGTAGTGACCTAGGGGTGTAGACAGCCAGTATCGACGTCTCATGTCCTATCCGGTCCTTTCATGGTCTGCAGTAGCCGTGCGTGGTATCAGCCTTCATGTCGATCTCATTACCTGTCATGTTGCCGTACACGCATGGCGTCCTTGTACTCGCGGCACACATCATCTGGAGTTCCATCCGCGCGAATACGCCCATCATCTATCCAGAGCGCACGGTCGTAATGGGCAACGAAGTCAAGATCGTGTGTAACGACGATGATTTGCTGAGGAAGTTCATCGAACACACGTCCAATCCTCCACCTATTTGACAGGTCAAGGAGGGTCGTTGGTTCGTCGGCGATAATGGTTGCAGGCCGTGCTACGAGTATTGCTGCAAGCGCTAACAGTTGCTGTTCCCCACCTGATAATTGATGGGGGGATGAGTGCGCATACCGTTCCAGTCCACATTGCCGGAGCATACCCATGGTTCGACGTTTCTTGTCTTGACGAGAAAGTCGATGCCCATGTTCTCGTATCTTCCGTAGTGAGAACTCGACGTCCTCATACACTGTTGGCATAAGAATCTGGTTTTCTGCGTTGGAAAAGATGAATCCCACTGTTTTTCTAACGTCACGTCCGTTGGCGGCAGGATTGACGTCATTAACGGTCACAATGCCAGAATCGGGCGTTGTGAGACCATTGATCACTCGAACGAATGTGGATTTTCCGGAGCCATTTGCTCCGATGATTGCGATTCGGCGCTCCGCGAGTGTGGTCGAGATGTCGTTGAGGATCATGCGATTGTCATAGGACACCGCAACATTGCGGAATTGTATGACTGGAGGGGGACCCTCGTTTGTTGTAGCCGAGCGGGTGGGTGGAAAAGATGCTGAAAAGGGCATGGGTGGAGTGGCAATCAGGTCTGGTTACGATGATGATGAGTGCGAGGTGGTTAGCCAACGATGTGTGGGCAACAGGTCGGGGAACGCAACGGTGACAGCAGATGACACCGTTCCCACGACGACCGTTTTTGCGAGGTCTGGGCCTATGAACGGCGCTTGGATAGTGAACGTGGTGGCAACAGTGATGCCTTTGATCAGAATCATCCATAAGGCACCGCAGGTGTACTGAATGACAATGCCCAGCATGCTGATGACAGTGAACATAATAGTTTGTAGTGGCCGGCGACGTGGTGTTAATTCTGCTGTGACTCCACATAACCACGCGGAGGCGAGGTAGCCAATAATATAACCACCGGTTATGCCGCTAAAGGCGGCTAATACTGAGCGGCCACCTGCAAGCACAGGGAGACCAGCGGCTCCAAGAATCAATACAATTCCGATCGCGGCTGTACCGCGGCGTCGTCCGAGTATGACCCCAGCCATGATGACGACGGCGTTTTGGAGAACGATGGGAACGCCGGCACCACCTGTTGGGATCGATATGAAGGCCGTGGTGATAAATAGAGCTGCGAAGACTGCTATATGCGAGATGTCTCTACTTGTCCAGGTACGTTGTGATGATGTCGTCCTGCGGTGAGAGAGGGAACTGGCATTGGGTGCACTGTCAGGCATGTCTGTCATGGTAATTGGTGGTATCAGTAGTGGAGAAGAACGGTCACCGCCACGCGTTGAAGATAGAGTATATGTTCGACTTTACATCGAACATATGTTTGCGTATTGTGGTGTTCGATGTTTGCATGTCTAATGTCAGAATTATTCTCGTCGTGGAACCAAAGATGGACTAGCGTCGTCTGTTTCTTGTGATGTCTAGAGTCGAGGTTCCTCTGGACTGGACAGTACTGTAATCAGAATCACTGGATGTTGCTACCGCCACACCCAGTGGTGGTCGTGCTCTAACGAGCAAAAGAGGATTGGTGGATGATGGCAGGAAAATCGTCGACGAAGAAGAAAACACATCAAGGTAGTGGTGATGGCCGTCTTAAGGCACTCGATAGCGCCCTAGCGAAGATTGAGAAAGATTTTGGTAAAGGTGCGGTCATGCGCCTCGGGGACGATGAGCGCCCGCCGATTAGTTCGATTTCCTCGGGTAATATCGCTATCAATGTTGCCTTGGGTATCGGTGGCTTTCCACGTGGCCGTGTGGTGGAGATTTATGGACCTGAGTCCTCAGGTAAGACCACTGTGGCGCTTCACGCGATTGCCGAAGCTCAAAAGAGTGGCGGTATTGCTGCATTCATCGATGCTGAGCATGCGCTAGACCCTGAATATGCTCGTAAGTTAGGCGTCGATACTGATGCATTGCTCGTCGCTCAGCCAGATACCGGTGAACAAGCATTAGAGATAGCAGACATGTTGGTTCGGTCTGGTGCACTCGCTATCATCGTCATTGACTCTGTCGCGGCATTGACACCGAAGGCGGAGATCGACGGCGAGATGGGGGACAGTCACGTAGGGCTCCAAGCGCGGTTGATGAGCCAGGCGCTGCGTAAAATGACGGGTGCTCTGTCTCAATCAGGGACAACAGCTATCTTCATTAACCAACTACGTGAAAAAATCGGTGTAATGTTTGGCTCACCCGAAACAACAACGGGTGGTAAGGCCCTCAAGTTCTACGCATCGGTGCGATGTGATATTCGTCGGATTCAAGCATTGAAAGATGGCCAAGATGTTATTGGTAATCGGACACGGTTGAAAGTCGTCAAGAATAAGGTTTCCCCGCCGTTTAAAGTCTCAGAGTTCGATATTCTCTATGGTGAAGGGATCTCTCGAGAAGGATCAATTATTGATCTGGGGGTCGACTTTGGGATCATTAAGAAATCTGGATCATGGTACACCTACGAAGGGGAACAGCTCGGGCAAGGAAAAGAAAAGGTGCGTGAGTACCTCAAGAACAATGGTGAGCTCGCTGAATCCATTGAAGATAGGATCATGAAATCTGCCAAAGTTGGTCCGTATGCGAACAGTATGGATGATACTGTCATCACGCCTGACGGAGAGAAATCAGACGATGATCCGATTGACGTAGTCCCTAACGTCGATTTTGATGATGACGATGAATGAGCGCTGATTCGATAGCCAGTATGTATCCAGATTCGAGGTTGAATAATGTCTACGTCGAACGACGCCGCCTTCGATGAGAGCCCTAGACTCTGGAGGAAGGCTGAATCCCGTGCTGACATAATCAGTCATCTCAGTGAGGCTATCTCCCAGATTGACAACAAGCGCGATATCGCGCGCGAGGAGAAGCTCACGTCTCCTGTTCGAGCTCGAGCCTTACGACTTCTTGCCCATCGAGATCGATCCGCGCACGAACTCCGCGAACGGCTCGTCGATGCTGAATTCCCGCCATCGACGGTTGACAAGGTTATTGCTGACCTCGTCAACAGTAGGCTCATTGATGACCGCCGATTTGCTAAAGAATGGGTGAGACAACGTAGAACCCGACGAGGAAAGTCTCGTCGGGTTCTACGCGATGAGCTTCACCATAAAGGCGTGTCAACAGAAGATTGTGATTACGTCCTCTCGATGGTCAACGACGATGATGAACAGGCCCTCGCTCGACAGGTCGCACAGGATCGAGCGCGCCGCATACATACTCTTCCCACGGATCACAATGAGAAACTCAAGCACCTTCGGCGCATAGCCTCAGCACTAGCGCGCCGAGGATTTCCGCCGGGAATGTCACACAACATTGCTCGCCAAGTCCTTGATGAGAAGTTGGACGCACTGTCCAAGGACTCTCGTTAAGCTAAGGCTCGTTAGGGCTGGTCACTCGGAGGTGCTACGTAAATCACGGTGGGCGGGATCATGCCAGTCCACCACAGCTTCATCCTTCGTCTCTACCCCTTGTTCTTTCTGATGGGGGACATAGGCCACGATGTTGCGCCGAGCACGACCAGCTCTCAACTGAAGCTCAATTCGCTCCGCAAGCGTTGTCAGCCCGATATTTACGATAATCATAATAACCGCAACAACAATGAGTGCTGCAAGAAAATTGCGATAGTACGACGCAGATTGAATCCCCGACCGCACAACCTCAACATAGCCAATCTGATACCCCAACGCAGAGTCTTTCAACGCAATCACCATCTGAGCAATCAACGCTGGAAGCATTGAGGCAATAGCCTGGGGAAGTAGAATAACCCGCATTGTCTGCCGATGCGTCAGCCCCAATGCCAATGCTGCCTCCGATTGTCCACGAGGGAGAGCCTCAATACCAGAACGAAGAACCTCTGCAATAACAGCGCCATTATACAAAGTCAGCCCAAAAACAACGGCCGCGAAAGCCAGCTGCTGGGAAGGAAACAATGCGTACTCAGCAAATAATTGATACGCAAAAATCATCAAAATCAACACCGGGATAGCGCGAAAGAATTCAACGAGTACACCGCAGACTCGACGGACAATCCAACGGCGATGCAAGCGGCCGGTACCCAACAAAGCACCGAGCAACAGCGCCAGAATAATGGAGACGACAGCCGCTTTAAGGGTTCCCCAGAGGCCAGGAAGGATATACGTTGTCCACGTGGTCCCTTTGACGAAGGAACGCCACTTACCTTCCTCCAGCTGACCATTCTTGGCCAGCACCATCATGACCCACCCCAGGACAAGGGCAGCGACCACAACAGTGAGCACCGTTAAAATTCGGTTAATCTGGCGCCCACGTGGACCCGGATTGTCATAAAGGACCGTTGCACGAGCACTCATTATCGTTTCACCGCCAATTGTTTACCAGCCCATCCGAAAAGCAGTCCCAGAGGGAGCGTGAGAATGATGAAGCCAAGCGCAAAAATACCGAATACGAGAAATAGCTGGTCGGCATGATTCTCAATTGTTGACTTCATCAGAAGAGAAGCCTCACCAACACCAATAACAGAAGCAATCGTCGTGTTTTTCGACAAGGCGATCAATGTGTTTCCTAAGGGAACAATCGAGGCCCGAAATGCCTGAGGAAACACAATAGAGGAAAAATTCTGACTAAACGAAAGACCTAAGGAACGTCCAGCTTCTGCCTGTCCAAAAGGAACCGTGTTAACCCCAGCACGAAGAGATTCTGCAACAAAAGCTGATGTATAGATGATGAACGCCAGTACAGCCAACCAGAAATTGTTGTTTTTAATGAAGTTGTTATCCTCCGGAGCGAGAGTGAGACCGAGATTTTGATAAAGCCCGATGGATGAGAACAGCACGATTAGCGTGAGCGGTGTGTTTCTTGACACCGTAATAAACAGGGAGGATAACGTACGTAGTACGGCGATAGGGCATACACGCATTGCCGTAAGGATAATGCCCAGGATTAATGATCCAATCCCCGAGAATACAGTAAGTTTTATGGTCACCCAGAACGCTGGCCATAGTGTTCCGCTGAGGTCATTCCATAAACTGGTTGTTTCCATAAAATTCCCCTATGACTTTGTCAGGAAGCTGAGGTCGCCAATGGTCGGTTTATCTCCGACCGGGAA
This sequence comes from Corynebacterium sp. PCR 32, assembly GCF_037464985.1. Classification (NCBI taxonomy): domain Bacteria; kingdom Bacillati; phylum Actinomycetota; class Actinomycetes; order Mycobacteriales; family Corynebacteriaceae; genus Corynebacterium; species Corynebacterium sp. PCR 32. The sequence continues at coordinate 636,132 of NZ_JBAHVL010000001.1, forward strand.
GTCGTTTCCAAGGTTCGTGTGAACGATCGTGGCGTATTCGCCGGATGCCCACATGTCGCTGAGTGCGTCATTAATAGCTTCCGTTGATTTGCCATCGCCCTTGGCATGACCGATGCCGTAATACTCATTGGTCCACCACGTGCCATCGTTCTTCTTCATATTGACGACGCGGAATTCTCCTGGGTATTGCGTTGCAAAACCGTATAAGATGGTGGCGTCAGTCGTGATGGCGTCGACTTTCTTTTGATGGAGTGCTTCCACGCATGATGAATAAGAATCGAACTCTTGGAGTTGCACGTCGGGGAGCGCATCTTTGACCTTTTGGGCAGGGGTAGAACCGGAGACAGAGCACAGCCGTTTACCTTTGTTGAGGTCTGTGAGAGTAGTGAGGTCGTCGTCACCGTCTCGCACGAGTAGCGCCTGGTGTGTCACGAGGTATGGGCCGCCGAACGCGATGGCATTAGCACGCCCCTTGTTGATGGAATAGGTGGCGGTAATCATAGCCACTTCACCGTTTTTCACGAGTGTTTCGCGCTGAGCGGATGGGGTTTCTCGCCAGGTAATAGCCGGTTTCTTCCATCCGTTCTTTTCCGCAATGTGGTTGATGACGTATCGGGAGATGTCGGGGTCCACACCAACGAATTCTTTGTCTGGTGTCCGCATACCCATGCCTGGTTGGTCATATTTCGTTCCGACGATGATATGTCCGGACTTGATGGCCTCCAGGACGCTGACTGGGGCGGAGTGACCACAAGCTGCGAGGCTCGACACACCGACCGCAAGGGTGGTCAGTGTGGCGATGATAGTCCCTGTGTGTCGATCCTGTTTGTCGTGGCCTCGTTGGTGAGATGTGAAGGCGCGGATAGACCAGCATCCAAGGCGTTTACGTGGTATCATGATGTCCCCCTTTTAGTGCCCCAGGATCTTTGAAAGGAAGTCTTTGGCGCGGTCCGTACGGGGATTCGTAAAGAATGATTCTGGATCGGTATCTTCAACGATTGCACCGTCGGCCATGAATAACACGCGGTCAGCAGCGCGCCGTGCAAATCCCATTTCGTGGGTGACGCAAACCATGGTCATACCTTCTTGAGCAAGTTCCACCATAACGTCGAGAACCTCATTAACCATTTCGGGATCAAGGGCTGAGGTGGGCTCGTCGAACAGCATAATTTTGGGTTCCATTGCTAGGGCGCGTGCAATGGCGACTCGCTGTTGCTGACCACCAGATAGTTGCGCTGGATACTTATGTGCTTGACTGTCGATTCCAACACGGCGGAGCAAGCTCATAGCCTGTTCTTGTGCATCAGCCTTGCTTCGCCTGCGCACTTTCATGGGAGCGAGGGTCACATTATCGAGGATGGTTTTGTGTGAGAACAGGTTGAACTGTTGGAAGACCATGCCCACCTCCGCACGGAGCCGCGTGAGCTGTTTCCCTTCCTCCGGAAGTTTCTCACCGTCGATCACAATGTCGCCATTATCAATGGTCTCTAATCGGTTGAGAGTACGGCATAAAGTCGACTTTCCGGACCCCGAGGGGCCCAGAATAATGACAACCTGGCCCGCCGGGATCGTGAGGTTGATGTTCCGAAGGGCGTGATAGTCACCGAAATACTTGTTGACGCTGCGGAGGGAAATCATCGGAGTGCTAGACATTAAGTCTGCGTGCACACAAGGACTCACGGATGCCCCCGTCGTAACGTTGTCGTTGTGATCAGGCATAACGGATGGCGAAGGACATGATGCTTGTGGTGGGACGGAGCCTGATCGAGATGGGCCTGGGCGAGAGGTGGTGGTCGGAGCGTGATCTAACTGAGGAGAACGTGACGACACCACGTCGTCGGATCCTAAAACTTCTGGCATACGAAAAATTTAAAGGCTCCATCCCAGCAAATATGTCTTGGAAACAAAAAGTTAACAACGGTGTAACCAATTCCCAGTCCGTCGGGGGTAACCAGTACGATAGTCCGCGATGAACGGCACAACCCCTGATACGACAATGAATCACACACCACTCACCGCGAATGCAAAGAAGCCCCGGACATATGAAGTTCGTACATTCGGCTGTCAGATGAACGTGCATGACTCCGAACGACTGGCGGGGCTGCTAGAGGAGGCTGGCTATGTGCCGGTCGCTAACGATGACCCTGCTGACGTCGTCGTTTTCAATACGTGCGCAGTGCGGGAGAATGCTGATAATCGTCTTTACGGCACTTTAGGACAGCTGAAATCGGTCAAAGACGTCAAGCCTGATATGCAGATCGCTGTGGGGGGGTGTATGGCTCAAAAAGATAAGGACGTCGTTGTGAAGCGTGCGCCGTGGGTAGATGTAGTCTTCGGTACCCATAACATTGGTAAGCTGCCGACGCTGTTAGCGCGGGCGGCGCATAATCATCAAGCACAAGTTGAGATTGCCGATTCCCTCGAACAGTTTCCCTCACTCCTTCCTGCCAAGCGCGATTCCGCCTACTCAGGGTGGGTTAGTGTGTCAGTGGGGTGCAACAACACCTGTACATTCTGCATAGTACCGAGCCTCCGTGGAAAAGAAAAAGACCGTCGACCAGGTGATATCCTGGCTGAAATTCAAACCCTTGTCGACGATGGTGTCAGTGAAATCACCCTTCTTGGTCAAAATGTCAACGCCTATGGCGTACATTTTGAGGATCCGACGATGGATCGTGATCGCAGCGCTTTTTCCAAATTACTGCGCGCATGCGGCGATATCGACGGGTTGGAACGGGTTCGTTTCACTAGCCCACACCCCGCCGAATTCACATCAGACGTTATTGATGCCATGGCAGAGACGCACAACGTGTGCCCGCAACTTCATATGCCGTTGCAGTCTGGATCAGACAAGGTTCTTAAAGAAATGCGCCGGTCTTACCGGACAAAGCGTTTTATGCGGATTTTGGACGAGGTTCGTGACAAGCTTCCCCATGCAGCAATCACCACTGACCTCATTGTTGGATTCCCTGGAGAGACTGAGGATGATTTCCAGCGGACCCTCGAAGTCGTCGAAAAAGCCCGATTTACCAGTGCATACACGTTTCAATATTCGCCACGTCCGGGTACTCCCGCTGCGTTGATGGACGACCAGATTCCCAAGGAGGTGGTTCAAGATCGATATGAGCGGTTGCTGGAACTTCAAGAGCGAATCAGCGCAGAGCTGAATGCTGAGTTAGTGGGCCATATTGTGGAGGTGCTTGTCCAGGCCGACGACGGGAGACGATCGAATAAGACCCATCGTTTAGCTGGTCGGTCTCGGGATGGTCGACTCATCCACTTTACCCCCGCCCCGGCGTCGATGGATGAGACGTCACACGCATGGAATGCTATTGGTGCAACTCCGATGGCTCATCCCACGAATCACCAGGTAACCTCCGTCGAGGACTGTGTCTCTCCCGGCGTCAACGGCACGATTCGTGCAGGCGATGTCGTGTGGGTTCGAGTAACAGATTCCCGTTCCCACTTCCTGCTGTCCGACTCTGGAATCCTTGCTCACCGGCGTATGCCAGCTGGAGATCGGTCTGAGATCGCATCGGCGCCAGAACCACGTGGAGTAGGACTAGGCATCCCGACTATCAAGCGGTAGACAGGGGAACAAAGTAGGCACCACAGTTGACGCGCACAGATTACTGTTGAGGATATGGCAATGAACACGGCATCCCAGAGCAACAATGGCGCTGGATCGCAACACGAGTGTCGATCCTCGAAAAAGCCGCAGGAGATGACACCGGAAGAACGGAGAGAGGCACTCCGTTCTTTTGGTGAGAGCAAGCGTGCCAACATCACCGACGAAGAACGCATCGCCTCGAAGAGTGTGGTAGTACACCGTCAACTTCCCTTTTTCTTGCTGGGAATGCTGGGAACCCTATTTGCTATCTTTCTTCCGCATTCAGGTGATGTGTATGGTTTTGACGTTCTCTTCTATTCTGACCATGCTCGGGAGATGGTGACAACCTGGCCGGAACGCATATATATGTGGTTGGCGTTGGTCGGCGGAATCCTGTTGCCGAGTGGTGTGATCGTGTCACGGTCAACCCTTGTTGCGTGGGTGACGTGGGTATTTTCGGGAATTGGCTGGGTATTTGGCATTTTTGCCATCTGGATGCGGCAGTCTCGGCCACCGACGGAGCCCGGGGTAGGCCCATCATATGGGCTTATTATGGGATTTGCTGCAATCATTATTGTTTTTTCAACAATGTCGACGGTGGTTTTTCATCGGTCGGTGCTGCAGCAAGTTCTAGCGGAGGTGCGCTGGGACGAAGCGAACAGAAATGATGAAACTCGTGCAGCACAGCAGCACCTGAGGACAGGACTTACGGCCGAGAAGCATCGAGAGCCGGTCGACACTCGCCGTATGCGAGCGCGCGAGCGTGCCCGCCAGGTGGCTGAAAAACAGCGTGGGCAGAGGCAACCACCTCAGGGATGAGTGCGAGCGCGTGACCTCGCAGGTATGAGGCTCTAGTCCACTGCTTGCCTGGCGGTACGAGCCCACTGGGCCCACTGCTCAGCTTGTGCTCGTAGGTCAGCTGCTTTGTTCGTGTTCCCGGATTTTTCGGCATCGTCAGCCGCTGAGACAAGCTCAGCTACCTTGGCTTCGAATTGGGCAACACGTGCCTGGAGGGCTGGGTCAGACTTTCGCCACTGCTCATTTTCGACGGCGCTAACCTTGTCTTCGAGAACGCGGATTTTATCCTCAAATTCACGAACCCGCCCTCGCGGTACGTATCCAATGTTTTCCCATTCGGATTGTAACTCACGAAGGGTCTTTTTAGCTGCCTCTAGGTTGTCCTCCGGGGTGATTTTGTCGGCATAGCGAGCAATGAGTTTATCTTTTTTCTCGGCGTTCGCTTCATATTCTCGATCCTTCGCATCGTTGACAGCGTTACGTGCCGAGAAGAATGTATCTTGGGCCGCCCGGAAACGCTTCCACAGCTTGTCATCGACGCCGCGTGGAGCACGTCCAGCGGCTTTCCACTCTGTCATAAGGCTCTGGAACTGGTGTGCGGTATCCTTCCACTCGGTCGAGTTTTGGATCTGTTCTGCCCGCTCACAAATGTCTTCTTTGACTCGGCGTGCCTCAGCGCGCTGGCGGTCGAGCTCGGCAAAATGGGCTCCGCGCCGGTGTGAGAAGTGATCGCGGGCGGCGGAGAAACGCGTCCACAAAGCATCGTCAGTGTGTCGGTCAATGCCATGGATACTCTTCCATTCGGTCATCATCTCGCGGAGGCGGTCGCCGGACTTCTTCCAATCTGTGGAATCGGCACCGATTTTTTCGGCTTCAGCAATCAGTTCCTCACGGCGTGTGATGGCGTTGTTACGACGACGAGTTTTCTCGTCCTCCGCCTGTTGAGCCACTGCATAACTCTCATTGATAATTGATGTCAACTGATCGCTGAGTGCGTCCATGTCCCCAAGTGCAGCCGCGTTGGCAACCTTGATTTGGAGGGCCTCGGCAGAACGACGAGTGCTCACTGCTTCCTCGGGGTGGGTGTGGAGACGGGCGTGAAGCACATCTACTTCAGTCTGAAGGCTTTCATAGTGTTTGCCGAAGAAAATGAGCCCTTCGCTCAGTGGCCCAGCCTTCCACTCACCAATGGCGCGTTCGCCGTCGCGCGTGATCAACCACACGGTTCCGTCGTCATCGATTCGCCCGTGGTCTGCGGGGTTGTTACGTTGACGTGGTGGAGCCACCGTTGCTGCATGTCCAGACATCGATGCTGGTGATGGGCGGGTACCTGGGTGGCCAGGCATGTGGGCTGGGGTGACCGGAGAAGTAGTCATGGGTCGGTGTTCCTCACTTTTTCTTTCATCGCCGCGCGGCACGGCTGCCGAACACAATCCAATGTTTAGACTGCACGACTTTGTCGTGAGAGTCCACCCGCTAGGGTAGTGATCTGTGACCTACATCCACCCTGATCATATGACGGAGTCAGAACCTTTGCCGTTCCCCGTAGCGGTTGTTGGCCCCACTGCGTCGGGTAAATCGGCGCTGGGGATTGCCTTGGCGCAGCGGTTTTCCGGGGAGATTGTCAATGTAGATTCCATGCAGCTGTATCGGGGCATGGATATTGGTACTGCGAAACTTAGTGTCGACGAGCGTGAGGGAATCCCTCATCATCAGCTCGATAAGCTTGATGTGACGGAGCGTGCAAGTGTCGCGGTGTATCAGCAGTCAGCGATCCAGGACATTGAGGCCATTCGTGCGCGGGGGAAGACACCAATCCTCGTTGGCGGCTCCATGTTGTATGTGCAGTCGTTGGTTGATGATTGGCAATTTCCTCCTACTGATGTGCAGGTGCGTGCCCGGTGGCAGCGACGTCTCAATGAGGTCGGAATGCGCCAGCTACATCGGGAGCTTGCGGCAATTGACCCTGAGGCTGCGGCTATTATCGAAGACAATGATCCGCGGCGGACGGTGCGTGCCCTCGAAGTGATCGAGCTGACGGGCCAGCCGTTTACGGCTTCACAACCTCCGATTGACGCGCCAGCACGATGGGGAACACTTATTCTTGGGTTAGCCACAGCCCCTGAGTGGCTTAATCCACGAGTTGAGGCGCGTACGCGGATGATGTTTAGACGGGGACTTGTCGACGAAGTTGAATCGCTCATCACAGAGGGCCTTGTCGCAGAATCGACTGCTGGTCGGGCGATTGGGTATTCCCAAGTCCTTGCGATGCTTCGCGGAACATTAACCTATGACGACGCCATCGAAAAGACGATCACGGGGACACGTCGTTATATACGGCGCCAACGGTCGTGGTTCCGACGGGATCCACGCACTCAGTGGATCGATGCAGCAGATGACACGCTGACTGAGGCCATGTCGATCATTGATAGTTACGCACGTGTGTATCACCCGGCGGACCATGCTTAGAGCACACAACGTTCTCCTATGATGTGGCGTTCATTCACCGGGCACTATCTGGCCCGGTCGTGTGGCCAGTCATGTCTTTCTACTAGTGGGACTTGGGCCCACGCGAGGCACCCTCACCCTATCGGATGACCTCAATACCCGTGTTCGCATCAAGGGCGGTGCACGTGAGAAGAAGGATCACGGGATGGGTACGACTGACGTCTAAGATAGCGGTATGACGACACAGATGATTCATTTTAGTAAAGGCCATGGCACGGAGAATGATTTCATTTTGCTGCCCGATTTTGACGCCAACCTTGATCTTGATTCAGCGTTGGTCCGCGTTCTTTGTGATCGTCGGGCTGGAATCGGGGCAGATGGCATCATCCGGATCGCTCGCACACAAGCGCTGATTGACCACGGTGTGGTCACCGACGGCATGGTTGCCACCCTCTGGGAGGATATCCACGACCGTGGCTATCCGGAGTCTGGGCTTCCCGAATGGTTTATGGATTATCGCAATGCTGACGGTTCAATCGCGGAGATGTGTGGAAACGGGTCCCGGGTTTTCGGCCATTATTTATACGCCCATGATCTGCTTGATGACCAGTTATCTTTCGTTATCGGAACGAGAGCCGGAGTGAAGCGGATGACTGTGAAAAATCCCGAGACCGCGGATGGTGCGTCGGCTCGAATAGCCGTTGGCATGGGCCGCGTAGGCATTATTGGACAGTCTGTCGTGGCTTTCGATCATGAGAGGTTTGCCGGGATTGGAGTCGACGTCGGTAACCCCCACTTAGCATGCGTAATTCCTGATCTCGACGACTCTACTCTTCGGAGGCTTCCTGTTCAGGTGAAACCAGTGCTTGACGAGGAATTCTTTCCGTATGGTGCTAACGTAGAGATTGTGACGCCCGTGAGAGCCGACAGTACTCAGGGGGGCGATGGGTCTATTTCTATGCGCGTCCACGAACGCGGCTCAGGAGAAACTCGATCGTGCGGAACTGGAACCGTTGCAGCAGCTGTCGCAGCATTGGCAGATCGTGGAAAGACCAACGGCACGCTCAGGGTTCGTGTCCCGGGTGGTGACATTACGGTCACGATCAAGGACGAATATGCGACGTTGGAAGGCCCCTCGGTGATTATTGCCTCAGGAAAAGTCAATATGGACGAGCTACGCTCATCTGCAGCCTTGTCTTAGGCCTCGACGTTACGAGGGGCGTCGCCTGACGTCGATCCGACACTGTCCGACGATCCGGAGGACTGAGCCTTTTTTTCGTGGTCAGGGCGGGGGAGGACGACGGGCGGTAGCCGGAGAGTCGGCTGATCAAGATCGCGGGCATAGCGCCGCGCTGCCTGCCACGATTGCCTCAGCTCATTGGCAATTTCATCAGTCGCCGCAAGGACGTGTTCGAGCATATGAATTGAACGGGCATTAGCCACCACGCCATCGAGATCCTCGATAAATAATTGGCTTGAGGACTGAGCCTGGTGGAACCGCCTAAAGACGGGATTATCCGCATGAGCATCATCGACAAGTGATGGATGAGAGGATCGATCCGCGATTACCTCATGTGACGTCCCGTGTCGAAACTCATGCCATTGCCCAAGGACGTCTTTAATATCGGCCGCTGATAGCTCGATAGATCGACGAAGCTGCTCTTGCTCTGCCGGAACATTGGATGACCGAGCAATGTAGGCTGCGACAGCCATGCCAGTGACGAGGAGACCAAAACCTAGCCAGTGAAACACCATGACTAAACCCACAGCGACAAGCACAAATGAAACTGTACTGAGGACGTGGCATCGCCGGTATCGGCGTCCGGAGGACTGAGGAAGAACCAAATCTATGCCTTTACTAGCAGGACGACCAGCTAACTCTAGTGTCCACCGCAACCGCAGCCACCACCTCCACATCCGCCGCCTCCACAGCAGCCACCAGCGTCAGCGTTGGCAGCTATGGACGCAGTAAAAAGAACTCTGCCAGCAACAATATTGCCCGCCTCAATAGCATCGGCAGTGGAACCTGGGAGACAGAGGTCGATGGGGAACGGGGCATCGACATTAACATGCCAAAAGGATCCGCCAGTAAGCCCATTTGTACGCTTAGCTGCAGAACGGACAACTAGCGAGATATCACCGGCAGCAGAAGGCTCAGATTGGCCGGAACCTGCGTTAACAACGGCCGCACCATGAGAAATAACAAACCCTGTCGTCGCCCCACCAGCAATGGAGAAGGCTTCCTTATCCGGATACACATGGATGTCAACCCCGAGAGCAGCAAGATTAACCCTGCCAAGGTGGGTTGGTTCGTCGACAAGCAGCGGCCCCTGGGACAAATTTGCTGCCACGTCACACACCGTATTGCCCTCGTCGTCATGGATCTCAAGAAGTGCGAGAACATCAGACAACATCGAAATTTCGGCTTCACATTCAGTCAACGACGCAAAGCCTGCAAACGCGGAATATGGTGGCGCTGCGACAATAACAAGCCGTGCGCCACTGACATCATCAAAAGCGAGTAATTGGCCGCTGGGAAGCTCACCAGTCACCGACAACGCGCCCGTTGAATAGGCCCTCTCCAACAGTTCTTGCCAGGGAACCCCACCCATCCCTAATGAAGTGAGTCCTGTTGCGGTGGTTGGTCCCGCCATTCCGCCATCAGCGGGGCTCTCGGTAGGCGTGCTCATAATGATCAATTCTAAACCCCTCACGAACTACATAGTGATTCGGAGTACGGCACACCAGGCGATGGCCACCTGCCGGGACAAATACGTTGCTGTATTTCCCCCGAAGAGGGAACAAAAATCCCAACGCAGCGATGTGGTTGTACCACGTGCCACGCAACCAGGTCGATATGGGCCTAACACTGTGGCCGATCCTTGAGAGAATGGACTACCGCGCCGAGGCCAGTCATGAGACACTAGTAGACAATGAGTGAATGTTCACGGACCCGCGCCGTCGACGCGGGCGATATTACCACCACCGACCATAATGACGCTCTGCATGAGATTCCCATACAACGAGACATCACAGGAGAACATAGGCCCGTACCGACAACTGGTGAATTAGACCTCAGCGAGCGCTCAGAACTCCGAGCACTCTCCCGAGGTAGCCAGGGGCATACCACTGAGCAATCTGACGGTTATGACGTCGAATACCGAAAACTTCGCCTCGAACGAGTTATCCTAGTTGGGGTCTGGACCGCTGGAACTACTGCAGAATGTGAAGCCAACCTCGAAGAACTGAGAGCTTTAGCAGAAACAGCCGGATCAGAAGTAATTGAAACCTTCTACCAACGTCGTGACAAACCTGATGCCAGCACCTATATCGGATCAGGAAAAGTTGCTGAACTCCGGGATGCTGTACGCTCTCTCGGAGCCGATACCGTAATTTGCGACGGTGAGCTTAGTCCGGGACAACTCATCGCCTTAGAAAAGAGCCTGGACGTTAAAGTTATCGATCGCACGATGCTGATCCTCGACATATTTGCTCAACATGCAAAGTCAAAAGAGGGTAAAGCCCAAGTGTCTTTAGCGCAAATGGAATACCTCTATACCCGGGTACGTGGTTGGGGCGACATGATGTCCCGGCAGGCAGGCGGACGAGCAGGATCCAACGGCGGCGTTGGGCTACGTGGTCCCGGCGAAACCAAGATCGAAACTGACCGTCGGCGGCTTCGTAAAGACATGGCGCGTCTGCGAGCCGACCTGCGAAACATGACGACAGCCCGGGAGGTCAAACGAGACCGCCGGGATCAATCCACCACTCCACAAATTGCCATTGCGGGGTATACAAACGCCGGAAAATCGTCACTTATCAATGCTATTACAGGTGCAGGAGTACTGGTGGAAGACGCCCTTTTCGCCACCTTGGACCCTACGACTCGCCGTGCGGACCTCGCGGACGGGCGTGCTGTCATCTTCTCCGACACTGTCGGATTCGTTCGACACCTGCCCACCCAACTGGTGGAAGCCTTCCGATCATCGCTCGAGGAGGTGGCCTCCGCCGATCTGGTGCTTCACGTCGTCGATGGTTCCGATCCTTTTCCTCTCAAGCAGATATCGGCTGTTCACGACGTTCTCGCTGAAATTCAGACCAGTGATACCGGCAGGGTGCCGCCTGAGATTATTGTCGTCAATAAAATTGACTGCGCCGATCCGATTACCCTCGCCCAGCTTCGCCACGAGCTCGACGACGTTGTTTTCGTGTCTGCAAAAACAGGAGACAACATCGATGAACTTGCCTCACGGATTGAGCTCTTCCTCAATACGCTAGATACGCATGTCAACCTGCATGTCCCCTATACGCGGGGTGACATCGTGGCGAAAATACATGAATATGGCACCATTATCGATGAACAATATGACGCTGATGGAACCATCCTTGACGTGCGTGTTCCTGCACGAATAGCTCGGGAAGTCGCAGAGTTTGTTCACACTGTTGACTTGTCGTAGCAGTGACATGCTCTCAGGGGCCATTGTTGTTCATCATCGTGAAGCCTGAATAATAAGAGGGTGTGAGCACACACAAACACTTGTTACCGTGGTCTGTCCACGGCGATGGGAGAGCACCAGCTCCCGACGCGGTCGTCGCCCCTGAAGAGCGACTAAGCTGGCCCCGAACGATCGGCATCGGGATGCAACATGTCATCGCCATGTTCGGAGCTACCCTCTTGGTGCCAACGGTCACTGGGTTCCCCGTCAACACCACGTTGCTGTTCTCCGGTGTAGGAACGATGGTGTTCCTCCTCATCACACACAATCGCCTCCCCTCGTACCTCGGTTCCTCATTTGCATTCATCGCCCCATTGACGGCAGCGCAGAGTTCAGGACTCTCCGCCCAACTAGGGGGAGTGCTCGCGGCGGGGCTCGCTCTCACAGCGGTAGGTGTCCTCGTCATGGTCGCAGGCCAACGTGCCCTTAACATAGTGATGCCACCGGTTGTCACCGGAGCAATTGTTGCCCTTATCGGCTTAAATTTGGCTCCCGCGGCGACCGCGAATGTTCACAAGCAGCCATTGGTGGCCATGGTGACCTTGGTAGCAATCCTCCTTTTTACCGTCGGGGGGCGTGGGATGGTAGCGCGCCTGGGAATCCTTTTAGGCGTGGTCACGGGCTGGGTTTTCGCAACATTAACGGGAAACTTAGCACCGGGGACTACTGATACGATCTCGCACGCCCCATGGGTAGGGTTTCCCCACTTTGAGTCCCCACAGTTTCATGCCGGTGTAGTCATCTCGACGATTCCTGTTGTCGTCGTGCTCATTGCTGAAAATGTCGGACATGTGAAGGCAGTATCTGCGATGACAGGAAGAAACATGGATGATCTTGCAGGTAAGGCACTATTTTCCGATGGTATTGCAAGCACAATCGCGGGGTTATCAGGAGGATCGGGAACGACTAGCTATGCAGAGAATATTGGCGTCATGGCAGCCACGAGAGTCTACTCGACAGCTGCCTACTGGATCGCTGCGACCACCGCTGTGATCCTCGCATTCATTCCAAAATTCGGCGCATTGGTATTTACCATTCCTCCAGGCGTCCTCGGTGGCGCGACGATGGTTCTATACGGGATGATTGGAATGCTTGGGGTACGGATTTGGCAGGACAATGACGTCGATTTCACCAACCCCGTTAATCTGGCAGCAGTATCGGTCGCGGTCATTGCTGGAATTGGTAACCTTACGCTCACGGTGGGGCAGGTTGCCATTGAAGGAATTGCCTGGGGATCCGTCGGAATCATAGTGGGATATCCGGTCTTGCGGTACCTATATGACCATTTCGGTGGTGGCAGACATTCCGACCACCATGAGGATGGTGCTCCCGAGTAAGAGAGCGATATTGTGTGATCGCTCTCAGCGAGGCTGCTGCAGCCAGGAGGAACCGACACACGCTTTCGCATAGCATAATTGTGACGACAAAATGAGGGGATACCCGGAGGTAAACCGGGTATCCCCTCATTGTGTGTCTACGGTTTCCATGCTGTGGAAACCGCTATGAATGATTCGTTATTCATTGTCGAGGTTTTGCGATACAAGCGCCGCAATCCTGTAGACAGCATCGGCGTTCTCAGAAGAAACCTCCACAGTGTCGCCGTGCTCAGCACCTAGCGCCATGATCATGAGAGAGGAAGCAGCATCGGCGGGCTCGGCGTCGGCGTCATCGGGAAGGGAGATCAAGATCTCTTCGTCAAAGTTCGACGCTTCCTCGGCAATAACAGCTGCCGGACGAGCGTGGAGGCCAACGGTGGAACCGACGGTAACAGTGGTGGAAGCCATAAGGGAACCTTTCTGTTTAACAAACAAGAGTGTGGATCATCTGGACCGTGTGCCATCAGGATTCGGACTTGTAGTCCACCTGTGCACAACTATTTTTACGAGTGAGCAGCCTCGGCTTTTGCCTTAACTGGCCACCACGTCTTGAGGGCGATAACACCGGCTGCGGCGACTATCACACCCACAATGAGTGAGACAAAGAACATGAGAACGTGGGTGACAGCCAGGATGACGAAAACACCGCCGTGTGGAGCCATCAACTGAACACCGGCTGCCATCGAAACCGCACCTGAGACCGCACCACCAAGCATCATGGAGGGGATCACGCGCAGTGGATCCGCCGCAGCGAACGGAATGGCGCCCTCAGAAATGAAGGACAGTCCCAACAACCAGGCAGCTTTTCCGTTTTCCTGTTCTGCCTTGTTGAACAAGGTTGGCCGGACGATAGTTGCCAACGCCAAGGCCAACGGAGGAACCATCCCGGTAATCATGACTGCGGCCATGATTTTGAGAGAGGCAGGATCATCAACATTGAGTCCGGCTGTCGCGAACAGATACGCGGCCTTGTTCACCGGTCCTCCCAAATCGAAGCACATCATGAGTCCAAGGACGATGCCCAACATGATTGCGGACGATCCTGACATTGAGTTCAGACCGTGTTGAAGAGAATCCGTCAACGACGCGATTGGTCGGCCGAGCAGGATAAACATCGTGAATCCGGTAATGAGTGAGTCGACCAAAGGAATGATCACGACAGGCATCAACCCGGACAACCACCGTGGTGGGTTCAGAGAACCGAACCATAGTGCAATGAGACCGGCAATAAGACCAGTAAACAAACCACCAATGAAACCGGCTCCTACCGCTACCGACACAGCACCACCGATAAAGCCAGGAGCGATACCGGGACGCCCGCCGAGAGCATAGGCGATATAGCCAGACAGAGCAGGAACAAGGAACTTCATGCCCACAATACCGATATACGCTGATACAGCACCAAGATAAATCAGGATTGGTGGTTGGCTGAAGTTATAGGTTTCTCCTTCCGCAGTAATGTGCTGACTGGGAAGATTCCACAGTGCATTGTGGTCAACGACCGTCTCATACACCTTGGTGACATCAGCTCCCGCGAGTACGAAGGCTAACGCCAACAGGAGACCACCCGCGGCAACGAATGGAATCATGTAGGAAACACCCGTCATGAGGGCCTGCTGAATACGTTTACCCCAGCTAAGTCCTTGCGTTCCCGCTTCTGGACTAGACGAGGATGTTCCCGCTTGTCCTTTGACGCGGGGAGCGCGAGGATCAGTCGAGGCCGCGATGGCGTCGTCGATCAGCGCATGAGGCTTGTCGATTGCCCGCTTAACGCCACATTCGACCACCGGTATCCCCGCGAACCGCTCCCGGTCCTTAACTCCAACATCAGTGGCAAAGATCACTGCATCTGCGTTCGCAATGACGTCCGCAGGAAGAGGAGTGACTCCGGATGACCCTTGTGTTTCCACCATGAGTTCCACGTCATCGCGCTCGTCGACAGCCTGTGTGAGAGAATCTGCTGCCATGTACGTGTGCGCGATTCCAGTAGGACACGCTGTGACCGCGACAATCCGAGTAAACGTGGCTCGTGGTGTGGTCGGTGCGGGGTTGGTGGTGGTTGGTGTGGGATCAACGGCGGGTCGAGACGCTGGGCCAGTGACAACAGGTGGTGTTGGTGTGGTCTCGGCGGTGGTCGGAGTGGCTGTCGGTGAGGACAGGTTCTCTGTTGATTTACCAGCAAGCGTGTTGAGGATTCGCTGGACGGCGTCGCGCTCGGTGTGCGCTTCGCGCAAGGAATCGCGGAAGGATGATTTCACCAAGCTTCGCGCTAGCTTGGAGAGAATCTTGAGGTGGTCTTTTCCGCCGCGTAGTGGTGCGGCGATGAGGAAGACGAGATCTGCAGGCCCATCGGCAGAGCCAAAATCGACGGGGTGCGCCAGGCGCACGAAGGTCAAGGTCGGTGCTGCTACATGGTCGGTTCGGCAGTGGGGAATAGCGACGCCACCTGGTACCCCTGTTGAGGATTTTGCCTCACGAGCCAATGCTGCGGAGGCAAGGCCGGCGGCGTCGTCAGCGCGTCCTGCTTGTGCCGTGCGTGCTGCGAGCGCTCGGATCACATCCTCAGCGGTGTCACCGGGGGCTACGTCGAGCATGACGAGTTCCGGCGTAATGACCGCGGACTCGTGGGAACCCGATCTCACGTTCTTTTCAAATGTCATGGTAATCCTTTCAGAGCTGCTGCATCGGCGACAGCTGTGATAATGACAGATTCTGGATGTGTTTCGGAGGGGGATGGGATAGTAGTTCCGGGAAGCGATGTTGCCGCTGAACCGTAGGCGACGGCGTACTGGAGGGCGGTTTTTTCCGCGTGGTTGTCCGTCGTCGTGCTATTTCCGACGCCATCATTACCAGACTGAAGGCCAATAATGAAGCCTGCAAGACTGGAGTCTCCTGCCCCTACGGTGTTAACCGGGGTAATAGGGGGAGGGGTGGCGTACCAGATGCCGTTCTTTGTTGCTAACACCGCACCGGAGGCGCCAAGTGTCAGGAGAACGTAGCTGACGCCATGTTCGACGAGGTGTGCAGCGGCATCTGCTGCTGGTGAGATGTTACCTCGAGATGCCTCAACCTCAATGGCCCGTCCGTCAATGCCGAGGAGCTGACCGATTTCGTACCCGTTGGGTTTGAGGAGGTCGGGTGCCGTTGATGGGTCGCCAAGCATATGTGCTCGTAATGTCTGAAGAGGAGTATCAGAGGTATCAACGGCGACGTTGACGTTGTGATCGCCGGCCGCGTCGCGGATTGCCGTTATGGTATCGGCGTACCATGATGGTGGGAGCCCAGGGGGGAGGGACCCCGCCAGGACAATCCATGAGGCTTTCGTTGCTGCGCCCCGGATTGCGTTGGTGAAAGCCTCAGACTGATCGGCAGTCAGCGGGGTGCCTGGTTCGTTAAATTTGGTCGTCGTGCCGTCAGGTTCTGCAATCGTAAGATTGATACGTACCGGGCTGCTCGCTGGCGTTGGGGAAAAAGTGAGGCCAGTATCATGTACGAGGGATGCATACGGGTCAGCTGAATAAGTCGGAGCGATGGCGACAGTAGGCTGGTTCGCTCTGAATGTTGCCATTGCTACGTTGATCCCTTTACCTGCAGGGATGTCGGCGACGTCAGCGATCCTGTTGACACCACCACGTCGAAGCGAGGTGGATATGGTGGCCGTGCGATCCATGCACGGGTTGGGAGTCACAGTGACTATAGCCCCGTCGGGGATGTCGATGACGTGTGTGGCTGATGCCTCAACGCCGGATGACCGACGATCACCTAGCGTTTCGCCTGCTTCCGGGCTCGGCGACGGTGAATGTATAGACATTATTCCTCTAGAGATGGTGGAGAGTCGCACGAAACCATGTCCACCGTCGACACTAGTGGGGGTCGGTAACCCGACCTGTTACTGTGCGACGACGACATCGATTTCGTGCTCGCGGAGTTGGGAAAGGAAGGATTCCGGGGCGGCAGAGTCTGTGATAAGAACGTCGATATTACTCAGTGCAGCAAAACTAACCAGGTAGTCGCGGCCGAATTTTGACGAATCACACATAGCGACAACACGGTTCGCGTTGGTGATCATCGCCCGCTTGACGGCTGCTTCTTGGGGGTCGGCGGTTGATAGTCCGTGATCGATGGTTAACGCGTTAGTGCCGACGAAGGCAACGTCGGCACGCATTAATGCGAGTGTTCGCAGTGCGGTATCGCCGACTACCGCCTGTGTGATCGCGCGGATTTGACCACCGAGTAACTGAAGATCAGTGAGGTTTCGGCTGGCCAGATTCATGGCGATGGGAAGGCAGTTGGTAACAATTGGCCACCCACGGCCTGATGATAAATCAGCTATGTGGTTGGCTAGGACTGCAGTTGTTGTACCTGCGTCGAGGAAAATGCCCGCACCTTGTGGTGGTAGGTAGTCCATCGCTTTACGCCCAATAGCTGCCTTTGCGCCTGAGGCGGCTCTGGTCCGGCTATCGATCGGGAGCTCGAGGGTCTGGAAATTAGTGGAGGCCACGGCGCCACCGTGAACACGGTGGATAGCGCCCTCCCGGTCGAGCTGCGCGAGGTCGCGACGGACTGTTTCTGCCGTTACTGAGAATCGTTCGGACAGATCGGTGACACTGACACGGCCTTCTACGGCGGTGAGAGAAGCGATTTGTCGCCGTCTTTCTTCTGCGTACATGTCTGCGTCACTTGTCCTTTCACGTTTGTTTCACGCTACGTCTGCGTTTGATTCATTGGCGTTACGTTGTCTTGATGCTTCTTTGCTCCTAAGGGTATCGCGTTTTGTTGTAAAACGGTCATGAGGACATGTCTGAATGTCTCCGATCGGACATGAAGGGGCCGTCCAGGGCGTGACATTCATGTTGTTTTGTGTTTACTTTACTGTGAATGTGAGGTTTTGAACATAGTTTTGTGACTTTTCCCACTTTTGGTGATGGTATATTTCCGGGCCTGACAACTAGACTTGGTTTCACAAAAACCAAGATGAGGAGCAACTGTAATGGACACTCAACAATCTGCCGTGATCAAAGGTAAAGCCGTAGTCCCTGGTGTTGCCTTTGGTCCGATCGCGGTAGTAGCTCCGCGCCCTGCTGTGCCAGAAATGGGGGCTGAGGTTGACGAAGGTCACCGTGAGGCGGAATATAAACGCTTCGAGAGTGCAGCTGACGCGGTTGTTAGTGCGTTGAAAAATCGAGCTATGAGTCTTGTTGGAAACGCTGCTGATGTGGTGAACGCGACGGCGGGACTCGCAGCTGATCGCGGGTGGCGTCGGAAAGTTAAGAAACTAACGACGCAAGGACGGAACGCTATCGATGCGACGGTGTCTGCTACAGCATCATTTGTCGACATGTTTACCGCTAACGGTGGCGTTTTCGCAGAGCGGGTCGCTGATCTTGAAGATGTTCGCGATAGAGTCTTGGCTCAGCTGCAGGGTATTCCTGAGCCCGGGCTTCCCACATTGACCTCCCCATCGATTCTCCTGGCTGATGACCTTGCTCCCGCAGATACCGCGACGCTGAACCCAGAACTTGTACTCGGCATTGTTACACGGTGCGGTGGTCCAACCTCGCATACCGCAATTATCGCTCGCCAGTTGAACATCCCTTGTGTGGTTGCTGTTGGAACCTCGCCGGTGAACATCGAATCGGAACGGACACCAGGGTTGATTAATGGAGCAGCTGGAGAGTTGACCATTCGTCCGGATGAAACTGCTGCGGCGAGTGCGGTACATGAATGGTCACAGCTTGCGGAAAAAATTGCTCACTGGGAAGGTCCGGCGCAAACCAAAGATGGGCACCGTGTCCAACTGCTCGCGAATGTCCAGGATGGTCCGCAGGCAGCATCCGCGGCGTCGACTGCCGTTGAGGGAGTCGGATTATTCCGGACTGAGCTGCTCTTCTTGTCATCAACGAAGGAACCAACCGTCGATGATCAGGCTGCGGCCTATAGTCGGGTCCTCAACGCGTTTCCGACTGGTAAGGTCGTCGTTCGTACCCTTGACGCAGGGTCAGATAAGCCTGTTCCATTCGTGGAGGCTGACAAAGAAGATAACCCCGCGCTAGGCGTCCGTGGTGTACGTATCGCGTGGGACCGGCAAGATATCTTGTCACGCCAACTTGATGCGATCGCACAGGCGGTCGCATCAAGTAATCATGTCAACGCCCCAACATGGGTCATGGCTCCGATGATTGCCACGGTGGATGAAGCGCGGTGGTTTGCTGACATGTGCCGTGAACGTAGCTTGACACCAGGGGTGATGGTCGAGGTTCCCGCGGTGGCGATGTGCGCGTCAGAAATTATGCGTGAAGTTGATTTTGTGTCGATCGGAACAAACGACTTGACGCAATACACCATGGCGGCCGATCGTTTGTCCTCGCCATTGGCACACCTCAATGATCCTTGGCAACCAGCGGTGTTACGTCTTATCAAGATAGTGTGTTCCGCGGGTGTAGAAACTGGAACACCGGTTGGAGTCTGTGGTGAGGCGGCATCAGATCCTCTTCTGGCCTGTGTTCTAACTGGCCTTGGTGTTAATTCCTTATCGGTGGCCGCACCATCAGCCGCTGGTGTGGGTGCACAAATTGGCGACCTCACCTTCGAAGAATGCCAGGCGATGGCTGCGGCAGCTCTCGCTGCTACGTCAGCTGCAGATGCGAAGGCAGCTGCCGCCAAGGCCCTGTAAAAACGCAGCGCTGCGGTGTGGTGATGAGTAACAGCCGTGACATGTGCCTACGACTGGTGATGATCAACGTGGTGCATGTTACGGCGAAACTATAGTGACCGAATAACTGTAACTACTTTTCCAAGAAGTGTGGCATCGTTGCCAGGGATGGGCTCAAACGCATCGTTGTGGGGGAGAAGCCACACGCCGGTGCGGTCACGGTGAAACTCTTTTACCGTGGCTTCGCCATCAATCATGGCAACAACAAAATCCCCAAGTTCGGCGACATTCTGGGAACGTACAACGACATAGTCACCATCCAAAATTCCAGCATCCCGCATAGATTCGCCTACCACCGACAGTATGTACAGCTCACCGTCTCCTGTGATCTCACGGGGAAGTGGGAACTCATCGGAAATTTCTTGCTCAGCCAAGATCGGGGCGCCAGCTGCGATACGCCCAATTGCCGGTACAAAAACTGGTGTAGGACGCTGACTCTCATCGTGTTCTCCCCCGCCGGGGGCGTGGATGACGGAATCGTGTATATCATCTGCTCGTGGTGAGGTGCGGGACCTAGGTGTACTCGTAGGGTCGGTGATTTTCAGCCCCACTGCCCGGGGTTTATTAGGGTCGCGTCGGAGAAAACCTTTTTTCTCAAGTTCCTTAAGTTGGTAGGCGACCGACGATGTTGACGTCAGTCCAGCAGCTTGACCAATTTCTCTAATACTTGGTGGATAGCCACGCAGGACAATCGCGTCCTGGATGATGTCGAGGATGCGGCGCTGCCGATCAGTGAGTGAATGGGGATTGGGTTTCGTCGATTTCCGGTTTTTTTTCGCGGGCATAGCGTTCGTCTCTTTCAGTGTCTGGCCGCCACCGATGGACATGACTGTGCGAATGATCATGGATTTCACGGCCACATTCTTGGTGTCAAATATGTCAGTGAGGTTAGTCTACATCACCCAATTCAAGATGGACGTGCGTTCGATGAGGTGCTGGCTACCCCTCTCGTCGAGTTATGGCTGCTGGGTAAAAACATTGCAGACAATGTAGTAATAAAATTACGTAATGTTCGAACTAAAGAGTGTTTCTATATGGCCAAATAGGAATCTGTGTTCGATATATGGCACAATATGTGCTGTTGTGTCGGGGTCATTTGCTGTCATGTCATCGTCCCCTTGTTGGGGGATGAGATGTTCGATTGCATTTGGATCTACGACAATATCGAAAGGATGTCCCATGCCAGTACAAACCCACACACGAACCACTCACAGCTACATGCATCCCACTCGCGGCCGTAGCGTTGATACTCACGGACACGGCGAACTACCCCTGAAAGGACTTGAGGTTCACGGCCAACATACTGTCCCGACGCGGCGGACTGGAACCGTTACTGCTCCTGTCAGTTCTCGACACCGATCAGCGGGGCTGAGATACAAGCCCAGAAGATCAGCGTCCACCTGCAGTCGCTCTTCTTATGGCGAGCGACGTAGAATCGCGGCATACAGTCTCGTTCTCGGGGTACTCATGGGCGCAAGCCTGTTCTATGCCTGGGAGGAACCACGGGATACTGATGCAGGCCAGCGCTCGACGTATGGTCAATCCTCGGTCACGGTGGTCCCTTCTGAGGAAGGATAGAACGCTATCGCACTCGTCGGGGGCGGACAGCCATGCAGATAGGAGTTCATCGTCGTGTTTTGTCCTTTTTGTCATCACTCACAATCCCGAGTGATTGATTCCAGGACTGTGGAAAACGGTTTTGTCACTCGACGACGCCGGCAATGCGGCAAATGTGATGGCCGTTTTACTACCGTCGAGAAGTCGGTCCTTTTGGTAGATAAGCGAAACGGAGTAACAGAAGACTTCAGCAAAGATAAACTTATCCGTGGAGTAAAGCGTGCATGCCAAGGGCGGGAGGTACCGGAAGACCAATTGAAACTTCTTGCTCAACGAGTCGAGATTGATTTGCGCGCCCAAGGAGGATCACGCGTTCGTTCAAACGACGTTGGTCTCGCGGTGTTGGAGCCTTTACGGCAACTCGATGAAGTTGCCTATATGCGTTTTGCCTCGGTGTACAAGCAATTTAGCAGTGTGGAAGACTTCGAGCGAGAAATTAGGGAATTCAAAGCTCGCCGTACACGGAAGGCGTAATGAACGAGAATCGTCACACGAGCAGCCTCGTGATCGACCTCGGTTCGTGGGGCTGAATTACTGAAGCTTATTGATGGCTTTGGTAATTCTCTGTGCCGAAACTTTCTGTGCGGTGCCTAATCGTTCAGCGAACACTTGAACTCGAAGCTCCTGTAACGAAAACAGGATTGCACGTGCTGCCGGAGAATGTGCTCGCTGGCGTGGAAGACTATTCAGCTTTGAGCGGAATGCCTGTTCAAGCCGGTTGATGTCATCCTGCCGATCGGCATCCCTGTCAGGGTCACGTTCCATATCTTCAAGCCGGATGGTGATCGCTTTCATATACCGATCCAGGTGCTTGAGGTGGCCAATGCCATAGCGTGTTACTGCGTTGCGGGGGAGTACAGTAGCCAGCTGGTTCTGGATGTCGTCGATGGCCGGCCCATCCCAATTCTTGAGCTCATGAACAACAGCGTCGTACGATACAAGACCTGGTGCCATCGTGACGAGCATCTGCCGTGCGGTCGATGGTATCGAATGGGCTATCTTGTGCTGTACAGTGTCGAACGTAGTCGGAGAGCGTTCAATAGTCCCGTGTTTGACTAAAGCATCTTTGATCGCAGCAACCCGACAATCATCGACAAGTCCATCCACACCACCGTGCGGAAAGTGTTCTACGGCAACACGGTGGTGAAGGGGCAGGCCTTTAACCAGCTGATTCTTATTGATCTTAATTGAACGTAACAACAATGTTAATTGGGCAGTGAACATCATCGATTCGGCCGTGGCCTTTGATGCAGAAGTGACAGCCTCGACGCCCTCTGCCGTGACGCGCAGTGCAGGATACGCCGTCATAGGTTGACCATCGATGACAGTCTCGATGGTCTCAGGGAGAGTTCCGATCCCTTCATCATTCCAGGTGTCGTAGATCTGCCCATAGGCTGGTCCGGCGGTGTTACTGACCTGGCTACGACGATCGGTGCTGTGGTGCTGAGAACTATTCTTCGTGACGACAGGTGCGTTGAAATGTGCAGCGTCACCGTCATTGCATGTGCTAGTTGTTGTGGTGTGGATGGCACGTCTCTTGAATGCTGCGGACATTGCCTGGGTAGCTGCTGTACTCTGTCGTTCTTTCAACGCGGCCAGGTTACGATCGTGGTCAATCACTTGTCCATGTCGGTCTATGACTTGGAAGTTCATCCGCAAGTGAGGCGGCAGCTTAGTGGTATCGAAGTCAGTGGCGGATATTCCCATCCCACCCACAGCGCGGAGCGCATCAGCGAGAGCCTCGGTGAGTGGGAGCTCATACGGGCGCATGATCCGCATTGCTTGGGCTGCGAAGTCTGGTGCAGGAACAACCGACGTTCTCAGGGGCTTCGGTAACGTACGAATGAGAGCAGTTATAAGATCACCGCGCAGGCCGGGCACGTTCCAGTCGAATCGATCGTCTGAGGACAGTGAACCTACGATGGGAAGCGGGATGCGCACGCTCACTCCATCATCAGGTTCCCCGGGCTCAAACTTGTAGGTTAGTGCAAGATCTGCAGACCGGGCCCGCCACAGATCAGGAAAATCCTCGTCACGGATATCCTGAGCATCGGAATGGAGAAGTTTGTCTGGATCAAATTCAAGGAGACCAGGGTCCCGTGGCCCTGTCTTCTTCCACCAGGAATCGAAATGATGGCCGGTGGTGACTGAATCAGGAATCCGTGCGTCGTAAAAGGCGTAGAGCGTGTCGTCATCAATGAGGAGACCACGGCGACGGGCTTTTTCCTCAAGCTCTCCTGCGGACGTTAATTTCTCACGGTTATTGTGGAAAAACGTGTGGCGAGTGGACCAATCCCCCTCGACGAGTGCATTGCGAATAAAGATTTCGCGGGCTTCACGGGGGTCGATGCGATGGTAGGGGACAAGCCGGTCTGTGACGACGGGGAGCCCGAAAAGGGTGGAGCGTTGGTATGCCATTGCCGCAGACCTTTTCCGCGACCAGTGGGGCTCCGTGTATTGGTGGCGCAGCAACGTGGAGGCTTGTTCTTCGATCCAGCGAGGCTGAATCGCAGCCGCATCTCGCGCGAACATCCGTGACGTCTCGACAATGTCGGCCGCCATCAGCCACTGAGGCGGCTTTTTATGCAGCGACGACCCGGGAAAGATCACGAACCGGGTTCCCCGGGCACCGAGGTATTCTTTTTTCACGTCGCTTCGGAGACCCGTCTGTGACAACAGCCCGGACAACATAGATTGGTGAAGCCTATCCTGGTCAACAGCGATCCTCGGCATCGTGGGGCAGGTATTCATCTGTGTCATCCCGGGTGACTCCGCACAGATGTTGTCCTTGTCATGTATTGTCGGCACGAGGCGATTTTGATCCCAGGGCCAGGACAACTCTTCGGCGAGGCGTCGCAACTGTCGAACAAAATCTATCCATTCACGTACCCGCATGTAGTGGAGATATTCTTCCCGACACCGTTTACGGAACGCATTTCCCGACAACTCATCTTTAACTGCGGATATATAGGCCCACAAGCGGAGGTACGACATGAAATCACTCGTGGGATCTCTAAAACGAGCGTGGGCTTGATCGGCTTGCGTTTCGTACTCAGTCGGGCGTTCACGAACATCCTGAATCGATAGCGCAGCGACGATAACGGACGTGGCTTCTAGGACATCACGGCGATGGGCTTCAACCAACATGCGTGCGAGGCGTGGATCGACTGGAATTCGCGCAATCTCATGCCCGATTGCCGATAATACTGGTAGCCCGTGGTTTTCACTATTGTCCAGTGCCCCCAGTTCGTGGAGGACCAGCATGCCGTCGCGAATCGCTTTCGGTTCCGGAGGGTCAATGAACGGGAAATCATTAATATTACCGAGCTTCAACGAGGTCATAGTGATGATGACGCTCGCAAGGTTGGTGCGCAAGATTTCTGGATCAGTGAATTCTGGTCGCGACTCAAAATCTTCTTGGGAATAGAGTCGTATTGCAATGCCTTCTGCGATACGTCCTGACCGGCCGGAACGTTGGTTTGCGCTTGCTTGGCTAATAGGCTCGATGGAAAGCCGCTGGACTTTCGTCCTTGACGAATACCGAGAGATACGGGCAGTGCCGGTGTCGACAACATAATGAATGCCTGGAACAGTCAACGATGTTTCAGCGATGTTGGTGGCGAGCACGATTCGTCGACCGTGGTGCGGGCTGAAAACCCGGTGCTGTTCTGCGTTGGAGAGACGGCCAAACAGTGGTGTGACCTCCACTCCATCCCAGTGACGCGCGTCTATTGCATCCTGGGCATCTCGGATGTCGCGCTCGCTGGGAAAGAAACAGAGGATGTCTCCGGGGCCAGCGGCCATGAGTTCCTCGCACGCCTCGCAAAGAGCCTCATGCGGGTCCTTATTGACTCGTCTGATGGAGCCGTCTTGGCGCTCATGTTCGACATATGGCGGCCGGTAACGGATCTCAACGGGATACGTCCGCCCGGATACTTCAATGATGGGAGCGGGGTTTCCTGCGGAATCGGTGAAGTGGTGCGCGAACTTTTCAGGGTCGATGGTTGCCGAGGTAATAATTACTTTGAGGTCTGGCCGGTGTGGTAACAGCTGTTTGATATAACCAAGGATGAAGTCAATGTTGAGACTTCGTTCATGGGCCTCGTCGATAATAATCGTGTCATACGCGCGGAGAAATCTGTCGCGTTGCATTTCGGCCAGAAGGATACCATCGGTCATAAGCTTAATAGCTGTCGATGGGCTGACCTGGTCATCAAATCGAATGGCATAGCCGACGGTGTGACCGATATCTTGTCCGAGTTCAGCCGAGATTCGTTCAGCGACAGTGCGAGCAGCTAACCGCCGTGGCTGGGTATGTCCTATGATTCCCCTGCGCCCACGACCTAATTCTAAGCAGATCTTCGGGATCTGTGTTGTTTTGCCAGACCCAGTTTCACCCGCGACGATGACTACTTGGTGGTCACGGATGGCATCGGCAATATCGTCGACACGCTGCGATACAGGGAGATCGGACGGATAGGTAACTGACGGCAGTGCAGCAAGTTTCGCAGCATGCTGCTTACGCGCCGCTGTCAACTCGTGTGCAATCGCACGCCGTGCGTGAGGTGACCTGGCCTTCTTTAACCGCCGTCGGAAACGATTCTCGTCAGCGCAGCTGACATCGGTGAGGTGCGCATAGAGTGCCTTGCGGGACGGAGCATCAGATTGTTCAGAGAACTGCCCAGTGGCCTGCACCACAGCTTTGTCGTTCGATTGATTCGATGTGTTCGTCATAACTTGCCACAGTCTACCGGGAGGGTTCCACCAGCACTGTTATGGCGGGAGCGCTCTCTATTGCGAACCACGGCCGGCAGCGAGGTGATCAGCAATCAATGTCGTGGCTAGACCAATGAGAACCAGTGCTATTGTCGGCGACAAAGCGAACCACAATGCCCTGCCAGCATACGGCATGGCTTCACTGAGCATCGTCCCCCATTGAGGTGAATCATGCCCAGCTCCGATTCCAAGAAATGCAAGCCCGGCGAGCGCGAGGATATTATGCCCCACCCTCGTAGCCCCATGACGAAGAGCAGCAGGCGCCACAAACGGGAGTGTATGAACGATGAACAACCGCCACCATTGCGCACCACTATCACGCGCCCACTCATAGTGACCTTGCCGACGAACCTCAGCAGCCAACGTATGACAGTGAGCGGCGATAGGAATCCATCCGACAGCCATAATTGCACCTGCTGATGTCCGCACTGAAGTGCCGAATACGGATGCAAGAACAATGCCAATAAACACGACGGGTAGAGCATTTAACGTGTCTCCAAGCGCTCGACCCCACGGGCCGACAAGTCCAACGATCATACCGATGACAACACACACTGCGGTGGTAATCACTGCGATGCCGATGGTTGGGATGGCTCCATCGGCCATCCGCCCCAGGACATCACGTCCCACTTGGTCAGTTCCCAATGGATGATTGAGGGATGGCGATTGGAGCCTGGCGCCCGGCGTGATGGCCGATGATCGAAATGCACCAAGAATGAGGCCAACCGACAGGGGAATTAACATGACAAAAGGCGCCCACCAAGCGAGGTTGATGTGGGGTGTTGTGCGGGCGAGGCTGGCATTGTGCGACCGCACAATGGGGCGCATCATGACGTAGTGAATGGCTTTCGAAATAAAACCACAGATTGCACCAACGACAAGGACTAAGGACAGTAAGGCCTGCATAACGGGAACGTTCTGTTGAGTTGCCGCGTCGACAGCGATCCGGCCGAGGCCGGGTATAGAAAAAATATTCTCAACAAGAGCAGTTGACGCCAGGGTACCGGCGAAAAAGAGGAAAATTTGCGGTGTTAGTGTGGCAAAGCCTCGTCGAATTAAACTGCGTCGGACACGGTGGGCCGGTATTCCGTTCACTAACCAGGTCGTGACCCACGGTTCTGCCGCGGCAGTGTCCACGGCAATGAGAAGGATACGGGAGAGGACCCCAGCGATCGGGATACTCATTGATGCTACAGGCAGAACGGCATAGTTAAAACCATCCCATCCAGTCGCAGGAAACCATTGCAGGTGTATGGCAACAACATTGATCACAAGACTAGCGACAACGAATCCAGGAAGAGAAGACAGGACCGCGGTGGAAAATAAACCTGCTCGAGTGGAACGACCGTGAGAGTAGGCAACAATCCGTGGCCAGACCACGCCGCAGGCGATGAGTGTCCCCGTGGCCACCGCTGTAAACGTAATAAAGAGCGAGGGGCCGACGCCTGCAACGACGACGTCCCAGGCGGACGTCGACGGGTTTGCCCATGACGGGCCACCATCAAGATGAATAAGGCCGGTAAAGAATTGTCCCATTCCTTGTAGCGGATTGGATGGGAGATCCAGTTGACGTCGAATATTCTCAAGGGCATCAGGATCTGGGGTGCCCTCTGGCTCTCGCGCTCGGAAAACCGACTCAGCGATGTCACGGCCGGACAGCCACGGGAGGGCTGCAGCGAACAGTAATCCAGCGACGAAAGTGAAAGCGGTCGTTGCTACACTGCCCACGATGGACCGGTACGCGAAGCGGTTACGGTGATGCGAAGACGTTCTAATCACGTTCGGTATCACCTGTCAGAATGCGGCGCTCATATGGGTCGATGACGATGTTTTTCAATCCATTCACGGCAGTATATCCACGTGAAAATGCAACAGGGATAACAGCATTATCCGCGACAATGAGAGCACCAATCTCAGCCGCGCGCTGGCGTCGTTCACTGGGATTAGAAATTGTCAGTGCCTGGGTAACCTGAGCATCAATTTCTGGATTACAGATATGTGACAAGTTATACGTGCCTTCACAGGTATAATCGGACTGAAGATATGTCACGGGATCAGCAGCATCAGCTAGGTAGTTGCGACTCCCGATCACAACATCGAACTGGCCAGCGTAGAGCTCTTTTTCTAGCGAATTAAAATCTTTTGCAGTGACGTCAACGGTGAACCCGGCGTGACGGAGTTCATCAGCAACAATCGTTGCAGTCTCGGGGAGCTCGCCGCGCTCAGTCCACGTTGCAAGCTTGATTTTCTGATTCGAGGGTTGGATGGCGTGAACAGAACTTGCCGATGCGCTATCGGGGGTTCGTGCCCAGCTGTCGGAGGTGTTAAACAGATGACCGGTAGCAGCGTCTGCTTTTCCTTCGAATACAGAGTTAGTGATGGATGTGCTGTCAATAGCTTGGCGTGCTGCAGCTCGTAGGCCAGGGTCAGCAAAGATGCCGTTTTTAGTGTTCAAGTGAACGAGAACAGCGCGGTGGATGGGGACGGATTTGAGGTTCGCATTGCCGTTGTCTATCTGCGATACCTGTGCTATGGGGATTGTTGTCGCGAGTTGAATTTCCCCTGACCGAAATGCCGCTGTTCGAGCGCCGGCGTCAGTGATAAATTTGGCTGTCACTGAACGCAGTTTTGGTGTGCCACCCCAGTACTGATCATGGGCTTTCAAATCAGCCTGGCTGGTAGTGGCCTTTCTGACCAGTGCGAACGGTCCTGTTCCGTGGTTAATCAGGTCTGGGTTATCATTTTGTGGTTCTTTTTTGCCGCCTGTATTTTTGCCGAACGCGTCAGGCGACAGAATAATTGTTCCTGGGTCGGCAAAGCGCTGGAGGAGAATGGGATCGTCCTGCTCCGAGCTGACTGTTAATGTGTGGTCATCTTGTGCCTCGAAGTTCAGCTGTGCTTTCC
This sequence comes from Corynebacterium sp. PCR 32, assembly GCF_037464985.1. Taxonomy (NCBI): domain Bacteria; kingdom Bacillati; phylum Actinomycetota; class Actinomycetes; order Mycobacteriales; family Corynebacteriaceae; genus Corynebacterium; species Corynebacterium sp. PCR 32. The sequence goes on from NZ_JBAHVL010000001.1 coordinate 664,869, forward strand.
CTAGCGCTCGTGGGCGTGTGGTGGCATTCCATGCATGATTGAGGCTGTTGACTGCCGCCTGGGCAGTCAACAGGGTGCCGTCCTGGAATATTGCCTTACGAAGATGGAAGGTTATTGATCGCGGGGAGTCAGTGGACCAGGATGTAGCCAGGGCTGGGGAGACATGGTTATCATCGCCCAGATTCACCAGGGTCTCGCCAATGCCTAATTGGTTGATCTTGACGGCATCGCCGGAGTATAGGGACATCCCAGCTGAGGGTGCGAAGGATAATCCAATGGTGGCGGTGTCGTTATTGTTTGAGTGTGAATTATTGAAGCAGCCAGCAAGTGTGATGACAGCAAAGGGGATGGAGAGAGCTTTAAATTGTGGCCTCATGGTCTTAGTCCTTTCGGTAGGAGGTCGTGCCAAGGGGTATGACGGGCGAGGGGTTGATCGTCGGTGTGGTGTCGAGGCCTGAGGCGCAGCGGTAGACATGATCAGCGTGGAGGAGGTCTACCGTATGGGACACAGGCGAACGCGTGATTGCGCTTGCTGGTTGATCATCGACGATGTGCCCCCCATCGATAACCAGGATACGATCGCATGACGACATCATGAAGGTCAGATTGTGGCCGGTTACCACGATTCCGCATGATGTTTTTTGTTGATATGAGGCGAGAGTGGACATCGTCGTCAGTGCACTCTGTGTATCTAAAGCGGAGATAACTTCATCGGCAAGGATGACGGAAGGTCGAGTCGCCATGGCACGTGCCAGCGCCACGCGCTGGCGCTGGCCACCAGAGAGCTGGTGGGGTCGACGTGTGAGGCAGTCTTTGGGCAAGCCCAAGGAGGCAACTATATCCTCATAGTCAGGTTCGTCGGTTTTCGCGATGCGGGTGGCTTCTCGGATGATCGAGTGGACGGTCATCAGGGGATGCAAGGTTGCATCGGGTTGTTGCGGGACGAAGGAACACCAGCCATGATTGTCAGGTGCTTGACGGCGGCCACTGTCGAGTGGAAGGCTTCCCATAATTGCTTGCAACAAGCTTGTCTTCCCGGATCCCGACCGTCCTATGATGCCGATTCGTTCGCCGGTATAAACCTTGAGTGAGCAGCTATTTAATCGTCCCTCATGTGTCGCTTTTTCCAAGCATACGAGGGGAGAAGTAGCCATTTCCGCTGATTCTGTTGCCGCACGACTACCTATATCCTTCGTGGTAACTGTGTCGGTATTTCTCTTATGTCCCTGTTGTGAATGTATATCATTCTGCGTGATAGATACGTGTTTTCTCGATGGGGGAGCGGAATTAGATTGAGCCTGCGCATCGGTGTCGGATGTGTATTCGGTGAGTATTCCGTCGTTGATATGGCAGTGGCGTGTTGCCAAGGGAGTGAATGCATGCACGTCGTGTGTCGCCATCACAATGGTGGGATGGTGTGTGGAATGAAAGTCGTGGATGATGTCTCTGATTGCAAGTGATGTGGCAGGGTCGAGCGCGCTGGTTGCTTCATCGGCAATGAGGATGTCAGGGTGGTGGATGAGGGCGAGAACGAGGCATGCTCGTTGGCGCTGCCCGCCCGAAAGCTCTAGGGGGTAGCGTTGAGGGTCGACGCCGACGCTGTTAAGCATGTCATGGGCTTTGGCCATTGCCTGGTGCCGTAACGTAGTCGGGACGCCGTACGAAATCTGTGTCCCCAGTGGTGTCAGTGGATCGAGCGATGTCGAGGAGTTCTGGGAACACAGGCCGAGTCGTCCCGTGACGGCACAATAGCCGGTGGAGTATAGGCCTGTGGTCCTGGTCCGATGAGGGGACGTCGAGACTGGTAGCGATGATGCCTCTCCGGGGGGAGCGGAATTGTTGATAATTGAGTTAAGGAAAAGACTTTTACCAGCGCCGGACGGGCCGGAGATAATTAACCATTCCCCGGGTTCGATGTGGAGGTCATCAACGTGGAGAAGGGTGTCGGATGAGTGAGGGGGTGTCAGGTCTGTCAGTCTGGCCGAAGGGAGGGTTTTGGGTGCTTTCGCAACGACAGAAAAATCCCGGAAGGTAAGGGAACCGGGAAGTGTATCGCGAGCCACAGGGCAACGTTCTCCTTTTACCCGTCGAACTAACAATTGGTTGTGAACCAGAATTGTAAACGACAGGTGGATTTTTATTGAAAACGGTTGTAAAGAATGTGGCGTTGAGGGCCCATCACCGCGAGGTGTGACTACCGCGACAGTCCTCCAAAAAGAGCCCTGGGCAGAATGGATGCCGAGGGCCCTTCGTGTATATCAGTGTAGTAATGACATTAGCGACTAGCCTCGATGTGGATAGCTTGCGCTACCCCCTGGAGGGTCGCTGCAATCTTGATAGCTTCGAATACCTGCTCCTTGGTCAGCCCCTCTGAGATTACTGTCTTTTCGTGAGCTTTCGTGCAGTCGTGACAGCCGTTAATGGTGGACACGGCGAGGGCCATGAGTTCAAAATCAACCTTGTCAATGCCAGACTTGTTGATGATGTTCATGCGTAGCCCCATCCGAATTTGTGCATAGTCGGGTCCTAGAAAGGACTTTGCACGGTAAGCCACGTTATTCATAGCCATAATTGATGCGGCACCGTAAGCTGCATCGATGTATTCCGTTGAGAGGTGTTGCGATGCTTCCTCAGCAATTTCGGACATGACAGTGTCGTTGCGAGTTGCCGCAGCTGTTGCCAGGAGAGTCCCCCACAGTTGCTGTTCGGAGAGCTCGGTCGAACGAGAGAGTGTTCCCAGGTTCAACTTGAGATCTTTTGCATAGTCGGGCAGCCCCTCTTTGAGGTTGTTAAGTGACATGGCTGACCGTCACTTCAACTCGTCAGTAAGAACATCCATCTTGTTGATGTTCTTGGTGGGGTCATTCTTCTGCCAGTTGCAGGCGCAAACTTCCTCAGACTGAAGTGCGTCGAGAACACGAAGGACTTCGTCGACATTCCGGCCAACAGCATCGGGTGTGACTGATACAAATTGGATCACATTGTCGGGATCAACGATAAAGGTGGCGCGGTCGGCGACACCGCCAGAGTTCTCAACTCCAAGCGCGCTAATTAAATCGTGCTTGATGTCCGATAGCATGGGGAAAGGAATGGACTTCAAGTCGGGATGGGTTGCGCGCCAATTGAAGTGGGAAAACTCATTGTCGACAGAACCGGCGAGGATCTGGGTATCTCGGTCTGCAAACTCATCATTTAGCTTGCCAAACGCGGCGATTTCGGTAGGACAAACGAAAGTGAAATCCTTCGGGTAGAAGAAGATGACGCGCCATTTGCCGTGGTGTGATTGGTTATTGATCTCTTCGAAGTAGTCCTCGGGCTGGTTCGCGTTGACCTCGCGGAGGTCGCCACCTTTGAGTGCAGTTAATGTAAAGTCTGGAAACTGGTCGCCGATGGTCAGTAATGCCATGGGGTCCTCCTGATAAATGGTATGACTGGTTAAAACCTGACGTTATAAAGGATGACATGATTTATCGGGCGTGTCAAGAGGTAAAACTTAACTATGTAGTGTACAGTTATAACTATGAAAAATATGAAGAATAAAGAGTACCGCCCGACCATTGCTCAGCTTCGCGCCTTCGTAACCATCGCAGAGCACCGCCATTTTAGTACCTCAGCAGCACGTTTAGGAATATCACAGCCATCACTTTCCCAAGCCCTCGTCGCTCTGGAAAGTGGCCTAAACCTGCAACTGATCGAACGGTCGACCCGAAAAGTCATTGTGACCGCAGCCGGCCAGGCTCTCCTTCCCTATGCTCGTGCAGCCCTGGACACCACGGACGATTTTGTCTCCCACGCCCGGGGGGTCAATGATTCGCTGTCTGGGCCAGTGACCATTGGTGTTATCCCGACAGTCGCCCCCTATATCCTCCCTGACCTTCTCCACCTGATTAGCATGGAGATGCCAGATGTTCAGCCAAACATTGTCGAAGAACAAACCCATCGCCTTATTGAAAGTTTGAAGCAGGGCACTATCGACATCGCTGTCTTCGCGTTACCTTCCGGCGAAAGTGGGCTCATTGAACAACACCTTTATGACGAAGACTTCTTTCTTGTTGTTCCTGAAGGACATGAATTAGCTGGCAGGAGACACGTCGATCCGAAGGTGCTGGACAAACTTAACCTTCTTCTTCTTGATGACGGACACTGTTTACGTGATCAAGTATTGGACCTTTGTCGTCGAACTGGGCGAGGATCAAAGGCAAACCAAGCGGTCACAAGGGTCGCTAGTTTGACGACTGTTGTGCAGTGCGTGGCAGGAGGACTCGGGGCCACCTTGGTACCAGCCTCAGCCCTCCCTGTTGAAGCTCATCAGGAGGGTGTCGCTATCGCTACCTTTAAGAAGGGTTCGGTTCCATGCCATCGTGAAATTGGCCTCGCATATCGGTCTAGTACGTCACCGAGTAGAGGTGAGCAATTCCAACATATAGGTCGCCACATCACCAGAGCATTCGAGAAAGTGACGCAAGATACGAGGCTCCTCGCGTAAAACCATTGTTCACACGCATGTCTTCCCTCCATGCGTGTGTGGCCACCTCGGGTAAGAAAATATGGTGACGCTGTGGGCTTAGCACCCTTCTACAATGCTGAGGCATGATAAGCGCACATCGCCATCTTCGTCGGACGCATCCAGGTCAACCGTTCCAGTGATAGCCCAATCATGGTTGCCATCCGGATCATCGATAATCTGACGAACAGACCAGGACCGAGCCTCCTCGTTAATGATGATCATGTCTGCCGACCGCGCAGAGGCATCCACACCAAGGTCAGCAAAGGTATCAAAGTAGTTGTCAAGCGCCGACGACCAATCTGGTGTACCCCTCACATCATCCAACGTAATCCGGTCCGTCAATTCATCGAGCTCGCGTTCTTTTTCAAAAGCGAAAAGCTCGACAAAACGAAAAAATACGTTCCGAACCATGCGGGTAAACGCACGCTTATTGGCAGTTAGTGCCGTGGGCGCGCCACCACCGAAGGCGCGTTCTTCGATCTCGTGATCACTAATCGGAGTATCAGGGTCGGCCATACGATTCCACTCATCCAATAATGACGAATCAACCTGGATAATGAGCTCTGACAGCCAATCGATAATCTCATCTAACTCATCGGTGTGGTAGTCCGCTGGGACGGTATTGAGTAACGTGCGCCATGCATCGGTGAGATACCGGAGGATGACTCCCTCTGACTTCGCTAAACCATAAGTTGCGATGAGGTCTGAAAAGTTCATCGCACGTTCAATCATATGACGGACCACTGATTTGGGGGAGAGGGAAAACTCGCGCGCCCATGGGTGCCCGTCAGCATAGGTTTCGAAAGCCTCATCGAGTTCCTCTTTGAGAGGCATGGGCCACGTGATTTCCTCGACGCGAGCCATCCTTTCGGTGTAATCGACACCTTCGGCTTTAAGTGCTGCTATCTCTTCGCCCCGTTCCTTTTTTTCCTGTGCTCGCAGGAGCGGCCCGGGGTCGTCCAAAATCGATTCCATTACACTGATGATGTCAAGTGTAAACGTCTCACTCTCGGGATCAAGGATATCGAGCGCTGCAACAGCAAATGGAGACAACGGTTGGTTGAGCGCAAAATCCCGCTGAAGTTCGTCGGTGACGTGGCAGTAACGTCCGGTGTCGTCCGGGCCATCGCTATGTTCGATGATCCCAGCTTGTCGCAGGCCACGAAAAAGATCGATTGCCGTATGGATATGGCGATTTTGCTTCGAACGAGTTTCATGGCTACCTCGGAGGAGGCGATGCATAGCCACAAAGCCGTTGCCTGGGCGAGATAAAACGTTAAGTAGCATGGAACTGGATACGGTGAATTGACTGGTCATCTGCTCGGGTTCGGCATTGACAAGACGTTTGTACGTACTTTCTGCCCATGTTGCACGGCCTTCCGGAGCCGATTTCTTCCTCAATTTTTTCAATTTCTTGGGGTCACTGCCAGCCTTTTGACGAGCTTGGTAGTTTTCGATCTCATGCTCCGGTGCTTCGATGATGACAAACCCTTCAGTGTCGAAGCCCGCACGTCCCGCACGTCCCGCAATTTGGTGGAATTCCCTGGACCGGAGAACACGATGTCGTTGACCATCGTATTTTGCGAGGCCACTGAACAGTACAGTACGGATGGGTACATTAATGCCCACGCCGAGCGTATCTGTTCCACAGATCACGGTCAGTAAGCCAGCTTGAGCAAGTTTTTCTACGAGGCGACGATACTTGGGCAACATTCCGGCATGATGTACGCCAATTCCTTGCCTAACGAGGCTGGAGAGTTGACGGCCAAACGCTGATGAGAAGCGGAACGAACCAATTTCTGCGCGAATTTGCTCTTTTCTCTCCGGTGAGATTGCAATATGCCCCCTCAAGGCTTGGGCGCGGTCCGCCGCGTCGCGTTGAGAGAAATGAACAATGTAGATAGGGGCCTTATGGTCTTGGAGTAGGGAGTCGATCGTCTCGTGAATAGGGGTGTAGGCGTAGGAAAACGACAAGGGGACGGGTCGTTGACTCCCCTCTACAAGGTCCGTGTCACGTCCCGTCCGGTTGCTCAAATCTTTTCGGAGAAACGTGGTGTCCCCAAGGGTAGCGGACATAAGGATGAATTGGGTTCGTGGAAGCTCGAGCAAGGGCACTTGCCACGCCCATCCGCGCTGAGGTTCGGAGTAGTAGTGGAATTCATCCATGACAACCTGATCAATAGGAGCATCAGCACCATCACGTAACGCGATATTGGCAACGATTTCGGCTGTTGCGCAGATAATGGGAGCATTGCCGTTAACCGTGGCGTCACCCGTCATCATTCCAACATTTTCTGCACCGAATGCGTGACAAAGGGAGAAAAATTTTTCATTGACCAGCGCTTTAATCGGAGCGGTGTAAAATGTTCGCTGCCTGTGTGCGAGGGCGAAGAAATGCGCGTATAACGCCACCAGCGATTTTCCGGAACCAGTCGGGGTAGCAACAATGACGTTGTCGCCCGCCTCAGTTGCCAGTATTGCCTCGTCTTGGGCGGGGAAAAGGGTAATCCCACGGGAACGAACCCATGTTCGGAACGAGTCAGAAATGGCCTCATTAAGCAACGGCTCGGGGACATCGTCAAGGTCGGGCAAAAAGCTGGCTAGGTTCACAGCTCTATCTTAATGGTGGCTGTCATCGTCATTGCCAGTGTCGGTTTCATTGCTCCGATTCTCGTGGCTGTTTCCCTCGTTGAGGTCGTTAGCGTCATTCGAGTTCGCCTCGGGCGTGGTATCACTATCGCCGGAGCCACGGTCATTCTGATTGCTGTCTTTTAAGGTGTCGCGGTGAACTTGGGCAAGAAATTTTTCAAGTTCAGCGCCAATCTCGTCCCCAGTGGGAACATTGCCATCCGGGCTAAGCAAACCCCGATCATGACGCTCGCGATAGCGGGACGCTTCCTGGTCATATTGCGCTTCCAGGGCATGAACAACTGCTGCGATTTCGCCGGAATCATCAACTTGGTCTTCAAGTTCGCGCTGAATTTTTTCAGATTCGCGTTCCAACGCCTGCAAAGGAATGGAAATACCCGCAGTTTCTTCGACTGCCTGCAAGAGGCGGACTACAGCAGCGGGATATTCTGATGCCGCAATGTAGTGTGGAACATGCGCTGTAAAGCCTGCCGTTTCGAAGCCTTCCTTGGTCATCTTCATCTCGAGTTCGAGTTGGGCAGAGCCGGGGACGGTGATTCGTCCGTCGAAGCGCGGGTAGCGAAGAGGATCTGCTTTGTAGGAGCCATGCTGTGTGACAATGAGTGGGCGTGTATGAGGAACGGGCATGGGTGCCGAGTAAAGGCTGACTGCCTTTGTTACCTTAAAGCGTTTTGACAGGTCGACGACAGCGTCGGTGAACGTGCTCCACCTCAGGTCGGGTTCCGGTCCTGAGAGGAGGAGAAACGGTTGTCCGGCTTTGTCACGAACGACGTCTAATGAGAGTTCGGTCTTCTCTGCTGGGACGATCTTGCTGTCGATGATATGAACTGCTGGTCGCCGCGAGCGGTAGTCGATGAGAAGGTCGTTATTAAATGTTGCTAATGGTGCATGATCGAGAGCGGCTTTGATATGTGATCCAGCATTGTCGATAGCTTGTCCTGCATCCGCGTAGCCTTGAAGGGCGACAACTAATGAAAGGCCCTGGCGAGAATCAGACCTGGTTTCAGGCTCGGGATATTCGAGTTCATACATAGGTTCATCGTTATCCATTGTCATCGTGAGCCCCCAGCCTAATTGTTTCGTCCATTGGATTAATTGTAGAAAATTAAAAGGGTAGATTTCTAACTAGCAGTAACAACAACGTCACGATAGCAAGCTATATTCCCACGCTGTAAAGCTGTCCTGTGAGCAGTCCAAAGATATCGTGGAGATGACACCGGAACATCCCAGATAACAGTTCAGCATGTACCCCTCCTCATGGATGTCTAAACAGGAGATAAAGAACCGTTGACCAGGTAGGACCCTGGATATACACCGCGACATCATCAGTTGACACCGCTGGCACCAGATATCGTCTAGCCGCACTATGCAACAAAATTACCGAGTTGCCATGATTGAAGGCATCACAGTGCGGCATTGACGTGTAGGGTACCCGCCGACCCCCTGCATACTCTCTACGTGGTCAGGTGCACAGAATGCGCGCGATCTCCAAGAGTTTGGGTAAACTCCCACGCTGTTGACACGATGGTCTCAAGGTCTGTGTGGCACGGTTTCCACCCGAGTTCTGTCCGAGCTTTATCACTGGACGCAATGAGCACCGCAGGATCTCCAGCACGACGAGGAGCAACATCTGCTGGAATCGGGTGTCCAGTTACCATGCGACACATATCAATAACCTCGCGAACTGAGTATCCATCGCCCGAGCCTAGATTGTAAATATTGTGCACACCTGGCTTATTTTTCTCCAGGGCGAGGAGATGGGCATCAGCGAGATCGCGTACGTGAATGTAGTCACGGATGCAGGTGCCGTCCTTAGTCGGCCAATCGTCGCCAAAAATTTTGACTCCGTCACGGTGGCCCAAGGCGACCTGAAGAATGATCGGAATGATATGGGTCTCAACACGACGGTTTTCACCTTGACCGTGATATGCGCCGGCCACGTTGAAATAACGCAATGACGTTGCGCCCAATCCAAATGCGTGAGCATAGGAGGTGATCATATAGTCGATGGACAGCTTTGTTGCGCCATAAGGATTAGTCGGACGAGTGGGAAAATCCTCGGTAATCGGCACTGTCTCCGGCTCACCGTAGGTCGCAGCAGTGGAAGAAAACACAAGATTATCCACATGGGCATGTCGCATTGCATCGAGAAGAGCCAGCGACGTCACCACGTTGTGGTGCCAGTAGTCTTGTGGTCGCTCCACGGATTCGCCAACAAGTGATCGTGCTGCAAAGTGGGCGACACCATCGAAACCACCATCTGTAAGAACATCCGCAGCGACATCGCGAACATCCCCATGAACGAATTCCGCCCCATCGGGGATGAGATCGGCATTCCCTGTTGTGAGATCATCGATGACAGTGACAGTATGGCCTTCCTCAATGAGCACTTTGGCGACATTACCGCCGACATATCCCGCGCCACCTGTGACAAGAACCTTCATAACTTCCTTATATTCCTCAATCGGTACGTTCTGCTTCTATCGTCTCCATCAGTCTAGCCGTTGCCAGCGGGACAGGATCTCGTGGAAATGGTGATTGCGTCCATGCAGTGTCGAAGCACAGAGTTCGGACGATCTCGACCATGATGACAGAATGCACAACAACATTGACTAAACAGGAACTCAGGTTTACCTTCATGTAGTGATATGTGGTTATCCGTGATTGCTACAGTCGCTGACGTTGTCAGGTGACATGCAGCGATCCACGAGCCGACGTCTATGCGCATCACTGTTCGCTAACGATGCTACCGACCACACCCTGCCAGCAGAATTTTCATCGTCGTGATCGCGGCGCCAGGCGAACGCGATATGTCCTTCGATCATCTGGAGAATCCATGCTTCCCACCCGAGATCACTCCGAATCTCATCTACGCCATGCTTCCCCCACCACACGTGGCCATTCGTCACTACCACACTGCTCATCCATGGCACGCATATTAGGAACCTCGCTCTTGACGATTCTTGTGGCTAGCCTGGGGGCACACTCCATGCCGATGGCATCGGCGACAGACACCCCGCCCACATCTAATTCTGGAAATCCTGTACGTCTTCCTGAGGAATCTCATCTGCCCGGGATTCTCGGCAGCGGGAACACTGAGCGCTCTGGCCAATCGCCCACTTTGACCCTTGACAAACCTCGGGGCCTGGCTGGTGGCGATAAAATAAAAGCCACCGGCGAAGGCTACACACCCGGCGAGTCAATTTATGTTACTCAAACCATAGAAAAGCCATCCGCTGGGTTCCCTAAAGAATACGGGAAAGCAGTGAAGGTCAAGGCTAATGACCAAGGCAACTTCACCACTGAATTAAAGGTTGATACAAAATTTAAGGACGTTGATTGCACCGTCACCCAGTGCTACATCGCCTCCTTTACCGCGTTCCCGAAATTATTTGACCGGTCACAAGACGCATGGACCCCTATCACATTCCAGACCGGGGCAGCAGTCACTATCGACACTGACGGCGGCCATGACGGGGATAACAACGACGACAAAGGGAGTGAAGGCTCAGCGGTGCCGCCTGGAAGCACATCCAGCAGCGGGGCGACCGTTGACGTCAACAAAACTACTGAGCTTAACCCCGGTGGTGACACTGTCACAGTTCACGGTCGAGGATTCACAACTGAGGGGGAGGGCATCTACGTCGGACTTGCACAACAAAATCAGTTCAGTACAACCAATGCTGACGTATTTGGCCCTGGTACCGTCTGGGTCTCTCGGAACAAGGGAAACCTCAATGCCGATGGATCATTCTCCGTCGACCTTCCGGTCTCAGCGACATTTGGCAACTCCAACTGTCTCGCCAACGCCTGCGCAATCTACACACTGGCCGCACATGGATCACATGATCGTAGCCAAGATACAGCTACACCGGTGAGTTTCCTCGGGGGAGTGCCTGTAACAAATATGCAACAAGCTGCCCGATCAGTGGAGGCACCACCCGGCAATAACAGCACCTCACCGGACGGGTCAACCACAGGTTACGGGCTCAACCAAGCCTCGGGCGCCAGCGGTAGTACCGGACAATCACGCAGTGGCGCCCGCGTTTCCGTCTCTCGCACTACCATCTCACCTACCGGGAAGACTCCTATTGCTATCACCGGACAGGGATTCACGTCCAGCGGCAGCGGAGTCTATGTAGGACTTGCTGAAAAAGCAAAATTCTCCACAACGGACGCTTCTGTATTCGGCGCGACTACCTGGGTACGTCCACAGCAGATGTCGCCGAATGGGTCATTCACTACCACCTTGAATATCGAACCAATCTTTAAGGCCGGAAACTGCATTAAAAATCAGTGTGCCATCTTCACGTTTGCTGCACATGGTTCGGCTGACCGGAGTCAAGATACGGTCACTGATATCACCGTTACGGGGACTCAACAGGACAAGGATGCCGCTATAAAAGAGGCAGCAAAGAAGGCTGAATCTCAGAAAAAAGCGGAAGAAGCACGAAAAAAAGCACGTCAAGAAAAGAAAAAGCAGGCGGTGACAACCCAGGCAAACTCCACCAGCGATGGCGTTGACAATCAGGCTACTGGCATAAAAAACACCAGTTCAAATAGCAGATGGCTGTATGGAGGACTCATAGGTGCCCTTGGTGCATTAGCCATCATTTTCGCCGTGCTATTCGGTATTGAAAAGCGGCGAAACTTGAGTGCTCACGATAAGCACATGGGGGAGAATAATTCCCCAGGTGAACCCTAAGCAACGGCAGATTTAACATACATAGCATGGAAAATCTACAGCGGGGAATGCAGCGTCATTCCCCGCTTCTCACAGGAACAACAATGGGGGAACCATCTGGGGCCCGTAATACCTGCATAGGGCACCCATAGACCCTGCCTAAGAGCTCCGAATGCAAGACCTCTTCAGGATGTCCCGACGCAGCAATGCATCCGTTGTCAAGAACAACGATACGGTTACTCCACGCTGCCGCGAGGGAAAGATCATGGAGAACAATGCCGACGGCAGCACCGCCTTCTGCCCTGCGTCGACAAATCGCCATCACATCCTCCTGATGGCGGATATCTAACGCAGCCGTTGGCTCATCGAGGAGCACGAGGGGGGTACTTTGTGTCAGAACCCGAGCTAATGACACACGAGCTCTCTCACCCCCCGAGAGATGGTGAAACTCACGAGAAAGGAACCCCCGGACACCGGTTTCGTCGATTGCTGTGTTCATTGCATGGTTTGCATCATCAACAGTGTCTGTTTTTGACCACGGAGCGCGACCCATCGCAATGGTTTCCCCAGCAGTGAACGAAAAGCCAACAGTGTTTGATTGCATCAGCACCGCTCTCAGACGCGCAAGATGCGATGCAGATGTTGCCGTTACATCGTGGCCATTAATATGAACCGTGCCCGAATCTGGAGAGAGATCTCCCGCTGCTAATGACAACAGTGTCGACTTACCGGCGCCATTAGGGCCGACGATAGCGACGATCTCCCCTCGCTCAATAGAGATGCTGATTGAGTCGAGTACCCTACGGCCCCCGCGATGTAGGGACACTGAATCAAGAGATAGCATGGGACAGCCTTTCGACATAACCTCTTGGCAAAGCAGTTAGCGCCATGCGCCAGATTGACCTCGAGAACGGCGAAGAAGATAGAAGAATACGGGGCCACCAATGAGTGCCGTTAACATTCCCAGAGGGAGATCTGCTCCCTGAATTGCTGTTCTCGCGATGACGTCGGCGACTGTCAATGTTAATGCACCACCGAGCGCCGAAGCTGGAATGAGCACACGATGACCAGGACCAACAATGAGCCGCAGTGCGTGAGGGACAACAAGTCCAACAAACGAGATAATTCCGGTGAACGCCACTCCAACCGCGACAATGAGTGAAACAACGACCACAACGCCCCCACGGAGCCGTTCAACATTCACACCCAGATGACGAGCTTGCACTTCACCTAGCGATAAAAGATCAAGCGGTGTGGCAAAAATCCACACGAATAGACTAACCGGAATAGTGACTACGCCAATGATTCCTGCTGCCGTCCACGATGCTCCAGCAATAGATCCCATTTGCCAAAAGACAATTTGGTCACGAGCAGCTGTACTCGCAATGAAAGTGAGAAATGAGATCATCCCGCCTGCCATCGCGTTTGTAGCAACACCCGTCAAAATAAGAGTCACAACCTCACTACGGCCATGACGTCGAGACGCGAGATAAATAAATCCAGTTGTACAGAGTCCAGCGATAAACGCGGCTACTGCCACCATCCATGGACCACAGCCTTGATAGGAGGTAGAAGCAGAAGCCCCGAGGGCTATCGCTGCGGATGCTCCCACCGCTGCACCTGAAGACACGCCAATGATTCCAGGCTCGGCGAGGGGATTGGAGAACACACCCTGGAGCAAGACTCCAGCGATACCCAACCCAGCCCCCACAATTGCACCCACCACGATCCGCGGAAAACGTACGTACCATAAGGCCGCTTCGGCATTAGCATGGGAGGGTGCATCTAACCAAGACAAGCCCATTGAATGGAGGAGCGAACCTACCACTTGGCTTGGAGTCGTCTCCATTTGGCCGGCTGCAGCAGAGTACACCAGGCTAACCCCCAACAAGACGATGATGGTGGGGAAGAAGATTGCCGTGGTGAGGACCCGGCGGCGATGGGAAACCACTGCTCGGGAACGCTTAATCATGATTATCTCCCCGCGACGGTAGGTTCTGATGTCCGGGTAGAAGCAGCGGGCGGTGGGGACCCTGAGCCCGAATAGAGACCGTGCGCTATCGCGGTGATGACCGCCCCGGTATCCGGACCGAAAGATAATAAATGTGAATCAGGCACTGTGAGCACACTGTTATGAGCACCAGCAGGCGTTTGATCAAAACCGGGAAGCTGGTGAAGTCCGCTGAGACCTCCTACTGAGGAGAGACCATCTCTCATCACTATGACGGTGTCCGGTGCAGCCTTCACTAAGGCTTCGGACGTCAAATTCGTAAAAGCCTTGTTCAACCCGAGTCCTTCACTGGCATCAATCCCGCCCACAGCTTTGATGAGATCAGACGCTCCTGATTTACGCCCAGCAATCATCGATATGTTTGTACCACGGACATAGAGGACGATCATTCGACGGTGATCCGATCGTGCTTGCGCTGCTGCACTTGACGACGTGATGTCGTCTCGCATGTGATGGGCAGCGTGCTCTCCTGCATGGTGATCGCCCAACGCATCCCCAATCTGCCGCATCAGGTTATCCGCGTTCCTTAGATGGCGATCGCGATCGGTGTATACCACGGTGATTCCTGACTTCTCTAACTGGCGGAAGACGGACTGAGGTCCGATGGATCCATCGGTAAAAATGATGTCGGGAGCAAGGTTGAGAACAGCTTCAGCATTGATGGAATGACCACCAGGTGTAACGAGAGGAAGCTTTGCGGATGAAGGGAATGTGGTGGAGATATCCCGTCCGACAAGCTTATTTCCCATACCCATTGCCCATAGAGATGCAGCCAAAGCACCGGACCGATCGAGACCGAGAATTCGCTCAGCCTTCGTGACTATGACTGTCTTTCCTTGAGACGTAGTCTGTGCTGGAAGATGGGGTTGAACGTGAGAAATAATCTGGGGATCGCCGGTATCCACTGAAGCGTTGGTGAGGCCTTGCGCATGAGGTGAGTGACGTGCGCGATCTGATTGATGGGACGACATGCCATCGCGTGAGGGGATATCGCATGCGGTCATGCTCATACCGCCGGCGAGGAGAATAACGGAGAGCATGCTTACTATCTTGGAAGGGCGCCTGTCGGACCTGAGGCCACGAAGTGAGAATAAACCTGAGGGTAAATGCACTGGTCACAGCTTTCACGGGTAACGGCCGACGAGGCGACCGTACAAATGTCTATCAGTAACTATTGAGGGACTGGAACTTCACTGAAGTGTTGACAACTCACCTCAAGGGGGGCTAGTGCCAAAGGCTACACCACCCTAATACACTGGCCACTCCCTAAGGCCAGTGTTACGCTGCTAGGTGGGCAATCAGAGCATTTGCCCTCTCCAACAATCGGATATGTGTTGTATTAAGGGTAACCACGGTTTGCTCTAGCCGTACGGCAAGGGAGACTCTATGAGACGCCGAATGACGGATCCTCTTCATCGCACCATGACGGCTGTACTGCAGGTAGGAGCGACCACCGCCATTATCACAGGTGGCCTCACGATGAGTGCATGCTCACACGACAGTAACAGGACAACCAACTCACCATCGTCCATGTCACCCCAGGAGAAGCGTGATCGTAGCGCGAGTACTACGGTGACGGGAAGCGATGGAATCGTTGTCATGAACGCATCTCAATCTCACGGGCTACAGGATGGGCAAAAAGTAGTCATCAGCGTCAAAGATGCGGACCCTGAGATGGGCTATTACCTGGCTGTGTGTACAAAAGAGAACACGGGCACCGTACCAAATTGCCTCGGCAAGCATGGTGACTCTCGTGCTCAAAAGTGGATATCAAACGAGAATCAGGATGGCGCGATTACGAGGGATGGGGCATTTCGTGAGGAAATCAGCGTCACCCAAAAAAACGTCAGTACCAGGGGAGACGATATTGACTGTAAAACACAGGAGTGCGTGATAAAGCTGTTCGGTGACCACAGTAACGGGTTTGTCGATATAGCTGACATTCCCATCACCTTTAAATAGATACCGATACCGCACACCTGCGGTATCGGCTGAATAGGGTTACATGTGGCAGAAAATTAACCCGATGGGGGGCAGTGCGACAGGTTGGACGTCAACATCTAATGTTCGACAACGATAGCGTGGGCCAAGCTAACCGGAATGGACACGGTCTCATCGCCAACAGAAATCGTCGCGTTCTGATCATTAACGACGGCGTGGATTTTTTTGCCCGGGATAATCCCAGCATTCCGGAGTTTTTCCATCGACGTAGCATCGGACTGTAGTACCTCGTTAAACATGAGGATTTTCGCCGTGACCAGCTCGTTACGAGCCAGGTCTGTTAGCCGCTTGCCTTCCATCTGAGACTCGTCGCTATTGACTCCAAGCTGAGGAAGCCCGGGGATCGGGGTTCCAAACGGACTGTGAGTTGGGCCGTCAAGGACTTTGTAGACACACCGTTCAACATCATCACTCATGACATGCTCCCACCGACAAGCTTCCTCATGCACCTTTTCCTTGGGGAGTTGAAGCAACGTCGATAGTAGGCACTCAGCTAGTCGATGCTTACGCATAACAGCGATGGCAACCTGGCGACCCGTATCAGTGAGCTCAAGATGTCGGTCTTCGGCGACGCGAAGCAAACCATCCCGCTCCATCCGGGCAACCGTCTGACTGACAGTCGGCCCCGATTGTTCCAAGCGCTCTGCAATGCGTGCACGCAGGGGAGTGATACCTTCCTCATCTAGTTCATAGATTGTCCGGAGGTACATCTCAGTGGTATCGACAAGATCCTTCATGACGGATGCCTTCCTTAAATAGATCGATAAAATAAGCCTACATGCTGATTTGTTACTTTACCCTTAACGCGAAAACCCCGGGACGAGCTCCCCGGGGTAGTGAATATCCATCTTTGTCGCACAAGATACGACTTGTCTCGTTCATTCTAGGAATGACACAAAGTGGCTACTAGGCGTAAGAACGAAGTTTATCTGCACGCTCCCCTTTGCGAAGCTTCGCCATGACTTCACGTTCAATTTGGCGAACTCGTTCGCGGGAGAGCCCAAATTCCCGCCCGATTTGGTCAAGAGTACGCGGAACACCATCGTCAAGACCAAAGCGAAGACGAATAACGTCTTGCTCTCTCTTCTCCAGAGTAGCGAGTACCGTGCGGATATCAGAATGGCGGAGCGACGCTACGACAGCCTCCTCAGCGTCGGTAGCTTCAGAGTCCTCTATAAAGTCACCTAGAGGTGCTTCTTCGTCGGTTCCGACGGGCATATCTAGACTGACAGGATCGCGAGACTGTTTGAGGAGGAGATCAATCTTAGATTCGTCGATGCCAGATTCTTCCGCGAGTTCCTCGTTGGTAGCTTCGCGGCCGAGATGCTGATACATCTCACGTTTGATGCGCGAGAGCTTATTAACTTGCTCAACCAAATGGACGGGGAGACGAATCGTTCTGGACTGATCCGCCATACCGCGGGTAATCGCCTGCCGAATCCACCACGTCGCGTACGTCGAAAACTTAAATCCCTTGGTGTAATCGAATTTCTCGACGGCACGGATAAGGCCTAAGTTGCCCTCTTGAATGAGATCAAGAAGGGGCATTCCACGCCCCGTGTAGCGTTTAGCCAACGATACGACGAGTCGAAGGTTAGCTTCGAGTAAGTGAGCGCGGGCCGCTCGCCCATCTCTGGCGATAGCTTTGAGATCTCTCATATGTGTCCGGGAGAACTGCCCACCCGAATCGAGAAGATACTGAGCGTAAAGCCCAGCTTCAATCCTTTGTGAGAGCTCAACCTCGTCTTCTGCATTAAGAAGTGCGGTGCGACCAATCCCATTAAGGTAGACGCGGACCAAATCAGCTGAAGGATTTTCATTGTTGTTAGCCCGTCGGCCAGGGTCATCATTCGCTTCAGTCAAAGCGGTACTGATCTGCGCTTCGTCCATGTGCTGGCTCCTTAACTGCGCTCGGTGTCGCGATTGTGGTGCGATCGGAAGCCCCACGGCCACGTTCTCTGCGTCGACGCGTTGTATCGTCAATCGCCGCCTGACACGTGACCATGGAATGAAGCTGTTACGATCGCATTCATGTATCCCAACGCGCCGGGATGTGAAAAGGTTCCATGTTTAGCAATTCGTATGACGTTCGGCGTCGCAAACACCCTCACATGGGGGTAAAATACGGAAAGTATCGTCCTTGAGCAGGGAAAATGGCTGCCTCATAGGTGCTCACAGTGTGACACATATATCTGCCTGATCTCATTCAAAATCAGCGGGAAGGACAAGCCCGTGACGAATAGCATCCACAAGGACCGGAAGAAACTGATCAGCAAGAGGCTCATCGCTCACTGAGGGCTCCGCCAACTCCGCAATCTCACACACATCACGCGCACTAAGCCCGGTAGGGTGCAACCCCCGGAAGATACGTAACACACGATCATCAATGTCATGAGAAAAACGCGGGCCATCTGTCCTGGTCATGCGGGTGACTACATCAGCAAAAGTCTCGGCGGTGAATTCCTCCCCGTGATCAGACCTCGCTATGGACACCTTGTCCACTGCCAGCCCCGAACGTACACGGAATCTACTACTCATAATCTCATCCGATGTGTGCGCATCCAGCCACGCACACCGTCGAAAATATTCCTCAATCTCAGGTCCAAGCGCATCGGTATACGGTTGCGTAAATTCCTCGCACACCACCTCTGAGGGACGTTCGGAGTCGATGCGAGTCATCGCGATAAAGCCAAACCCAATTCCAGACACACCAGCATCATCAAGATACTCGATCCACGCACGCGACTGAGCCTGTCCAGCCTCGCTTCGCGGATCTAGCGACTCATCCTTGATCCACGTGCCGACGTAGTGCAAAGGATCGACGCAATCACGCTCTAATACCCATGCCCGGTAGCCGTGATCCGGGAACCACGATGCCACACGCGCCTGCCACGGCTCAGACTCTGAATGAACCCACGCACCCACAATGAACGCGTGTCCACCCTGCGACAAGTGCTCAGGGATCTCACTTACCAGCTTCGCGGTTGCACCGTCGAGGTCCATGCCAGAATCACGATATACATGCCGCAGCGCTGGCGGGCCAACAACGAACGGTGGATTGGCGACAATACGATCGAACGTACGGGCACCCACCGGCTCGAACCATGATCCTTCGACAAACTCAACATCAGCAGTTGTGTCCACCTCTGAAAAGACCTGAGCAGCAGCATAAGTTGCTCGGGCGAAGAGGATCGCGCGTGAGCTTACATCTGTCGCCAGGACAGAACATGATCGCCCTAGCTGGCCCAACATCTGAACACCACAGCCCGTTCCCAAATCCAACACTGAACCGACCCGAGAAACACCTGTCGCCTGAAGAAGCGACAGCGACGCCGCCCCAACACCCAACACATGGTCAGTCCCTGGCATATGATCAACCATCGAGGCGTCAGCATCACTAAAAACCAAATAGTCACGGTGGTCGATGGCACTAGCCCGAAGGGGACGAATATCAATAGCTACCCGATAGAGCCCAGGTTCGGGCCCCTGCACGCACACAAGGGTCCCACCAGATATCGCCGCGTTAACAAAACTATCGCCGAAAATATCGACAAACACCTCACGAGGATGCGGTTCCCGAAGAATAAGCAACCGTACCGTCCAAGCCAAACGGCGATCATTCTCATCGGCCGCTGCCTGCAGAGCACGATCACACGCAAAAGCAACAGCAGCAGGCTCATGACGATCGAGAGCCGCCAGCCCATCCTCACGAAGGACAGCTCGTAGTCCCGATGATGAATAGCCAAGTTCACGTAACCGTTGAGCAAGTGTTATGGCACATCGGGGCAATGCTGAGACATCGGGAAGAGAAGCGTCAGGGACAGAACAATTCCGGGTATACACGATTGCCATAGTAGGCGAAAACTCATTGTGCTCTCGTGGCCTGGGTACATCAATCACCACGGGATCCGTCAGCGCCAGAACCGGCGGAATCATCCGGCACGCCCCTGGGACGGTCGCTGTCGGTCAGGCCCAGGCCACTGTCATAGGAACTATCATCAATGGTGATCGAGGCTGAGCCACTCAGGCCCTCTTCTCCATTGTCATCCGGGTGGGAGATCAGTTGCTTTGCCCTCTCACCATCGAGCGCACCATGAAAAGCATAATACGCATCTCTGTTGGCAGCTGGCTTATAGACCCGCGGTTGGCGAGGATCCTGTGTTTCCCCCACAGCATTAGCGACGACCACCGCAATCCACGGAAGAGGAACCGAAATAACTGTGAACACCGCCGCGAGGATCACATTATGCAACACCATAAACGCGACGGCGGCGAACAGCAGAAATGGAATACGTAGGCCTTGCAAAATAGCATACTCACGCCGCCGTCGGCGCCAGTCCTCGACCGGCGAACGCTTAGCGTCGGTAATGAGAGCGACGTTTTTGCGTCGGTGAAACATGCTCTCCACCGTAGCCCCTAAACTGCGTTCGCGACGACAACGCGGTAATGTAGATACTTCTCAACCGGCAATCTGGCTTCGCAGGCAGCATTTCAGATGCCTGCGGATTTCCCACCTCACTCGACTCGTAAGGCATGATTGAACCGTGGCATTATCGCAGACAACGACGATTGAACGCACCAAAACTGAAGACCAAACAACGGATTCGGATACCCCAAAGTACTTCCACTATGTGAAAAAGAATCAGATAGTGGAATCCGCTGTGAACGGTAATTTTGTCGTGGCGCTCTGCGGTGAAACATTTCCAGTCACCAAGCAAGCCAAACCGGGTTCGCCTGTCTGCCCTGACTGTGAACGCATCTATCGGGGGCTGCGCCGCCGGTGAAACTTCGAGAATGGCAGCAAGCCGCGCTCTCGCAGTACTTCGATACCCATCCTGAAGACTTTTTGGCAGTAGCAACACCAGGAGCAGGGAAAACTACCTTTGCTTTAACTCTCGCTCGACGTCTACTGGATACGCGCGCTGTCGAGCGAATTATCGTTGTTGTTCCGACCGAACACCTCAAACACCAGTGGGCAGAAGCTGCTGCACGAATGGACATTGCACTCGAGTCCAACTTTACGAATTCAGCCGGCACCCTTAACCCCATGTTCGACGGAATGGCGGTCACATATGCCCAAGTATCGATGCACCCGTTTAAACACCACTCCTTGGCAACGAGGAAGCGATCCCTCGTCATCATGGATGAGATTCACCATGGCGGCGATGCAAAGAGCTGGGGTGATGGCATCCGTTACGCATACTCTGATTCAACCAGGCGCCTTGAGCTCACGGGAACACCGTTCCGTTCCGATGATGCACCGATCCCATTTGTGAGGTACACCGAAGACGGTGAAGGACACCAAGTCTCGTGTGCGGACTACACGTACGGATATTCCCATGCGCTTCGCGACGGGGTAGTTCGGCCCGTTGTTTTCTTGGCGTACTCAGGGGAAGCCCGCTGGAGAGATAGTGCAGGGGAGGAGTTTGCAGCCCGGCTTGGTGAACCTTTGAGCGCTGAACATACGGCAAAGGCTTGGAAGACGGCACTGGATCCGCAAGGGCAATGGATCCCAGCCGTTCTTCGTGCAGCGGATATCCGCCTCAAAGAATATCGACGTGTAATCCCTGACGCCGGTGGGCTTGTTATCGCGACCGATACTAAGACAGCACGCGCGTATGCGACGATCCTCGAACGCCTCTCAGGCGAGCCTGCTACCGTTGTCCTCTCTGATGAGCCAGGATCATCACGGAAAATCGAAAAATTTTCTCAATCCACTGACCGATGGCTCATCGCTGTCCGCATGGTGTCCGAGGGGGTTGACGTCCCTCGACTCGCCGTTGGCGTCTATGCGACCTCGTCGTCGACCCCACTCTTCTTTGCTCAGGCTATTGGACGATTTGTTCGCTCACGGGTGCCGGGCGAGACCGCGTCGATCTTCCTTCCCTCAATTCCTATTTTGTTGGACCTGGCATCCCAAATGGAGGCTGAACGCAACCATGTTTTAGGCAAACCGCACCGGTCCAATGATGGTTGGGACGATGAACTTGTAGCACAGGCGAATAAGACAGAGTCAGAACCTGAGGACGTGAAGAAATATGAGTCACTTGGCGCTGAGGCTGAGCTTGATCATGTGATTTATGACGGCTCGTCGTACGGCACTGGTACGCTTTCTGGGTCCGACGAGGAAGCCGAATATCTGGGCCTTCCGGGGCTACTCAACGCTGACCAGATGAGGCAGCTTTTGCAGAACCACCAACAGGAGCAGCTCAAGGCTCGTGAGCGCGACAAGAGAAAGGTCGAAGAAGCTCGACGGCGGTTTCATGACCCGCGTAGGGACGAGGGGGACAACCTCGATGCTGACAATACACAGCAGAGCCGCGGTGTGATTGATGACCTTTCGCGGTTGCGGAAAGAACTCAACGCCCTGGTCTCTATTGCCGCGGCGCGAACTGGCCGTCCTCATGGGCGGGTACATAATGAGGTGCGTCAAGCATGTGGAGGTCCACAAACCGCGCTGTGTACGGCTGAACAGTTACGAAGCAGAATTAACTACCTGCGTAATTGGTGAGTGAGAGGTAGGTTCGCCTTATGTGACGGATCGTCAGCCAACAGCAGCGCAGCTACGTTGTTGGCCAACAACGTAGCTGCAGCGTTGATCACTAGCTGTTGTCAGCATCAATGGAGATACACATGCAGTCATTCCACACGGTGGCGAGCTAGTCGAGATAATCGCGGAGGACCTGGGAACGTGACGGGTGGCGCAGCTTTGACATTGTCTTCGACTCTATCTGTCGTATACGCTCTCGAGTTACACCATAGACTTGTCCGATCTCATCGAGCGTTCGTGGCATGCCATCAGTGAGCCCAAAGCGAAGGCGAACCACGCCAGCCTCGCGTTCGGTGAGCGTCTTTAATACATCTTGAAGCTGATCTTGTAACAGCGTAAAGGACACCGCATCCACAGCAACAACTGCTTCAGAATCTTCGATGAAATCACCAAGTTGACTGTCGCCCTCGTCGCCAATGGTCTGATCCAACGATATGGGTTCACGAGCATATTGCTGGATCTCCAGCACTTTGTCTTCAGTAATATCCATCTCCCGAGCTAATTCCTCCGGAGTAGGCTCGCGACCTAGATCTTGAAGAAGTTCGCGTTGGATGCGACCGAGTTTATTGATGACCTCCACCATGTGAACAGGAATGCGAATCGTTCGCGCTTGATCTGCCATCGCACGCGTAATAGCCTGACGGATCCACCATGTAGCGTAAGTCGAAAACTTATATCCCTTGGTGTAATCGAATTTTTCGACGGCACGAATGAGACCTAAGTTGCCTTCCTGAATGAGGTCCAGGAAAGCCATACCACGGCCGGTGTAACGCTTCGCCAACGAGACAACCAGACGAAGATTCGCTTCGAGGAGGTGGTTTTTCGCCTTTCGGCCATCACGGGCAATCGAACGTAGATCTCGCGATTGTGCAGGGCTTAATTTGGCACCACTGGCCTTAATCTCATCAAGCTTATGCGTGGCGTATAAACCGGCTTCAATACGTTGGGCAAGAGAAACCTCTTGCTCAGCATTCAGAAGAGCGACTTTACCAATCTGCTTAAGATAAGCACGAACGGAGTCTGCAGATGCTGTGAGTTCGGCATCTTTCCGGGCTTGGCGAAGAGCTGCAGACTCGTCTTCATCCCACACGAACTTGCCATTGTCATCTTCACTGTCCTCAGTAGATGACTCATCAATCCGTTTAATAGGGGAGCTAGCTTGATCGCCGTCTAGGTCGTCTTCAAGATCATCTTCATCGAGATCACTGTCACCTAAGTCATCACCGCTCAAGTCATCGTCATCATCGAGTTCATCGTGGTCGACGTCATCCAAGTCCTCGTCGAGCCCTGGAGGTTCCATATCAATATCGTCGCCATCATCAATATCGTCCAACCCAAGATCATCGTGGTTCTCGTCGAGGACGCTATCGTCAACATCTGGGGTGTTGTATTTCTCTTGGTCAACAACTGCCAGATCCTCCGACATGGCAAGGTCAGCTGCATCGTGTGTGACCGTGACCGCAGAGGCTTTCCGCTTCGCTGCTGACTTCTTGGCAGCAGACTTTGTGGTTTTCTTTGCGGTTGCCTTCTTTGTCGCTGCCTTTTTAACCGTGGTTCGCTTCGCCGCTGAGGTCGCCCGCGACCTCGTAGGAGTGCTCTCCTCTTTGAAAGCTGCTGGCGATGTCTGTTGAGGTGTTGATGTGTCGGCCAGGGGAGCAGGCGATGTCGATGATCCCTGAGTTGTAGCTTTCTTTGAGGCTGCTTTCCTGGTTGTGGCTTTCTTCGCAGCTGTTTTCTTAGCTGCAGCTTTCTTGGTGGCGGTCTTTTTGGTCGTCGCCTTTTTTGCTACAGCCTTCTTCGGTGATTCAGTCATGCTTGTTTTCGCAGTCTCCACTATCGCTTGGCCCCTCCATCGTCACTGAACCGCTGGTCAACCACGGCTATTTCCTGAGCTTGATCGGGGCTTGGGGTTGTGTAGGAAATGGACTTCCCCACATGTTGCGATGTCCCGGTTGATGTCAGTACAGCTACTCGGGATTGCTCGGTAACGTCCACACGGCCCTTCCTGATCGATGACGATTTCGACTACTGTTGTTCACAACCGTGAGCTATCCAGCCAGTCAGACAACTACACCCATTATCCCCGGGACGTGTATTACGCACCCGCTGGGTAAAGCTATCTTCCGAGAGGACACCATCCTCCCCGGCACGTACGCTGGGGTTTAGTGAAGATGGTGTGGCTGGATCGACGAAATGTGCACAACTAGCTCGATCGACCGCCCAGTATAACCTATCTGCTTCACTGAACGTTGACCGGCTCGCGTAGAGACGGGGATCGGTGTTGTTTTACGGGCAAATATGATCACGCGCTGCCATCGCGGCACCCACGATTCCAGCTCGGTTAAGGAGTTTCGCGGGGATGACCGTCGTTTCGCAGGTTAACCGCGGAATCCACTTTTCATGTCGCCGCGATATCCCACCACCAGCAATGAAAGCAGTTGGTGAAAATAGTTTCTCATATTCTTTAAGTACGGCATCAACCCGTTGTGCCCATTCTTTGTAGGACAAGCCTTTCCGATCTTTAACGGCAGAGGATGCTCGCCGCTCAGCTTCTTTTCCGTTAATTTCAAGGTGGCCTAACTCACTGTTGGGAAATAATTCACCGTTGATGAGCAAGGCAGAACCAATACCTGTTCCAAAGGTTAGGAAGATCACTGAACCATGATGAGCAAGGGAATGACCGTAGGCGACCTCTGCCATGCCGGCAGCGTCGGCATCATTGAGAACAACAATATCCCGATATGGGCCAAGGTACCGATGAAAAAGGTCAGATACGTCGGTGCCGATCCAGGACTTATGGATATTTGCTGCGCTCTGTGCCCGCTGTTGTTTCACAATTGCCGGAATGGTAATTCCAACAGGACCGGTCCATTGTGCCTGATCCACGATGAGTCGACATGTTTCGGCAACAGCATCTGGTGTTGATGGCTGTGGAGTCACGACCTTGATTCGTTCGGAAACAAATTCACCATTATCTAGGTTGACAACGGCGCCTTTTACCCCACTCCCGCCGATATCAATACCAAACCCATAATTATCCATAGCTTTGATAGTAGCTGATCCTGTGATAAGAAAATTACTGCCACGTCTGGGGCATCATGGCCACTGCGATACCCTGCGTTGTGCTGAATCAGCGTAACTGTCTGCGGTGATGGTTGAGAATAGTTACCGTTGAGATTATGACTTCTGTTTCACCATACAATCAGTATTCGTCAGCTGACGAGTCTGCGTTGGCAAACCCCAACGTATCAAACCCATCAACCCTCACCGATGAAGCTAATTCGGAGCTCAATATCGCGCTCTCTGTTGCGATGGCTGCTGGGCGACATGTTCGCGAAGAACGAGAAAGAAGAGCGGGTACACTGGCGCCCATTGGAACAAAGTCGTCGGACAATGATCCGGTGACCGAGGTTGACAAGTCTACAGAGAGCCTTGTTCGTCGCCTTATCTCGACGGTTCGCCCTAACGACGCTATCGTCGGTGAGGAATCCGGCGGTGACCTCCCTGAGGAAGGAACCGTGTGGGTCGTCGATCCGATCGACGGGACCGTCAATTTTCTGTATGGTATCCCCTGTTATTCGGTGAGTTTAGCTGCTCAAGTAAACGGAGAAACAGTCGCTGCCGTGGTTGTTGATGTTGCTCATGATGCAACCTATTTCGCATCACGGGGGGTCGGCTCTTTTCTTCGTCATGGGGCGCTGCGTCATGACATCACTGAGCCCCGGGCGGTTGGCTCGGATATTCGGCTCTCCGTTGCGCGTGGGTGTGATCTATCGAATGCGCTTGTATCCACTGGATTCGGATATACAGCCTCGCGGCGTCACATCCAGGGGACTGTAGTGAGCGCGATGCTCGAGACTGTGCGTGATATTCGGAGAATGGGGTCAGCAGCGTTGGATTTGTGCCATGTTGCGGCCGGGAGAGTCGATGCTCACTATGAGCATGGACTAAACCTGTGGGACTATGCGGCTGGTGCATTGATCGCTCGTGAAGCCGGAGTTCGTGTTGACACACCGGCCAGGACGAGCTCTGGACGTGAAGGGGAACTCTTGATTGCAGCCCATCCGGATCTCTTTGGTCCTCTCCGAGAAGGGTTGGCACGCGCAGGGGGTCTTGAACCGATTCCAGCCGAATGACAACCATTTTATATCGGTCTGCGCAACATATCTGTGAACTGGGACTTTAGCAATCAGTCGCCGGAAAAATGCCACGCCCGGATGGAAGACGTGACAACGGTAAAAAATTGGTCTAAAGTCCCCGTCCGACCGGCTATTTCATGATTTCGGAGGTCGCTTGATATGGCCAAAGACTATGACGCCCCGCGCGGCGACAAGCAAGATTTTGATACAGACTCGCTTGAAGGACTTCAGGCATCAGAGGGTGAGAAAGGACCAGTGGACGACACTGACGATGGAGACATTGTCGAACCCATTGATCTTCCTGATTTGGATTACTCCAATGAAGAACTCTCCGTGGATGTTGTCCCGAAGAAGTCGGATGAGTTCACGTGTGACGTGTGTTATCTCGTTCAACATCGAAATCGGTTGGCATATACCGACAATGACGGCTCCATGGTGTGCCGGGACTGCGCGTAGCTATCACTCACTCTACGGAGGTCGACTCGACGGCCCCGTGGGGTGAGTTGAGTATCGACTCTGTCTAGTAGATCGGGCGACCAAGCGCTTTTAAGAGTGCATCAGGATCTTTGCTGCTAATGAGCCAATATGGAGTTGGGTCCTGCGGATCGTCGAGAACTAGCATGACCATTCCTGGCACCCATGAGTGAGATATGATGTACGCTTCGGGATCCAACTGTCGTCCCATTGCGGCACTCTTCGCAGTAGCAGGAACGGCAAGCGTTCGATCAACAGCTGATGCAGGAAGTTTCGCTGGGCCTGCATACAACCATCGCTCCCCATCGACGGCTTTTTCCACCCGGATTACAGTGCCCGATAAGGAGAGAAGGGACCATAGTGCCACAGCACCAAAAATGATGGCCCCGCTTGCTGTCCAATACCACGCTCGATTGAGCCCTAACTCGTAGGATAACAGCACAACACCACCTAGAACAGCAACCCACCAGTAAAAAGGGATCCACTGACGCTCTCGGTACAGAACATCGCCACTGTGGGTAGTTTCCTGTGCGGGAGTTTCACGCTGTTCGTTCACGGTCCTCTATCTTAGCGTGCCGATGGTTTCCCTTTCGGACTTACCACTCCACTAGGCTACAAGTGTGACCATGACATCGAAGATATGTATTAAACGTTTAGACAAGGGCCTAGAACTCCCTCGACGTGCCCATTCCAGTGACGCTGGGATCGACTTAATGTCCGCAGAGGACATTGTCCTTCAGCCCGGTGAACGACAGTTAGTAGGGACAGGCATCGCCCTGAGACTATCGGTGGGAACCGTTGGCCTTATCCATCCACGTTCCGGATTAGCTCTGAAGAGAGGCCTTTCTATAGTTAATACACCTGGAACTATCGATGCCGACTATCGCGGGGAGATTAAGGTATGTCTCATCAACCTTGATCCACACGAACCGATCATCATCTCGCGAGGGGATAGGATTGCACAGCTGGTCGTCCAAGAAGTGCTCCTCGATGACGTTATTGAGGTCGATGATCTCGATGAGACCGAGCGGGGTTCAGGTGGTTACGGTTCAACTGGAGTAGGCGTATCTGACTCGTAGTCAGTGCTCTAGGATCGAGGCAAACTCGGCATTACGCACGTAGCGCAGGAAATGGGTATATATCGTCTCGGTAAGGAGTTGTTCCTATGTGGCCATTTGAAAAGAAGAATCAGCATTATTTCGATAAAGATGACATAGATGACCAGCCAGGTCCTGGTGGTGATCGTGATGAGTACTATGTCGACGAATTTACGTCACCACAAGAGTTTGCCGCATCAGAGCCTAGGTTAGGCTCAGCATGTGATGCTATGGAAGGGGATTCCGGCCCTTTCGACTCACGGCGCAAGGATCTTAACAGATTTGATTTCAGCGACTTTGCCAAGGGCGATATCGATCTGGGCTCGCTACTTGTCCCCATTCCTCATGAAGCGGAGATTCAAGTTGAGGTTAGTCCGGAGGGGCCGCGTGCTGTTCATCTCGCAAGCCCGTACGGTCGCGTTACCCCTGTGGCTTTTGCTGCCCCCCGTTCTGGTGGATTGTGGGACGAACAATTAAGTGATATCGAACACCAAATCGCGTCAGATGGTCTTCACGCATCGCGCGAGTCTGGACCCTGGGGGATTGAAATTATAGGTACAGGACCTCACGGGATTATGCACATGATTGGTGTCGATGGTCCAGGGTGGATGCTGCGCCTGACTGCAGTAGGGCCTGCGGAGTCACACGACGAGTTGGTAGCGATGACACGAGGAATCGTGTCTCGAACTGTCGTGAAGAGAGGAGATGGGCCTATTCCGGCAGGCGAGACCCTTCCAGTTGCGTTACCCGAGGATATGGTCCAGGAACTCCATAAAGCTATAGCCCAACGTGCAGCCGAAGTAGACCCAGTGCCCGACGAACAACACCATGAGCATCCACCTGCCGTGGCCGACCATTCGCACGACAATGCAGGACACCGTCGTGTGGCTGGTGAAGCATCAGCTCGGATGGAATCTGCAATGGATGAGCTCGACAGTGAAGAAGATGATGGCAAACACTGACCACCACTTGGAAGCACACGCGACGCCGTCATCAGATGATGAACCCACCTTTCTCGACCAACTTGGGGGCGTATCCGGAATTGTGTCCTCGACCGTGCCGGTTCTTGTACTCGTACCAGTGAATTCATGGTGGGGTTTGACACCGGCGTTAGTGTCTGCATTCGGAGTATCCCTTCTCGTCTTTTGCTGGCGGCTTGTGCGGCGCGAGAATATTCAGCCGGCAGTCTCTGGTGTCATCGGGGTTCTCATTGCAGCAGCTATTGCCTGGTACGTGGGCTCGGCCAAAGGCTATTTCCTCTACGGAATCTGGTATTCCGCAGTCGTTGGTACACTCTTTCTGATCTCGTGTATCGTCGGGTGGCCGGCTGTCGGAATATTGTGGCGTGGGGTAAACGGCCGGGGTGTGCGATGGCGAGAAAATAGGACAGAACGTCGTTATTTTCTTGTGGCGACACTTGCCTGGTCTTTCGTTTTTGACCTGCGGTTTCTCGTTCAAAACCATTTGTATGAGTCTTCAACCACGAATGCTCTGGCCATTGCACGAATTGTGATGGGGTGGCCCCTGACTATCCTCGTCATGGTGGTTACGGTCTGGGCGGTTCGTCGTGCGGATGCAGCGCAGGACAACCTTGAGGATAGAAGACCGGCGGTTGGCAGTACCGTCGAAGAACATACTGCGGTTGAAGCACACGATTGATTGAGGTAATTGGGTGACACAATCTGATATTCCTTCGCAGGTCACAGTTGATATCACTGACTTTGCTCACGGTGGCGAAGGGATTGGCCGTGTCAACAGTCAGGTCGTCTTTGTTGACGGGGCAGTGGTAGGAGATCGTCACGTCGTTGTTGAGCTTGACTCGGAACGAAGTTCGACATCGTTGTGGCGTGGGGTCGCTACGGCGGTCGGACAGGAATCGACTCTTCGGGCAGACCAGGCTGTTTCATGCTTGGCTGCGGAGGAAGGTGCTGGATGTTGCGACTTTTTAAATGTTGCTCCAGAGAAGGCTGCCGCAGCGA
The DNA here is from genome assembly GCF_037464985.1 of Corynebacterium sp. PCR 32. Classification (NCBI taxonomy): domain Bacteria; kingdom Bacillati; phylum Actinomycetota; class Actinomycetes; order Mycobacteriales; family Corynebacteriaceae; genus Corynebacterium; species Corynebacterium sp. PCR 32. The sequence continues at coordinate 694,960 of NZ_JBAHVL010000001.1, forward strand.
AAGCGGGTATCGTCGTTGATCAAATGCGGCGAATCGGCCATATAGATGTCACCCCAACGTATGAGGCACTATCGCCGTTTCGAGGGTGGCGCACCCGGATGCGGCTTGCCGTTGATGAATCGGGCAGGGCAGGACTTCGCGCACGCCGGAGCCACCACATTGTCACAGGTACGACATGTAGCCAAGCGGTACCAGGGCTTATGGATGGAATAGAGACGATGTGTTTCACCCCTGGTGCAGAGGTGATCCTTGCCATGGATTCCGACGGAGTTCGACATATCGTGGAAGTAGGTGGCACGCTAACATCACACCCTCACGACGGCCGCGGTGTTAGACAATTCTCACATTCTCCTCGAGGGCGTCGAGGGCATGCGTATATCATCGAAGGCGGGGACCACTGTGTGGAGCGGGTGCCTGGTGTAGCTCGCTCGAAGCTGACTGGCGGAAAAACTATGACCGTATCCGCTGATGACCGGACCTTCCTTCTGCCTGCGACAGGCTTTTGGCAGCCTCACCGTGCCGCGGCAGGCCGATATCGAGAACTTGTTCACGAGCTCTTGCCGGAGGTTCACGGCGGCGTTGCCTGGGATCTCTATGGCGGGGTGGGACTCTTTGCCGACATTTTGGCTGGGAAAACACGGGGCCCCGTGGATTCCGTTGAAGTTGATAAAAGTGCACGCACATGGGGGCGCCGTAGCCTACAGACCTTGAGTGAGAGGCCGTTTAGACTCCCGTCTATCAGATTTGTTACCTCGCGGGTTGATCGATCCTGGTCCGTGTTACGACGAAATAATCAGGGTGGGGTTGACCTTGTTGTCCTCGATCCTCCACGAAAAGGTGCAGGTAAAAAAGTCATCCAACAAATTGCTGCTGCTAATCCTCGATCGGTTGTGCATATTGCTTGCGATCCAGCGACGGGGGCCCGTGACTATGCTGAGTGGCTGTCTCATGGCTATGAGATCTCCTCAATAAGGGTCATCGATGCGTTTCCGGGGACCCACCACATGGAAATCATTGCGGCATTGTCAAAAACATCATAATCCCCACGTGGACAGCGCATCTGCACACACGGGAGTCGCGATCCGCCGCTGCCACCGGCGGACACCAGATTGAGCAAAGAATTCATCGATGTCTGCAGCATCACAGCGCGATGCGCATGAAAAATGCCACGCCATGAGCCGAACTACGTGTGGTGAAATGACGACGTCATGAGTGATTCCTGTGTGCTTAGTAGTCGTCTTGATAGCCTGTGAGCACAGTGAGTACAGACGTTGAGCATAGTCCCCGCGCGAGGTCTGGGGAAAACGACGTCCTCCATCGTAGGTCGCTATGGTTCTGTGTGCACCGCTAGCGCGGCTTTTGTTTTGTCCTAAGTGTTGTGGCAACTCCGTGAGCTGGATAGATGGAGGGGTTGTGGATTGTCGAGCACGGTGAATGGTCTCCCACCATGGGCGTGCTTGGCGGAGCGATTGAAAATGCGCGGTCTGGGTCAATTCTTGAATAGTGGCGGGATCTTTTCGGGCGATGGCAATAAGGGTGGTATTTGACAAGATGCGATGGGGGGAGCGGTCTGTACTCCGTGCGCGGCGGTCTCGTTCATTCCACAGGGCGGCCGCGAGGGTTCGTTGTGCCGCAGTGGATAAGAGGTGGAGGCCTTTGATCCGTGATGACGGCGAGATTGATGGGGAGCCAGCTAATGTGGACGAGCGAATGAATGCACACTCTTCTTTCCACCAGGAAAAACGCTCCAACTCGGCGAGAAGGCCGGATAGTGCGGTGAACAGATCCAGGAGATACTCTACGTCCAGGGCTGCGTAATTTAACCAGTCAGGGGGAAGTGGACGACGAGACCAGTCTTCCTTTCCATATCCTTTCGCCAACCGATACCCAACAAATCCATTCACCATGTCGGCGAGGTTCACTCGCTCTAGCCCTGCAATCCTTCCCCCCATTTCAGTGTCAAATAAACACCGAGGAATGAGGCCAATATCAAAAAGTGCAGGCAGATCGGTTCGCGCGGAATGTATAATCCATGTGAGCGGGTTTAATACCGGCGCTAAGAGTTTCATATGCGGTCGACAGGCTTCGGCATCAATAAGGAATAGCCCACTACCTGCTCGTTTCACCTGGAGGAGGAAGGCTCGGTCATCGTATCGATACGCCGACGCGCGTTCGGTATCGATAGCAACCGGTCCCTGTCCTTTCTTTAGAACACTGGCAGCTTCATGCAGATGTTCGCGGGTGGTAAGTAATGGTGGAACCCCACATGACGGTGCCGATACCGGTGTCGACGTCGACTCCGGCAGCAATGGAAAAGAGGGGAGAGGTCTCGCTGTCGATCTCAAGTACCAGTCGCAGCAGCCCAACTCGTCGCTGATCAGATCACTACTATCGTGGGGCCTGTCGTCATACTGCATCAATGCATCACCACCGTCGTTAATGCGGCGTATTGGCACCGAGGTTCGGTCCCGCCACTCAGTTCGGATCACAATATAACCGAGTTGTCCTTGTGGGGCCTATCAGCCCAGTTGAGTGACGCCCTCCGGCGGAAGCCCGGCTACAGAGGCCAGTACATGGGCAAATGCCTCCACATGAGACGTCAGAGCAGAGTCTTGAGCGGTCCAGGAGGCGCGCACCTCAACTTGGTAAGCCTTTCCAGGGCCACCTATGTCGCCGTATCGAGCCGACGATGTTGACGTTACGGTACCACCAAGTTGTGAATATCGAGCTCCTTTACCCGCGAGCCCCTCAGAAAGCCATTGCCAAGCGACGTCAGGGAGGAGAGGATCCGATGCTACCTCCGGATCCATATCGGCTTGAATATATGCGACGAGACGGAGCGCATGTGACCAGCCTTCATCACCCCGGGGGTCGTGGAGAACAATCAGACGACCAAAAGCATCCCCGTCCGTATCTCGCGGGATCATGCATGCATGCTCACGATCTACTTCCAATCCCACCGCATAACTGAATGGGGCCAAACGCTGGGGAGGTCGAATCGGTCCCATGGAAATGTCGTCGCGCAAGGTCGCGTCATACATCGATGCTACTGCTTGTCGGAAGCTCTGGGGCTCATCAGTGGACGCACCTGTACCGTCGACTGCCGACGCTTCGTGTCGGGCAGCAGCTTCTGAATGGTGAGAAGCATAACTACCGTCGTGTGATGGCTGATGAATGCTCACAGTTGGGCACGGTACCGTTCTGTGCAGCTTTATTGGAGAAGGCGCGCCGGTATCATAGGCGTGATCGGCCTCAGCTGATGCCGAGTGACTTCTGGTCGATGACCTGAGCGATTTCACCCACAGGTATAAAGCGGATCAGATCAGAGACACACCTTGCCTGGGTGGTCTACAGAATTGTGGTCGAGCATCGTGGACAAGCTATTGTGTCGCTAAAAATATTTGACGACGGGGGGATTGCGAAAATAGAGGTACCAGGCGAATGTTTGCGACGATGGGGTAGGCATGATAGGAGAGCATCTTGTGAGTGTTCGTGCCAGCCTGGAAGCTGGCACTATGGACAATATGCATAACAAGACGACGGATGCTCGCGATTGTTCGGCTATGACTTCGCCCCGTCGACAGCTGACGCAGTCACCGCTACTCGATGCTGCTTTTGGTGTTCAGCCCGCGCACCGCCCGGTCTGGTTTATGAGGCAAGCAGGGCGGTCGCTTCCGGAATACCGCAGGGTCCGTGAAAAGATTGGGATGTTGGATGCATGTTTTACCCCCGATATCGCTGCAGAGATTACTTTGCAGCCGGTCCGGAGGCACAACGTCGATGCCGCCATTTTCTTTTCGGACATTATCATTCCTCTGAAAGCCGCTGGAATCGATATCGATATTGCGGCTGGTCGCGGCCCTGTGGTGGATATGCCTATTCGTTCTCGTCGCGAGATCGATTCCCTCCCCGAGCTCGAGCCCAGTGCTCTGTCGTCGATTGGTGAGGCGATACGGAATATTATTGACGAGCTGCGCGATGACCAGGCCTTGATCGGATTTGCTGGGGCCCCTTTTACGATGGCATCGTATTTAATCGAGGGAGGACCCTCGAAAACCCACCAAAAAACAAAAGCGATGATATATGCCGACCCTGAGTCGTGGCATGCACTCATGCGAATACTCACGGAATACGTCAAAGTCTTCCTAGGAGTTCAGATTGACGCTGGTATTGACGCTATGCAGCTGTTCGATTCATGGGCGGGCTACCTTCGGGCGCGCGACTACGAGGAATTCGTGGCACCATATTCTAGTGAAATCTTTACCTTCGTTCGCGAACGCTCATCTCATGGTGGTCGTCATCCCATTCCTCGCATCCACTTTGGCGTGACGTCGGGCGAACTCCTTGGTTCCATGGCGGGGACAGGCCCAGATGTCGTCGGTGTTGACTGGAGAGTTGATATGACGATCGCTGCAGAACGAGTGACAACAGCGGTTATCGCAAAGGATACTGCTCGGCAGTGTAAACCCCTTGCGCTTCAGGGCAATCTCGACCCAGCTTTGCTTTTTGCCGGGGACAAAGCTGTCGATAGGGAAATTGATCGACTTTTAACAACAACAGATCAGCTTATCTCTGGGGGAAAAATCTCGGGGCATATCGTGAACCTAGGCCACGGTGTTCTTCCTGATACTGATCCGGAAATTATTTCTCACATTGTCGAAAAGGTGCATTCCTGGTGAGTAATCGAATAGCGATTGTCGGCGGCGGTCTCTCGGGGCTTGTTGCTGCTTATGAGGTTGGTCAGCAGGATCCCAACGCCGATGTCGTTATTTTTGAAGCATCGCATCGGCTTGGCGGGAAGCTGAAAACGGTTGATATTGACGCTGGCAGTATTGATGTGGGAGCGGAAGCGTACCTCGCGTACCGCACCGATGCGACTGAGTTTTTCACATCCTTGGGCTTACACGATCGAATTCGGTATCCCTCTAACTTGACTTCGGGTTTGTGGACCGGTGATGGAATTCTTCACTCCGTTCCATCACAAACGGTGATGGGGATTCCTTCACATAGTTCTTCTGTAAACGGTCTTGTTGATGCAGAAACATGTGACCGCATCGACGCGGAGGGGAAGGCATATCCCATCCCGTGGAATGAGGGGGAAGACGCCTTAATTGGAAGTCTGGTCGGAGCACGGATGGGACAACAAGTCGTCGACCATGTGGTGTCACCGCTTCTCGGTGGTGTGTATTCGACGCGCGCTGATGACCTTGGACTCAGAGCAACGATTCCTGATTTGGCTGCTGCAATGGATGATCTCGTTTCCGACGGGGAACCCGTGACGCTCACAGGGGCAGCCGCTCGTGTATTACGCTATCGCGGGGGCAGCCGCGAGGCGCGCGTTGCTGGCGGACCTGCAGACGCGGATTCGTCCGACATACTCGTGAAAAAACCACCGGTATTTGCATCATTTGTCGGAGGATACCGAGATGTGATCAATGCTCTTGTAGATAAGACATCGGCGAATATTCAGCTGAACTCTCCTATTTTATCTGTATCGCGGTCCAACGGCACTCATCGTTTCAGCCTTGTCGTTGGATCTGCGCCGCCACGCGATTGTGGACACGCGCCAATTAGCCACGAAAATTCTGGCGTTTACCTTGAAGGAAGTATGGGGGGGAACAACCTCGAGGGCGATTCTCCAGGGCGATGTGAAGAATTCGATGCAGTGATCATTTCGACACCAGCCGACGCTGCCGGACGCCAGCTCGCGGAGGTTGCACCGGTAGCTTCTGATATTATTGGGTCGGTTGGCCTTGCTTCAAGTGTTGTTCTCGGGCTGAGGTTGTCGACCGATCACGGCCTTCCAGAACGAACAGGGATTCTTATTTCCCCGGACGCGGGTCTGCACGCGAAGGCCTTTACATTTTCATCGCGAAAATGGCCTCATGTGGCAGACCAGGTGGGAACGTTTATCCGAGCATCGTTTGGTCACTGGAGCGATGATTCCTTAGTCCATGAAGATAAAAACATTCTGGTGACGTACGCTCTTGAGGATCTTGAAGCGATTACTGGGAGCCGCTTTCACGTTGAAGAAGCGATTCTTCAACGGTGGTGGGGAGGATTGCCACGGTTCGGAGTCGGGCACGATGCTCTCATCTCGGTGGCCACACGTGAGATCGAACATATTGCGGGGCTTGAGATGGCGGGAGCGACGTGGCGTGGAGTAGGAGTGCCCGACTGTATTGTTCAAGCTCGTGAGGCCGCCAGAAAAGTAATGGCTCAAATCGGATAACACCCATCCTCGGAACACCAATTAACGACAAAAGAAAGCAGAGATCACGATGTCAAACGAGCAGAGTAATAGTGCTGGGGACAACAACACAATCACAAGTCAACCAACTCGGCATGGCGCACCGGAGCGTACACAGCGACTCAACTATAAGGAACTTAACGCGACTATTCGGTATGCAATGTGGTCTGTCTTCAAAGTTACTCCCGGGGCCTTGGGAGCTGACCGCGATTCTGTTGCCCAGCAGATGCGAGATTTTATGGCGTCTTTTGACAACAGTGACTTGACCATCCGTGGAATCTACAATGTGTCCGGTATTCGCGCGGAAGCTGACATCATGATCTGGTGGCACGCGGAGAAAATGGAAGACCTTCAAGACGCCTATAATCGTTTCTTACGCACGACGATGCTCGGGGGTGCGTGCACAGGCGTATGGTCGCAAGCGGCACTTCACCGGCCGTCGGAATTCAATAAGTCCCATGTTCCATCATTCATCGCAGGAGAAGAGCCACAGCGGTGGATTTCTGTGTATCCATTCGTTCGTTCTTATGAATGGTATGTTATGGATCCCGCAGATCGTCGACGAATTCTCGCGGAACACGGGAAGATGGGGCGCGACTATCCGGATGTTCGCGCAAACACTGTTCCCGCATTCTCTTTAGGCGATTATGAGTGGATCTTAGCTTTCGAAGGTCCCGATCTTGACCGTATCGTCGATCTTATGCATCACATGCGCTATACCGAGGCGCGGTTGCACGTTCGTGAAGAGACCCCGTTCTTTACTGGACGGCGCGTCGATGATATCGCAGAAATCACTAATGTAATACCGTAGCTTGCGTTCTTTTGCCCGCTTGGTGGTTACTCGTGGGTGGTAGGTTCGAGGGTAAGGCTGACGCTATTGATGCAATAACGCAGGTCCGTAGGGGTGTCATAGCCCTCACCTTCGAATACATGCCCGAGGTGACTGTCGCATTGGGCACATCGAACTTCGATTCTGTCCATTCCATGGCTCTTGTCGGGTACCTCGATAATTCTGTTCCCTGCGAGGGGAGAGAAAAATGATGGCCATCCGCAGTGGCTATTGAACTTTTCACGTGAGCGAAAAAGTTCCGCACCACATCCACGACACCGATACACGCCGTCAGTTTCAGTATCGGTGTATTTCCCAGTGAAAGGGGCCTCGGTGCCTGCCTGCCGGAGCACGCTGTATTCGGCGGCTGTGAGCCGGGCGCGCCACTCGTCGTCGGTGAGGTTCCGTAAATTCTCAACGGATTCGGGAAACTGGCTGGCGGAGTTCTTATCGGTCAGTGTCATCATAGTTCCTTCCCAAGTAGGTAGAAACAAGTATTTTACGACCTCTCCTCAAGACCATTAATCACACGGGAATTGTTCTGCGTGGAGGTATCGAAGACCGTGAAAAATTGGAGGTGGAAACGGGAATCGAACCCGTGTACACGGTTTTGCAGACCGTTGCCTCACCACTCGGCCATTCCACCATATGACAATGAGACGTGGTGAGATGTCTCGATTATCATGATGCACAATAACACAAAAGGGCAGTTAACTGCCCTTTCAAGATCTCATGCATGGAGCGGATGACGGGACTCGAACCCGCGACCCTAACCTTGGCAAGGTTATGCGCTACCAACTGCGCTACATCCGCGAAACCTACCACACAGCAGCCGTGAAATATGTACACCTCTGTTGCGATGGGCTGTGCGCGATACTGGGATCGAACCAGTGACCTCTTCCGTGTCAGGGAAGCGCTCTCCCGCTGAGCTAAACGCGCATATTCGGTGAAATCAACATGAATTTCCACGAAACTCAGTGTTGAATAATACACCGACCGGAACTGAAATATAATTCCAGTGGAGCGGATGACGGGACTCGAACCCGCGACCCTAACCTTGGCAAGGTTATGCGCTACCAACTGCGCTACATCCGCATCGTGTGTCGTTGAACCAAACATTTGGCCCCAAGCACGTGAGAAAGATTAGCCGGATCAATACATGATGTACAAATCCGCAGGAAAGGGCGGCCAGGTGGTTCGCTTCAACTAAACTTGGGTATTACTGAACGGGACCTTAACTGGTGAGCGAATTTAAGGATAATGGGCCGCCGATTGGGGTCACGCGCGACACATGCTTCGTTTCCATAAGGGAGAGTCCCTGTCTCGACGGCGATTACACGCTCTATCTTCAGCGCTTTTGGTTACCGCACGCTATCGTGCTAGATTTCTGCTTTGTCGGTCTCATGGCTCAGTGGAAGAGCGTTCCGTTCACACCGGAAAGGTCGCTGGTTCGATCCCAGCTGAGACCACGATGTCCCGGGTTGTATTGATGGCCCGGGATTTTGCATGTAGATGGTTCACTGTGCGCTTATCTCGCGATGTTCCATTTAACTGTCGATGTGTCTATTTCTGCAAAGCGCAGGTATGGATGAGAAATCGCGCATCATCGCGATAGTCCCCACGGATGCTTTGATGAGTTTCCACCACTGGTAGTGTCCCCACATTACGTCGCCGACAGTGCAGGGACGGCAATCTCAATCAAAACGGTAAGCACACGTCAGCGCCGTTGGCTTCGTTGTCGAGCAATTCGGTGGGGGTATCCGGCGTGGTGTGCAGAACATTGATGATTCCTATGACACGATAGACCAGAATCATTCGATGTATGCGCTTGTGGGAGTGTTGGGATGACCAATACACTAATGCTCAGAAGACGACGATCGAGAAGCTTTCTCGTCACCATTGGTCTCTTTGCCATGGGCATAACAGGTGTTCCTCCACAGGCTCAGGCACATGACAGTGTCGTCTCGTCGGTCCCGGAAGATGGATCAACTGTGTCGACATTCCCGGATGAAATACGTCTGACGATGTCGGGCAAACCACAAGACAATTTCACCACGCTCGCAGTGTCAAATACGTTGTCAGGGAAAATCATCGCCAAAGGATCACCTACCATTTCAGGACACGTGATCTCATTTACAATCCCGAGGGATATTGACGCTACCGATGGTAACTATGTCGTCGGGTTCCAGATCACGAGTTCAGATGGACACTCCACTCGAGGATCAACATCTTTTACATATAGAGCTGGCTCTCAACAAGGGCAATCTCAGGCTAAGCAACCCGTCTCCCAGAAAGCAAGCGAAACGGGGATGCCTGGACACCCACCGAGTAGCGACCAGGCGCGTCATATCCAGCACTCCACACCATCCTCAGGGATCGGGTCAGCTGTCCTGTGGGGGGCGGTTGCGCTTGTCAGCGTGATTATTGGAGTGCTCGTTTTCACACTGCGGCGACTGAGCCAGTCAGGCTGCCAGGACCGTCAGTAGTGGTAAATTACTACCTAGTACAACCTCAAACAGTTCCTGCGAAATGCACCTCCACTATGCGGAAACGCTAGTGGGCCCAGAGATATTTTGTGAGGAGAGTGCACCACATGACGACGGCACTGATGAGACAATATCTGACTGGGGTTTCGATAATGGTGTTATCATTCGGACTTGCCTCCTGTTCTTTCAACGAAGACTCGAATAAAGCTGCCGATACATCATCAGTCACAGACACGTCGCAAGCACAGAGCCCCTCGGAGCACTTAACCGATACCGATGTCACTGTTGACCATGGCTACGTGAAGTCAAAAACTCCTAACAAAGACATGACTGCGGTATTCGGCACGTTAACGAATCACACCGACAAGGAAAAGAACCTCGAATCAGTATCATCAGTCGATCTCAGAGGCCACTTTCAACTTCACGCTGTCGTAGACGGGAAGATGAGCGAGAAGAAAGGAGGCTTTACGCTTCCCGCGAATGGCAGTTTCGAATTAAAACCGGGCGGCGAACACATCATGATCATGGGTAACCATGATGAACTGGCGGCTGGAGACCACGTTATCCTTGAGTTGAAATTCAAAGATGGCTCTGTGAGTAAAGTAACCGTGCCCGTCAGGGAACAACCATCGGGTGAAGAGGACTATGATGGTAATAACGCCTCACCCACGCCGGCTACTATGTCAGATTCACTAAGGCCCAGTGACAGTCATTCAAACGAACATAGTAATCATTAAGTATTTAGGGCCCTCTCAACTATTTGTAGAAGAAGATGACGTCGTTGTCTCAACACCCTTTAGACGGTCCACATCTCAACCCCCTTCATCCCCATGGGCCGGGACAACCAAACTATCATGCCAACGACACACGGCCAGTTCCAGAGCAAAATGACGAGGCCACCAGGCCCATCGGTGCGGCTCACCACGACTTATTCCAGCACAAGGTGGGCCGTCGTTTTTTCCTTAGTGGCGGACTAGGAGTCGGATTTACCCTAGGGGCTCACGGGATAGCTGCATGCGGCAATAGTGGGAGGGCACTAGAGAAATTCGCTAGGCCCGAGCACCATGCCACAAGATCGGTAGGCACGGACGTCCGAGCCCGTGGCCGCGCTGACCAAACAGTTCCATTTGACGGGATACACCAAGCAGGTATCGATACCCCGACTCAGACGTATATCAACGTGGTCGGCATTAATTGCGTCGAGGACATCGACAAACACAAGGTCCAGCGGCTCATGGAAGTGTGGACGTCGACCGCGCGGAACCTGACCCAAGGGCAGCCGCCGCTGGCCGAGCTTGAACCTGAGATGGTCTCTCGGCCTGCGAATTTAACGGTGACTATCGGGATTGGACGACCATTACTTGAAAAATTACATATGTATATGGAGATTCCACCGTGGCTCCATGATATTCCGCATTTTGACCGTGATCGCCTGGATGACGCCTGGGGACAAACAGATCTAGCGCTCCAGATATGTTCAGATGATCCTACGACGTTAGCTCATGCTCGACGGTTTATCCTTCGTGCAGGCCAGCGATACACACAGCCTATGTGGGAGCAACAAGGCTTTCTGTATGCAGCGGGGGTACAAGCCACAGGGTCCACACCTCGCAACCTGTTTGGTGTTCTCGATGGGACCGTCAACCCACGAACAGATAACGATCTCTCCGACATTGTGTGGATCAACGATGGTCCAGCGTGGCTCACAGGTGGCACCGCGATGGTACTACGTCGAATATCTTTTGACCTTGATAGATGGGACATCCTAGATCGGGAATCTAGGGAAGTTGTATTTGGTCGGAAACTCGATTCCGGAGCTCCATTGACTGGACAAACAGAGCGTGACGCCCCTGACTTCGAAAAGACAGATAGCGCCGGGTTGCCCGTCATCGATCCAGATTCCCACATCGCACGGGCGCATTATCACGGGAACAATGCTCACGAGCGAATTTTGCGCCGCGCTTTTAACTACAGCCTTCCAGTGCCCGGCCCCCATTCTCCCATTTCTGACGCCGGGCTTATTTTCTGCTGTTTCCAGCACAATCCTGATACCCAATTCACCGCTATTCAAAAAAGGTTAGATCAGTCGGATCGTCTCAATGAGTGGGTTACTCATATCGGCTCGGCTGTTTACGCTGTTCCACACGGTACCGCAGGCGAAGAGAACTATTGGGCTGATGATCTTTTCACATGAGGTCCTTATCGCAGTAGCTCGACGACGTTCAGTACATTGCTCGGCGTGTTGACGGATGCCTAGCAGCGGTACCAGTGCTGATCCACTATGCGGTAGAGTTTGGATCCGTCCCCGGCTGTCACCAGGTATGTGATAGCCACGTCAGCACTAAGGAGTGCAATCAATGTCTGCACTATCGGCGCCCGAACAAAGCGCCTCGTCAGTATCCTTTCATGTGCCTGCGGGCACGCCTGCCGGTGTTGCGATGAAATCACTTGGCCTTCCTACTAAAGGGCCTGAAGCCGTGGTCTGCGTCAAGGGCAGTGACGGCATCATTCGCGATCTTTCATTCGTTCCGGCTGAGGACGTGCAGGTTTCGACTGTTGTCGCCGGTAGTGATGAAGGGCGTACAGTTATTCGCCACAGCTGTACGCATGTGTTGGCCCAGGCGGTCCAAATGGAGTTCCCAGGTACTAAGCTCGGTATCGGTCCGGCGATTGCGGATGGTTTTTATTACGACTTTGGTACTGACCATGCGTTTACACCTGAGGATTTGAAACGCATTGAAAAGCGTATGAAGAAGATTGTTAAATCAGGCCAACGGTTCGAACGTGTGGTATGGCAATCTCTCGATGATGCCCGTGAAGCTTTGCACGATGAACCCTACAAATTGGAACTTATCGATGATAAGTCAGCAGGCACTGTTCTTGACGCCGACGCCGATGTTGATACTGCGGGCGAGCTGACAGCTTACAATAACGTGAATCCTCGCACTGGTGAGGTGGAGTGGTTTGATCTATGCCGTGGTCCTCACGTACCCACGACGAAATACATCGCGGCGTTTGCTCTCCAGCGCAGCTCTGCGGCCTACTGGCGCGGTGATCAGAGTAACGACGGTATGCAGAGGATCTATGGCACGGCCTTCGAATCAAAAGAGGCACTGCAGGATTATCAGGAGCGACTCGAGGCCGCAGAACGTCGTGATCATCGTCGCCTAGGTTCTGAGCTGAACCTCTTTAGTTTCCCGGATGAGATTGGGTCAGGTTTTCCGGTGTTTCACCCTGACGGCGGCATTATTCGAAATGAAATGGAGCAGCATTCACGTCGTCGGCACATCGAGGCAGGCTACTCATTTGTCTACACTCCACACTTGACCAAGGGTGATTTGTTCCACAAGTCTGGTCACCTTGATTTCTATAAAGACGGTATGTTCCCTCCGATGCAGCTGGATGAGGAACGTGACGCCGACGGTAACGTGACGAAACCGCCTCAGAATTACTATGCCAAGCCAATGAATTGCCCCATGCATAACCTGATTTACGCGTCACGGGGGCGTTCATATCGTGAATTACCTCTTCGATTGTTCGAATTTGGGACGGTATACCGCTATGAAAAGTCGGGGGTTATCCACGGTTTGACTCGTGCCCGCGGGTTTACACAGGATGATGCTCACATCTACTGCACGGAAGATCAACTTGAAGCTGAGCTCACCACAGTCCTTGACTTCATCATTTCGCTGCTGAGGGATTATGGGTTGGACGACTTCTATCTTGAACTTTCCACGAAGGACCCGAACAAATTCGTCGGTTCCGATGCCGTCTGGGAGAGGTCGACGGAAATTCTTCAACGGGTAGCAGATAAGTCTGGTCTTGACCTTGTTCCGGATCCGGCTGGTGCAGCCTTCTACGGGCCGAAGATCTCGGTCCAAGCTCGTGACGCAATCGGACGTAGCTGGCAGATGTCCACTGTTCAGTTGGACTTCAACTTACCTGAGCGATTCGAATTGGAATACACTGCCTCAGACGGGTCCAAGAAGCGTCCTATCATGATTCATCGTGCGTTGTTTGGATCCATTGAACGATTCTTTGGTGTGCTCCTTGAGCATTACGCCGGTGCTTTTCCAGTGTGGTTGGCTCCTCATCAAGTGGTGGGAATTCCAGTTGCGGATGAGTTTTCCCCGTACTTAAGTGGGGTCATCAATAAACTTTGTGCTCGTGGTGTCCGTGCTGAGGTCGATACCTCGGATGACCGTATGCAGAAGAAGATCCGTAACCACACTACGCGCAAAGTACCGTTTATGCTCCTAGTCGGTGGACGCGATATGGACGCGGGCGCTGTGAGCTTCCGCTTCCTCGATGGCTCCCAGGTCAACGGTGTTCCTGTTGATCAGGCGGTCGATGTTATTGCTAGATGGGTTACCGAGCAGAACAATAGCCAGCCGACGAAGGAGTTGATCGAAGCCCGTGTCCACGGATAACGATACTTTTGTTGACGCTGGTGCTGGTAAACCCGATCGATTAACTCGACTGTGGGCACCTTATCGGATGTCCTATATCGCCGATGAACATCGGGACAGTAGTGATCCTTTCGAAAAGATTCCTCAGGGGTCCGACGAAGAAGGGCTCATTGTCGCTCGCGGCGACACCGTCTATTGTCTTCTCAATCTTTTTCCCTACAATTCAGGGCACATGCTGGTCGTCCCGTATCGCCGTGTCGCAAATGTGGAAGACTTGACAGATGCTGAGTCAGCGGAACTGATGGTTTTTGTGAAAAAGGCTATTCGCTCTTTGAAAGCCGTCTCTCATCCTCATGCTGTCAATGTGGGAATGAATGTCGGAAAAGCTTCTGGCGGATCAATTGCTGACCATCTCCATGTTCATATAGTGCCCCGGTGGACGGGAGATGCTAATTTTATGACTGTTATTGGTGGTACTAAGGTTCTACCGCAACTTCTCCGTGACACACGAGAACTGTTGGCGGAGGCGTGGTTGTCGTTAGAGGTTCCTCATGAACACCATGATGAGCGTACCGACATGGGCGCAGCAGGTTCTGCTGACCAATCATCTACTGGGCAGCCGGCTGCAGAGTCATAATTAGGGAGAAATATGCTTGGTGTTCATGGCCGAAAACCGGCCGCCGTCGTCATCGAGCCGGTAGCTCGAATGCTCGTCAAGGCGGGAATATCACCGAACACTGTGACCACCCTGGGCACCCTGGGTGCGTGTGCTGCGGCTTTGTATTTCATTCCAACAGGGCACTTATTTGCTGCAGCTATCATTATTGGCCTTGTTACTGCTGTCGATATGGTCGACGGCACAATGGCGCGTCTGTGTGGTGGGGGAACTACTTTCGGTGCGACACTTGATGCGAGTTGTGACCGAATTACTGACGGGGCTGTATTTGCCGCCATTGTGTGGTGGATAGTCTCAGCCCAACAGGGAGAAAGGCATCAACTGGTAGCTGCGTTAATTGTACTCGTCACCAGCCAAGTCATCTCTTACGTTAAGGCGCGCGCCGAGGCGGGAGGTCTTGAGATTGTTGGGGGATTGGTGGAACGTCCGGAACGGCTCATTATCGGCTTGACTGGACTGGGCCTCGAGGGCTTGGGCGTTCCGCATGTGTTGAGTATTGCGCTTTGGGTTCTCGCTGTTGGGTCCGCAGTGACGGTGGTTCAGCGCATGCTCATGGCCAGCAAGTCACCAAATGCAAACGAGATAGTGGCAGCACCTCATGGTGCGAACGAATCCCCGGTCATGTAAGGATACGATGTGATTCAGCCTTTCATGTGGTCACGCGAAAGAATTATTGCACAGTGCTACCTGTTAGCGTGGAAAGGTGTCACGAGGATCCCGGCTCCTATCGCGCGGGGCTTATTCACCTTAGGTGCTGATCTATTTTCTCATCGGGGGAAACGGCCAGCACGTTTGCGGGATAATCTTGCACGAGTGACTGGCATAACAGACGAAAAAGACCTTGATGATGTCGTGCAACAAGCCATGCGGTCGTACGCTCGCTATTGGATGGAAGCGTTCCGTCTACCCTCGATGACGAGGGCATCTTTACGCTCATCATTGATCCAGGAACTTGAATCTGGAATTCAAGGAGTCGATTTTTTACATGATTCCTATGAACGTGGCTGTGGTGTCATCCTTGCACTACCGCATAGTGGAAACTGGGATATGGCAGGGCTTTGGCTCGCTCAGCGTTATGGGACGTTTTCAACAGTAGCAGAGCGTCTGAGCCCAGAGAAACTCTTTGATGCGTTTCTGAAATATCGACAAGAGCTCGGTTTTACCGTGTTTCCACTCACTGGTGGTGAGCATAAGCCCATGGATGAGCTTCGAACTACCGTTGAGTCGGGTGGAATCGTGGCACTACTTGGCGACCGTGATCTTTCCCATCATGGAGTCAAGGTGAATTTTTTTGGGTCCCCGACGACAATGCCGGTGGGAGCTGCACGTTTAGCCCAAGAAACCGGTGCCGCGTTGCACGGCGTGCATTGCTGGTTTACCCCGAACGGCTGGGGACACAGCATCAGCGAGCCGCTGGATACTACGCGACCGGTGGCCGACGTGGTCCAGGACCTCGCTATGATTTTTGAGAGGAACATTTCGGAGCACCCCGTCGATTGGCATATGCTCCAACGCATCTGGTATGACGACTAAGAGGCTGGAGGGCGAGTGCGAATTGGGATGGTGTGCCCATACTCGATGGATGATCCTGGTGGTGTACAAGCGCATGCTGTTGAATTATCAGCTCAGTTAATTCGTCGTGGGCATCATGTAAGCCTGCTCGCTCCCGCGTCGCCGCATACACAGGTTCCTGATTTTGTGGTCCGTGCTGGTCTCTCCATCCCGGTTCCATACAATGGTTCCGTTGCACGATTAGGTTTCACACCCTCTGCTTTTCAGGCTGTGCGTAGGTGGCTGGGCGGCCACGAATTTGATCTTGTTCATATCCACGAGCCTAACGCCCCCAGTGTGTCGATGATGGCACTACAGCGTGCCAAAGTTCCTGTCGTTGCCACATACCATGCTTCTGCTGAGAAGTCTCGTGCGCTAGCAACATTCATCCCGGTATTGACGCCAATGCTGGAGCGGGTTCGCGCTGGAATTGCGGTGTCAGAGATGGCACGTCGTTGGCAGGTCGAACAACTGGGCGGAGATCCAGTTCTTATTCCTAATGGGGTCGACACCCGATTTTTCTCATCCGCGGAGCCGTGGTCGAGTTCTGATGATCCGGTTTCGCGCCTTGATCCGAACCGACCCCGCATAATCTTTTTGGGTCGTTTCGATGAGCCGCGTAAGGGGCTTGATGTGTTGATTGAAGCTATGCCCCGCATCTCTCAAGTTGTCCCGAATATTGAACTAGTTGTGGTGGGTACAGGTGATACTACTGCTCTTTCTCGACGGGTGGCGCATGTGAAAGATTCGATCACCATTCTCGGGAGACTCTCTCATGGGGCCAAAGCGAGAGCCTTTAAGGCCTCAGATATCTATGTCGCTCCACATCTCGGTGGTGAGAGCTTTGGTATCGTTCTCGTGGAGGCCATGGCTGCAGGCGCAGCGGTGGTGGCCAGTGATATTCCCGCGTTCCGCGCAGTGTGTGCAGATGGCGACGCTGGCTATTTATTTCCGCCGGGGGACACTGATGCTCTTGTGGTTGCTGTCAGAGAGTTATTTGCTGACAGTGACAAGCGGCTTAAATTCGCCCGCCGTGGTCGTGAGCGATCACGGCAGTTCGATTGGGATTATGTCGCCACGGAAGTGGAACGAGTATATGAAACTGTCTTAGGGCTTTCTCGGGGGAGAAACGAGTTATGACACCGATATGGGTGGTCGTCCTTCTGGTCGTTGTTTTGGTCATGACTGTGACTGTGATGTGGGCATCGTTCATTGCGACCCGCTTGCACCGGTTGAATATTCGTACTGATGAGGCGGCCTTAAGTCTCGATGCCGCGCTCGGCCGGCGAGCCGCAATAGTTTCGGTGTTGTGGCCAGAGTTGGTCAACGAGGCGGAAGCGACGGAACGTATCCTTTTCGACAGCTCGAATACAACGGATCGTGCACTTGCTGAGAACGCGTTTGCCGCACAGATTCGCAAGGTTAACGATGGATCAGGTACCGCTAATGGGGCTAGAGCACTTGCGGATGCTCAAACTCGAGTGGAACTAGCAATGAGGTTTTATAACGATGCCGTGTCTGACACGCGGACACTCCGTTTGCGTCCTTTGGTGAGAGTATTTCACCTCGGCGGGCATGCGGCACCACCCGAGTACTTTGAAGGTGCCGGGATCGAATCTGGCATTCCGACGTTGTAGCTGTGGTGGAAAGAGTCGCCTATGGCGTACAAATTCTATGAATAGATGAAGGTTTTCCAGCCGTCATGGCAAGTAAGTAGACTAATCTTTCGACAGAACTTAGACAGCCCAGTCCATATCTTAAGGAGAAGAACATCCGAATGAGTGATAGCGCGAACGGTAACGGACGACAGACAACGGGCGGTTCTCAAGGAACAGCCAGGGTGAAGCGAGGCTTAGCAGAGATGCTCAAAGGCGGAGTCATCATGGATGTCGTGACTCCGGAGCAAGCAAAAATTGCTGAGGATGCAGGCGCGACAGCTGTCATGGCATTGGAGCGTGTACCTGCTGATATCCGGGCTGAAGGTGGCGTTTCCCGGATGTCAGATCCCGACATGATAGAAGGAATCATTAATGCTGTTTCCATCCCTGTCATGGCGAAAGCTCGTATCGGCCACTTTGTTGAAGCACAGATTTTACAGTCGCTCGGCGTCGATTTCATTGACGAATCAGAGGTATTGACCCCTGCGGACTACTCTCATCACATCGACAAGTTCGATTTCACTGTTCCGTTTGTTTGTGGCGCGACGAACCTTGGTGAGGCACTCCGCCGTATCAATGAAGGTGCTGCCATGATTCGCTCGAAAGGGGAGGCAGGAACAGGTGATGTGTCGAATGCTGTGACACATATGCGAACCATCCGCGCGTCAATCAATAAACTGAGGTCGATGGCACCTGACGAATTATATGTTGCTGCGAAAGAACTTCAGGCTCCGTATGAGTTGGTGCGGGACGTTGCTATGCGTGGTTCTCTCCCAGTTGTTCTCTTTACTGCGGGTGGGATCGCTACTCCCGCTGACGCCGCCATGATGATGCAATTGGGGGCCGAAGGGGTGTTCGTTGGTTCAGGTATTTTCAAATCCGGTAACCCTGAGCATCGTGCTCGCGCAATCGTGCAGGCTACGCAGAATTTCGACGACCCTGAGACCGTTGCCAATGTATCCCGTGGTCTAGGCGAAGCGATGGTGGGTATCAATGTCGATGACATTCCGAAGCCTCATCGTTTGGCAGAGCGCGGTTGGTAAGGGGGATGGATACGAGCGGACACGCACGTCGACCGTTAATCGGCATTCTTGCTGTCCAGGGTGGAGTGACTGAGCATCAGCGAACGCTTGACTGTCTTGGGGTGGCATCTCGTCTGGTCCGGAGAGCTTCACATCTTGAAAATCTTGACGGCCTGATACTTCCTGGGGGAGAGTCCACGACAATGTCTAAGCTTCTCGAGCTTGGTGGGCTGTTAGATCCCTTGATGAGGAAGATTAACGATGGAACCCCAACGTTTGGGACGTGTGCAGGAATGATCTTATTGGCCAGTGACGTTAGGGGCACTCGCCCAGACGCGCACTGCTTGTCTGCCCTAGATATTACTGTCCAACGGAACGCTTTTGGCCGCCAAGTTGATTCTTTTGAGACTGACCTTGATTTTGACGGGATTGACGATCCGGTCCATGCAGTGTTTATTCGTGCACCGTGGGTTGAATCGGTAGGCCCGGACACTGCTGTTCTTGCTCGTGTCCCACAGGGGCCGCATGCGGGAGCTGTAGTCGCAGTTCGGTCTGGTAATGGCGCTGGTCATGTACTCGCGACGTCATTTCATCCTGAAGTCACCGATGATAGCCGCGTTCATGACTATTTTGTGTCCATGGTGATGGAGTCGATGGTGTAGGTCAGACAAGGAGTGGCTAGTATCGGTGCCGCCTCGTGTCATTACTCGGAGGAGTATTACTATGGTGTCGATCATGACCTCGCAGGGTTTGAATTTATCTTAACAACTGAGGGAGTACAACGAGTATGAGTGGGCACTCTAAATGGGCAACCACCAAACATAAGAAGGCTGCGAATGACGCCAAACGTGGGAAAGAATTTGCTAAGCTAATTAAGAATATTGAAGTCGCCGCTCGCACAGGCGGTGGGGATCCCTCTGCAAATCCGACGCTTGACGACATGATCAAGAAAGCTAAGAAAGCGTCAGTGCCGAACGACAACATCGAACGTGCACGTAAGCGTGGTTCGGGTGAAGAAGCTGGTGGTGCAGACTGGGAGACCGTCACCTACGAGGGGTATGGCAATGGCGGCGTTGCCATTCTCATCGAATGCTTGACCGATAACCGTAACCGTGCCGCAACCGATGTTCGCACGGCAATGAACAAAAATGGTGGAAATATGGCGGATGCTGGTTCCGTCGCCTACATGTTCAACCGTAAAGGTGTTGTCCTGCTTCCCAAGGAGGGTAATACTGAAGATGAAATTTTGTTAGCCGTGCTTGATGCAGGTGCTGAAGAGGTTAATGATGTGGGGGAAAATTTCGAGGTCGTTTGCTCGGCAGGGGATTTTTCCGCTATTCGTGATGCACTCAAAGACGCTGGGTTAGACTACGACTCGGCTGAACCAGATTACCGAGCAGATGTGACAGTTGCACTTGATGCTGGTGGTGCGCGGAAAATTTTCACTCTTATTGACGCGCTTGAAGATTCTGATGACGTCCAGAACGTCTACACCAATATGGACCTCTCAGATGAGGTCCTTGCTGAGCTCGATAGCTAGCGCTGAGGTCCGATCCTTATGGAGAAGTCTGTCCAGAGCCCGGCAGCTGACGGACCTGGACACCAGTCTGCCGGCGGCCAACAACACACCGTGGGCTCGCGTTCTTTGCAGGGAATGCGGGTGATGGGCGTCGACCCAGGGTTAACTCGATGTGGAATTTCTACTGTGCAAGCCGGGCGAGGGCGGTCTGTGTTCCCTGTAGCGGTGGGCGTGATCAGAACAGATGCGTCTGATGACCTCTCGACTCGTCTTCTTGATATTTCCGCGAAGATTGACGAGTGGATGGATGAGTATTGCCCGGATATGCTTGCTATCGAACGTGTATTTGAACGCGGGGTTGTCTCAACCGTGATGCAGACGGCACATGCAGTAGGCGTGATCATCGTCTGTGCAGCACGGAGAGACATTCCGGTGTACATGTACACGCCGAGCGAGGTGAAAAAAGCTGTGTCAGGCAATGGACGTGCAGATAAGAAGCAGGTAACCGCGATGGTCACCCGTCTCTTAGGTTTGGCTGAACCTCCGCGGCCGGCTGATGCTGCAGACGCATTGGCACTCGCCATCTGTCATTGCTGGCGTGCTCCCATGCTGGAATTAACTGGCGGAGAGAACCCAGGGTGGCGAGCTTCACGACATCGGTAATGTCACGTCGCTGTACATAGGCGGGATGTGATAGTCCTGAGTAGAGAAAAGAGGTCTCCGTGATCGATTCATTGCACGGCGAGGTACTACATGTCGGACTCAATCATGTTGTCATCGAGTGCTCTGGTGTCGGATATCGAGCTACTGCTACACCGTCACTGTTGGGAAGATTAAGACAGGGGGAGATGGCCCGAATCCTTGTCACGATGAATATCCGTGACGATGGTATCGACCTTTATGCTTTTGAATCCGACGATTCTCGCACAATGTTCACCCTGCTTCGAACAGTATCTGGTGTGGGGCCCACTTCAGCACTGGCGATTTGTTCCATCTACAATCCCAGTGATTTTGCGCGTATCATCGCAACGGGCGATGATGCTGCGTTAAAGATGGTGAAGGGTATCGGCAAACGAACTGCTGAGCGGATCATCGTCGACTTAAAGTCGAAAGTGGCTAAGTTCGCTGTCTCAGGCACGGCCGACGACGGTACACATGCCGCCAGCGGACAGGCTACGGCAGCCTCTCAAGATGGCAGTATAGGCACTGTAGTCCAGGCCCTTGTGGAACTCGGATTCCCAGAAAAGGACGCCGAGAGTTCGGCGCGCTCTGCTGCCAAGAGTGGGGGATCGGTGTCGACTATATTGAAACGCGCGCTGCAGGCCTTATCGTCGGAGAGGGCTTAGCCGATGGGAAATATCGAAAAGACTGAGTTCCGACTTCCAGGAAATAATATCGGCGCACCGCAGTCGAATAGTACGTTCGTGGGGGGACATCCACACGGTAACGCCATGGAACATCGGGCTGTTGATCCAACTGAACAGTGTGGCGATGGAGACCAGGAATTTTCTCTGCGACCACGCAGTTTGGATGAGTTTATTGGCCAACCTAAGGTTCGGAAGCAACTTACACTGGTTCTCTCTGGCGCTCAGTCTCGCGGGGTAGCACCTGATCACATTTTGCTAGCAGGCCCACCCGGTTTAGGTAAAACAACGATGGCCATGATTATTGCCCAGGAAATGGGGACGTCTCTACGCATGACGTCTGGGCCCGCACTGGAAAAAACCGGTGATCTCGCCGCTATGCTGTCAAACCTTATGGACGGCGACGTTCTTTTCATTGACGAGATTCACCGCATGGCACGACCCGCAGAAGAAATGCTGTACATGGCGATGGAAGATTTCCGTATCGACGTTATTGTTGGTAAAGGTCCAGGCGCAACGAGCATTCCTCTAGATCTTCCTCAATTTACCCTGGTGGGGGCAACAACCCGGGCAGGAATGTTGACAGGTCCATTGCGTGACCGCTTTGGCTTCACTGCACAGATGGAATTCTATTCCACAGATGATCTGACGAAAGTCGTGACACGTGCTGCACGTTTACTCAACATAGCTATTCATGACGAGGCATCGCGAGAGATTGCTTCCCGTAGTCGGGGCACCCCACGTATCGCCAACCGCTTACTGCGACGTGTCAGGGACTACGCCGATGTCCACTCGGGTGGGGTAATTACATTAGAATCCGCCAGAGCAGCCCTCCTCGTTTTTGATGTTGATGAAAAAGGACTTGACCGCCTCGATCGAGGAGTTCTTGACGCACTAGTACGGGGACACGGCGGCGGTCCTGTCGGTATATCGACTTTAGCTCTTGCGGTTGGTGAGGAACCCACGACTGTTGAGGAAGTGTGCGAACCGTACCTTATTCGGGCTGGCATGATTGCCCGGACGCCACGCGGTCGTATCGCAACGGCGGCTGCGTGGGAACACCAGGGGCTGGATGCTCCAGAAGGAACCATTGGCGCTCTTTCCTGAACACAAGAGCACGATCATCGTCGAGGTACGCGTCATATCGGTCCGTGTCGACGTGTTGATCTAATAGGGGAGGGTTAAGGACTACAGAAATGACTGAGTTGACTTCATCTCCGCTTTTTATGCCAAGATGGTGGCCATGAATGGTCCTTGGATAATCGTCCTCATCCTTTTCTTAGCCTTGCCCATCATGCAAATTGTTCGGCAGAACAAAAGTATGAAGCGTATCCATGAGTTTCGGTCACAGTTGAAGCCAGGTATGGCTGTTGAAACTGCCGGGGGATTACACGGGGTTGTTGTCGCGGTGCATGGGGACGTGCTGGACCTCAACATCGCACCTGGGATTGTGGTTGAGTGGTCCGTGAAAGGCATTATTGGGCCTGTATTAAAGCACGAAGTATCCTCAGAGGACCCCAACGATTCTGCGGATATTGTTGCGCAAGACGAGGGAGGAGATGCAAGCTCCACACTCAATACGTCGTCGAGAGATCACTGAATTGATGTAAGACCCGGGTACCGTCACCGTAGCTACCGCTTAGGTATTCGGATACTGACGACACGGGTACACTTCGCCTCCGTGTACCAAACTCAATAGTTTTTGCCTCATGATGGTCCGAGGGTGGGCTCATAAGAAACACTCGGGGCATGACGTTCACAGCAACAGCTCACAGAGTAAACTTTGTGAAGTTTGATAGGCCTGTATGAGGCAAATATGACCTTCATAGGACGGGAGACTCTTTTGGCAGCCCGGAAGAACAGAGCGCGTGTGACGAAAACCCGGTGGCCGTATCGTGCTATCGGTCTCTTCGTCATTTTTCTTGTGGCGGTTTATCTTCTCGTGTTTCTCACTGGAAACAAGAAGCCGAACCCCAAATTGGGTATCGATCTTCAAGGTGGTACCCGAGTGACGTTGGTCCCACAGGGATCCCAACCATCTAATGACCAGCTTGAGCAGGCACGGAAGATCCTAGAAAACCGCGTCAACGGTATGGGTGTCTCTGGCGCAACCGTTCAAACCGACGGAAATACCCTGGTTATCACGGTCCCAGGGGACGATTCTGCGCAAGCGCGAAATTTGGGCCAAACTTCCCAATTGTTGTTCAGGCCAGTCCTCAACGACCAAGCTGCTTTGCAAGGTGCCGACCGTGGCAAGTTAGCGCAGACGGTTGTTGATATGGCGAATCGGTGGGTCGAAGCCGATGTGCTTGCACCAAACGACGCTCAGAAAACTCTTGACCAGCTCAAAAAACAATTAGAGCAAGCCAATAGCGCCGCTCAAGGGCAGGGGCAGCCACTGTTTGCTGTACCCGAGTCCATGAAAATTACGGCACAACCAGCAACGAAGCCGGCTAACTCGATTGAAGAAAATAAGCTTCGCGAGAAGAATTCTGCGATGCTGCTCAAAGATCGTCAGTCCGACGATCCAACATCCTTACAGGCAGCAGGGTCTCTCTTAAAATGCAACGGATCAGATCCGTTAGCGGGCCAAGATGATCCATCGAAACCATTAGTGACCTGTGACCAGGAAAAACAGGTTCATCTACTTGCACCATCACCTGCATTGGTCGGTGAAGAGGACAAAAAAGACCCTAAGCGCTTAACAGGTCAGGAAATTGATACCGATTCTCCGATCAACGGCGGTTTTGATTCCACCAGCGGTCAAATGGCCATCACCTTCAAATTCAAGTCGTCCAATAAAGACAAAGGCGGCGATACATGGGCCGAAGTGACAAAGAAATACCAGGGGCAGCAGGTAGCTATCACTCTCGATTCAGAAGTGATTTCGGCCCCGACAATTCAATCTCCCACACCTGCAGGTTCAACGACGCAAATCACTGGCAAGTTCTCAGAGGCTGAAGCTAAAGACTTGGCAAACAACCTGAAGTATGGTGCATTGCCGATCAGCTTTGCCGGAGAGAATGGTGAGAAGGGCGGAACAGCAACCACCATTCCTGCGACCCTCGGGTTTGCTTCTCTGAAAGCAGGTCTTATTGCTGGTGGAATCGGCTTGATTTTGGTCGCGCTCTACGCCTTAGCTTATTACCGTGGCCTCGGTATCGTGACGATCTTCTCCCTGCTGCTGGCCTCCCTTCTGATCTACGGCAGCCTGGTGTTGTTGGGTCGCTGGGTCGGTTACAGCCTTGACCTTGCAGGGATCGCGGGCTTAATCATCGGTATTGGAACAACTGCCGATTCATTCGTCGTGTACTTTGAACGTATTAAAGATGAAATCCGGGACGGACGAACGTTTAGATCGGCGGTTCCCAAGGCATGGGAACGCGCACGTCGGACGATTTTGTCCGGTAACTTGGTCTCGTTGATTGCTGCGGTTGTCCTCTATATTTTGGCCGTCGGTGATGTGAAAGGCTTTGCATTCACCCTTGGACTCACAACGATCTTTGATTTATTCGTTGTGTTCCTCGTTTCTGCTCCATTGATCATCGTTGCGTCACGTCAGCCGTTCTTCTCGAAGCCATCTGTTAATGGCCTTGGAGCAGTCATGCGGGTTGCGCAGAGGCGTCGAGCTGCAGGCATCAAACTTCCCTATGATGTTGAGCGCGCCGAGAATGAGGGGGAAAACCAGGCCCCACGTCGACAGCACATCAAACTCGCCGACAGCCTCCCAGCATCCGATGAACCACAGTCTGGCGACTCACACGCCGCTAATACTTCGAAGGAGGAGAAATAATGAGTAAGAGGCCCTTCTTCGAGCGTATTTATACCGGCGAAGGTGGAATCGATTTCGTCTCTCATCGACGACGCTGGTATGGAATCTACGGAGTGATCTTGGCAATCTGCCTGATCTCTATCATTGTCCGTGGTTTCACCCTCGGCATTGATTTTGAGGGTGGTACCAAAATCACGATGCCGGCTGGTGCGGTCTCCACGACGGAAGTAGCGGGTACTTTCCATGATGCAACAGGTGTGGAAGCGCAGCACGTTCAAATTATTGGCTCTGGCGATGCGCGGAACGTCGAAATTGAGTCGAAACATCTCAATGATAAGGAGATATCACAAGCGCGGGAGGCGCTATTCTCGAAGTATCATCCCAAGGATGCGACAGGGAAGGTGACACCCGATTCGATCGGCGATTCCACCGTAAGTAATTCGTGGGGGTCGACGGTTACTCACCGTATGGTTTTAGCGCTAGTTGTCTTCCTCGCGTTGATCTTCCTTTACATCACGGTTCGGTTTGAACGTGATATGGCTATTTCAGCGATCATCGCCCTTGGTATTGATGCCATCGTGGTGTTGGGACTCTACTCAATCGTTGGATTTGAAGTCTCTCCAGCCTCCGTGATCGGTTTGCTCACTGTGCTGTCGTACTCGCTCTACGATACCGTGGTCGTATTCGATAAAGTTCACGAAAATACTGCGGGTCTTACGACGACTATGACGTCAACGTATCCTGAACAAGCCAACCTAGCCGTGAATCAGACCATGATGAGGTCCATCTCCACGTCACTGTTCTCAATCCTTCCCATCGGTGCGCTGATGATTGTGGCAGTATGGCTGTTGGGTGTCGGCACGCTTAAAGACCTCTCACTGGTGCAGTTAATTGGTGTCGTCGAAGGTACATTCTCGTCAATCTTCCTCGCTACACCTATTCTGGTGTCGTTAAAGGCACGTCAGAAGAAATATGCTGAGCACACCAAGCGTGTTGAAGCCGCACGTCGTCAGGGATCAGTGGACCATGATGAGGTTTTATCTCCGTCGGATGACACTGATCTTTGCGATGAGGCCGCGAGTACAACTCGCTCAGGCCGCCCGTCGCGGGGTAGAGGAACCCGTACCACCTATCAACAGTCCGATCGGAATTTTCGAGCTGACGATTTCCACAGCTTTGAATCTGGCGGGGCATCGTGGCGTCCCGATGTTCGCCGGCACCATAGTTCCCACGGATACGACGAGGACTAGAGTTCTCCACCGACAATGGGCGGGGTTTCCTGTTGTCGGTTAGTGTGCTGTGAGTAACCTTGTTCCTAACGCCTCAATTACTGGGGTCTGTGGAACGTGGATTGATCGAAGAAAGACCAAAATAGATGACTCACAGTGAGTACCCATCCGCAGCCGATGCAGTGACGGACCTCATTCGGCGAGTGCCAGGATTCCCCGCCCAAAATGTTGTCTTTGAAGACCTGACTCCGGTGTTGGCGGACGCTCAGGCATTTCGTTTGATTGTTGACGAGCTAGCTGAAGCTGCCGAGCGATACGATGCCGATATTATCGGTGGGTTGGATGCTCGTGGTTTCCTTCTGGGTTCTGCGGTGGCATACCGGTTGGGACTTGGTATTCTTGCTGTCCGTAAGGAAGGTAAATTACCGCCACCAGTTTTCCACCGCAGCTACAACCTTGAATACGGAGAGTCTGCACTGGAAATTCCTCGGGACGGCATCGATCTCCGAGGCAAGAATGTCGTCCTTATCGATGACGTGCTTGCGACAGGAGGAACGCTGTGTGCGTCTCGTGAACTACTTGACGATGCCGGCGCTACTGTCGCTGGGTTGGCCGTTGTCCTCGAAGTTCAAGCCTTGGGAGGTCGTAAACGGTTAGCGGATCTCCCACTCACTGTTGTGGGAGAGCATAGTGAGTGACCGGTCGCCTTCACGCGTAGGCTCGGTGAGCGCACGCCTGGCACGCAGCCTCACAGGCCAGAATCGTGCTAGGTACAATCCAGTCCTTGAACCAATGCTAACGATCCATCGTAAAGTTCACCCCAAAGCCAACGTTTTCCTGATCAACCGTGCGTATGAGACAGCCGCACAACTTCATGATGGCGTGTTCAGGAAATCGGGTGAACCCTATATCACGCATCCTCTTGCCGTGGCGACTATCTGTGCTGAAATTGGCATGGACACAACCACTATCATCGCAGCATTGCTCCACGATACGGTAGAAGATACCGAGTACACTCTCGATGAATTGGAGCATGATTTTGGCCCGGAGGTTGCTCACCTTGTCGACGGTGTGACAAAACTCGATAAAGTTGCTCTAGGTTCGGCAGCCGAAGCTGAGACAATCAGAAAGATGATTGTCGCGATGGCGGATGATCCTGGCGTTTTGGTAATTAAGGTTGCTGACCGTCTACACAACATGCGGACGATGCGTTTCCTCCCACCTGAAAAGCAAGGCAAGAAAGCCCGCCAAACACTTGAAGTCATCGCCCCCTTGGCTCATCGCTTAGGTATGGCAACGGTGAAGTGGGAACTCGAAGATCTCTCATTCGCTATTCTGTATCCAAAAAAATATCAAGAAGTCGTGCGATTGGTCGCTAACCGCGCACCAAAGCGGGACCAGTATATCGCTCGAGTATCCACGGAATTGCAGGCACGACTCAAGGACTACCACATCAGCACGGAGGTCGTCGGCCGACCAAAACATTACTGGTCGATCTACCAGAAAATGATCGTTCGGGGACGTGACTTCGATGAGATCTTTGACCTGGTTGGGGTTCGTGTGCTTGTTGATTCCATACAGGAATGCTACGCGGCCCTTGGTGCAGTACATACGCTCTACCAGCCCATGCCGGGCCGATTTAAGGACTATATTTCGACGCCGCGGTATGGCGTGTATGAATCCCTCCACACCACGGTGATTGGCCCCGATAACAAGCCACTTGAGATACAAATTCGTACTCATGAGATGCATTACAACGCTGAGTTCGGTATTGCAGCGCACTGGAGATATAAGGAGACAAAAGGGAGTAACAAAGGCTCTGCAAAAGAACTTGATCAGATGGCGTGGATGCGCCAGCTCCTCGATTGGCAACGTGAATCTGCCGATCCAAACGAGTTCATGGAAAATCTACGGTTTGATCTATCCGCGAACCAGATTTTCGCGTTCACCCCGAAAGGCGATGCTATTACATTGCCGTCGGGATCGACGCCCGTTGATTTCGCGTATGCTGTACACACCGAAGTTGGGCACCGGTGTATCGGTGCGAAAGTGAACGGTAAGCTAATAGCTCTCGAGTCAACACTACACACGGGGGATCGGGTTGAGGTCTTCACCTCGAAAGATCCAGAAGCTGGGCCGTCGAAGGATTGGGAATCGTTTGTTGTTTCACCCCGGGCGAAGACCAAAATCCGTCAATGGTTCGCTAAGGAACGACGAGAAGTAGCGCTCGAGGCGGGCCGAGATGCTCTCGCTGCGGAAATCCAACGTGGAGGGCTCCCGCTCCATCGGCTGTTTACACCGGAATCCATGCAGGCTATTGCTGGGCAGTTAAGTTTTGGCTCGGTTGATCAGCTCTACACAGCGATCGGACACAACAACATCCCTGCTGGACGTGTCGTCAACTTATTGATGGAACAGTTCGGTGGACAAGAGGAAGCAGAAAACGCGTTAGCGGCCCGTACCCCGTTATCACAGCTTCGGTCAAAGAAAAATGCACGTGCAGATTCTGCCGGAGTGCTTGTTGACGGTAATGCCGATTACATGGCGAAATTGGCGAGGTGCTGTACACCAGTACCGGGTGACGATATCTTTGGTTTCGTGACCCGGGGAGGCGGCGTAAGCGTTCACCGGACCGATTGCACCAATGCGCCGAAGTTGCGGGAGGAACCTGAGCGTCTCATTTCAGTGTCGTGGGCAGCTGAGCGTAGTGGAGCTGTGTTTACGGTGACACTTCAAATCGAAGGGCTTGACCGTCAGGGTCTTCTGTCTGATGTGACGCGGGCGGTATCAGACCAGAACGTTGCTATCCTGGCCACGAATTCTCATACCGCTGAGGATCGAGTTGCAGTGGTTCGGTTCACTTTTGAAGTCTCTGACATTAAGCAATTGGGATACCTCATGACGCAGTTGAGGAACATTGAAGGCGTCTTTGACGTGTTTCGCGTGACTTCAGGCGGCTAGTAGGAGTGCTCCGCGGGTATTTCACACCAGTACAGGATCTCTTTGCCAGCTTTTCAAGCCTGACACGTGGGACACCAAAATAGGTTTCGCCCGTCGATCTTCTTTTCCTCAATGAGAGTGCCACAGACGTAGCAGGCGAGGCCTGCACGTCGGTACACATACACTTCGCCACCGTGGGCGTCGACGCGAGGCTCGCGGTTCATCGCTTCTGGCATATGCTCTGGTCGCACGGTGTCGATTCGTCCGACCTGCACACCACGGGTCATGGTGGCAACGAGATCATCCCAGATTGCCTCAAGTTCATCGTTAGTGAGATCTTTACCCCGACGTTGTGGATTAAGACCTAGTCTAAATAGTGTCTCTGCTCGGTAAATATTGCCCACTCCGGCAAATATGTGCTGATCCATCAGGATGGTGCTAATTGGTTTCGACGAACGTTTCACTCGGGTAAAACTAGGCTTAGGATCGGCCCGTGGCGCCAGCGGATCAGCGCCGAGCTTGTCAATGACACTGTCCTTTTCGTCGTCGGTAATAAGTTTGCACCATTGTGGCCCACGTAAATCGGCTGCACGTGATGATGTGGCGATGCGTAGTCGCACCTGGCCGGTTGGTATGGCGAGATCAGAAAATCGGAGACTACCAATAAGACCAAGATGGATATAGATGATGTGCGCCGGCTGATGGGCTCCGAAGTCAATGAATAAATGTTTGCCATAAGCCACGGCCTGCGTCAGTGTCGTGTGGTTTATCTGAGCAGCTTCTGTGGTAAACCGCCCTTGTGGTGAGCTGACATCAACATCGTGGCCGGCAAACTCGCTGTTGAGGGTTGATGCGAGTCGATGAATAACATGACCTTCTGGCACTCTGCGTTTCCTTCATGGATAGGTGCGTGTTCTAACGATAGTTAATGACAACGATTCATATTAATGTGTCTTTCCCAACCTCAGTCACATTTGTAAGATCAAACAAAAACACAGACAAATCCATACTTTTTCTTACCACAGCAGAGTATGCGAGTCTTCATTACACTCAACGTTGGTTCGTTAACGAGAAAGGGTTGTATTCATGACAACAGCATCACAAACAGTAAAAGGTGTTATCTCCCGGCGAAAGAAAGCACCCGTCGAGGTTACAGACATTGTTATCCCAGAGCCAGGCGACAACGACGTCATTGTAGCCATCAAAACATGTGGACTGTGCCACACCGACATGGCGTACCGTGATGGTGGCATCACCGACGACTATCCATTTTTACTTGGCCACGAAGCAACCGCCGTTGTGGACCATATCGGCCCCAGAGTCACTCACGTCGCTGAGGGAGATACTGTGGTTCTCAACTGGCGCGCAGTATGTGGTGAGTGCCGCGCGTGTCAACGTGGAGAACAACACCTGTGTTTTAACACATTTAATGCCTCCAAGCCGATGACCTTGACAAATGGCACTAAAGTAACACCAGCGCTAGGAATCGGTGCCTTCGCCGAAAAGACCTTAGTCCACGAAAAGCAGTGCACAAAGGTTGATCCCGATGTTGATCCAGCGGCAGCAGGCTTACTGGGATGTGGAGTGATGGCCGGCCTTGGCGCTGCTGTGAATACTGGGGAGATCAAAGCAGGGGAGTCGGTCGCAGTCATCGGCGCAGGCGGCGTCGGCATGGCTGCTATAGCTGGCGCCGTGCTCGCCGGCGCCACCACGGTGATCGCCATTGATCTTTCTGATGGCAAACTGACAACGGCCAAGGAATTCGGGGCAACGCACACGATTAACCCAAGCACCTTGACCGCCTCTCGCGATGAGGATGATATTTCTCCTGAAAATCAGCCAGTTGTCAACGCTGTGAAAGCATTAACTAATGGCTTCGGAGTCGATGTTGCAATAGATGCAGTCGGTAGTCCGCAAACTTTTACTCAAGCGTTCTACATGCGCGATCTTGCGGGGCGCGTCATCCTCGTTGGTGTTCCGACACCGGACATGACGCTCGAACTGCCGTTTGTAGATCTTTTTTCTCACGGGGGAGCGATCAAACCATCCTGGTATGGCGATTGTCTGCCTGAACGCGACTTCCCGAGATATGTGACTCTTTTTCAGCAGGGAAAGTTCCCTTTAGACAAGTTCGTCACCGAACGTATTGGCATGTCTGAGGTTGAGGATGGTTTTGAAACAATGAAGAACGGAAACGTCCTGCGATCTGTGATGGTGGTATAACGCGATGGATACATGGAGACTCACAACCGAGGGTACGAGTGTCACTGGGCTGAAGATTAGCCGCGTGGTAACACACGGAACATTCACGCTCGATGGCGGGGAATGGGAAGTCGATAACAATGTTTGGGTAATCGGTGATGAGTCTGAATGCATCGTTATCGACGCGGCACATTCAGCAGAACCAATTATCGATGCGGTCAATGGACGTGAGGTCAAGGGGATTATGTGTACTCACGCACATAATGACCACATCACCGTGGCGCCAGCACTAGCAACCACGTTGGACACGCGTATCTTCCTTCATCCTGGTGATCAGATGTTATGGGACGATACCCATCCTCATGTCACCCACGACGACCTCTCCGATGGGCAAACCTTTACGATTGCTGACACCAGACTCTCGGTCATTAACACGCCGGGACATTCACCCGGGTCCTGCTGTTTTTATTTGCCGGAAGCTGCAGTTCTTTTCTCCGGCGACACGTTGTTCGCAGGTGGTCCAGGCGCGACAGGCCGGTCGTGGTCGTCATTCCCAACAATTATTGAATCTCTCACGACGCGTATCTTGACGCTGCCAGGTAGCACTGAAGTGTATACCGGCCACGGTGACGCGACGTCGATTGGTGAGGAAGCTCCGCACATCGAGGAGTGGATTGACCGTGGTTACTGAGGTCAGGAACAAGCCACACCTTTGACCTCAGTAACCACGGTGAGTGTCGGCTCGCAGGGCCTAACTGACGGCGGCCTTCGAGATTTTGACTTCTTCTTTCGGCGCCGTGTTGCCCCCATCTCCTTGAGGTTCTGTCGCGCCCTTAGCTGCAATGCCATCGATGGTCTTAAGCCCGTCGTCAGAGATTGACCCGAAGACGTTGTACTTAGGCGGTAGTGGTGAATCTTTATAGACCAAGAAGAACTGCGAGCCGTTGGTATTCTCGCCAGAGTTAGCCATAGCTAGAGTCCCACGCTTGTAGCGGAACGTTTGGTTCTTGTCAGCGTCAGCCACTGAGTTCGTTGGATATTCGTCCTTGAACGAAAAGCCCGGACCGCCCTTACCCGAACCTGATGGGTCACCGCATTGAAGGACGAAGATTCCATCAGTGGTCAAACGATGACAAACAGTGTTGTTGTAGTAGCCCTGTTTAGCAAGAGCTTCAATGGCATTAACAGTGCACGGGGACTGCGAACGATCCATTGTGACTGGAATATCACCTCTGTTTGTGTGCAAGGTGACTTTAACGGTTCCTTGTGCCGAAATTTTGTCATGGCCAGGCAGCTCAGCAGGTCGTGCGTCGGGTTGATTAACCTTGGTGTAGTCACATGTCACTGATGTGCCGTAATTGGCTTTGACCATCGATGGAAGGTCTTTTAGCTTTTGTGGTTCAGCCGTGCTGGTATCGCTTGATGCCGCTGTATTATTTTTATTGTCACCCCCGGAGGTCGCAGCCCAGTAAATGCCCCCAGCTACCGCTACAAGGATGACCACAGTAGCGGCGACAACCCCCAGTGGGCGTGCTTTCTCTACGCGGTTACGCTTCTTCAGCTCTTTCTCCAGGGCGGAAAAGGCTTCCTCGCGCCTTTGCTTGTTGGTGCTCACTAGGAATCACTTTCTATCAGGCTCGTGAATGATGGTCACGGGTGCAGAACCGTCGTTGCACATGAGAAGAATGCACGTGGTTAGCGGTGACTGTTTCCCGCTCCGACATCCTACTATGCCTACCATGGACTAATGAGTAACGACGTCACCATCACCATGTTCACTGTCGGCGCATTAAGTACCAATTGCTATCTTTGTTCTCGCGGTAGCGACGCGATTGTGATTGATCCGGGGCATGGCGCCCACCAGCCTGTTTTCTCATACGTCGACGATCATGACCTCACGGTGAAGGGTGTATTTCTCACACATGGACACCTTGATCACAGTCGTGATGCTGGTGTCATTGCTAATCAATTTTCGGTGCCGGTATGGCTCCATCCGGCTGATCATTTTATGCTGAAAGATACCTCTGGGCTCTTTCGTATGATCGATCAAGTCCTGGACCACGACGCTATGGAGCAGCCGAATCGAATCGAACATTACACGATCCCGTGGTCGGACCCCTCCTTCGTTAATAATGGTCACAATAAGGGTCGTCCAGGCGTCAACGATGGTGTTGCAACGGATCCAAACCATGCGGCGTTCCCTCAAGTCGCAATAGGTCAACGGGTTGCTCTTGACACCGCCGTTGGCACCCTTACTGTCATTGGTGCACCGGGACATTCACCGGGGTCGACTATGTTCCTCCTTGGCGAGACATGTTTCAGCGGCGATGTCCTCTTCCGGGGAGGGGTGGGCCGTGTGGACTTGCCCGGTTCAGATCCATACTCGATGACGTCCACTTTGGCCGATGTCGTCAAGCACCTTCCACGTTCAACAGAGGTTCGTCCCGGACATGGACCTGCCACAACTATCGGAACTGAACTGGCTACCAATCCATTTCTTCGTGCTATCTAGGCTGTGTCTTTACTTTTGCTGGGGTTCGCCAGGCCGACGATCACTGTGGGGTCTTCGCTATAGTGTGAACTCGTGAGTACTTCCTCAAAGCCCCGTAAGTTCACTGGTCCTAAAGGTGTGCCTGATTATGTGCCACCCAACTCGCACGAATTCGACGCTGTTCGTTCGACGTTTCAGCATTGTGCAACAACAGCAGGATATGAGCCGGTCGAGCTTCCCATCTTTGAGGATACGTCGCTATTTGCTCGGGGAGTAGGAGAGTCGAGTGACGTCGTCACGAAGGAGATGTATACCTTCGAAGATCGTGGTGGTCGCTCTGTTACCCTGCGCCCTGAAGGAACGGCAGGCGTCATGCGGGCTGTGATCGAGCACGGGCTCGATCGTGGCCAGCTTCCTGTAAAGCTTGCGTACGCTGGGCCGTGTTTTCGGTATGAGCGACCACAAGCTGGACGTTATCGTCAGTTCCAACAGGTTGGTGTCGAAGCGATTGGTGCCGACGATCCAGCGTTGGATGTGGAAGTCATCGCACTTGCCTACCGCAGCTTTGCCAGGATTGGCCTCAGTGGATTCCGGTTGGAATTGACCTCGCTCGGTGACTCTACCTGCCGGCCTGCCTATAAGGAGGCGTTGCAAACGTTCTTGCGATCATTACCGCTCGATGAAGAAACGCAACGCCGAGTGGAAATCAATCCTCTCCGCATCCTTGATGATAAGCGCCCGGAGGTCAAAGACATGACGGCAGATGCCCCTCTCATGCTTGATTATCTTTCCGGTGACGCTCGTGAGCATTTTGACACAGTCACTGGGCTTTTGGACGATTTGTCCATTCCTTACACAATCAATCCGCGAATGGTACGCGGGTTGGACTACTACACAAAGACCTGTTTTGAGTTTGTTCATGATGATCTTGGCGCCCAATCCGGGATTGGCGGTGGTGGGCGGTATGACGGTCTGATGGCTGAACTTGGTGGTCGTGATCTCTCGGGTGTGGGATTCGGCCTTGGTGTTGAACGTGCACTCCTCGCGCTGGAAACCGAGAAGAAAACCGTCACTGATGGCACCAGGGTCGATATATATGGCGTGCCTATGGGAGGCGAAGCCTGTCGGCGTATGCCCAGCATCATCGACGCTCTTCGACAGTCTGGAGTGCGTGCAGACATGGCATACGGTCGGCGTAGTCTCAAAGGGTCGATGAAGGCTGCCGACCGCGCAGGAGCACGTTTTGCTGTTGTTCTCGGCGACGATGAGCTCGCAGGATCCGCCATACAGTTAAAAGACTTACAGACAGGTGAACAAACCACTATTTCCCTGGATACATTCGTTGACGAAGTCCACAGACGGTTGGCGTCACCATCACAGGAGGCAATCCAGAATTGAGTTGCGATATGAACTCCAGCCATTGAGATACCACGAGAACTCGGATTAGATGGACGGGTAGTAGCACGAGGATTGTTCTCTGGCCTATGAGAGAAGCTGACAACAGTGAGGCGACCCCCCGAAGGAGTTTCGTCATCGGGTAAACTCACCGGTCGAGTGTGCCAGTGACGCTCTATAGCCGTGACCTCTGCATAGCCAGGGGTGCTATATAGGTGCTACCGACTCACCCTAGTGATAACCCTCTCATAACGTTTTTGGAAGGACTGCCCCGTGCATCGCACACACCTTGCCGGTGAACTTCGTTCTCACCACGTAGGCCAGACCGTGACAGTTAGCGGCTGGGTTGCTCGTCGCCGTGATCATGGTGGCGTGATTTTCATCGATTTGCGAGATCGGTCTGGGCTGGCACAGGTGGTATTCCGGGATACTGGCGTTGCTACACAAGCCCACCATCTTCGCAGTGAATACTGTATTCAAGTCACTGGTGTTGTCGATGCCCGACCCGAAGGCTCCGAAAATCCTAACTTGGAGTCTGGAGCGGTTGAGCTCAATGTCACTGAATTAACTATTCTAAATACGTCTGAAACTTTGCCATTCCAGATCGATGATCAATCCTCATCTGGCGATGTCGGCGAAGAAACCCGTCTCAAGTATCGTTACTTGGACCTTCGCAGGAAGACTCAGCATGAAGCATTGGTTCTTCGCTCCCGTGTCAACAATGCCGCAAGGTCGGTCCTTCATAAGCACAATTTTCATGAGATCGAAACACCGACTTTAACTCGGTCGACACCGGAAGGTGCTCGTGATTTTCTAGTGCCCGCACGCTTACGGCCGGGCTCATTTTACGCACTCCCACAGTCGCCTCAGCTATTTAAGCAACTTCTGATGATCGGTGGTATGGAGCGGTACTTCCAGATCGCGCGGTGTTACCGCGATGAAGACTTCAGGGCAGACCGTCAACCCGAATTCACTCAGCTCGATGTAGAGATGAGTTTCGTTGACCAGGACGATGTTATTGCCGTTGCGGAAGAAATCTTGACCGCTGTGTGGAAAGAAATCGGTTATGAGATCTCGACGCCGATTCCACGCATGACCTACGCCGACGCCATGAGGTATTACGGGTCAGATAAACCAGATCTTCGCTTCGATATCAAAATCGTAGAATGTACCGAGTTCTTTGCTAAGACCACGTTCCGTGTCTTCCAGAGTCCTTACGTAGGAGCAATTGTGATGGAAGGCGGCGCCTCCCAGCCGCGCCGACAACTCGATGCCTGGCAGGAATGGGCCAAACAGCGTGGCGCAAAAGGGTTGGCCTATATTCTTGTCGGTGACGATGGTGAACTCTCTGGCCCGGTTGCCAAAAACATCACAGATACAGAACGTGACACTATTGCCGACCACGTCGGCGCCAAGCCCGGGGATTGTATTTTCTTCGCAGCGGGGGACGTGAAGGCATCTCGGGCTTTACTGGGAGCAGCACGTGGCGAGGTTGCGCGCAAGCTTGGTCTCATCAAAGACGGAGAGTGGGCGTTCACCTGGGTTGTTGATGCCCCACTTTTTGAGCCTGCCGCTGATGCGACAGCTGACGGTGATGTTGCCCTTGGTCATTCTGCATGGACTGCAGTTCACCATGCTTTCACCTCACCAAAACCTGAGTGCATAGATTCCTTTGATACTGATCCAGGTACTGCACTCTCGTATGCCTACGACATTGTGTGCAATGGCAATGAGATTGGCGGCGGATCGATTCGTATTCATCGTCCCGATATTCAGCAGCGTGTATTTAACGTGATGGGCCTTTCCGATGAGGAAGCCCAGGAGAAATTCGGGTTTCTCCTTGAAGCAATGAAGTTTGGTGCTCCTCCGCACGGTGGTATTGCTTTCGGATGGGATCGCATTGTCTCTCTCTTGGGAGGTTTCGACTCAATCCGTGATGTCATTGCATTCCCGAAGTCTGGCGGCGGAATAGACCCATTGACAGAGGCACCAGCCCCAATTACGCCTGAACAGCGTAAAGAGGCTGGCATCGATGCGAAACCCAAACAGAAAGAAACGAAGAAGTGATTCCCTGTGGGGACACGCGAATTGTCGGAATGTACCACGCGGGATGTGGGCATTCCGAGGACTCTTAAGGAGTAGTGGCACACCGTGCTATCCACCGATGCGGCCATCCGAGCAGCCTCTGATCTTCTGGGCAATAGGCTTGGTGGCCAACCCCATCTTTCAGATCCTGAAGTCCTGGGAGGGTCTGGAGCTGCGTTAGTCGTACGCGCACGTGTTGCTACCAACCCGTTTGTGCATGAACGAACGGTCATCATTAAACAGCTTCCGCCCGAGGCGTTGAATGGCCCCGACCCTGCACTTATTCGTGAGATTGTTGCCTATCAATTCACCAACACGCTTGCTAACGAGTCCCGGCCAGGGCCCGTCATGCTGGCATATGACATTGATAAAAGGCTTCTAGTTACCACTGATGCAGGCTCTGCTGACAACCTTATCGACGTTTGGAACACCTGTTCCGATGATGATAAAGCCAAGCTCGTTCGGTCTTTGGGCACATCGCTGGGGCGTATGCATCGTGCGACGGCTGGGGCGGAGGATGATTTCGCTATCTTGCTTCGACGGATGATGTCGCGTGCAAAAATCGGACGCGAATTAGTCGTAGCCCGTGGACGCGTACTTGCTGATGCGATTGGCTACGGGCTGACGATGGTGCGCGAGCTAGGTGTTGATGTGTCTCCAGAGGTTGCCGATTTCGCGACGGACTCAGCGCGGCGGTTGGCCTCGGGACAGCATCGGGCGTTTACCCCCTTTGACTTATCACCCGACAACATTCTCTGTGGTAAGCAACGCATTACGTATCTCGATTTCGAGTGGGCAGGATTTCGAGATGTGACATTTGACGTTGCATGCGTTATTGCTGGTTTTCCTCAGTACGCGGAAGGATCAGCTCTCAGCGGTGATTTAAGTCGGAAATTTATCAATGCGTGGCGACACGAAGTAAGCGAAATGTGGCCGAATGTTCTTGATGATGAACGCTTACGGGCTCGGATTGTGACAGCTCTCGTTGGTTGGGCGCTACTGTCACTTGCCATTGTGGAAGCCGGGGGACTATCAGCACTCATCGACAATGTCCTGGTGTCTACTCGACGCGAGGCTCAGGAACACGAAAGTCATGCCCGTCATGGCGAGACCTCTACCAGTACGACCTCGTGTAGCCCTATTGAGTTAGCGTGGGGAGAGCAAATTTTCGAAGGTCGATCACGAACACACGATCAATTGGTTATCCGCCGCGATATTATTCAAACTTTTGAAGCCCTCGCTGCACTCGCAGACCGCGGAAACGATCCCCGTTTTCCTGCTGTATCAGCATTTGCCAACGATGTTTGTTCGGCCGTCCGCAACCTAGAGCGGTCAGGAACCTAATCGATGAAGGAGGACGACACAACGTCATCTCAGGCTGGACTATTTGGAGAATCCTCAATGGCCCCGGCACCACCATCGCAGTCATCTGACGACTATTTTCATCCGGGTTCATCGGCGCCATTAGCGGTCCGAATGCGGCCACGAAGTCTAGATGATGTCGTCGGCCAAGAACCGGTATTGGGCCCTGGTTCACCGTTGCGTCGACTCATTGAGGGAGCGGGAGAGTCCTCAGTCATTCTTTTTGGGCCTCCAGGCACGGGAAAGACGACTATTGCCTCCTTAGTCTCGGCGGCTACAGGTCGACGTTTCCGCGTTCTTTCTGCTCTGAATTCCGGGGTGAAGGAAATCCGTGGTGTCGTGAGAGAAGCCCAGCAGGCGCTTATTGAAGGTACCCAGACCGTCTTGTTCATCGATGAAGTTCATCGTTTTTCGAAAACACAGCAAGATGCGCTTTTAGCGGCGGTCGAGAATCGAACAGTGCTACTGGTCGCTGCGACAACTGAGAACCCTAGCTTCGCGGTTGTCGGCCCACTTCTATCGCGATCATTGCTTGTTCGCCTTCAGCCTCTTAATGATCAGGCGATCCGTACCGTCATCCGTCGAGCAGTCTCATCGGCGGACGGACTTGCTGACCGTATTTCCATCGATGATGACGCTGTCAACGCGATCGTTGCCATGGCTGGAGGCGATGCTCGTCGGGCCCTGACGTATGTGGAGGCGTCCGCGCAGTCGTTGAATGACGGTGAGACTATTACAACTGCGATCATCACCAGCAATATTGACCGAGCTGTTGTGAAATATGATCGTGACGGTGATCAACATTTTGACGTGATTAGTGCGTTCATTAAATCGATTCGTGGATCTGATGTTGATGCTGCAGTGCACTATTTAGCCAGGATGGTGGAGGCAGGGGAGGATCCGCGCTTTATCGCGCGGCGGCTTGTCATTCTCGCGAGTGAAGATATTGGTATGGCCGATCCAACGGCTTTACACAGTGCGGTTGCGGCACTGCATGCAGTATCAATGGTCGGGATGCCTGAGGCGCGCATTACATTGGCCCAAGCGACCATTCATCTTGCGACGGCTGCCAAATCTAATGCAGTAATTACTGCGATTGATGCAGCTATTAAGGATGTTCGTGAAGGGAAAGGTGGATCGGTTCCTGCACATTTGAGGGATGGTCACTATGAGGGTGCTGCTAGGGTTGGTAGCGCTATCGGGTATGCGTATCCTCACGATGATCCACGGGGTGTGGTTACTCAGCAATATCCACCGGATGACGTAATGAACGCTAAGTATTATGTTCCCACTGAACACGGTCATGAACGGGGAATGCAAGCACGGCTTGATGTCATCAATCGAATTGTTAGAGGTAAGTCGTGACACCTTCCCTCCTTTTTATTTGAAACCCTGCAGAATCTGGGTATGCGACATACTCTAGTCACCACTTACTTTTTATCTAGTGGTGGCCATGGTGAGGACGTGGTCGTTGAGGAGCTGACCATAGCATGCAGGAATTCATTGTCGCCCGGTGGCAGGACATTCTCTTTAGGTGCTATCAACATGGAAGTCTTGTTCTTCAATCGCTGATTCTTGCTTCTGCTATCGCTCTGGTGATGGCAGTGATTGTCATATCATGTCCATCGTTAGCCCCCATTGCGAGTGCTGTTACTGCCGTTGGGCTCACTATTCCGTCGTTCGCTCTATTAGGCCTTTTGATCCCTCTCGTGGGAATAGGGACGCTACCATCTGTTGTCGTCGTGTGCTTTTATGCTGTTTTGCCCATTCTTCGGAATGCTGTGGTCGGGTTGGAGGGGGTGAGCCCAACGTTGGTCGAAGCTGCACGAGGCCAGGGGATGAGCACCCTTGGGGTCCTCATGCGTGTCAAGTTGCCTCTCGCCTGGCCGGTCATCATGACAGGGATTCGTGTGTCTGCACAAATGTCGATGGGGGTTGCCGCTATCGCTGCATACGTATTGGGCCCAGGGCTTGGGTCGTACATTTACACCGGTCTTAGTCAGATCGGTGGTGCGAATGCCGTCAACTATGCCGTCGTTGGCACCGTCGGGGTCATCGTCGTTGCACTTGCCGTTGACCTTATTCTGATCGGATTTGGCTGGTTAACAACACCACGAGGCTTGAGAAGGTAATCATGCTGCCATTCAATTCACCGTGGTCCCACAATGCAGCTGTCCAGTGGGACTTTCAGTCGTCATCTCATGAGTCCCATGCCTCGGGTGTCAATATTATTTTTGATCAGGTAGAGAAGAGATTTCCGGGGCAACGGTCTCCTGCGGTGTCGTGTCTCAACCTCACGATTCATGCGGGGGAGACCGTGGTAT
Source organism: Corynebacterium sp. PCR 32 (assembly GCF_037464985.1). Lineage (NCBI taxonomy): Bacteria > Bacillati > Actinomycetota > Actinomycetes > Mycobacteriales > Corynebacteriaceae > Corynebacterium > Corynebacterium sp. PCR 32. Next base: position 736,524 of record NZ_JBAHVL010000001.1, read on the forward strand.
TTGTCGGCCCCTCAGGGTGCGGGAAAACGACGTCCCTGAAGATGATCAATCGCCTCATCGAGCCAACATCCGGTCGTATTTTTATTGATGGCGACGACATTACACAGAGAAATGCCACCGAGCTTCGTCGGAAGGTTGGTTACGTTATTCAGGGCGGAAGTCTGCTCCCGCATTTGACGGTAAGAGACAATGTAGGCCTTGTTCCCGGTCTTCTGAAGTGGAAAAAGGATGATATCGTCAGGAGGTCGGACGAGCTCCTTGAGATGGTCGGTCTTGACCCCGCAATATATCGCGATCGCTACCCGGGAGAGCTGTCCGGGGGTCAACAGCAGCGGGTGGGGGTTGCTCGTGGTTTAGCTGCTGATCCACCTGTTGTCCTTATGGATGAACCGTTCGGAGCTGTTGATCCAATCACGAGAAATCGGTTGCAAGACGAGCTCTTGTCGATTCAGAAAGAGCTCCACAAGACGATTATCTGTGTATCGCATGATATTGATGAGGCCATCAAGTTAGGGGACAAAATCGTCATCTTTAATGTCGGAGGAGTTGTTGAGCAATATGACACACCTCAAAATATTTTGGCATCACCGGCGAGCGATTTCGTTGCCAACTTCGTCGGGACTGGATCACACTTAAAGCAATTAGCGTTACTGAAGGTGTCGGATGTTCACCTCGACCAACCACAAACATGTCGCATCGGCGAGCGCGTTGATGTTGTCATCGATCGGGTCAGACGAGCTGCAGATGATTCAGTTGTCATCCTTGATGAGCACGACAGGCCCAAAGATTGGGTTTATCTCACGAGCCTAGTTCGATGTGACGACGTTCCGTTGCCGACTGGCGAACTTCACACTGTTGTTGATGTTCATTCCACGCTTAACAATGCTCTAGATTCCATGCTGTCGTCGAGTCATGGCGGGACGATAGTAACCGACCGAGGCCGATATGTTGGAACCATTAACTATGCGCAGATCAATCAGTATGTTCATCAGCAAACGAGACCTACCCGTGATACTGGGTCTATCTTGAGGGAGTCGACCAAGGACCGTGATGTTGATGGTTAGTCATGGAAACACTCCAGACCTAGTGAGCCGCCATCCACGGGGCTATGGGTGGAATAGACTGAGCAATTTTGGTCTAACGAGAGAGGACAGACTTCTCGTCTGTGGAACCCCGGTCGTCATTGTGGTCGTGTTGGGGGCGTGGTTGATTTGGCGGTGTACTGCCGACCTTAGTGAAGTTGAGCTTCGCCAATTAGCGTGGCAGGTCATCGCCGAGCGAGCCATCGAGCACCTCTTTATCGTCGTCGTATCAGCGGCGATTGTTCTCGCAGCGGGGATACCGTTGGGAATCATTCTCACGCGGCGTTGGATGACTTGGTTAATACCTTTTGTCACTGTAGTCGGTAACGCAGGCCAGTCAGCACCTGTCATTGGTGTGATTGTGTTGCTTGCCATGTGGCTGGGCTTTGGCACTCCGGTAGCGATCCTCGCACTGTCGCTCTACGCATTCTTGCCGGTCTTGGCGAACACCATCACTGGGTTGAAAGGTGTCGATATCCAGTTGATTGAAAGCGGGCGGGGGATGGGTATGACCCCCTGGCAAGTTCTGTGCCGCATCGAGATGCCACTCGCATCGTCGGTCATTATGAATGGCATCCGCACAGCTTTGGTTTTACTGGTCGGTGTCGGAGCCTTCGCTACATTTATCGACGCTGGTGGCTTAGGGTCCTTGATACAGTCCGGAATTGTATTGTTTCGCTACCGTGTGTTGGTGTCTGGTGCAGTCCTCGTAGCGTTGTTAGCTCTTTTTGTCGATTGGATTGCTCGCGTAATGGGTATCATTATCTCACCACGGAGGGTCTCTTGAGCACTAAGGAGTGTGGTAGAAAGCTCCGTAGATCACCGAAACACCATTGCCTCACAAGTAAGTGGTCTGCGTGTAGTCATATTTGTTGTCGGTCAGGGTGGAAACCCACGCAACGATGCATTTCTGCCATGCTGTCCATTTTTCTCTGTGGGTCAGTGGTTGCGTGTGGACTAGGGACCTCTGGTGGGTTTACTCACAGCGGTCGCCTGTCAGGATCATTAACAGGACAGTCTGTTAAGGGTGCTCGTATCGCCGTCGGATCGAAAAATTTCACGGAACAAATTGTGCTAGGAAAAATCGCAGTCATCCTTCTGAGGTCTGCGGGAGCGCATGTCGACGATCTGACCAGTATCCCCGGCTCAAACAGTGCCCGTTCTGCGATGATGAACGGAAACATTCAGCTGTTGTGGGATTACACTGGGAGTGGTTGGATTTCATATTTAGGCCACGATAATCCCATCGACGATAGTTATCAACAATATGTGGCGGTTCGGGATGCCGATAAGAGGAATGGGTTGACGTGGCTACCCCCGGCGCCCATGAACAACACATATGGGTTAGCAATACGGGACGATAAAGCACAGCGACTAGGCATCACAACGATATCCCAGTTGAAAAATATTCCACCGTCAGAGCGAACATTTTGTCTCGAGTCGGAGTTCGCGAACAGGAATGATGGTTTCCAGCCGCTACTCACGAAATATGGGATTCCCAGAGTCAGCGAGTCTAATCTCTCCCTGATGGATACTGGTGCGATTTATTCGGCGACCGCCCACGGGAGTTGCAACTTTGGTGAAGTCTTTACGACGGATGGTCGCATCACAGCTCTACGTTTACGAACGCTGGAGGATGACCAGCATTTCTTCCCGAAATACAATGTTTCGCCGGTGTTTCGGACAGAGGTGTATAAAAAGTACCCCCAGGTCAAAGGAATATTTGGCCCAGTTTCGCAGAAACTCACCAATGATGTTCTTCGTAATTTGAATGGCAAGGTCGATGTGGATGGGGAGGATCCTTCTGATGTTGCGTGGGATTGGCTCCGCGATCAAGGCTTTGTGAGGTAGTCAGTCCGTGTGTGGATAAGGTGCTCGTGACCTCATCAGCGGGGTGGGGGTGGGCGTCGCCCTGGACCAATGAAGGCTCGTGGTCGTTGACACCTGTTGTTATATTTGTTGCTCCACGCGGTACTGTGTGTGCTAGACGGTACAGTGTTTACCGACCATTTTTGTTAATGCCAGCTCCGCATCTGCCGGGCTTTGCTTGTCTACGTAGTGTCGTTACTGGGCGTTCATGATGTGGATGACGAGGTTACCGATAGCGTGTGGGGGATTCACCATGTAAAAAGCGAGGTTCGTTCGTGTATACACACGAGATCAGGGAACGGTTCACGGAACATTTTGTTAAAGCTGGGCATACGTCTGTTCCTAGCGCGTCGCTGATCCTTGATGATCCGAATCTACTGTTTGTAAACGCAGGGATGGTTCCTTTTAAACCGTATTTCTTGGGTCAGCAGACGCCGCCATTTGACACCGCCACCTCTATTCAAAAGTGCGTGCGCACCTTGGATATCGACGAAGTCGGCATGACGACACGGCATAACACGTTTTTCCAGATGGCAGGTAATTTCTCCTTTGGTAACTACTTTAAAGAAGGAGCTATTAGCCATGCGTGGAGCCTGCTGACCAACTCAGTTGATAATGGCGGGTTCGGCCTGGACCCTGATCGACTGTGGGTGACTATCTTTCAGGATGATGACGAGGCCGGCGATATATGGCACGAGAAAATCGGGATTCCGCGCGAGCGTATTCAACGTTTAGGAATGGCTGATAACTACTGGTCAATGGGAATCCCCGGGCCATGTGGGCCGAGTTCCGAGATCTACTATGACCGTGGGCCGGAATTTGGCAAAGAGGGGGGTCCGGTTGTTGACGACACTCGGTATATCGAGATCTGGAACCTCGTCTTCATGGAAAAGGAACGTGGCGAGGGAATTGGCAAAGAGGATTTTGAGATTCTGGGATCCCTCCCGAAAAAAAATATTGATACCGGTTTGGGTATTGAACGGGTGGCGTGCATCCTTCAGGGTGTCGATAACGTTTATGAAACTGACCTTCTTCGGCCAGTCATTGACGTTGCGGAAGATGTGAGTGGTACCACCTACGGCAAAGAGCATACTGATGATGTTCGGTTCCGGGTCATTGCCGATCATTGTCGTACAGCTCTGATGTTGATTCTCGATGGCGTCGCCCCCAGTAACGAAGGGCGCGGCTATATTTTGCGGCGTCTGTTGCGACGAATTGTTCGGTCTGCCCGGCTTCTTGGTGCTTCGCAGGAAACCATGGAGCGTTTCATGGAGACGGTCCGCACCACCATGACACCGTCATATCCCGAAATCGAGGAGAACTGGGAGCGTATTCGTTCAACTGCTGTTGCTGAGGAAAAGGCATTTCTGGCGACGTTGGAGTCTGGAGAAAAACTCTTTTCGACGATCGCGAAGGATATTAAGGATCGCGGTGAATCGACGTTTTCCGGTGAAGACGCATTTGTGCTGCATGATACGCACGGTTTTCCCGTCGATCTGACTGCTGAGATGGCTCACGAGCACGGGTTAGCCTTGGACCGTGACGCGTTCGATCGCCATATGCAGGATCAGAAAGCTCGCGCCAAAGCTGATAGCCAGGCGAAAAAGCATGGCCATGCTGATTTATCTGTGTACCGGCCGTTCGTGGATAATTATCCGACGACGTTTACTGGTTACGACTCGCTTGACGATGAAGGCACTGTTCTGGGGTTGGTGGCCGCCGGTCAACTCGTCGATAAAGCATCTGAGGGAGACCACGTCGACGTTATTCTTGATCGCACTCCGTTCTATGCAGAGTCGGGCGGCCAGATGGCTGATCATGGAACGTTATCAGCTGCTAGTGCCCAGTTGGTCGTGAATGATGTTCAAAAGATCGGTAAAAAGCTGTGGGTTCATAAAGCAGTTGTCACTGGCGGTGAAGTGGCCGTAGGTATGACTGTGAATAGCGCAGTTGACCGCACGTGGCGCCATGCCGCCCGTCAAGCTCATTCGGGTACGCACGTGATCCATGCTGCGTTACGCCATGTATTGGGGCCAACAGCTGTTCAGGCTGGATCGATGAATAAGCCTGGTTACCTACGCTTTGATTTCAACTTCAACCGTCCTCTCACCGAGGAGCAGGTGAACGATATCCAAAACATTGCTAATTCAGCGGTAGATTCAGATTACGCGGTCAATACTGTTGAAATGTCTCTCGATGAGGCAAAGAAGATGGGGGCGATGGCCCTCTTCGGACAAAACTATGGTGATCAGGTTCGTGTCGTGGAAATCGGCGGGCCATTTTCCATGGAGCTTTGTGGTGGTACCCATGTTGACCATTCGTCTCAGATTGGTCCGATTGCGGTATTGGGTGATTCATCTGTGGGATCGGGAGCGCGTCGCATCGAGGCATATACGGGTATGGATTCCTTCCGTTATTTGGCTCAGCAGCGTACGACGCTCAGTACGGTCGCCTCGTCGCTGAAGGCTCCTGCTTCTGACGTTCCTGACCGTGTTGACCAATTGGCGGCACGCCTTCATGACGCTGAGCGTGCAGTAGCGCGAGCCCATCAGCAGCACCTTCAGTTAAAGGCCCAGGAATTCGTCGCGAATGCTCAACTTGTCAATGGAGTTCGTGTTGTTGCTGAGCACATTTCCAACGTAGAGGCAAAAGATCTACGTATGATGGCGCACGACCTCACGAATCGGTTGGGTGCTGACGCTGCGTGTGTGGTCCTGATCAGTTCAATAGATAGCAAAGTTCCCTTTGTCGTTGCCGCGAATGATGTAGCAACCAGACGCGGAGTTAACGCGAACGCACTTGTGAAAGTTATCGGACACTCCGTCGGTGGACGTGGGGGTGGAAAGCCGGATATGGCCCAGGGTTCGGGAAATGATGCAACGGGTATTCCCGGTGCACTCGACGAAGTTTTTGAGTTTATGAAGACGCGAGGATAGTTCGTTGGCGAAGGACGTTGTTCCAGATCGGCCAGGCGAGGATGATCCGGGGCGCGGCCGTCGGCTAGGGCTCGATGTGGGTACTGTTCGTATTGGGGTCGCGATCAGTGACCCTGATGGGATCCTTGCAACGCCGGTGTCGACTGTTCCCCGGGTCACGAAGCGACGTGGACCTGACGGAGACGATATCGACTCCATTCTTCGGGTTGCCCGAGAATACTCCGTCGTTGAGATCATCGTCGGATTACCGAGGATGCTGGATGGGTCCTCCGGATCGTCAGTCAAGCACGCTCAAGACGTTGCTTTTCGTGTACGTCGTCGGCTACAAAGTGAGGGTGTGGATACACCCATACGCTATGTCGACGAGCGTATGACGACGGTGATGGCGCAGTCTGCTCTACATCAAGCGGGAATAAGCATGAAGGAAGGCCGTTCTGTTATTGATCAAGCTGCCGCGGTTGAGATACTTCAGACATGGTTAGACCAGCGTCGTCGATATTGTGGGGGAGAATCATGATTGGCCGACGTATTTCACTCAGCTATTGGAGGTTTCGGTAGTTGAATCCATCTAGTTCCTCTGCTTAAGTGGAGTGGTTACAATCTTCCTTTCCTTCCTGTATCTTCCTTTCCTGTAGTTTTCAGTCCCGTTGCCGGAACTAGGAGAATTTGTGCCATCATCCCGAGTACGCCGTCGCCATAGCTTTGCGAGACATAGACAAAACGTTATTGCCGTGACAGTCGCATTGGCAGTATTACTGGCTGGTACTATCGCGTACGTTGTGTATCACACTGTCGCGGGGGACGAAAATGGTTTTTCTGGTAATGGAAACGGAAAAATAACCTTAGTCAAGGTTGAGGAGGGGGATACTATTTCCTCCCTGTCCTCAACGTTGGTCGAGAAGAAGATTGTTGTCTCCCGGCGTGTCCTCATGAAGGCAGCCGAAACAAAAGGCGACCTCGGTAACCTGCAACAAGGTTACTATGTTCTTCATCAAAAGATGTCGTCACACGCTGCGATCGATGCGCTCATGTCTGATGATGCTCGTCGTGGTGTCGTGGATATCCCAACAGGAATGACGTTGCATGATGTCCATGTGGTCGGTGGACAATCGCGACCAGGTATTTTTTCGTTAGTTGCCAAACAGGCATGCGTGTCAGCGGGAGGTACGTGTATGTCAGCGGAAGACCTTGAAAAAGCAGCAGCGGAAGGTAATTTGTCTGACCTGGGTGTGCCATCATGGGCATCGAAAGCGGTGTCTGCTCGCGGTAGTGACGCTAAGCGTCTAGAAGGCCTGATCAATCCGGGCATTCACATCTTTAATCCCACAGCCTCACCCACAGCCATACTTAAATCTCTGGTGGCTGATGGTACCGCCGCGTATGAGGGGACAGGTTTGTCGTCAGCTGCCAAATCTGTTGGTTTAACTGAATATCAACTGCTGACGGCAGCATCACTCGTCGAACGAGAAGCTCCGCAACCTGATTTCGCAAAAGTTGCTCGGGTTATTAAGAATCGTCTCGACAAGCCGATGAGGCTGGAATTTGATTCAACTGTCAACTACGGTCTTGACGAGCAAGAAGTTGCAACGACAAATGAAGACCGTGAGAAGAAGACTCCGTGGAACACGTACGCATCGGATGGGCTCCCCGCAACCCCGATCGCTTCTCCTTCACTTACTGCAGTTCACGCTATGGAGAAGCCCGCTGACGGCGATTGGTTGTACTTCGTTACGGTTGATAAGGATGGGACAACCGTTTTTAGTCACGGGTTCGCTGACCATGAAAAGGCCATCAAGAAGGCTCAAGAAAGCGGAGTTCTCGACAGTGGCCGCTAAGGCGTTGTCGGAGCTGACGCAGTCCGGTGGCTATCGTGCTGCTGTACTCGGAGACCCAGTTGAGCATTCGCTGTCGCCTATACTCCACGAGAGTGGTTTTGCCGCGGTGGGACTTGAGGAGTGGAGCTATGGCCGTATTCGCTGCCCCGAAGGGCAACTCTCACGCCTCGTTCGCTCTTTGAGCACGAACTATGTGGGACTGTCGGTCACCATGCCTGGGAAGGGTGAAGCTCTCACCTACGCTACGGAAGTCACCGACCGCGCTCGGCTTATTGGGTCGGCTAACACTCTCATACGTATTTCCGGCAGGCCAGATGTGTTAGTTGGGTCTGATGATTCGCTTGGGGTAACGCAGTGGCGAGCTGACAACACTGATGGTGTGGGGTTACTCGGATCGATTGGTGAACTGCTGGATGGTGGAGCACGAGCGTGTAGTGAGGTAGACCGCTCTCATCGGCGGGTTCGTTCAGCTGTTGTTGTGGGAAATGGCGGGACTGCCCGGGCGGCGCTGTGGGCACTTGCTCACGTGGGGTGCCAGGAGGTTATTATCGTTGCTCGATCCTCACGTGCGGAACAGTTACGTCCCTTGGCTATGGCGCTAGGCATTGCGTTGTCGTGGACGACGTTTGAGGATTCGGGTTGGGCATGCGCTGATGCTGAGCTCCTGATCTCGACAGTGCCGTCGTTGGCGGCCGAACCGTATATCGGGTTGTTTTCACGCGCGTCAGCGGTGTGTGACGTTATTTATGCTCCGTGGCCGACTCCATTAATCTCTCGTTGTCTCGAGGTGGGTACTCCCTGTGTCGGTGGTATCACCATGCTTTTCTACCAAGCTCTCAGCCAGTTTGAGCAGTTCACGGGACGGGAAGCACCGTCATTGGATATGCGCCGTGCTCTTGAGTCTGCCGCCGGTGTTCCCGTCGGACGGCTTTCTAGCATTCACTAGGCGCTGCAACCGTGGCGCGCCGAGGTTATTGTTTCGTCCACAGCATCGAGTTATCCACACTGACCGTACCGATAGGGACTACTACGATCATCGCTTTTTAACGTTTGTGGTGAAATCGCGGACTATGCTTCGTAATATTGCTGCGTTATGGTCCGCATTGCAGGGGCCTCATTTGATCTTCTCTTGCTATCGCTGTGGCATCGTAGCTTTCATCGGGTGTTGTGTCGTGTGGGCCGTCTGGATCGTGCGTCTCGATTGTCAGAGTCACCGTATCCCGTGGCAGTTGACCGCGTTAGGTTCTTCGGTTGCGGTTGTGGGGGAGTCACTACTGTTTCAGCACTGGATACACGTGCTATGGTGCGCGTCTATCTGGCCTTTCATGTATGCATTCATCGCGGGTGTAGGGGCTGTGGCCTTGGCACAACACCCGGGTCTTGGGGGCGCTGATATTATCGTCGGCATAGCGTGCGGCGCATGGTTGGCTCCATGGGGTGTGGGGGCTGTCGTGCTTGCTATGGGATACGCAAATGTCATGTCGGTTGTTGGCGGGGTGTATAACGTGTATCGACGGGGAATATCCGAAGCCGCACATACGCCAGCGATGATGGCTGGGACGGTACTCGCTGGGCTGACTGTCATGATGTAGGGCGGTTGCAGAGCCGCCAACGGGGGAAGAGAAAATGTCACAAGGTGTGTCATAACCGGTGGTATTGTGAGGCAGCCATCTGGCGTCGACAACGGTAAATACCAATTTAGTCTTTCGATAGCTTTACAGGCCTACTGCGTGGAAGAATGACGATATGTTGCGTTGGAGCACGGCCGGAGAATCGCATGGTGAAGCGATAGTCTCCACGATGGAAAATATGGTTGCTGGCGTCCCAATTTCAACACAGGACGTCGCCGATCATTTAGCGCGTCGTCGCCTCGGATATGGGAGAGGCGCACGAATGACGTTTGAGCGAGATAATGTCACGCTTCTCACTGGTATTCGTCACGGTCAAACCTTGGGAAGTCCCATTACAATTGTGGTGGGTAATACTGAGTGGCCAAAGTGGACAACTGTCATGGCTCAGGATCCTATTGACATGGATGATCCTGATGTGGTTGCTGCGATGAATTCGGGGCGTGGCGCTCAATTAACGCGGCCACGTCCTGGGCACGCTGATTTTGCTGGAATGGTGAAATACGGAGCGCGGGATGCCCGGAACATTTTAGAGCGTGCGTCGGCACGGGAAACGGCGGCGCGCGTGGCTATCGCTACTGTGGCCCGGTCGTTTCTTCGTGTCACCCTCGGTGTGGAGGTATTTAGTCATGTGGTGAGTATTGGCGCATCTGATGTTGATGATGCATCTCTACCGAGTTTTGATGATCTTTCGCGGATCGATCAATCGCCGGTTCGTGCGTCGACTACTCATGCTGAAGAATCAATGATTAAAGAAATTAAAGCCGCGAAGAAGTCTGGTGACACCTTGGGGGGAATTGTCGAGGTTATTGTCGATGGTCTTCCGATTGGGTTGGGGTCCCATGTTTCTGCAGAAACACGACTCGATGCGCGCTTGGCCAGCGCCCTGATGAGTATTCAAGCGATCAAGGGAGTGGAAATTGGCGATGGGTTCGCTGAAGCTCGTCGTCGTGGATCACAGGCCCATGATGAAATAGTTCGTCGTGATGGGAGCGTCGGGCGCCTCACCAATCGGGCTGGCGGTCTGGAAGGCGGTATGACTAATGGAGAGCCGCTGAGGATCAAGGCAGCGATGAAGCCGATTTCGACGGTGCCGCGAGCACTGTCCACGGTCGATATGGCAACTGGTGAGGCGGCGTCGGCAATTCATCAACGTTCCGATGTGTGTGCTGTTCCTGCCGCTGGTGTTGTCGCTGAGGCAATGGTCGCCCTCGTGTTAGCTCAGGCTGTGTTGGATAAGTTTGGGGGTGACAGTATCGCGGAAACGAGAAGGAATATTGACAGTTATCTCGATCAGGTCAACCAACGTTTGCGCTTTGACTCTGGGTTAGGAGACTGAATGAGACCACGGGTTGTACTGATTGGCCTGCCTGGTGCGGGGAAATCCACGATTGGACGTCGGCTGAGTCGTGCTCTTGGTCTTGACTTGGTTGATTCAGATGAACTGATTGAGCAGCGTTGGGGAGGGGTTCCTTGCGGCCGTATTTTTGATCATCTGGGTGAGGATCAGTTCAGGGTTACTGAAGAAGACGTCATCGCTGACGCCTTAATGACCAGTGGAATTGTCGCCTTGGGTGGTGGAGCGGTGTTGTCGGCTGCGACTCGTCGTCGTCTTGTTGGGCATGAGGTTGTGTTCTTGGATGTCTCTGCTGAGGAAGGATGTCGACGCACTTGTGGTTCTGAGACACGGCCTGTGTTGTACTCCGATGATCCTGAACAGAAGTATCGGGAGCTTGAACGCCAGCGTCGACCGTTGTATGAGGAGGTTGCGACACTGCGTATTCGGAGTGATCGGCGTAGCCCTCAAAAGGTTGTCGGAGCGATTTTGAATTATCTTGAGGCCAGTGAGTCTCGGGGATCAATGATCCCCGATGCTGCTGATGATGAAACAGCGGCGACAGTGGAGGAGTTTTTGTGAACCTAGATACGTCTCATGACGTGGGTGGTCCGCCCACTGACGCGGGTCCGTGGATGATCTCGGTCAACGGTGCTAGGCCGTATGATGTCATTATCGGACACGATCTGGTCGGAGCATTAGGTGCGGCTGCTGATTCGTATTCGACGGTGGGAATTATTCATCAGCCAACGGTTGCTGTGACCGCCCGCCGGATAGCCGATACGTTGGCTTCCCGTGATATTTCGTCATTCCTTGTGGAGATTGACGATGCTGAGCGTGGAAAAACTTGTGATGTCGTTGCCCGATGTTGGGATGAATGTGCTCGTCATGGGGTAACTAGAAGTGACGCGATTATCAGCGTGGGTGGCGGTGCTGCGACCGACGTTGGTGGTTTTATTGCTGCAACGTGGATGCGTGGTATCGACGTGATTCAGGTGCCGACGACGGTGTTGGGTATGGTTGATGCAGCGGTAGGCGGGAAAACCGGAATAAATCTGCCGGCCGGAAAGAATTTGGTGGGATCTTTCCATGAGCCATCAGCTGTGTATGTGGACCTCAATTTTATTGAGGATCTCCCTGCTGAGATGGTCGTCGCTGGGAGCGCGGAAATTGTGAAGACTGGTTTTATCGGTGATCCAGATATTGTGGCTCTCTATGAGCGTGATCCTGCTCGATGCCTGGATGTTCACAAGGATTTGCCCGAATTAATCCGCCGGAGTATCGCGGTGAAAGCGTCGGTAGTATCTCAAGACCTGACAGAGACGGGTTTGCGTGAGGTTCTAAACTATGGCCATACTTTCGGCCACGCGGTTGAGAGGGCAGAGAATTTTACATGGCCACATGGTCATGCTGTTGCTGTCGGTATGTGTTTTGAAGCGGAGTTAGCGTTTGTCACTGGCCATGTTTGTGAGACGACGGTGACACGTCATCGGAGGATTCTGCGGTCGCTAGGTCTTCCCACGAGGTATGATGCGACGTCGTTGGATCTTCTGATCGACGGAATGCGGATGGATAAAAAGAATCGTAATGGAGATATCCGTTTCGTTGTGCTAGATGATCGTGATTCCGTTGTGAAGCCTCGACCGATTCGGCTGAATGGCCCGAGCTATGACAGTCTTCAGGATGCTTTTGTGCGTATGAATCAGACGGAACGCGTATAAATATCGATGTTGTTGTCCCGTGTCGAATGTTGTACGAGGTGGGTGATGCGTTATGACCAGTAATGAGCGGAGTAGTCATGCCCGGGAGCCTGCGACAAGGTCGACCTGGCGGGTGTTGATAGCTAATGGTCCGAATCTGGATCGTCTCGGGAAGCGGCAACCAGAATTTTACGGGTCCTCCTCGCTTGATGACGTCCGCGTCATGCTTGAAGAGAGCGCTGAGCGCCTTGGCGTTGAGCTGAGTTTTTATCAGTCGAACTCAGAGGGTGAGATGATCGAGCGCATTCACCAGGCTGCTGATAATGGTGAGGCTGTTGTTATTAATCCTGGTGGGTGGGCGCATACCTCGGTTGCGCTGCGTGATGCGCTCGCCGAAATCGCTTGCGGTGCTGGTTTTGTGGAAGTCCATATTTCCAATGTGCATTCACGTGAGGAGTTTCGGCACCACTCCTATCTCAGCCCGATTGCGTGTGGGGTTATCGTAGGATGTGGGGTTCGCGGTTATGCGTACGCATTGGATTATCTTGCGCGGGATGGGCGGATTAGTGCGACAGAATAGGTTGTTGTGCGATAGTTCTCTCTACGCAGTTCCTGCGCTCATCCGTCATTCAGGAGGAATCAACTGATGAATCGTGACAAGCTTTTCGCTGAACGAAGAGAGGCAGCGCGTGCGGCGCTTGATGCTGCTGGTGTTCCAGCTCTTTTAGTCACAAACTTGAAAAATGTTAGGTATCTTACCGGTTTTAGTGGGTCAAACGCTGCGTTGTTACTCACCGTTGATGGCCGCGGGCTTCTGGGCACCGATGGGCGGTACACTACACAGGTCGTAGACGAAGCCCCCGGTGTCGACGTAGTGATTGAACGTGATGCTGTGCGTGCTGTCCGTGAGGCGTACACAGGGGAGATTGGTATCGAGGCGAGTATTGGACTTGGTGTTGCCCAGAGGCTCGAGAATTATGTGGTTACTCATGATCTCATTGAGGAGCTCCGTCTCACGAAGGATGTTTCGGAGGTTGCTGCGCTCGATGCTGCCGCTGCTGTCGCTGATAAAGCATGGTTGTCGCTCCTCGACGACGGTGTGATCGCCGAGGGTGTGCCTGAAAACGTCGTGGCTGCTGAACTTGAATATCGTATGAGGATGTTCGGTGCTGATGGCATATCTTTTGAGACCATCGTTGCGTCGGGGGTCAATGCGGCAAAGCCGCACCATAGTGCAAGTACTGATCGGATCGTGAAGGGCTTGGTGACTATCGATTTTGGCGTCTATCTCGATGGATATGCCTCGGATCAAACACGATTGGTCTCGGTCGGTGAACCGCCAGAAAAGCAGCGTGAAATCGCAGATACTGTTTATCGCTCCTTCCAAGCTGGTTGTGAGGCATTAAAGCCGGGTGCGCATTTATTCACCATTGACAAAGTGTGCCGGGATATTATTGAAGATATGGGGTACGGTGAATATTTCGTTCACTCGACTGGACATGGTGTCGGTCTCGACGTGCATGAGCGACCGTATGCTGCCCCGCGAACTGATCCATCAGCCATAATCACAGCCGGTCAGACGCTCACGATTGAGCCAGGTATCTATGTGCCTGGAGTGTCCGGGGCGCGTATTGAGAACACACTGGTGGTCACGGATCAGGGTTCGCGGCCCGTCAACACCAGCAGCACTGAGCTGGCGATCGTCTAGTAGGGTATACCAAGTACTCGGTCTTCGTAGGGTTGGTGTCGTCGTGACGATGATGTGATGGGCGGTGACGCAGGCGTATCGCTCACCTACTCCCGCAAAGTACCAAGGTTATGTGAAATCAATATCTCAGGATCATGGCGTGTCCTGAAGGATGAGGAGTTTTCAGTGGCAACTACGGCCGACTTCAAAAATGGGCTAGTCCTCAAAATTGACAACAAACTTCAACAAATTGTTGAGTTTCAGCATGTCAAACCTGGAAAGGGGCCAGCTTTCGTACGTACCAAGCTCAAGGACGTTGTCTCTGGGAAGGTTATCGATAAAACGTTTAACGCGGGTGTCAAGGTTGAGACTGCGACGGTCGACCGGCGCGATATGACGTATCTATACAATGATGGCACCGATTTTGTGGTGATGGATGACAAGAATTACGAGCAAATTCCGTTGTCCCCAGACCTGATGGGTGACGGCGCACGTTTCTTACTAGAAAATATGCCTGTTCAGGTATCTTTCTATCAGGATCAGCCTCTGTTTGTTGAGCTTCCTGTGTCAGTGGAGCTCACGGTGAAACATACTGACCCAGGTCTGCAGGGCGATAGGTCAACAGGTGGCACGAAGCCGGCAACCTTGGAAACAGGTGCAGAAGTGCAAGTTCCTCTCTTCATTGAGACTGGCAATGTCCTCAAAATCGACACGCGTGATGGTTCATACCTGTCACGCGTGAACAACTAAGGGATGTCACCGTGGCAGAGGAATACGCTGGCAGGTCTCGCTCGGAGCTCTCGACCTCGCCTGGTGGAGGGGACGGAAATACACACGACACGGATCAAGCTCGACGCCAAGGCAAAGGATCGGCAACATCGTCCCGACATGTGTACAAGCGTCACGGGTCGAGATATAAGGCTCGCCGTCGAGCGGTCGACGTGTTGTTTGAGGCCGAGTTTCGGGATCAAGATCCAGTCGCGGTCGTCGAGCAACGACGAAGGCTCGCATGTGATCCAGAATCTGGTGTTCTACCGGTAGCTGACTATACGGCCACCATTGTTTCAGGTGTCGCGGAAAATTTAGATGGTATTGATTCTGCGATTGCGTCCCATCTGTCGTCGACATGGCGGCTTGATCGTATTCCCGCCGTTGACCGTGCGGTCATGAGGGTTTCAACATGGGAATTGCTTCATAATGATGAGGTTCCTCCGAAGGTAGCAGTGTCTGAGGGGATCGAATTGGCATCTGATTATTCAACGGATGTTGCTCCGGCGTATATCAATGCTGTTCTCGATGATATTGCGACGGAGGTGCAACGCGCACGTTCGACCAATGAGTCGTGAGTGAGCAACGACGTAGGGATGGCGTTGTAATTGGCTCTGTGTGTTCGATCCTCTGTGCGCCGGGTCGAACTCAGCTCCACCGGTCAACATCGGTGGAGCTTTTTATATGCGGTTAGGGTCCTTACTCTGCCTGGATCAACCCCAAAACGGGGTGATTTTTTAGTCTGTTTTTATGCTCAATGACCGGACGGGCATTTCTACGAGAAGCAATATAACAACTCTATTACAGATTAATAACGGCGCAGAGCTGCGGTTTTAGGTCAAACTGAATAGGTTCACCTTATTTTTAGAAAAATGGCACTAAAATAATGCAATAACAGACCGAAGGGTCTATTGGAAGTTATTGTAAAACCTGGCTGTAGAAATTAACCATCGTTCATATAACCTATTCATGCCGACGGAGCCACAGCCAGCCAGCGTCTACCCACTATTCCGGGCCATGCTCACCAAGGGGGCAACAGGAGCGGTAGACGTGGTGTCAACCAATGTGGATCCCGGCCCGACAGCGCGTTGCGGTCACAGGAGGGGCCCTATCTGGGTCGATAGGGAATTGTGATCACAAACGTACGCCGAGGGCCGGTGGGGGCGGATGACATCCCGCGCTGTGGCTCCGTTTGCACTCCCTCCACGGTAGCTTGTCCGCTTTGTGCACAGAAACTCTCACAGCAGGCTATGAACACGCAGCATCTCGGACGGACGAGTACACCCCACAGAGGGTATGAGCCTGAACTTTGGATGGCTTTATGATAGTGGCCGAGCCCGACGATTCCACGAAAACCGTTGAGTCAACTCATGTCGCGTCCACCACTTTTCTACAGCGAGCCCAATGAAGGGCACGGCAATAGCAACCGCCCACCCTAAGAGAATGTCGAAAACATAGTGCTCCGCAAAAAAGACTAGACTAAAAGCCATCGTGAAAGCATAGATGAGACCGACAATGCCGGCCTTAGTAGACCTGCGCGCGAACATATAGGACGCTAAGTACATCGTCAGCGCTGCGTGGAGAGAAGGAATTGCGGCAACAAGATTTGATTCCTTCTGTCCACGCTCAATGAGAGCACCAATACCTGAGGACTGTTCTCTTGGTGACGAATCAGACGACCTATGCGTCGAACCACCACTGGCGACAGGCTTAGTGTCCGTATTGCGATCCGACCCCTCCGCATGGGCGACAGCCCTTGTAAGACTGAGATGGTTGAGTTGTTCCCACCCTCGTGCACTGAGGCGTTCAACCCACGGGTGGGTATCATCATGCTTTGCATGAACAGCCCCAAGCACAGAATGCTCTCCCGCATGATCATCGACGTACATACACCGAACACTGCGAGGACCATCGCTAACATCCTCGGGGGTGCACCGTCCGGCTGCCCACGGAGGCGCAGCAGGAACAAAGACATAACCAATCAGTCCGATAAACGAGACAGTCAACATCCCGGCAGCAAATCGAGCAAAATCAGCACGCGACCGAAGCCATGCACAAAAGGCAGTAATATATGGCGTCACGAAGTAGGAGATGTATACGATCGCCAAAATAAGTTCCCACCAGGGAG
This sequence comes from Corynebacterium sp. PCR 32, assembly GCF_037464985.1. Classification (NCBI taxonomy): domain Bacteria; kingdom Bacillati; phylum Actinomycetota; class Actinomycetes; order Mycobacteriales; family Corynebacteriaceae; genus Corynebacterium; species Corynebacterium sp. PCR 32. Next base: position 753,493 of record NZ_JBAHVL010000001.1, read on the forward strand.
CTTTCTCATAGCGAATGTGCTCCTGTAACCATACGGTGGGAACAACCCCGAACATTGCTTTGTCGATATCTGGCGCTAAATGCCAGTGAACCGGTAACCCCACCCGCAGAGACCACGTGCGTGTTGCATCATAGGCCACGAGAAACAAGAAAAATGGACTCCAGTCCACAACCAATTGATACACGTGACGACGCCCGATCGACAGCGCAGCCAGCCCTGTGGTCAACACAATAAAAAGAGATAAGCGCCCAAAGGGCCAACCACAAAAAACGACCCACATACTAAGAGCAACAGCCCACACCGCCACCGCAACCCGACGAGTAACCCGCAGTTGTTGCGATGACATACGCCGAAATGGTGGAAGAAGGGGACGGAATTGCTTGGGTTCTACACCCGAGGGACGCGGAGATGCAGCTAGCTCAGCCTCATATGCGGGCTCTACAGAGGGAACGCTATGACGACGTTCTCTTTCTGCCATAGTCCTGACATCCTTACTGGTAAAGGGTGACGATGCTGAGCAAAGTCGACCAACGAAAGATAACGTTTCGAGGGTACTCGGATCGACTAATTCTAATCCAGAAACGCAGTTCATATGCGCAAATACAAATGACCCGATCCACCATGGCCGTAAACGCGTCACCTGCGCGTTGTTTGTTACCGTGGTAGCATATTCGGGCGGTAACAACAATTTCACATCAGCAGGAGTGACATCCTTTAACGGACTGCACCGAGAGGCAGGGAAGGAGGTCACGATGAATACAGCACGTACAACTTCACCGACAGTCATACCGAGAGAGACACAGATTCTTTCCTCTGACGACGTCGGACGTACTGTTGCACGCATCGCGCACCAAATAATCGAAGAAACCGGGCTTGATGCCAAAGGCAGCAAGCACATCATCCTATTAGGAATTCCTCGCGGGGGCGTTCCTCTCGCTAAGCGGTTAGCTCACCTCATTGAGGAGTTTGCCGGAGTACCGGTAGCTACTGGGTCGTTAGACATTACTCTCTACCGTGATGATCTCCGTCAGAAACCTCACCGCCCCGTACAACGCACGTCTATTCCAGACGGGGGAGTAGAAGGAAAAATAGTGATTCTCGTCGATGACGTTCTCTACTCCGGTCGGAGTGTACGCTCAGCACTCGACGCATTACGCGACATCGGACGCCCAAGCGCTGTACAACTTGCCGTCCTCGTGGACCGAGGACACCGAGAACTTCCCATCCGCGCCGATTACGTGGGAAAAAATATTCCTACCTCACGCACAGAAGACGTCATTGTGACACTCACCGAAACTGATGGTTGCGACAGTGTCGTTCTGTGTGGGGCACCTCCATCAGTTCTATCCACATCAGGTGAAGAAAAACCTGCCGACAATGAGCATGTGCAGGGGGAAAAAAGGTGAGAACCCCCGTCCACTGTATGGCAACTATGCCTGCACTCACGCCATACGAACCTGAACAAGCCCACAGCGAAGGAGCCACACCGTGAGTGCTCAACTGTGGCCGCATACTCGTGTCCAGGCTCCCCCTGCGGCCGGATCAACCCTCCTTACAGGTGTGCGTCCCTATGGTGAGGGAGACTCCACCTCTGTCCTTATTACTGATGGTCTCATCACTGAGATCAATCCGACTATAAGCGCACCCGACAACACAGTGGAAAACGGACTAGAAGATTGGCGTTTCGTCGCCAGAGTGATGTCCGAACGGCCAGCGGAAATCGTTCGACTCCCTGGACACGGGCGCCCCATCGCTGTCGGTGAACCCGCGAATCTCACCACGATCGATCCCAACCATCGATGGATAGCCAGGGAGAGGAATTCGCTTCGAAGGCCAGCAATACGCCCTACGAAGGCATGGAATTCCACGTGAAAGTCACCACCACCATCCTCCGCGGCCATATCACCTGTATCAACGGTGAAGCCTCCCAGCCCTTGGACAGAAAGGTTCACTAGTGAGTATCCCTTCGACACCAACACCACATCTGAGTGTTTCGCCCCTGGAGCGCAGAGCTGTTACCAACCACACTCCTGCAGCTCTTGTCCTCGCTGACGGTCGGGTCTTTCGCGGAACAGCATTCGGTGCCATCGGCCGGGCATTGGGTGAAGCCGTATTCACCACCGGCATGACTGGATACCAGGAAACCATGACGGATCCGTCATATTGCCGGCAGTTAGTATGCGCTACCGCACCTCACATTGGAAACACCGGATGGAACGACGAGGACAACGAATCCTCCGACTCCACTATATGGGTCTCCGGTGTGATTATCCGAGACCTTTCCGCGCGTCCCTCAAACTGGCGAAGTCAACGGTCACTAGAGGAGGAGATGATTGCCCAAGGAATTGTCGGTATCAAAAATGTTGATACCCGTGCGTTGGTCCGCCACTTGCGTGATAAAGGTTCCCTCAACGCGGGGATCTTCACGGGCAGGGATGCCACTGCGCCAGTCGACGACTTGGTAGCAATCGTCAACGATGTACCTCGCATGGCTGGCCGCACCCTCTCCGAGGATGTGAGTACCACCGAACCCTACGTTGTGGAGCCGGAGGTCTCCACAACCAAGGGCTCCGGTCTCACAGTCGTTGCCTATGACATGGGCATCAAAACAAATACTCCCCGAAACTTCGCACAACGTGGCATCACAACCGTCGTTGTCCCCGCAAATACGCCTTTCGAGGAGATCCAAAAATACAATCCTGATGGGGTTTTCATCTCAAATGGCCCAGGTGACCCATCCACCGCCGACGAGATGGTTGACATCGTCCGACAGGTCCTTGCAGCAAAGATTCCGTTCTTCGGCATTTGTTTCGGTAATCAGATTTTCGGTCGGGCTCTGGGGCTCGAAACCTACAAACTTAAATTTGGGCATCGCGGTATCAACGTACCTGTTATTGACGTCGAAACCGGCCAGGTGTCCATCACCGCCCAAAACCACGGATTTGCGCTACTCCCTCCGCATCATTCTCATGACACACCAAACACCATCAACGCTGGTGAGCTGTCAGCAAGTTTCGATACTCCATTCGGACCTGCACATGTGACCTATATCTGCCCTAACGACAATGTCGTTGAAGGCGTTGCCCTCGACGACGGACGGGCATTCTCCGTGCAATATCACCCTGAGGCTGCTGCTGGGCCTCATGATGCCAATCCACTATTTGACCAGTTTGTCACCTTGATGCAAGAAGGGAAGACCAAGTAAATGCCCCGCCGCCCTCACCTTAACCACGTCCTGGTCATTGGATCTGGCCCTATCGTCATTGGACAAGCTTGTGAGTTTGACTACTCCGGGACTCAAGCTTGCCGGGTCCTTCGACAAGAAGGACTCCGTGTCACACTTATCAACTCGAATCCCGCCACGATCATGACGGATCCCGAGTTCGCGGACCACACCTACATTGAGCCGATTGACCCTGAATATATTGAGAAAATCTTTGATAAGGAGGCTGCTGAAGGCCACCCTGTCGATGCAGTCCTTGCCACACTCGGTGGACAAACTGCACTCAATGCCGCGATCCAACTTCACCGTCGGGGAATCCTCGACAAGCACAAGGTTGAACTCATTGGCGCTGATATTGACGCCATCGAGAGGGGAGAGGATCGCCAAAAGTTCAAGGACATCGTTGAGAAAGTTGGTGGCGAATCAGCCCGGTCGCGTGTATGCCACAATATGGATGAAGTCCACGACACCGTGAGGGAGTTGGGGCTCCCTGTCGTTGTCCGCCCCTCATTCACCATGGGGGGCCTGGGGTCTGGACTTGCCTACACCTACGACGATATCGATCGTATCGCTGGCGGTGGACTTGCAGCATCGCCCGAGGCGAACGTCCTCATCGAAGAATCTATCCTCGGATGGAAAGAATACGAACTTGAACTTATGCGGGATGGCAACGACAACGTTGTTATCGTGTGTTCGATCGAGAATGTCGACGCCGTTGGTGTTCACACTGGAGATTCGGTCACGGTAGCGCCAGCGTTAACCCTGACTGACCGTGAATTTCAGGCTATGCGCAACCAAGCCATCGCTATTCTCCGCGAAGTCGGTGTCGATACGGGTGGCTGCAATATTCAGTTTGCGGTCAACCCTGACAACGGCCGCATTGTCACCATTGAAATGAATCCTCGGGTATCCCGGTCGTCGGCGTTGGCGTCGAAAGCTACTGGGTTTCCGATCGCTAAAATCGCTGCCAAGTTGGCTATTGGGTACACCTTGGATGAGATTCGTAACGACATCACTGGTGTTACTCCCGCTGCATTCGAACCAACGCTCGATTACGTCGTGGTCAAAGCCCCACGCTTTGCCTTTGAAAAGTTTCCTGGTTGTGACGACACCCTGACGACGTCAATGAAATCAGTCGGCGAAGCTATGGCACTGGGACGCAACTACATTGCTGGCCTCAACAAGGTACTTCGTTCCCTTGAAAACAAGGAAACTGGTTTCTGGACCTGCTCAGATGAACATCTCGCTGGCGAGTCTGCGGAAGACAAAGCTGGTGTTCTCGAGATGCTCCGTGTACCAAAAGAAGGACGGTTGTACCTCGTTGAGCTTGCACTCCGCTTGGGTGCCAGCGTTGACGAGGTTCACGAGGCATCGGAGATTGATCCGTGGTTCATCGCGGAAATCGAGCAGCTTGTCCATTTCCGGCGCAAGCTTGAGTTAGCACCGGTATTAAGTGAAGACCTCCTCCGCGAGGCCAAGTACCTTGGTCTTTCCGACACCCAAATCGCAAGTGTTCGCCCCGAACTCGCCGGAGAAGATGGTGTTCGAACATTGCGCTGGTCACTTGGTATTCGACCGGTGTTCAAAACTGTTGACACGTGTGCGGCGGAGTTCGAGGCGAAAACCCCATATCATTACAGTGCCTATGAACTCGATCCTGGTGCAGAAACTGAGGTGACTCCTCAAAAAAACAAGGAAAAGATCCTCATCCTCGGTTCCGGACCAAACCGGATCGGCCAGGGCATCGAGTTCGATTATTCCTGTGTCCACGCGGCGCTAGAACTATCACGCATTGGGTATGAAACGGTGATGGTCAACTGTAATCCCGAAACGGTATCGACCGACTACGACACTGCTGACCGCTTATATTTCGAACCCTTGACGTTCGAGGACGTTATGGAGGTCTACCACGCTGAGTCGGAGTCTGGTCGGGTAACGGGGGTTATTTGTCAGCTCGGCGGGCAAACCCCGTTGAAGCTCGCAGAGCGTCTGAAAGACGCCGGAGTACCTGTTATCGGAACGACTCCTGAAGCGATCGACTTGGCTGAAGATCGGGGTGAATTTGGGGGAGTGCTCACTCGGGCGGGGCTGCCCGCACCGACGTTTGGGACAGCCACCAACCTAGAGGAAGCCCGTACTGTCGCATCGTCTATTGGGTATCCAGTGTTGGTTCGTCCTTCTTATGTTTTGGGCGGACGTGGGATGGAAATCGTTTATGACGATGACTCGTTAGCAGACTATATTTCCCGGGCGACCGAGATCACCGATGACCATCCTGTGCTGGTGGATCGGTTTTTGGATAATGCTATTGAAATCGACGTCGACGCGCTTTGTGACGGTTGTGAGGTTTATGTGGCCGGCGTGATGGAGCATATTGAGGAAGCCGGGATTCATTCGGGTGACTCAGCGTGCGCTATCCCTCCCATGACATTGGGAGCAGAGGACATCGAGAATGTCCGTCGATCTACGGCTGCCTTGGCTTTTGAGATTGGTGTTCGTGGACTCATGAACATTCAGTTTGCTTTGAAAGATGACGTGCTCTACGTCATTGAGGCTAATCCTCGCGCCTCGCGGACAGTGCCATTTGTTTCGAAAGCGACGGGTGTTCCGTTAGCCAAGGCAGCAGCACGGATTTCGATCGGCGCTTCGATTGACGAGTTGAGAGCAGAGGGCATGATTCCTTCTGATTACGATGGCGGATCCCTCCCGGTCGATGCACCGATTGCTGTCAAGGAAGCTGTGCTGCCCTTCCGGCGGTTCCGTCGTCCCGATGGTTCCCTTCTAGACTCACTCCTGTCGCCGGAGATGAAATCGACGGGTGAAGTAATGGGGCTCGATCGTGCATTTGGCGCGGCATATGCTAAGTCGCAAGCAGGGGCCTACGGTCGTCTACCAATGTCGGGAACAGTCTTTGTCTCAGTTGCGAACAGTGACAAAAGGACGATGGTGTTTCCTATTCAACGGCTCGCTACGCTCGGGTTTTCACTTCTAGCCACGGAAGGGACAGCTGGCATGCTGCGCCGGCATGGGATCCCGTGTGAGGTTGTTGCGAAGCAATCGCAGATCCATGTAGACAATCCCAGCGTTGATCATCTTGACGTGGGAACCATCCATCTAGATAAGAATGGGCGTCGGTCAATCGTGGATCTTATCCTTGATGGTCAGGTGGACCTGATTATTAATACCCCTGCAGGGAGCTCCGGCGCTCGCCACGACGGATATGAAATTCGCGCTGCAGCCTTAAATGCGGAAATTCCGTGTGTCACCACGGTTCAAGCTGCAGTTGCGGCTGTGCAAGCGATTGAGGCCGTCCATGACGCGACAGGGATGGGTTCGGAGCCGCAACGAGAGAACAGTCCGGACGCAGTTGATGCATCTCCGCACGGTAGCGGCCACGGCGTGATGTACAGCACGAATGGGGCGCTTTTGGTCGAGGCCATTCAAGATCTCCATTCGTAATAATCACGGTCGTATGGTCATGATCCGTTGAGTGTTAGACCGTCTTGGTGGAAGGATAAATCATGAATGTTCCGGGTTCCGGAGACATGTCGCACACACCGTCACCATTCGACCAGCAGCAGCCTATCGCTGCGGGGCGAATGTCATTTGGGGATCGTCTTGCCGCTGCTGGTGTGCAGCGGTCCCGCTTATGTGTTGGTATTGATCCGCATCCTGGGCTCCTTACGCGGTGGGGTTTGCCGGTGACCGTTGATGGACTCGAGCAGTTCACTATGCGGTGTGTGGAGGTGTTTGGCCCATCAGTGGCGCTGGTTAAGCCTCAGGTCGCGTTCTTTGAGGCTTTTGGTTCTCGGGGATTTGCAGTCCTTGAGAAAGCTATCACCGCTCTACGTGAAAGTGGGGCGCTTGTTCTTGCTGACGCGAAACGGGGGGACATCGGATCCACGATGGCCGCCTACGCCGATGCGTGGTTGGCAGACTCATCACCGTTACGATGTGATGCAGTCACAGTGACTCCGTATACCGGTTTTGGCTCCCTAGAACCTGTTCTACGTCTTGCCAGGCAACAAGGTCAGGGTGTCTATGTTCTCGCTGCGACCTCGAATCCTGAGGCGACGGTTGTGCAGTCAGCGGGAGTCTCGGCGACAGATCGAGAATATGATGAGCGGTCTCGATGTCAGGACCATTGTGGGTCTCAGGATGTCGGTAGTGACCTGAGTGTTTCACAACACATTGTTAACGAGTGTGCCGCGCGAAATGTCGCGGTTATAGAAGGAACTGATGCCCGTTTTGGGTATGTGGGGGTGGTTGTCGGAGCAACGTTAGGTCGCGGTGCTGGGAAGGTTGAGAATAGTCGCAAGGCTCCGGATCTATCGTCACTTCGTGGTCCAGTTTTACTTCCCGGGGTGGGTGCTCAGGGTGCTACCGCCGATGATGTTCGTTGTTTAACGACACACATCGAACCACTAGCATTCCCCAACATATCGAGGTCGATTTTGCAGTGTGGTCCAGATATGGGTTCATTGCACAAAGCTGTGGAGGCGAATGCCCTGGATTACCCTGGAATGGTGTTAGAATGACTCGCGTTGTCTCAACCAGGGGCAAACTTAACTTTAACCTGGTCAGCGTCTATAGTCTGTGGTGCTGTTTGCCAGGCTCACATTATGAAGCCGTTCGGGTGCTTCGACGCACCTGGAGACAATTATGCGATCACCCCGTGATCCACACTGGAACCCGAACATGAGTAAGTAAGATATTCACCGATTGACATTATGGAGGAACCGTGGCCCTTCCCCAGTTGACGCCAGAACAACGTGCTGCTGCACTCGAAAAGGCTGCTCAAGCACGCAAGGCACGCGCAGAGCTTAAGGAAAAGCTGAAGAAAGGCGATACCAACCTTCAGGTTGTCTTGAAGAAGGCTGATCAGGACGAGATTCTCGGTAAGATGAAGGTCTCGGCATTGCTTGAGGCATTGCCGAAGGTGGGTAAGGTCAAGGCTCAAGAAATCATGAAGGAGTTGGAGATCGCCCCGACTCGCCGTCTGCGTGGCCTTGGTGAGCGTCAGCGTCGCGCTCTGTTGGAGCGCTTTGGCTTCGATCCGGAGAAATAGGCCTTGGCAACAAATCGTGGCAATCTCGTGGTCCTCGCTGGGCCCAGCGCCGTAGGTAAATCCACTGTGGTTCGTGGTCTGCGTCAAACGGTGCCCGATTTGTACTTCAGCGTGTCTATGACGACACGAGCCCCTCGTCCTGGCGAGGAAGATGGCGTGGACTATTTGTTTGTGTCCGATGACGACTTCACTCGTCATGTGGAAGCCGGAGATATGCTGGAATGGGCTGAAATCCATGGTGGTCTTCAGCGGTCTGGCACTCCGGCGGGACCTGTGCGAAGTGCTCTGGAAAGTAACCGCCCGGTTCTCGTCGAGGTTGATCTTGAGGGCGCTCGAAATGTGAAGAACGTTCTTCCGAACGCTCACACTGTTTTCCTCATGCCACCCTCGTGGGAGGTTCTCGTCCATCGCCTTACTGGCCGAGGAACGGAGCCCCCTGAGGTGGTTGAACGGCGCCTCAGCACCGCTCGTGAAGAGTTGGCTGCTAAAGATGAATTTGACCACATCGTGGTGAATGATTCCCTGGACAATGCTGTTCACGCTATTGCTGCACTACTCACGGCCGAAAGGACATCGTGACTACACCAAATTTGGCTTCTGCCAGTGACGACAACGTTTTTGATCCGCCGGTGGGCATCACCAATCCCCCGATTGATGAGCTTCTAGGCAAGGTGTCGTCGAAATACGCCCTTGTTATTTTCGCTGCTAAGCGAGCTCGGCAGATTAATGACTATTTCAAGAGTGTTGATGACTCCGTGTTTGAGTTCGTCGGCCCCCTTGTGACCCCCGAGCCTGGTGAGAAACCACTGTCGATCGCCCTGCGCGAGATCAATGACGGTCTTCTCGACCATACTGAGGGTTAAAGACATACTAGAAGGGTTAATGGATTGGATACGACGGTGCTGTGATCGCCGCGTGCCCTTCCACTTACGCTCATAGTATCGACGTTGGGTGCCGCTGATCACGCCGCCGATGGCGTGGTCAGCGGTTTTTCTGTAGCGCTACTAGAAGTGAGGAAGCAGTGAAGATCGTTCTTGGGGTCTCGGGGGGAATTGCCGCATTTAAGTCGTGCCAGGTCGTCCGCCGCTTGAAAGAGCAGGGACACGATGTTCAGGTTATTCCAACAGATTCATCATTAGAGTTTGTTGGCCGCGCAACCTGGGAAGCCTTATCGGGCCACAGCGTATCATCGTCTGTTTTTGATGGTGTTCCCGAGGTGCGTCATGTTCGTACAGGACAGGATGCTGAATTATTTATTGTTGCGCCCGCGACCGCGGATATCATCGCTCGCCTCGCACATGGGCGGTCTGATGACCTTTTAACGGCATCTGCACTGATGGCCAGATGCCCTATTGTCGTGTTTCCCGCCATGCATACTGAGATGTGGACACACCCGGCAACCCAAGATAATGTTGCTACCCTTCGGGGACGGGGTGTGACTGTCATTGATCCTGCGCATGGACGGTTGACTGGGCCCGATAGTGGGCCTGGACGTTTCGCTGACCCTGATCAGGTAGTTAATCTATCGCTTACTGTGGCCAGGCGTCGATCTCCTTTTCCGCGAGATTTAGAGGGGCGTCGTGTCCTCATCACCGCGGGAGGAACTCACGAAAGTGTTGACCCTGTGCGTTTTATCGGCAATCGTTCGTCAGGAAAGCAGGGTTTTGCCCTTGCTGAGATTGCGGCAGCCCGGGGGGCTGAGGTCATTGTTGTCGCGGGTGCTACTCACGAGCTTCCTACTCCATTGGGCGCTGAAGTTGTTCGCGTCGAGTCCGCTCGTGATATGTATGCAGAGGTTGAGCGGCGGGAGATGGAGGTGGATATCGTTGTGTGCGCCGCGGCGGTTGCTGACTACCGTCCTGCGGAAGAAAAGAGCTGGAAAATGAAGAAATCCGCAGCAGATAGTGATGGGAATTCACTCATGACACTCTCCATGGTTGAAAATCCCGATATCTTGAAAAGTGTTGTGTCTCGCCGTCAGCAAAGGTCAGCGCACACCCAGGATGGCGGGGCGGGTGCAGACTGTAAGCCGAGTATCGTGGTGGGGTTCGCGGCGGAGACGGGCGATCCTGACCATACTCCGTTGGAGCATAGCGAGATGAAGTTGAAGGATAAGAACTGTGAGCTTCTTGTCTGCAATGATGTCGCTGGGGGAAAGGTTTTTGGGCGTGATACGAATACGGGTTGGGTTTTGTCGCAGGATGGCAGGATTTATGACATTCCGACGACATCGAAGTGTGGGCTGGCGGATTCTGTGTGGGATGCGGTCGTGGATTTTGAGGCTAGGGGTCGCTGAGCTACACACCCGTAGACTGCTTAGTCTATAATGGGGCCGGACTTTGGCCCGTCCCGCTACCGACATGGCCACCACCATGGCCATTGCGATCCTGAGCATGACATCAGCCGTACGGACATTACCTCGTGTGAACGTAGCCGTCGCGGTAGCTGTGCCGTCATTCACGGTGACGGGCTGCCGATTTCACGCTTCTGAACTCAATACAATACGTGTCATTACCCGCCCATCAAGGAAGAAGGAACCGTGACTCAACGACTATTCACCAGTGAGTCTGTGACTGAGGGACATCCAGATAAGATTTGCGACGCCATCTCCGACTCAATCTTGGATGCGATGCTGGCCGTAGATCCTGACAGTCACGTCGCTGTCGAAACGGTCGTTACCACTGGCCAGGTTCATGTTGTCGGGGAAGTACGCTGTCGCGGATACGTGGAGATCCCCAACTTGGTCCGTCAAACGCTCCGTAATATTGGTTTTCTTTCTTCAGATATGGGATTTGACGGAGCAACGTGCGGAGTGTCCGTGTCAATCGGCGAACAGTCGTTAGAAATTGGCGCAGGTGTTGATACTGCTCTTGAGGTGCGCGAAGGTGCCGATGTTGAGGATGATGATCGTGCTGGTGCAGGCGATCAAGGTCTCATGTTTGGGTTTGCTACCAACGAAACCCCAGAATATATGCCCTTACCCATTGCCCTCGCACATCGTCTCGCTCGTCGTTTAACGGTGGTCCGGAAGGAAAACATCGTTCCCCATCTCCGCCCCGACGGGAAAACACAGGTCACGCTCGCCTACGATGACGACAACTCTCCAGTCCGTATCGACACTATCGTTATTTCCACGCAGCATGATCCAGGGGTGTCCCGCCAGTGGTTGGAGAATCAACTACGAAGCAATGTCATTGCGCCTGTTATTGAGGACGCCGGAGTATCTGATCTTGTCGACGACGACCTCACAGTGTTGGTGAACCCTTCCGGTTCCTTCGTCGTTGGCGGGCCCATGGGCGACGCGGGGCTCACCGGTCGCAAGATTATTGTCGATACCTATGGCGGCATGGCTCGTCATGGTGGCGGCGCTTTCTCTGGTAAAGATCCAAGCAAGGTTGATCGTTCTGCCGCATATGCGATGAGGTGGGTTGCGAAGAATATTGTTGCTGCTCACCTGGCTGACCGTTGTGAAGTGCAAGTTGCTTATGCCATTGGTCGCGCTAATCCGGTGGGCCTGTATGTGGAGACCTTTGGCACGGAGAAAGTACCGATTTCGATGATCCAGGAAGCCGTGAACAAGGTATTTGACTTGCGACCGGCGGCAATTATCCGCGAATTGGACCTTAAACGCCCTATCTATGCGCAAACAGCTGCGTATGGGCACTTTGGTAGGTCAGATCTTGACTTGCCATGGGAGCGATTAAATCGGGTCAAGGATCTCAAAGCTGCTATTTCCCTGTGATGGAGTGAAATGCGAGGCCACGTAGGTGGGAGGAATCTAGTTCTCGGTGGCACCTACCAGCATGGCTGTGTAGTTCCATGGGGAATTCGACGCATGGTGGTCTCCATTACTATATAAAACATGTCTGCCTCGTCCCGTACCCAAGCACCCGAGCTTCCTGTCGCTCGGGTGCTTCCACTCTTAAAGGTGGTACACCTAGACCGTGGGTTCGACTATCTTGTCGATTCTTCGGTGGATAGGGATGTCAAGCCTGGGGTCATGGTACGTGTCAATTTTTCTGGTCGCATCGTCGATGCCCTGGTGCTGTCAAGGCATGAGAAATCTGATTACGCTGGCCGATTGTCATGGCTCACCCGGGTCATCAGCCCTGAGGTGGTGGGGCCAGAGAGTTTCCGGGCTTTAGTCTCGACTCTCGCCCAGCGTTATGGAGGCATGCGGGCAGAAATCATTCGTGCCGCTATTCCGCCACGTCATGCTGCCGCCGAGAAAGCGGCGTTGGCTGCCATCGAAGGGGGCGATGACCCCTGGTCAGGTGAGTTGAACGGACCGACCACCGGTGAAACTGCAGGTGAATTTTGGTCACGGTATCGGTTTGGAGAATCATTTGTCAACGCCGTTAAGCGGGGCGATGCACCCCGCGCGGTGTGGCAGATCGCTCCAGGCGACGACTGGCCCGTCACGATCGCACGTCTGGCAGCAGAAACGGCGTTCACTGGCGGCGGCGTTCTCATTATTGTCCCCGACCAACGCACCGTTGATCACATTTCCAATGCGATGAAACGCGTGCTTACTGCGCGGCAGTGGACGCAGTTGACGTCGAGCTTGGGCCCTCATGCCCGCTACCGTCGGTTTATCGATATTCTCCATGGCGTCCACCGGGTCATCATCGGTACACGGGGAGCATCGTTCGCACCCGTCAAAAATCTTTCTCTTATTGTTCTCCTTGATGACGGAAACGATAACCTCGTCGACCTGTATGCCCCGTACACGCATGCACGTGAAGTTTTGACCTTACGCGCGAGCGCGGAGAAGTCTGCCATAGTTTTAGGAAATTATGCACGGACAGCGGAAGCACAACTGCTCGTCGAATCCGGATGGGCCCATGATCTTGTCGCGCTGCGGGAAACTATTCGCGCTGGCATGCCACGGGTACGGGCCCTGGGAGATTCCGATTATGAGCTGGCGAAAGATCCTGCTGCCCGACAAGCCCGGATCCCACACGTGGCGTTCGAAGCCATACGGGCTAGCCATGAACGTGGTCGTCCTTCACTGATCCACGTGCCGCGTAAAGGCTACGTGCCGACATTGGCATGTCAGCATTGTGGCGAACCTGCGCGTTGCCGGTTGTGTAACGGACCGTTGGGCTTCGCCGGTCACGATTCGCCCTATGAGCAGGAACCACACGATAATGAACGAATATCTGATGCGGCTTTTCCCACCTGTCGGTGGTGCGGTAGATCGGAGCCTTCTTTTCGCTGCAATCAATGCGGTGCAACGAGAATACGCGCGGTTATTATTGGCGCAGACCGCACCGCTGAGGAGTTAGGCCGATCGTTTCCCGGTATTCCCGTGACGGTCAGCACAGGTGACAACATGCTCGAGACCATCCCGAAAGGCCCCTCTTTGGTCATCGCAACCCCGGGTTCCGCTCCTATACGCGGTTGTGGCCTGTTTGGCGCTGCAGTGATCCTCGATACGTGGGCAGAACTGAAACGCGAAGATGTTCGTGCTCATGAAGAAGCACTTAATTCGTGGATGCACGTAGCAGCTTTAGTTGAGCCGCATAGTTCCGGCGGAGAAGTCGTGGTCGTCGCTGATCCGCAGATTTCCGTCGTTCAATCTTTGATTCGTTGGGATCCAGTTGGCGCTGCTCATGTGGAATTGGAGCATCGTCGTGACGCTGGTTTTTCGCCGGTGGTTCACATGGCAGCAATTGATGGGACTAAAGAGAGTATTTCCCGGTTTCGACAGCTCATCGACGCGCCGCCGGGGTCGAGGTTTCTCGGGCCGGTACCTTTGCCGCCGGGTATAGACCCGCCCCCACATACGCTCGCCCATGAATGCCTAAGGCTGTTGATCTCATCGAGTTCCTCACACGGGCCGGCTGCGTTGGGTTCAGCGCTTCGAACAGCACGTATTAAGGCTGCCGTGAATCAGATGGATACCGCTGTCCGCGTCATCGTGGACCCGATCCATATCGGCTAGACTGTGTCCTTTCACAGGAGTCGATGACAGCACTAACGTTGGAGTGAAAAATTTAATGCGCGTTATTTTCGCGGGAACCCCGTCACCAGCTGTGACGGCTTTGCAGGCATTGATCGATTCTGATCACGATGTCGTTGCCGTGTTAACCCGTCCTGATGCCCCGCGTGGGCGTGGCCGGCGGCTGTATCCTAGCCCTGTCGCTGAGCTTGCTGAGAGCCGCGGTATTCCCGTTATCAAGGCGTCGACGTTGACCGATCACTCCGTTGTCGATGCTCTGGCTGACTATGAACCAGACTGCATTCCGGTCGTTGCCTATGGTGCGTTAGTACCTGCTGCACTGCTGTCCTTGCCACGATGGGGGTGGATCAATCTTCACTTTTCTCGGCTTCCCCGGTGGCGGGGGGCAGCGCCTGTCCAACGCGCCATTGAAGCAGGCGATCAAGAAACTGGTGTTAGTGTTTTCCAGATTGAGGAGGGATTGGACACCGGTGATGTGTTCACGTCGGTATCTTTCCCCATTGGCGATAACGACACTGCTGGGTCGCTCATGGATCGGCTTGCCTTAAAGGGCGCCGCTGTGCTCGTGAAAACTCTCGACGACATCGGTGATGGGAGAGCACATACGACGCCACAGAATGACGATCGGGCGACCTACGCGAGGAAGATTTCAGCCGATGACACTCGAATTGATTGGAGCCAACCTGTCTCAGTGGTCGATAGGATGATCAGGGCGGTCACGCCTGATCCAGGTGCGTGGACAGTCCTCGGCAGCGACCGCATCCGTGTGGGGGCAATCCGACCGGTAACACAACCAGCTGATTCTGTAGAGGCGTCTTTGTCACTCGTACCGGGTGAGATTGCGTGGAAAAAAAACCGTGTCTGGGTTGGAACAGGCGACTATCCCGTTCAGCTGAGCGTGGTCCAGGCACCAGGTAAGAAGCTCATGGAGGCGGGGGCGTGGGTGAGAGGTGCGCATCTCTCTAATGGATACCAGGATTTCCGTGCAGATCCAATGACATTGCCAGGTTCGGCGCCAGTCGAATCACACTGCAACACACCACATGAAGGGACATGTTTTCAATGAGCGGAGGGTTTCGTTCCCGTAGTGAATCAGCTCGTCATCTACGTTCTCGGGCGACGACGCCAGGGAAACCACCATCACATGACGGTTCAGAGCACACACGGCGGGATGGCCATCGCCGTGGCCATGATCGACACCACCGCCAGAGTCGAGGGGCGACTGGACGCGGACATTCACAGTCATCAAAGACGGCGCCCACTGGCCGGCGTCTCTCTCGGGATGTGCCACGTTTTGTCGCGTGGGATGCGCTCTTTCGGGTGGCGACGGATGGTGCGTTTGGAAATATTATCCTTCCGTCGCTCATGACGGAACATACGTTGTCCGGACGTGACGCGGCATTCGCCACCGAACTGACGTATGGAGCCCTTCGTGCTCAAGGACTATTGGATGCGGTTATTGATGAGTGCTCGAGTCGTCCAGTTGATGAGGTTGATCCTGCGGTCCTTGCGGTTCTTCGTTTGGGAACGTACCAGCTTTTACGGACGCGCGTCGGAGCTCATGCGGCGGTGGATACGTCGGTGGGGTTGTGTGAAGAAATCAGTAAAGGCCGTGTCAAAGGCTTTGTCAACGCGGTGTTGCGTTCCGCCGCGCGTCGGACAGAATCAGAATGGATCGATTATCTGGCAGGGAATGGTGATCCGCTAGCACGGGTGGCACTGGCGACCGCTCATCCCGAGTGGATCGTGAATGTGTTCCGCGATGCACTCGGGGAGTCTGCGATCAGTGAGTTATCTGACGCGTTGATTGCTGATGATGCTCGTCCACGTGTACATCTTGTCGCTCGTCCTGGAGAAATAACAGCGGAGGAACTGGCGCTTGTCACGGGTGGTGATCAGACAGTGTATTCGCCTTATGGCGTCGTGCTTGATGAGGGTGACCCTGGTGCGATTCCAGCTGTTCGAGAGGGGATGGCGGCTGTTCAGGATGAGGGTTCACAGCTTATTGCCCGTGCTGTTGCCGAAGCACCGCTTGAGGGGGAATCAGCTGGGCGTTGGCTCGATCTTTGTGCAGGCCCTGGCGGGAAAACTGCGTTGATGGCGTGTCTTGCTCGCATGGAGGGGGCCCATGTCGATGCTGTGGAGCCTGCAGCACATCGGGCACGTTTGGTCAGCAAGACGAGTGCTGGTCTGCCTGTCACTGTTCACACTGTCGATGGACGGCGATCTGGACTTGATTCAGGGTATGACCGCACACTGGTTGATGCTCCCTGTTCGGGCCTTGGTGCATTGCGTCGACGTCCTGAGGCACGGTGGCGAAAGTCGCCTAGTGATATTGCGGACCTTACTGTGCTACAGCGAGAACTCCTTGCGGCTGGAGCTGAGCTTACTCGTCCCGGTGGGGTCGTGGTGTATTCGACCTGTTCCCCTCATCCGGACGAGACTCTCGCGATTGTCGAATGGGCGGACAAGAATTGTCCGCTCGAGCCGTTGGATACCGTCGACTACATGTGTGGGATGCAGGACTGTCGTGCACGGAATAATGCGGTTCAGATGTGGCCTCATCGCCATGGAACTGATGCTATGTTCGTTCAGATTTTCCGTCGGACCCCTCATCTAGAACGGTAGCATGGTTTCATGACGTCAGGAAGGAAAACGGTTTCTACAACGTTGTCGCAGGCTTCTCCTCTCATTGCGCCATCGATCCTCTCCGCGAATTTTGCTTATCTCGGTAGGGATCTTGAGGCAGTGTCGCACGCTGATTGGGTTCATGTTGACGTCATGGATGGGCATTTTGTTCCCAACCTCAGTTTCGGACTTCCTATCGCGAAAGCCGTGGCAAGGCAGACGCATCTTCCCCTTGACTGTCACCTCATGGTTGATGATCCTGTGCGGTGGGCTCCAGAGTATTCAGTATTTCATTCGGTCACGTTTCATCTCGAAGCGGTGGGTTCTATCGATGCGGCGGTGGGGTTGGCGCGGACGTTGCGTGGCTTAGGGACGCGGGCCGCAGTGAGTGTCACACCAGCGACACCGGTGGATGAAGTATGTGACCACCTTGAGGAGTTCGACATGGTGCTCGTGATGTCGGTTGAGCCCGGGTTTGGAGGCCAGGATTTCATGCCTGGTGTCTTAGATAAGGTTCGCACTTTGCGGGCGCGGGTGGACGACATGTGGGGGGCGCCTCAGCGCACAGCCACCATTCCCCACCGTGATGGTTCGGTGGATGGGTGTCCTCGACCGAGTCAAGGAGATCGATGTCTCATTGAGATTGATGGCGGTATTTCACCACAAACGATTGGCCAGGCAGCACAAGCTGGGGTGGATGTTTTCGTCGCGGGTTCAGCTATTTATGGTGCTGATTCACCGAATGCGGCGGTTGATGATCTTCGGCACCGTGCTCTCAGTGGTTATGGTGCACGACGCCGAGGACATCAGGGCTAATGGAAAGTTCGACGTGGAGTTCCGACGCTGAGGTCATTGGCGGTCATTCTTCCTGTGTGCTCTCGCGAGCGATGGAGCGTGCTGCCACGCTAGGGTGGATGGCTAAAGGTATGACGAGCCCGAATCCTCCTGTAGGTGCAGTCATTGTCGACTCCGTTGGGCGCATCGTCGGTGAGGGATTCACGCAACCGGCGGGTGGTGCGCATGCTGAGGTAATGGCGGTGCGTGATGCGGGCGATGCTGCTTGTGGCGCAACGGCTGTCGTGACATTGGAGCCGTGTGCGCATACGGGTCGAACTGGCCCGTGCACTAGTGTTCTTCTTGAGGCGGGGATTTCCACTGTGGTGTACGCGGTAGCTGATCCTCATCCAGTAGCCGCTGGTGGTCATGAGGTACTGGTCGACGCTGGTGTAAATGTCGTTGGGGGGTTCCACGCGGATGATGTGCGTCGTGGCGCCCTCCGCGCCTGGCTGCATCGAACGGTTACTGGGCGAGCGATGGTCACTATAAAAACGGCGGTCACTCTCGACGGACGCGTGGCGGCACCCGATGGGACATCACAGTGGATTACCTCGGTTGAGGCTCGTCATCATGTGCATCGTGACCGTGCTACCCGTGATGCACTGATCGTTGGCACGGGCACTGTCCTTTCAGATAACCCTCGGCTGACGGCGCGGCAGCCCAACGGTGAATTGTATGCAAAGCAGCCGGATCATGTGGTGCTCGGGTCTCGGGTGGTTCCTACGACGGCAAATATCCGTGCGCATTCACGGTTTCAGCAGATTGATTCTCATAGGCTTCCGCAGGTCATTGAAGAGTTGACGGAGCAAGGATATGTCGATCTTCTCATAGAAGGTGGGCCAACGCTCGCATCGGCTGCTGTTGATACAGATGTCGTCGATTGCATTCAATGGTACGTTGCACCGACCATTCTCGGATCAGGGGAGCCGGTAGTACATATTCCACGTGTGTCAACCCTGACTGACAAGCGTAACTTTGCCATTGATCGAATCACGCAGCTAGGTCCGGATGTCCTCATTGAGGCCTCTCGTCAGGCTGAACTGGTGTGAACCACTCCGGGACGCACCTCGAAGAGAAAGATAGAATAATAATCGTGTTTACTGGCATCGTTGAAGCTCGTGGAACCGTCACAGCTATTGACCCAGATATGGGTACACCGTCACAATCTCACACGCCGTCGAGGTCAACCGAGTTCTCGGCAACTCCAGAATTCGTCACAATCACGATCGACGCACCTGGCATTACGGATACCCTCAACCCAGGAGATTCTCTTGCTGTCAACGGTGTATGCCTGACTGATGCCGGCCACACGGGAACAGCAGTGGTGTTAGAGGTGATGGGAGAGACTCTTGATCGGACGACCATAGGTGCTCTCCGTTTAGGTGATCAAGTCAATCTTGAGCGAGCTCTGGCACCGTCTGACCGACTTGGCGGTCATATCGTTCAAGGTCACGTTGATGGTACGGCACGCCTGCTTGGGCGTACCTCCCACGACAACTGGGAAGTATTTCGTTTCACTCTCCCGTCAGAATTGGCCCGCTACGTCGTTGAAAAGGGATCTATCGCCGTCAGTGGCACGTCACTGACTGTCTCGGCTGTGGCTGCCCCTGGTGATCTAGAGCAGTGGTTTGAGGTCTCATTAATTCCCACCACCATGCGGAAGACTATCCTCGGCGCCCTCACGGTAGGTGATCTCGTCAACATCGAGGTCGACATTCTGGCTAAGTACATCGAACGCAATGCCACTGTCAGTAACTATCTAGCTATGTCGACGGCCCACGCCACTGAGCAGACGAAGGGATAAATTGCGGTGACTACGCACGCACACGATCTTCCAGATTCGTTAGCAGACCCCCATCCAGAGGATGTACCTGCGTACCGAGGGCGTATCCGCCTGGACAATGTCGACGATGCCATCGCTGACATTGCTGTAGGCAAACCGGTCATTGTTGTCGATGATGAGGACCGCGAAAACGAAGGCGATATGATCATTGCCGCCGACCTCGTAACCCCTGAGTCGCTCGCTTTTATGGTTCGATATTCTTCCGGATATATCTGTGTTGGCATGACTGATGAGGATGCAGATCGTTGTGATCTGCCACCAATGGTCACCCGAAACCAAGATAAAAAGGGCACGGCATACACGGTCACTGTGGACTCAACGGAAGGCTGCACCACTGGTATTTCTGCCACCGATCGCGCCCACACCATCCGTTTGTTGGCCTCTCCGCGGTCAATGCCTCACGATTTCACCCGGCCAGGCCATGTTGTTCCCCTTCGGGCGCGTGCAGGAGGGGTCCTCGTACGCGCTGGGCACACGGAGGCCGCAGTTGATCTCGCTCGCTTAGCGCAGCGTCATCCTGCCGGCG
Source organism: Corynebacterium sp. PCR 32 (assembly GCF_037464985.1). Taxonomy (NCBI): domain Bacteria; kingdom Bacillati; phylum Actinomycetota; class Actinomycetes; order Mycobacteriales; family Corynebacteriaceae; genus Corynebacterium; species Corynebacterium sp. PCR 32. The sequence goes on from NZ_JBAHVL010000001.1 coordinate 773,583, forward strand.
CACTATGCGAGATTGTGAGTGAAGAGAATCCAACCACAATGGCTCGTGGACCTGAGCTTCGTCGCTTCGCTGACGAACATTCGCTGAGGATGATCTCTATCGACCAGCTCATTGCATATCGTCGAAGTACTGAACGACTTGTCGAACGCATAGTAGAAACAGCGCTTCCGACAACCTACGGACAATTTACCGCTATCGGCTATAGAAACGTCATCGATGGACTCGAACATGTTGCTCTTGTCGTCGGCGATCCCTCTGATAACGAGGGAAAGGACGTCCTGGTTCGAGTGCACTCGGAATGTCTCACCGGAGATGTTTTTGGATCGCGACGCTGTGATTGCGGCGACCAGCTTCACCACGCGATGAAGGACGTATATAAAGAAGGTCGGGGAGTCGTCCTGTATATGCGCGGTCACGAAGGTCGAGGTATTGGCTTGATAAGTAAGCTGGAGGCCTACAAACTTCAAGACGATGGCTATGACACTGTCGATGCCAACATTGAATTGGGTAAACCAGCAGATGCCCGTGAATATGGGACAGGATCTGCCATACTTTCTGATCTCGGAGTCCAGTCTATGATCTTGCTGTCGAATAATCCCACGAAGCACGCGGGGCTGAAAGGGCATGGTTTAACGATTAGTGGGCGTCGGAGTATTGAGGTTGGTGTCTATCCTGAAAATCTCAACTATCTTCGTACTAAGCGTGACAAGATGGGGCATAATCTGCCGAGTTTGAGTGCGTGGGAGGCGGCTCATACCGCGGGGCATCAATCCTAATTAATTACGTACGTCGTCCTTTCATTTGTCATAGTTTAAGGAGTTTTCATGAGTGGCGAAGGAACCCCCAGTGTCACTGTTGAGCCTGGATCTGCACGTGGCCTCCGCGTCGCGATTGTTGTCTCTGAGTGGAATCGAGATGTGACAGAACAATTAGCCTTTCAGGCTCGACAGGTTGGGGAGACCGCTGGTGCCGATGTCACCGTCATCCCCGTGGTTGGTGCGTTAGAGATCCCTGTTGTGGCGAAACGTGCTGCAGAAGCATACGATGCGGTCGTTGCTCTCGGTTGCGTTATTGAGGGTGGAACTCCTCATTTTGAACATGTGTGCAATGGGGTTACCTACGGTCTGACAAAGCTTGCTTTAGATACTGGCACGGCCATCGGGAACGGTGTATTGACCTGCAATACTCATGCTCAGGCCGTCGATAGGGCTGGTGGTCCTACTGCACACGAGAATAAGGGGGCTGACGCGATGTTTGCCGCCATTCATACTGCTCAAACCCTCAGGAAGATAGCGTCGGAGTAGAGGGGTGTCACTGGGTTTTCCCAGGAAAGGCCAAGTGTCGATGCCGGGTGGTAATTCGGTAACAAGGGAGAAAAAAGGTAGGCTCGGTGCCGTGAGTAACGGTGTGAGCGAAACGAAGATGCCTGGGAGTTATCTTGCATATGGCACGCCTACCACGAGCACCGCACCCTGGGAACTCGTAGTGACGTCTACCAAACTGAAGCAGTGGAGTTGGGTCGGTGTTGTCGTCATCATGGGGATTCATATCTTCATGGCGTTGGTCGTTCGACTTGGCTACACTGGCGCGGCGGTCACGACTGTGGATCAATGGTCCTTTATTGGCATCGGCCTCGTATTTTCCGGGGTCTGGTTACTTGGTTTACGTCCGCGTGTTCGGGTCAATAAGCATGGCGTCGAGGTGCGTAATTTCCTGAGCCCACAGTTTTATGCCTGGGATATTATCCACGGGCTGAGTTTTCCGAAGAATTCACGGTCAGCGCGTTTAGAACTGCCTGATTTCGAATTCGTATCTATGTGGGCATTTCAAGCTGCTGACGGTAGTAGGGTTGTCGACGCCGTTAACAGTTTCCGTTTACTTGAAGATACCTACCTTCCGGAGGACTAGCCGGTGGCCAATCCCGCCATATATCGCCCCGCGACCGGGTCTATCCCCACAGGTCCCGGGGTGTATACTTTTCGCGATCCAGAAGATCGTGTCTTGTACGTGGGAAAAGCGAAAAATCTTCGCGCTCGTCTTTCTAATTATTTTCAGGCACCAGAACAGCTCCACCCGCGCACTCGTCAGATGGTGTTCGCTGCGTCTCAGGTTCGGTGGACGGTTGTTGCCTCAGAAGATGAGGCGCTCAACCTGGAATACACATGGATTAAGCGGTTTAGCCCGCGATATAATGTTGTTTTCCGTGATGACAAAAGCTATCCGATGCTGGCGGTTTCCCAGCGAGAACGTATTCCGCGGGCATGGGTGTATCGTGGGCAACGTCGGCATGGAATCAGGTATTTTGGGCCTTTCCCCAAGGTGTGGGCGGTTCGGGAATCACTGGAATCGCTCACGCGTGTATTTCCTGTTCGGACGTGTTCGAAGGGGGTTTTTCACCGTCACGAGCTTTTGGGTCGTCCGTGTCTCTTGGGGTATATCGATAAATGCTCTGCACCGTGCATTGGGCGCATCTCTGAAGGTGATCACCGTGAATTGGTCGCAGGTCTGTGCTCTGTGTTTGCTGGACATTCCCGTCCGATTATTAAGAAATTAACTTCTGAGATGGAAGAGGCGGCAGCTGACCTTAATTTTGAGAAGGCAGCGAGCCTTCGTGATGACATTGAAGCGATTCAGGCGGTGACGGAAAAGCAGGCTATTGTTCTCCCTGAGGACACCGATGCCGACGTCATCGGCGTATCGGCTGATGAGTTGGAGGCCGCAGTCCAAATCTTTAATGTACGCCGTGGCCGTATCCATGGTCAGCGAGCGTGGGTGGTGGAACGTAGCGGTGACTCGGAGGAGTCGCTTGGCGCTCTGATACACGAGTTTTTGCTGCAGTACTACGGTGATGAGGTCGAGCGGGCTCGAGAAACTGCTGAGGATACCCGTGCTAGTGAAGGGGCACAGTTTTGCGGTGATGCGGGTCAGCCTGTGCCGCGCGAGGTCCTTGTCATGGACGAGCCCGATGACGTCGACGAGATCGGGGAGTATCTTGCGGGGCTGCGTGGGGGATATGTTGATGTTCGTGTCCCTCAGCGTGGGGATAAGCGAGCGCTAATGGATACCGTTGTTCGAAATGCGGCAGAGTCGCTACATCAGCATAAATTACGTCGAACGGGCGATCTTACGGCGCGAAGTGCAGCGATTGAAGCGTTACAAGAAAGCCTTGAGATGCCTGAGCCGCCTCTTCGCATTGAGTGTACTGATATTTCCCATCTCCAGGGAACAGACGTTGTAGCGTCCTTGGTCGTGTTCGAAGATGGAGCGCCAAAGAAGTCAGATTATCGCCGGTATGCGATCAAGGAGGCGGCGGGGGGTGGTCATTCTGACGATGTTGCCAGTATCAAAGAGGTGGTTCGTCGTCGGTTCTTGCGTTATACAACAGGTTCCACGGAGGTCCCAGAAGATGGGGTTGTTGCGGGTGCGCTGGCTAGTGAGGATAGGCGGTTCGCACCGTCTGAGGGTGATGCCAATGTGGATTTAGCGGATCCCGCAGCCGTTCGACGTTTTGCTTATTCGCCGCAGTTGTTTGTGGTTGATGGTGGTGCGCCACAAGTTAATGCTGCGCAAGAGGTGTTGGATGAATTGGGAATTTCCGATGTGACTGTGTGCGGGATAGCTAAGCGTTTGGAAGAGGTGTGGTTGCCAGGGGAGGAGTTCCCGGTGATTTTACCCCGGAGGTCTCAAGGGTTATATCTCATCCAGAATATCCGTGATGAGGCTCATCGGGTGGCCATCACGTATCAGCGGTCGAAGCGTAGTGGTCGTTTACGCCAGTCTGCGTTGGATGCAATTACTGGATTAGGGGAGAAGCGTAAAGCCGATCTATTGAGGACGTTTGGCAGTGTTGCGCGGATAAAAGGAGCATCTGTGGAGGAGTTGACCGCTGCTCCGGGCATCGGTCCGACGTTAGCTGCTCAGGTGTATAAAGGCTTGCACCCGGTTTCGGATGAGGACGCGATTCTGTCGGATGATGAGCAAACAGTTCGTAGTCCGAAAAAATAGGGAGCAAAACAAGTAGAGTGGTGGGTATGCCTGACTCTCCGCGCTCGTCGAGCATAGCTTCACCGGATATCACTCCTGCTGGTGGTATTTCTTCCGAGGATCACGCCCTGCATCATGTCGCCGAGAATTCACTCGTGTTGATTACTGGTATGTCGGGTGGTGGCCGCCAGTCGACAGCAAATGTGCTGGAAGAAATGGGCTGGTATGTTGCCGATAATCTCCCGCCTGAGTTGATCATGCGCATGGTTGAGCTCTCGTTTTCTCCTGACTCTCCTATTGAGCGCCTGGCTATCGTTACGGATGTTCGCTCTCGTGCTTTTGCGGGTTCGCTCGGGGACGTGTTGTCGTCGTTGGAAGAAGATGGCAGACGTCCGATTGTGATGTTCCTGGATGCTGATGATGAAACGCTCATTAAGCGTTTCGATACTGTTCGCAGGAAGCATCCTCTGCAGGGGACAGGTACTCTCCAGATGGGTATTTCTCGTGAACGTGGTGTGTTGGAGGATATCCGGGATCAGGCTGACATTGTTATTGACACGACGAACTTTTCGATTCATGATTTGCGTCGTGACATCGAGCGTTGTTTTGATGCTCTTGATTCCAATGTGCAGCACATCACTCTTCAGTCTTTTGGTTTTAAACACGGGATCCCGAAGGATGCTGACCTTGTCATCGATGTTCGCTTTCTTCCCAATCCGTATTGGGTTCCCCACTTGCGGGAGTTCCGTGGTACTGACCACGAGGTTGCTGATTATGTTCTCAGCCATGACAATGTCGATCGGTTTATTTCTTCATTTTTGGACATGTTTAGTGTCATGCAGGAGGGGTACAAAAATGAGGGAAAGAACTTCACGACAGTGGCTATTGGGTGTACTGGTGGGCATCATCGTAGCGTTGCGGTCACTGAGGAGATTGCCCGTCGACTGCGTACGCAGGGGGATGAGGTTACCGTGACCCATCGTGATTTCGACCGTGACTAACCCCCGCTCAGGTGGGCCTAGTGTATCCGTTGGGTGATACTGAGTGTCTCGTTGAAGCAATCGTTAGTGGAATTGAGTGTGTATGAATATCGGTTTTCCTCATGCGTCGAATGGCACGGCCTCCTCTGATCATGGCAGCGCGGGTGAGGGTAATCATGTGGCCCGCATTGGGAAGATGGCGTGCCTAGGTGGAGGGCACGGGCTTTTTTCGACGCTTCGCGCTGCGCGGATGCTGTCGGATGATGTATCAGCAATTGTTACGGTGGCAGATGATGGGGGGTCGTCCGGTCGGCTACGCAAGGAGTTCAATTCGATTCCGCCTGGTGACTTGCGCATGGCTTTGGCTGCGTTGGCTGCTGACGATGATGAGGGCCGTTTGTGGGAGAACGTCCTTCAGCATCGTTTCGGTGGCCGTGGGGCTTTAGCTGGCCATGCTGTGGGCAATCTCCTTATCCAGGGGTTGATTGACGTTGTGGGGGATGAGGTCGCCGCTTTAGCTGAGGTTGCACGGCTTATGCGTATCCGCGGGAGGGTTCTTCCGATGAGCGTTGAGCCATTGGATATTGAGGCTGAAGTAGCTGGTTTAGATAATGATCCGCGGATTGTCACCCCGGTACGTGGGCAGGTTGCTGTTGCAACGACGCCGGGGCAGGTTCGTCGCGTGAAATTGATCCCGGAGAATCCGCCCTGTAGTCCACACGTTGTCGAGGCGATCGTGAATGCGGATGTTGTCACTGTGGGACCGGGGTCGTGGTTCTCCTCGGTTGTTCCTCATATTTTAGTTCCAGACATCGTAAAGGCTCTTCAAGAAACGAATGCTCATAAGATTGTGGTCGTTAATTTAGTGGCTGAGCCAGGAGAAACGCCAGGATTTACTGTCGAACGGCATCTTCATATGTTGCAGCAGCACTGTCAGGATCTTCCCGTCGATACTGTGATCGTTGACGAGCACTCAGCGATGGGGTCGGGGGAGCGCACGCATCTGTGCCGGGCTGCCGCTAATTTTGGTGCAGACTTGAGGGTTGGGGATGTTCGACGCGACGATGAGCAGGGGCGTTGGTTGAGCACGCACTCTCCGCGGAAATTGGCGCAAGTGATTTCCGAGGTGTACGTGGCGGCAGGACAGGCATCGGAAAGGAGTGCTCAGTAGCGTGGGGTTAACAACCAATATCAAAGCCGAAATTGCGGCTATGACAGTACCGACTGCGGAGGAAAAGCGGTCGGAGGTTGGCGCGATGGTACGTTTCGCTGGCAAGCTTCGTTTGGGGGGCGACGTCCTTGGTCGTTCGCCTCAAGCGCTGGTGGTTTCGGTCGAGGTCGACTCTTTTCAGATTGCGGAGCGCGTACGGCAGCATGTTGTTGATTTGTATGACATCTGTGCGTCGGTTGAGGATGATTCATCATCGTCTGTGTTTCGTGTCCAGTGGTGTGGGAATGGTGAAGGCTTAGAGGTTGCGCGACGGCTTGGTCTTCTGGATAGGGCGGGCCGCCCGGTTCGGGGGCTCCCACCACGGATAGTGCACGGCTCACTTCTTGATTGTGTTGCTGCGTGGCGTGGGTCATTCTTGGCTCGTGGATCGGTAACAGAACCGGGACGGTCGTCAGCGCTTGAGGTTGTCGCTCCACAGAGTGCCGCTGCTATTGGGCTCATCGGGTGTGCTCGTCGTTTGGATATTCCGGCAAAAAATCGTGAACTCCGTGGTACGGAGCGTGTTCAGATTCGTGATGGCGATGCTATCGATCTGTTGTTGGGGCGTATGGGTGCAGACAAGACCCGTAGTGAATGGAATGAGCAGCGCAAGCGTCGGGAGGCACAATCGTCGACGAATCGGTTGGCAAACTTCGATGATGCTAATTTGCGGAGGTCTGCTCGGGCCGCGGTTGCGGCTGCTGCGCGTGTGCGCCGTGCGACGGAGATTCTTGGTGATGACATTCCCGACCATCTTGCAGATGCTGGTCGTCTTCGGATGGAACATCGGCATTCCTCACTTGAGGAGCTTGGTGAGCTTGCCGATCCCCCCATTAGTAAGGATGCGATTGCTGGGCGTATTAGGCGATTGCTGTCATTAGCGGATAAGAAGGCGACTGAGCTTGATGTTCCTGATACGTTTTCTGCTGTCACGAGTGACCTTTTTGACGATGATGAATAAATAGGGAGTGGTGATGAGGTGTTAAGCTTTTGACATCGTGTCCACCACACATAGTTATGCCCGTATTGTGGGTTATTGTGCCCGTTTATACATAAGTGGTGTTTGTCTCATTCTGTACCGACTGCTGCATGAATCTCAATTGAACTGTAAAGTGGTGACCGTAGGGATGGAAAAGCCGGAGGACGATCGTCCACCTGATTACGTCCTTAACCTAAACAGCTATAGAGCTTAAGGAGAACTACCGTGACCGTTCGTGTCGGTATTAATGGTTTTGGTCGAATTGGCCGCAACTTCTACCGCGCTATCCGCGAGCAGGGTGCCGATATCGAGGTTGTTGGCATCAATGACCTGACCGATAACCGTACCCTATCTTTGCTTCTGAAGCATGACTCCATCATGGGGCCACTCGATGCCAAGATTGAGTACGACGATGAGTCCATCACCGTTGATGGCCACCGTATCGCGATTTCCGCTGAACGGGACCCGAAGAATCTCAACTGGGGTCAGCTCGGTGCTGATATCGTTATCGAATCCACTGGCTTTTTCACCAAGGGTGACGACGCGAAAGCTCACATTGAGGCGGGCGCTAAGAAGGTCCTCATCTCCGCTCCGGGTAAAGACGTTGACGGTACCTTCGTCTTTGGCGTCAACCATGACACGTATACCGATGATATGGCTGTCATCTCCAACGCATCATGCACCACTAACTGCTTGGCACCTCTGGCACAGGCTTTGGACGATGCGTTCGGTATTGAATCCGGATTGATGACGACCGTTCACGCTTACACTGGTGATCAGCGCCTGCATGACGCACCTCACAAGGACTTGCGCCGTGCTCGCGCCGCTGCGCTGAACATCGTCCCGACAACAACCGGCGCTGCTAAGGCTGTCGGCTTGGTTCTTCCTGAGCTGAATGGCAAGCTCGATGGCTTCGCTATGCGCGTTCCGGTGCCAACTGGTTCTCTTGTTGACCTTACTTTCATTCCGAAGAAAAATGTCACTGTCGACGAGGTTAACGCCGCGATGAAGAAGGCCGCTGAGGATGAAAAACTCAGTGCTGTTCTCGAGTACTCCGAAGAACCGCTGGTGTCCACCGACATTCAACACAACCCACACGGTTCAATCTTCGATGCTGGGATGACTCGCGTTCTGGGCAACCAGGTGAAAGTTATTTCCTGGTATGACAACGAATGGGGTTACTCCAACCAGCTCGTCCACATGGCCGAATACATCGGACAGCGTCTCTAATCCTCCACTCGCCCGAGTGACTTTGCGGGCCGGGGGCAGTGCCACGGCACGCCGTCGGCCCGCCCTTTTATATCTCAATACACATACTCGAGGAGTTGTTATGGCAGTACAAAAGCTTGCGGATTTACTCAAAGATGGTGTCGAGGGGCGCCACGTCCTTGTCCGTGCGGATCTCAATGTTCCGTTGAAAAATAAAGCCATTACCGATCCTGGACGCATTGATGCATCTATTCCCACTATTAAAACGCTGGTTGATGCAGGAGCACGCGTAATTGTCGCTGCTCACTTGGGTCGTCCGACATCACCGGAGGATACCCAGTTCTCCTTGGGGCCAGTCGCTGAGGCGCTCTCCAAGCGACTCGACCAGTACGTTGCGCTAGCATCCGACGTATCGGGTGAAGATGCTCATGAACGTGCTAATGGTCTCAACGACGGCGATGTCCTTCTCCTCGAAAATGTTCGCTTCGATCCACGTGAGAAAAGCAAAGATGATGATCAGCGAGAAGAACTCGCTTCTGAACTTGCTGCACTCACGGGCGATAATGGTGCGTTTGTGTCAGACGGCTTCGGAGTTGTCCACCGAAAGCAAGCGTCAGTCTACGATGTGGCGAAAAAACTCCCATCCTACGTTGGCTACCTCGTTGAAAAAGAACTTGACCAGCTCTCCAAGTGCACAGATCATCCAGAACACCCCTACGCCGTGTGCTTGGGCGGGTCAAAGGTATCGGACAAACTCGGGGTTATTAAAGCTCTAGCGCCGAAGGTGGACACCCTGATCATTGGTGGTGGAATGTGCTACACCTTCCTCAAAGCCAAGGGGTATGGCGTCGGGAATTCCCTGCTCGAGGAATCCATGATTGACGAGTGCGCATCCCTGCTCGCTGAATACTCTGACAAGATCGTTCTCCCGACTGACATCGTCGTTGGCCGAGAATTCGATGCAAATACTGAGAACACAACCGTCGCCAGTGACGAGATTGAAGATGGCTGGATGGGCCTGGATACTGGCGCGGAGTCGACGACAGTCTTTGCCGAGCGACTCCATGGCTGTTCAACAATCTTCTGGAATGGGCCCGTTGGTGTCTTCGAATTCGAGGCTTTCTCTCACGGAACCAAAGGCCTCGCCACAGCTATCGCAGAAGCAACGAAGAATGGTGCGTTCTCTGTGATTGGTGGAGGTGATTCCGCATCAGCAGTTCGCAACCTTGGTTTTGCAGACGAAGCGTTCTCCCACATCTCAACTGGTGGTGGCGCCTCACTCGAGCTCATCGAGGGAAAGACTCTCCCGGGCATAGCTATCCTTGACCGATAGACTCTCGTTTACCCCTGGGTTGATCTCGTGTCAGCGCAGGGACCCACCTTTTTCACGAAAGGATTTCTCATGGCTCGTAAGCCGCTGATTGCTGGTAACTGGAAGATGAACCTCAATCATCTTGAGGCCATTTCCGTCGTGCAAAAGCTAGCTTTTGCACTGCCCAAAGAGTACTACGACAACGTTGATGTCGCGGTCATTCCACCTTTCACTGATATCCGTTCTGTACAGACATTGGTCGATGGAGACAAACTCCAGATCACTTATGGCGCACAGGATATTTCCACCCATGATTCTGGTGCGTACACGGGTGAAATTTCTGCATCGATGTTGTCAAAGTTGGGGTGCTCCTGGGTCGTCGTCGGCCACTCAGAGCGCCGCGACTACCATTCTGAAACCAATAAAGTTGTCGCAGCGAAGGCCAAAAAGACTCTGGAGGCTGGAATGGTTCCCATTGTGTGCGTTGGGGAATCCCTCGATGTTCGCGACGCGGGCAATCATGTTTCTTTCGTCGTCGACCAGGTGAAGGAATCTCTTGCCGGTTTGAGCGCGGGAGAAATCGCTACAACTGTTATCGCCTATGAACCGATCTGGGCGATTGGAACGGGAAAGACCGCGTCAGCATCAGACGCCCAGGAAGTCTGCCACGCAATCCGCGGCGCTTTAGCTGACCTGACTGATCACGAGACCGCTGCCTCCATTCGCATCCTCTACGGTGGTTCGATGAAGACGAGTAATGTCTCTGAGCTCATTGCCGAGGAAGATATCGATGGAGGGCTCGTAGGCGGCGCCTCTCTCAATGGAGAGGACTTTGCTAAACTCTCCGCTCTGGCTGCGGGTGGAATTTCTTAAAACGCCTAGTTATCCTCACACCTCCTAGTAGCCATCTACCTGGGGGTCACGGACATAGATCACGTGTCCTAGGAGTGAATAAGCCGGTGCGCTCCCCGTAGGTTATCGATACTCACCCAGTCGAGACCAGCGCCTAGGAGCCATCGGCTTACTCGAGCATGGTGGGCATGGGGCCAGGTTGGGATTCCCCACAGTCGGGCCTGTCGGCGTTGACTGTGAACGTTGGACACGAAATCACGAACAGCAGCTTCTTCAGTTCTAGCAATTGTACGGAAACCACGCCATGCAGATAGCTGAGTGAAATTAGTGCTGACCAGGGGCATCAGCCACGTTGGTGGACACACATCGAGATCCTCAGGGCGACCATCAAGGAATACCCGCCGGTGGTGGTCCTTGGTAGACGGTTGTCTCCACCATTCATCGGCTGCTCGAAGGCTGTTTCCTGTCGCGATAAGAGTGATCTGACGTGGAATAAACCTTTCCCCATTCCACGTGCTAAGTACGTCCTCATAACGAGCAGCGATAGACTCAAGCTTCTTCAGTGCGGGCAGTCCAGCTGACTTAATGTCAACATGAAGATAGACAGTGTCCTCATGGGTAGTAGTGGATAGGGCATTAGACGAATCAGACGCAGGAGGAGGAAAGAGGGGACCGACCCGTGCCATCCGGGCGAGCGGTTCAATGTAGTCTTTTTCTAAATCGAGCCGTCGTCGTTTTTCGAGAACACTGTGCCCGAGAAGGAAGCGACCCCGGTACAGGGTGGCATCTGCTTCAATCGAGCCAAAGCCCCGAAGCAGTGCCTCACGAAGAGGAAACCGGTGGGAACTGTCATTGTGCGCGTGAACATGGGGGAGCCGTTCGGGAAGATCTGACGGTGCGAGGGGGACAAGAGAGCCCAGCGCGGCGCGTAGCCCAGGAGGAATAAGTGGAACTGCGCTGATAAGCCGTTGTAAACGAAGTCGGCGAATGAGTCCATCCAATAAGGTATGTAGTGTTGCTCCACACCCCTGAACAGCAGCATAGAAGTGATCAATGTAAGCGAGTAAACGAGCTCGAGTTCTCACGTTCCCTATTATGCCTTCTCTCACGTGAGAACGAATGTCGAAGTGATTCACTGACGTGTCGAGGATGTCCACCTACAATCCTCAGTGCGGGTACGTTACACTGGTGTGGTTATTAACGGACCGGTGACGTTACTTCCTGATTGGAGCACCTACACCAATGCAACTCGCGTTCCAAATCGTTTTGGTCGTGTTCAGCCTGTTCATGGGGCTGTTCGTCCTTCTACACAAAGGTAAGGGTGGCGGACTATCCAGCCTCTTCGGCGGTGGAATGCAGTCAAACCTCTCAGGGTCAACAGTGGCTGAGAAAAATCTTGACCGCATCACCATTGTGTGTGCAATTATCTGGTTGGCTGCGATCATTGGACTGAATTTGCTTCAGGCCTACGGATAGTCGCACGCGGCCTCTTTCACAGTTTAACCCTAATGCTGCAGCGTAGATAGCGCTGCAGCATCGCCGTATATAGCAGTATCGTGAACGCCGCGGGCGGCTGCGGCCGGCCACTGTTGGGGATCCTCTCCTGATACTGCGTGCGTCACTGCCTCGGCCTTTGCTTCGCCTGCAACGACGAACCATACACGGTGCGACGTATTCAGAGCTCTGAGAGTGAGAGAGAGACGGCTTGGCGGTGGTTTCGGACAGTCAGTGATGGCCACCACACTATCACTGCTCGCAAGTTCTGGGGTGTAGGGGAATAGGGAGTTGATGTGCCCTTCGGGCCCCATACCTAGGAGATGGATATCGAAGCCATCAGGAGCGTATTCGCTGATAGCCCGGGCATACGACGCAGCCGCTTGACTAAGTACCGTCATATCAACGTTTCCGCTGCAGGGTCCTTCTGTTTCCCCATAGACGGTATCTGGTCCTGGGGCAAGAAATCGATGGATATTTTTCTCTGGGATATCAATACGCCCAAGTAGAGCATCGGTAGCTTGTCTGTCGTTCCGCTCTGAATGCTCATCAGGCACCCAACGCTCATCGCCGAAGAAAATGTGAACACGATTCCAGTCAATACCCGCGTTACCAGCGTTGCTATCCGTAAAGAGTTGCTGAAGAACAGCGATACCGGTACTACCACCTGTCACGACAAGGCGTGCGTAACCGTCAGGTGTCACTCCGACAAGGCCATTGGACCCATCACGTCCCTCGTGGATACGCGCGATGATGTTTTCAACATCGCGAGCTGCTCGTAACGCTACTTCATCCTGACTAGCGCAGGGGACAATACGAACAGTTGGTGTGTCGTTACTATTTTTCATCATCGACCGCCTCATGGAATTGGTTAGGGTCACAAGCATCAACCCGGTGAACTCGAGCAAGCCCCCGAAGAGCTTTGGCATAAACAATATCGGGGTCAAGGTGGCGTAGCTCTTCCGCGAGACAGTCCGCTGTTCCTCGTCGTGTCAGAGCAACGCGACTTTCACGACCTGATCCTTCCTGGGTGATCATGAGCGTATGTGCACTGAATGTACGAAGAATGAGGTTGCCGCTGCTGCGATGGAGGGTCACACTCTCCACGCCGATGGTAGGTCGCCCCTCGGAGTCCAACGGAATTTGAGGCGAATCGGTGGACTCCCGAGTAACGTTCATGCCGAAACGATCAGCCAGCCAACCACCGGCGATATCGACGCTGGGGTCATCGGCAGGACCAGCGATCGTCACCGCGTGGATCGGGTCAAACGGAGGTTGATCGAGTGCTGATGCCAATACACCACGCCAGTGTGTAATCCGTGACCATGCGAGGTCAGAATCACCGGGTGCATAGGTAGATCGGCAGGAAAAAATGCCGTCCTGTAGACCGGATGATAAGGAATCTGTGATTCGTCGGTTAGCGAGACGGCCAATCGGATCAGCTGAAGGTACGGGCGGGTGCCATGCTGGCCACCACACGACAATTGGGGTGTCCGGAAGCAAAATAGGCATGACGACGCTCGCGAGATGGTGGCTGACGGAGCCATAGAGTTTCATGACAACGACTTCAGCAGCGCCCGCGTCACCACCGGTACGAATTTCCGCGTCAACTCGACCATCTGTTGAGAAACTCCCCTTCACAGATGTTTGTGCACAAGCAGTGGATGGCCTGGGATTAAGAGAATCTTCAAGATCATCGTAGTCTGCAAGGTTATTGTCGGAGGCTAAGTGAAAATCAGGAGCGGACTCGTCTAAACAGGCAGAAACGTCATCGGTCAATAAAACGAGTATGCGGCACGGATGTTCCTGTGAGGCTTCATTCGCAGCCGTGATGAACGATTCACAATCATCGGTAATAGAAGCAACAATGATGAGCGTCAACACGCGCCCAGTAGTCACTTCACCACCAGATTCACGCATGGTTACCAGGCGTTTTGAAATATCACGAGTGGTTGTATTCGGAAGGGTAATAATCACGCGGTGGTCCTGTCTCTCCGGGGTGTCGGATGGTGGATTCGCTCATGGAGTCAGAAAGTGAAGCCTCAATGGCGTCACAAATGTCATGGATTGTTTTACGTTCTATGGCCGCCGCCAAGAGCGACCTGTACGCGACAGCATGCGATCAGCACTCTCGGGCCCCCATGTGCCAGCAGGATAGTCATCGGGACGTCCACGCTCAGCCCAATACTTCACAACAGGGTCGAGAATCTTCCAGGAAAGCTCGACTTCTTCATTGGTGGGGAAGAGGCTTGCCTCATCCAACAACGCGTCGAGGATCAAACGTTCGTATGCCTCCGGCGACTCTTCGGTAAAGGCTTCAGAGTAAGAAAAGTCCATGTTAACGTCGCGGACTTCCATCGCTGAACCGGGCACCTTCGACCCAAAACGCATAAGTACACCCTCATCTGGCTGCACACGAATGACAACTGCGTTGGCACCAAGCGCGGTCGTTTCATCATCGCCAAAGGGGAGATAAGGGGCGTCTTTGAAGACGAGAGCGATCTCCGTAACCCGCCGGCCGAGGCGTTTCCCGGTGCGCAAGTAGAACGGTACACCGGCCCAGCGTCGAGAATTGATCTCCAATGTGCAGGCCGCATAGGTTTCAGTTTTTGAATCTTTGGCAAATCCTTCTTCATCTCGAAGACCGCCGACGAATTCAGATCCCTGCCATCCAGCCGTGTATTGTCCACGGGCTGTCGTCTTAGAAAATGGTGGTACAGCGCTCGTTGCTCGAAGAACTTTCACCTTTTCCGTCTGCAAGTCACGTGGTGTCAACGCGAGAGGCTCTTCCATTGCGATGAGCGCAAGGAGTTGAATGAGGTGGTTTTGAATGACGTCGCGGGCAGCGCCGATGCCATCATAGTAGCCAGCACGCCCGCCAAGGCCTATATCTTCCGCCATCGTGATTTGGACGTGATCAATAAATGATGCGCTCCACAATGGCTCAAAGAGCTGGTTAGCAAACCGCAAAGCCATAATATTTTGAACGGTTTCTTTACCAAGATAGTGGTCAATGCGGAACACTGACCGTTCCGGAAAAACACTATTAACAATACGGTTGAGCTCACGAGCAGATTCTTCATCATGCCCGAATGGCTTCTCAATGACGACACGCCGCCACCCGTCGGCACTGTCCTTAGCAAGTCCAGACCGTTGAAGCTGGTGACACACGTTAGGAAAGTAGTCCGGAGGCACAGAAAGATAAAACGCCCAATTTCCAGCAGTACCCCGAGTTCGATCAATCTGAGCCAGGGTAGCAGCTAAGTTATCGAAGCACTCGTCGTCATCAAAGTTTCCTTTGACGAAAGTAAGCCCCTCGGCAAGGCGTTCCCATACTGAACGCCTAAAAGGCGTTCGAGAGCCTGCACGGATGTCGTCATAGACTTTCATCACGAAATCTTCTTTGGTCCAGTCACGGCGACCATACCCCACCAGACTAAAACCAGCTGGTAACAGGCCACGATTGGCAAGATCATAGATCGCAGGAAGCAGTTTCTTGCGCGCAAGATCACCAGTAACACCAAAGATAACAAGACCACAGGGCCCCGCGATCCGTGGCAGTCGCTTATCATGTGGATCACGCAGAGGATTATCCCAGTCAGCAGGAACCCCATCCTTGACTAGTGGATTCTCATTCGCCCCCACGGTGACTCGGTTAAGTTGCTCTTGTGGTGAAGGTTCCTGATGACCTTCGGCATGGCCATGGTCTACCTCATGGCCACAAACATCCCCTGGTGTATAGGCGAGCTGCTGTGACGGGGTGGCCGCGTGCTGATCATTCACGGTCGTATGTCCATGCCTTTCTCATCATGTTGTCCGTTGTCCCCACCATGAGGCAACGTGCGGGGCTACTTCCATTGCTATAGCTTGTGCGCCGAGTTGTTAGCTGGCTAGGCGCGAATCGATGTTGGCAATCAGTTCATTCCAGCTCTCCACAAATTTAGCGACGCCATCATCCTCAAGCACATTCACCACGTCAGCGAAATTGATCCCCAGTGACTCAAGCTTGTGGAAGTAGGCGCGAGCAACATCTCCTCGTCCGGTGAGAGCATCACCATGAACGCCGCCATCCGATTGGAGCGCCTCCAGAGTACTTTCCGGCATCGTGTTAACTGTGAGGGGGCCGGCCAACTCAGTGGTATACAGCGTCGGGGTATAGTCCGAATTCTTTACACTTGTCGACGCCCACAGTGGTCGTTGCACATGCGCCCCCGCCTCGGCAAGATGACGCCAACGCTCAGCGACAGTACAGAGGTTGTCGCTTTCAGATGATGCTCCATCGGGTCCTCGTAGTCCGAAGGCCAACTGAAACGCCTCATACGCCAGCTGAGCATTGTGAATCCCCGCCATCCCTTTCAGCAAATCAAAATCAGTCGAAGGATCAGCGATAATCTCGGCTAATTTGATGTCAACGGCGCCGTCAACGCGAGAGACGAAGAAGCTAGCCACAGAGTGGATCGCTGAGAGGTCACGACCTTCCGAGCGCGCACGCTCAAGTCCATCGATAAAGGCAACGATGACTTCCTTGTAGCGCTCTACAGAAAATATGAGGGTCACATTCACGCTGATCCCGCGAGCGAGACTATCTGTGATCGCAGA
Source organism: Corynebacterium sp. PCR 32 (assembly GCF_037464985.1). Classification (NCBI taxonomy): domain Bacteria; kingdom Bacillati; phylum Actinomycetota; class Actinomycetes; order Mycobacteriales; family Corynebacteriaceae; genus Corynebacterium; species Corynebacterium sp. PCR 32. The sequence continues at coordinate 790,202 of NZ_JBAHVL010000001.1, forward strand.
TAACCCCTGTTTGGTGGCAGGAATCTTGATCATCGCATTGGGCTTGCCCACGCGATCCCACAGGTCTTGCGCTTGCTGCACTGTCTTCTCCGGGTCATGTGCATAGCGAGGATCAACCTCAATCGACACCCGACCATCTTGGCCTCCAGAGGTCTCATAGAGGTCCATCAACGCGTCACAAGCATCACGAACATCATCGATAGCCATCGTAAATACCGCGTCTGACGCTGAAACACCCTGCGCCCTCAAGTGGGCGAGTTGCTCATCATAGGAGGTACCGCTGGTCATTGCTTTCGAGAAAATTGCAGGATTCGTCGTCACACCTACGACCCCTGACCATGATATAAGGTCAGCCAAGTTCCCCGACACCAGACGATCACGAGAGAGATCATCCAACCACACAGACGTCCCCGCCTGGACAAGCTGACGAACATTCGCATTGGCTGCAGACGGCACATACGTTGCAGGCGCGACCGCGTTGTACTCAGACAGTTCAAGATCAGAACCCCCTAAGTCATGTTTTACGATGGGGTGGCTAGCTGAAACATTGTCGATGGTCACGATCGGTTCCTTTCAGAATGTCAACATCATGCACAAGGTAAATAGTGTTACTTCTCTACGACAGATTTTGCAGCGTCAACGATGGCGTCGACTGTAAATCCAAACTTGTCAAACAACTCACCAGCGGAAGCTGACGCGCCAAAGTGCTCAAGACTGATCGTCCTGCCTCGCGACCCCACAAGCTGATGCCACGGCATCGCGATTCCGGCTTCCACGGATACACGAGCACTCACACCGGGGGGGAGAACCTCATCCTGATATGACTGATCCTGTCCCAAGAACCAATCCATACACGGAACAGATACCACACGCGCAGGAATCCCCAGAGTGTCCAAACTCTTTGCCGCAACGACGGCCAGCTGAACTTCAGACCCCGATGCCATGATGATGACCTTCGGCGCCTCGACCGTCTCACGCACTAAGACGTACGCCCCTCGACGAACACCATCCCGCGCAAGTTCCTTCGTTCCTGCTAGGACTGGCACGTTTTGACGTGATAGTGCGAACGCCTTAGGTCCAGCCGGCGAATCAATCGCAGCCCGCCATGACGCTGCAGTCTCATTAGCATCAGCAGGGCGGAACACTGCCAAATTAGGAATCGCCCGAAGTGACGCGAGATGTTCCACCGGCTGATGTGTAGGACCGTCTTCGCCGAGGCCGATCGAATCATGTGTCCAGACGTAATACACGTCTGTTTTCATCAACGCGGCCAAACGAACAGCAGGACGCATATAGTCAGAGAACACCAAAAACGTGCCTCCATACGGGCGCGTCGGACCATGAAGAGCAATGCCGTTTAGAATCGATCCCATCGCATGCTCACGAATACCAAAATGAAGCACACGACCATAGGGGTGAGCAGTCCACGAATCCGTCGAAATCGAGGGAGGGCCAAACGAATCCGCATCTTTAATTGTCGTATTATTCGATCCCGCTAAATCCGCAGACCCACCCCATAGTTCAGGCAATGCAGCACCCAATGCCTGAATGACTGCCTCCGATGCTTTTCTCGTTGCAACACCAGAATCGTCCGCATCCCATACTGGAAGATCCGCATCCCACCCCTCCGGAAGCTCTCGCGCCATGAGTCGATCAAAAAGAGCTTTCCGCTCAGGATTCTGGTCAGCCCACCGATCAAAACCTTTCAACCATTCGGCATGAGCCGTTGCTCCACGATCGCAAAGCGCCCGCGTATGTGTAAGAACATCATCGGGCACCTCAAACGATTGTTCAGGATCAAACCCTAAGATTCGCTTCACTCCCGCGACTTCATCGTTACCCAGGGCCGCACCATGGACCGCCCCTGAATTCATCTTGGTTGGCGCAGGGTAACCAATCACAGTACGAACACGAATCAACGTCGGACGATCCGTATCCCGCTGAGCCAACGTAATCGCAGCCTCAAGAGCCTGGACATCCTCTCCAGACTCAACACAAAGAACCTGCCATCCGTAAGACTCAAAACGAGCACACACATCCTCGTCGAAGGCGATCGCAGTATCATTCTCGATCGAAATACGATTGTCATCCCACAACGCAATCATATTTCCAAGCTTCTGCGTACCAGCGAGGGAACAAGCCTCAGCTGTCACCCCCTCCTCAAGATCACCATCAGAGGCAATGACATAGACATAGTGGTCAAACGGAGAATCGCCCGCAGGAGCCTCAGGATCAAAAAGCCCCCGCTCACGTCGGGCCGCCATCGCCATACCAACAGCGGAAGCCAGACCTTGGCCCAGTGGACCTGTAGTAATTTCAACACCTTTGGTATGCCCGTACTCAGGGTGGCCCGGCGTCAAGGATCCCCACGTACGAAGCTGCTGGATATCTTCTCTTTCTAGACCAAACCCGCCTAAGAATAGCTGCGCATAAATCGTCATTGAACTGTGTCCACACGACAGAACGAAACGATCACGACCAACCCAGTCGGGATGCGCAGGATCATGTCGCATGATTCGTTGGAACAAGGTGTAAGCCAGCGGAGCCAGACTCATGGCAGTACCAGGGTGACCGGACTTTGCCTTCTGGACCGCATCAGCGGCGAGGATACGCACCGTATCGACTGATCGGGAATCGATTTCTTCCCAGTCGTGAGGAAAACCCGGTTGGACAGCTGCACGAAGGTGGGCCGGGACCAGTTCCTTCGCTTGCGCGTACCGCTTCATAACTGGGGAAGTCTTGTCAATCACCTTCTGATTACCTTTCTGCATTACCACCGCCGACGCCACGCGTATGTGAGGACATTCTCTCGAGGAAATGAGCCCTAGTTTAGGCTGAAGTTTCCGCGTGGTCTATGGCAGAGCAAGCAATAGAAACCGCCTCATTGATCACAGCAGAGCCCGGCGCTCCGGGGCCCCGAATCTGGGGGTCTAAACAGCGTCACCAGCACGACCATGACCCTACGGGTGTACTGGAATTCTTCCACTCACGTCATAGTTTTTGTGGCAAATCAACGAATCACGGTGCGATTGTTAAAATAAGTCGATGACTGTCCCCATCATGTCCATAATGGGGGCGTAATAGCACGATTTAGATAGCACTGATCACCCATTGTGGCTAGTCAACAACGACTATCAGTGGACGCGGAGGAAAAAGAGGCAAGTGGAGAAGATAAAGGCGTATGTGGCACTGACGAAGCCACGGGTGATTGAGCTTCTCCTCGTCGCCACGATTCCTGCCATGCTTCAAGCAGATCGTGGCACAGTGCACCTCTGGTTGATTTTATTAACCCTCGTTGGGGGGTGGATGGGAGCCGCTGCAGCAAATTCCTTCAACATGATCGTCGATAGCGATATCGACAAGGTCATGAAAAGGACGCAAAATCGCCCCTTAGTGGATGGGCGGTTGACCCTGACAGAAGCTAAGATTTTTGCTGTCGCGATGACTGTCCTGAGCTTTTTATTTCTCACTTTCCTGTGTCATTCACTGTTGGCCGCGATCTTCGTGATGGCTACCATCCTGTTCTATATTTTCGTCTACACGAAATGGCTCAAGCGAAAAACATGGCAGAACGTCATCTGGGGTGGGGCCGCTGGCTGTATGCCGGTTATTGTCGGGTGGGCTGTCATCGCTGACAACACGAACAGCCATTCGGTAGCTGGATGGTCACAGGCCATCGCATTATTCATGATTATTTTCTTCTGGACTCCACCCCATACGTGGGCATTAGGAATGCGATATGAAGAAGACTATCGGGGTGCAGGGGTTCCGATGATGCCGGTAGTCAAAACCCGGTCCCAAGTAGCGAAACAGATCTTGCTCTATACCTGGCTGACGGTTCTCACCTCTTTAACCCTCATTTTTGCATCGGGATGGTTCTACACTCTCGCGGTGATCGGATCAGGAATCTGGTTCATCATCAGTGCCACCATCCTCTACCAGCGAATATCCACCGGCAAGCCAGTCAAACCAATCAAACTATTTATTCTGTCCAACAACTACCTGTCATTGCTATTCGTTGGACTTTCCATTGATGCCGTCATCAACCTCCAACCGCTGCACAACATGGTCGGGTTCTAGCCGGACTATGTTGTGGACCAGGAGGAACAATTCACGTACCACACTAAACATCCGGCTGTGCGGAAAAATACTGCACTATGCTGAGCTCAACGCGAGATTGACATCATCGCCGTTGAATGAGCACGTTCTTTAAGGAGTACAAGGTAGCAGCGGTCAGTAGGGACTAGGGGAGACACTGGAGAATATAGCCACCCACCGTGCTTCAGAAACTAGGGCACCATCAACTCGTCGCGATCACGGTCATCCTGCGTGCGTTGTTTTCCTTGAGCCCAGAGCACCCCTGTGACCGCACAAATCACGCCAGACCCTACCACGTGTACAGGAACGGTCCAGCGCGGAACCCCCAACCAATACTGGACGATCCCTACGCAAGCTTGAACAATGATCGACGCTACCAGTAACTGCGTTGTTTTCATGATCGCTCGATCGGCACGAACCGTGAGAAGGCCGAAGAGCAGACCAGCAACCAACCCCAAATAGAGATACATCGCGTGCGCATGCATATGTGCCATGAGGTCAAGAGGAATCTGCAGGCGGGAATCCGCAGGAACCTCAGAATCTCCTGCATGAGGACCAGCCCCAGTAACCATTGTCCCTGAAATCAGGGTAATTCCCATGGATATGGCAGACATGAGAGCTAACCAACGAAGCGGCTGCGGGTACATTACCCGCGCACAACCGTCATCAGGTTCATCAATACGAACCCATAGCAGGGCAGCTAGCCATATGAGAACCATTGATGGCAAAAAGTGAAGAGCAACCATCCACCACGCAAGATCGAGATGAACCGAAATACCACCGATAATCGCCTGAACGATGACGCCGATGCCTTGGATAAATGCCAAGACGATAATTTCCGAACGCCGCTGAGCCCGCGAAACCGCTAGGAAAGCCAGAAGGACAAAGACGGTCAGTACAAAAGTCAGCGTACGGTTACCAAACTCGATAAGTTGATGAACCCAGGGGATCGATCCAGACACTGGCACCAACGACCCGGGCTGACACTCTGGCCAGGTTGGACACCCCAAACCAGACGCTGTCACACGAACAATCGAGCCTGTCAAAGTAATACCGATCTGAGCAATCAGCAATGCCAACGCACACAGACGTTGACGAGCACTAGGACAGACAGGGAATCGGGAGAAACGAGCGAAAGCGTAACAGCCTCGGACGAACCCATTAGTAGTAGGCGGAATAGCAACCACATCATTGCAAGATTTGAGACCTACCTGCGTCGGTGCGTCACTCCGAGGATCATTAGCCTGAATTGCACTCACAAAGATCCAGACTACAGCCCCCGCGTAGGGGATCACGATTCCCCACACGTGGAGTTGTTCACGCTATGCATCTCACCTGCGCAACCTCAGGAACTAAACTACCCCTCTCACAGGAACCAACATCCCTATGCGGTGAACCGAAAAAGCTTACTTGCAGAAAAACCACCAAGAAAAGCCCATATCACGATGACAACGAGAGCAAAGAGATTAAAACTCCCATGGAACGCATCAATCAAGCCCTGAGCCAACGCCACTGAAGGAAAAAGCATCAGCAATGCATGAATACCCTCGCGCATCCCTGGCTCCATGGCAACAACAGCAGCAGCTCCCATCAATGCGAACCACAGGAGATTCCCCAGGGCTAACACAATCTCTGAGTGAAGTGTTCCCCCCAACAACAGCCCTAACGCCGTAAACGCCACGGCACCGACAGTAAGAAAAACAACCCCCAACACAATTCCCAAGAAGGTCGTCGACCATCCCAGTGCCACCGCAATCATCCCTAGGATCAGGGTTTGTAGTAGCACAACAGTAACGACAGCACACGCTTTGCCAGCAATAATGGCCCACTTAGGCAGAGCTGACGCCCCCATCCGTTTCAATGCGCCATATCGACGATCAAAGACCACAGCAATCGCTTGGCCCGTAAAACCGGCCGACATCACAGCGACAGCTAAAACCATCGGAAATAGCCGAGCAATCGGATCGTCAAAATCCATAAAAGGCATCACCGTGAAACCAACCAACATCGCAATCGGAATCACCATTGACAACAACTGCTGCTCCCCATGTCTCAAAAACAGAAGAGTTTCCATCTTCGCCTGTGCGGATACAAGCTTCATTGTTGATGCCCGTTGCGGTTTCGGCACAAATGTCCCCGGTGTAAAACGTGATTCGTCGGTACACTGAGTCGTCGATTGTTCTTCTCCATTGTGGGTCACCATTTAGGGCCTCATCTCTCGTCCGGTGATGTCCAAAAAGACGTCCTCAAGGCTCCGGTGATCCACCGACAGGTCAGTGATCAAGACTCCCTGAGCATGAGCAGCAGCGGCTATCGCGCTAACCGACTGAGGGCTGGCGGGCCCATCGACCCGGTAGTGCTGTGGCCGCACAGCTGATACTCGCAGCGGTGCGAAGCCCGGGGTAGTACCGTCTGATCCGGCCACTGCATCGTGTGCGAGAAACTTATTCGCTGCCGATAAGTCTAGGGAGCTCGAGGTCTCTAAAGAAATACGAGCATCCTCAATATTGGTCAATTCTTGGGTCGTCCCCTCAGCGACAACACGTCCGTGATCAAGGATTAACACCGTATCTGCTAAAGACTCCGCCTCATCCATCATGTGTGTCGTTAGGAGGACAGTCACACCATCCCGGCGCAAGGAGGTGATCAAGTCCCATACGGCGAGCCGTGACTGTGCATCCAGCCCAGCTGTTGGCTCGTCTAAGAACACCATGTCGGGACGCCCAACCAACGCGCACGCTAACGACAGCCGTTGTTTCTGTCCACCACTTAGTCGTCGATATGACGTTTTAGCGTGGTCAGTCAACCCGACAACGTCCAATAGCCAAGGGACATTCAAGGGGTTCTGGCTGTAGCTCGCCAACAGGGACAGCATCTCTTTGACTCGTACGCCTGGGTAGGAGCCACCATCCTGAAGCATGATTCCGATTCGTGACCGAATCTCATCTGCGTGTGTGGAGGGGTCTAGCCCTAAAAGACTGATCGAACCGGAATCAGGAACCTGAAACCCCTCACACATTTCAATCGTGGTTGTTTTACCTGCACCATTCGGCCCTAGGAGAGCAAAGACTTCGCCCCGGCGAACAGAGAAACTGATGCCGTCAACAGCGCGTCTAGATTTGAAGGTCCGAACAACAGAATCAAGGACTAGCGCATCACCAGGTGAATTTTTCGAGCGAGTCACAGGATAAAAGTGTAGCGCGACGAAACTACGTCGACAGACCGACCGTGAAGTACCAGGTTAGGTCGATGAGATTAGATGTCGACGATGTCACCGAAACCACACCATAAACCTAGGAAATGATGGGGTGGTTGGTGTCAGTATCGCCGGTCACTAGACGACTTCCCCTACCGCTATGTTCGCCCTCAACCAATATCTTTCCGGCATTGATACCCTCCAATGAGACTCCTGGTGGGCGAATTTTCATTAATTTTAGAGCGAGACATCCTAGTCCCACCAGAACCACGAAGCTCGCTGCAGCAATAATATATGTCTGAGCCACACTCCATGCTGGTAGCTTTAGCCCACGTGGCAGGACGAAGAAGCTAAGGATTATCGAGTAGATAACCGCGGTATTCCGAAATAGTGGCTGGTTAGCCCACGCTGCAAGAGGAATGATCGCCCACAATGCGTACCAGGGATGGACCACAGGGAACAGAAGGACAAGCACCAGCATCCCGACCCCATAACCACCAATCGGGTGGAGGCGACCACGATATGTCGCCAGAAGCATGCGAACCATCCATAGTGCAGCAACAATCAATCCCACTCCATGAACGAATGCGGTCGTCGCTCCAGTATGATCCCCCAAGCCAAGCATGTTCCCTACGAACGCAGCGAAAATCCCCAGGAGTGTCGTGATCGACATCCAGCTGACGATGTCGGCCGCCCCGCCCTGAACGGCTAGCCAGTGGAGCCCCAGCCCAGACACGAAAGACAACCCAATAACGAAGAATGCCAAAAGAGACGCCATAATAACTGTTGCGGACAGCCATGCATGTTTTCGCCGGAGGTAACGAACTAGCGCAACCCACACAAAACCGAGGGCCACCACACTCGTCACTTTGACCATAATCGCACAGCAAATAGCCCCTACACCACCAATGAAGTACAACGCACGCCGCCCAGTGATGGGTGACAACAATGCTGCGTTTTTCACCGGACGGTCGAAAGCTCGGAAACACCATTCCATGCCGACCATCAATAGTCCGAGCATCATTGATTCATTGTGGATACCGCCGACAAGATGAAGAAGTGAAAGCGGGTTCACCACCCCTAGCCACAGCGCCGCCGACGCTTCCACGCCACAGCGGTGAGCAAGTTTGGTCACCGCCCATGCGCACAGTCCTAAGCCAGCGATGGAGACGAGCCTATAGAGAAAAACCGCAGCCATAACGTTCTCGTTGGTGAGCCACGAGATGACGTGACCGCCCATAATCGCAACCGGCCCATATGGGGAAGGGGAGTGGGACCATACCAAAGGAACTGACCGAGCAAGAGGATCTGCGACCCCCAAAAGATCTACTGGCCCACCATAATACGGATTTAGGCCTCGACTGGCGATAGCCCCTTGCGCAATATAGGAATAAATATCCTGAGTAAAAAGGGGCGCAGTAAACGCAAGCGGAATAACCCAGGCAACAAAAGTTCGAACCATCGCCGGTGCATCAGCCCAACCATGTCCTTGCCGACGAGGAGTGGCGAGGGCAAGGTACCCCATGAGCGCCCACGCTAAAACGAGGAATCCGATCCCGACGAACACCATCACCGTCGAAGTCAACAACATTCGACCCATCAAGTTGGCAACGGGAAAACGCCACAATGTGTTGTTAACAACAGGCATTGCTCCTGCACCCCAACCACCGATCATAATCAGGACAGAGCCCACGGTTCCCAACCAGCGAAGAAGTGCACAACGTCGGATGTCAGCCAGGTCGAGATCGCGTGAAATTTTCTGCGTGAGAGGATCACCGTGAAATGCTTCCGCCGATCGTGATCCAGCAACCCCGAAATCGGGTACCACTGAGGTCAGCTCACGACGGCTGCCGTCAACAAGGCGACGAAATATCGACATCCCGCGAGTGGCCATCCACACCTCCACACTTGACGTGTCAACTCCTTATCTCCCCATCGTCACAACCAGACTCGGGGAAACTTCATCAGGTTGAGTGTAGTCAAAGGGCCGGGGACACCCTACCCACCCATACGCACCGCTACCGCCATCGTAGGGTGCGACGTCGGCTTCAGCACGAGTGTGTATAGCCGAATCCATACCCTCTGTATTGGAATAGAATTCCGATACACTAGTGTTGTGTAAAGTGTAATAGCGCTGGTGGGAACACTCCACGTTATACACATGATGGGGAACAACCTGGACGTAGGTGCCTGCGCCCCTGACATTTCACGTGTGACGACGTGAAACACAAACGATGGTGGACTTAACACACCGGGTGAAGCAGTGACGAGCTCTGCCCGGATGGGCCACATCACACCGAGAGAGAGGAAGACTTATGAGAGGCAACGCCCCCGGGCCAGAGGGCCAAACGCGTGAGCGTATCATGTCTCTCCTCCTTCATAAGGGAACAATGAGTGCCTCGGAGCTCAGCAAGGAGTTAAATTTAACGACTGCAGGAGTTCGGCGTCATGTCGACAATTTAGTGACCGATGGACTGGCAGAAGAAGCACCCGCCACAGGGGGACCCCCCCGTGGCCGTGGCCGGCCCGCGCGAACCTTCCGTTTAACAGATAAGGGGAGGGGGAACTTTGGCTACGACTATGACCGAGTCGCTGTTCTTGCCCTCGAAGCGCTCCGCGAAGCAGGTGGGCCCAACGCGGTGAACCACTTCGCGCAACAACGGATGACAAGCATCCTTCGCGACGCTGAAATCGACGACACGCCTTGTGATCCCACCGATCCAGACACCGTCGAGATGGTGGTCACCAAAGTTGCTGAGGCTCTTAGCAAATATGGTTACGCCGCAACGGTGAATAAGGCCGGTGGGGGGATCCAAATTTGCCGTCACCATTGCCCTATCCAGGGGGTCGCCGAGCATTTCCCTGAAATGTGTGCCGCCGAGCATGAGGCAGTTCGTGATGTGTTGGGCCACCATACACAACCCTTGGCCACCATTGTCGATGGAAATGGAGTATGCACAACTCATATCCCGTTGGGGCCCGTCCACGATCGACACCATGACAGGAAGAATGGCGATGAACGCCATCCCACCGTGTCAGCCCCCTTGTGAGTCCATGATCTGGCTTAAATTTTTCACTTCCGGAAAAACTCGACCATCATCACACGCAATTTAAGAGGAGTCACCGCTCATGACCCAAACATCGACAGCTCCCGCAGGGCCACCCACATCACCCCAGAGTGATGAAGAAATCATTGAGTCCATTGGTGGAGGATATAACTACGGGTGGCATGATAGCGACGTCGCTGGAGCCTCCGCACGACGTGGGCTTGACGACGATGTCGTCAAGGACATTTCTGCGAAGAAAAGCGAGCCGGAATGGATGTTAAAGAATCGTCTTAAGGCGCTGTCAACGTTCCATAAGAAACCTGTCCCCACCTGGGGAGCTGATTTATCTGGGATTGATTTCGATCAGATTAAATACTTCGTTCGGTCGACAGAACGGCAAGCTACAACGTGGGATGATCTTCCCGAAGATATCAAGAATACGTATGATCGCATCGGTATTCCCGAAGCTGAAAAAGAGCGCCTAGTTGCCGGGGTTGCAGCACAATACGAGTCCGAAGTCGTTTACCATCAGATCCGCCAAGACCTGGAGAAACAGGGTGTTATTTTCGTCGATACCGACACGGCATTGAAGGACTATCCTGAGTTATTCAAGGAATATTTTGGGACGGTTATCCCCGCCGGAGACAATAAGTTTGCCGCGTTGAATACAGCAGTGTGGTCAGGTGGGTCCTTCATTTATGTTCCTCGAGGCGTCCATGTCGACATTCCACTCCAGGCCTATTTCCGCATTAACACGGAAAACATGGGGCAGTTTGAACGAACATTGATCATCGTTGACGAGGATGCCTATGTCCACTACGTCGAGGGCTGTACCGCACCTATTTATAAAACGGATTCACTCCACTCGGCCGTGGTCGAGATCATCGTCAAAAAAGGTGGCCGCTGCCGCTACACCACCATCCAAAACTGGTCCAATAATGTCTATAACTTGGTCACGAAGCGCACGAAGTGCGAAGAAGGGGCCACAATGGAATGGATCGATGGCAATATCGGATCCAAAGTCACCATGAAATATCCCGCAGTGTGGATGACCGGCCCACACGCCCGCGGCGAGGTTCTCTCCGTCGCCATGGCCGGTGAAGGCCAGTACCAAGACACCGGAGCCAAAATGGTTCATATGGCTCCATATACGAGCTCCAATATTGTGTCCAAGTCGGTCGCGCGTGGTGGTGGCCGCGCAGCCTACCGGGGCCTCGTCAAAGTCAACCCCACCGCTCATCACTCCACAGCGAACGTGGAATGCGACGCGCTTCTCGTCGACACAATTTCGCGATCGGACACTTATCCTTACAACGACATTCGAAATGATCACGTGTCACTAGGGCACGAAGCAACTGTGTCGAAAGTGTCAGAAGACCAGCTCTTTTATCTCATGAGCCGTGGCCTCGCTGAAGACGACGCAATGGCAATGATCGTTCGCGGCTTCATCGAGCCTGTCGCGAAAGAACTCCCCATGGAATATGCGCTCGAACTCAACCGCCTCATTGAATTGCAGATGGAAGGATCCGTGGGATAGATGACTGACGTACTCAAAGCCGACGATGTCAACGCTGCCACAGACAAAGCTAAAGAATCTGGAGCGTTTGACGCCAACGCCACCAACACGACCGAAGCAAAAACCAAGGGCGATCTCTTCACATCATTTAACGTTGGGGACTTCGCGGTTCCTCGTGGTCGTGATGAAGACTGGCGTTTTACCCCACTTCGTCGTCTCAATGGGCTCCATGATGGTTCATTCGTTCACGAGAAAGAGCCATCACCAGTCACGGTAGTGATCCCCGATGGAACAACCGGTGTCCGAGTTGAGCACGTCCCCGCTGATGACGACCGTCTTCGTTCTGCGGGGGCACCTGTCGACCGTGTGGGTGCCCAGGTGTTCAGTAGTCTCCGGCGTGGAACGGTCCTTACCATTGATGCTGGCACTATCGTAGATGAAAATATCACTCTGACTTTCACGGGCACTGGCCCCGACACCACATCGTTCGGCGCGGTCGCTATTCTCGTCGGAGCACATGCCGAAGCGAACCTGGTGCTCCGTTTCGAAGGACACGGGAACTATGCCGACTTCCACGGTTATTCCCTTGGGGCGGGAGCGCATCTCAATGTCGCTATCATTGATGACATGGGTGACGATGCTGTCCACCTCGCCAATGAGCGCATCCGGTTAGATCGCGACGCTGTCGTACGCCATGGATACAGCGCCTTTGGTGGATCCGTTGTCCGCAATATCTGTCATGCGGTCTTTACAGCACCGGGTGGTGACTGTGAATTGTCCGGGGTCTATTTTGCCGACGACGGGCAATATTTTGAACAGCGGCTTCTCGTCGATCATGCTGAAGCAAATTGTCGCTCTAACGTCATGTATAAAGGGGCTCTTCAAGGCAACCCAAGCTCGGATCGTCCTGAAACTCGAGCCGCGTGGGTCGGTGACGTACTCATCCGCGCGCAAGCCGATAACACCGATACGTATGAGAAAAGTATGAATCTTGTACTCTCTGAGGGCGCCCGAGCAGACGCAGTGCCAAACCTCGAAATCGCCACTGGTGAGATCATCGGTGCAGGTCACGCGGCGACAGTCGGACGTTTTGATGATGAGCAGCTCTATTACCTCATGAGCCGCGGGATCCCCAAACCCGTTGCACGACGTCTCATCGTGCATGGGTTCTTCACAGAAGTCATCTCACAAATTCCCATCGCCGCCGTACGCGAAGAACTTGAAAAGCGCGTGGCGGACGAGCTCGACAGCGTCAAGCTTGACGAACTGAATTCCCCGAGTTAGTCACATCGCGACGTCTTTCCTGCGCATCACAGATATAAAGAAATAAGGAGAACCATGAGCACCCTCGACATCCGCAACCTCGAAGCAGTAGTGAAACCTACCGAACCCGGAGAACAACCCAAGCAAATCCTGAAGGGGGTTAACCTCACTATTAAGTCAGGTGAAACCCATGCCATCATGGGGCCCAATGGGTCTGGCAAATCAACCCTGTCATATACCATCGCTGGACATCCACGTTACGAAGCCACTGGTGGTGAAGTACTTCTAGACGGCAAAAACATTCTCGATATGGATGTCGATGAACGAGCACGGGCAGGACTTTTTTTGGCCATGCAATACCCTGTCGAAGTTCCCGGAGTCTCAATGGCTAACTTCTTGCGTACCTCGGCGACCGCCGTTCGAGGTGAATCTCCGCGCCTGCGTGAGTGGGTCAAAGAGGTCAAAGAGGCTCAGAAGGAACTAAAAATTGATTCCTCCTTCTCCGAGCGGTCCGTAAATGAGGGATTTTCCGGCGGTGAAAAGAAACGTCACGAGATTCTTCAACTGGCTTTACTCAAACCTAAATTCGCTATTCTCGACGAAACAGACTCTGGCTTAGATGTCGATGCGCTCCGCATCGTGTCCCAGGGAATCAATGATTACAAGGAGAATAACGACGGCGGAATTATGTTGATTACCCATTACAAGCGAATTCTGAACTATGTTCGCCCTGATTTTGTTCACGTTTTCGCGAATGGCCGTATCGTCACGACTGGTGGCCCCGAGCTCGCCGACAAGCTTGAAGATGAGGGCTACGACGATTTCGTCGCATAGACCTGGATACCAAATAACGACTGAAAGATGAACGGTGGCATCACCTGCACCGTTTGGGGTGTTCACCATAGAGTTGAAGCGACAGGATAACGTTTGCAGGAGGGAGGTCACTGACCGTGGAGATTCCAGAGCTCACCCAGTGCGGAAAGTTAAACGTTGACGCAGTGCGCGCCGAGTTCCCTATTCTGAGTCGAAAGGTTCGTGACGAAAAACCACTTATCTTTCTCGACTCGGGCGCCACTTCACAGCGCCCCGAATGTGTACTCCGCGAGGAATTCCATTTCCTTACTCACATCAATGCCCCTGTTCACCGTGGTTCATATCAGCTCGCTGAGGAAGCCACCGATGCCTACGAAAGCGCGCGGGTAAAGATTGCGCATTTTGTTGGTGTTGATGAGCCAGAAATTGTGTTTACGAAAAACGCTACAGAGGCTCTCAATGCAGTTGCTTACATGCTTGGTGATGATCGCGCGGGAGATTTTCAAGTTAACGAGGGTGACGACGTTGTTGTCACCGAAATTGAGCACCATGCCAATTTGGTGCCGTGGCAGGAATTGTGTCGTCGTACTGGTGCGAATCTGAAGTGGTATGCCGCAACTGAGGACGGAAGAGTTGATCTGGATTCACTGACTTTGAGTGACCGGACAAAAGTCGTCGCGTTTACTCATCAGTCGAATGTAACGGGGGCACAGCCGGATATCGATGAACTTGTGTCTCGCGCGCATAAAGTTGGAGCATTGACGGTCCTCGATGCCTGTCAATCTGTACCGCACCAAGCAGTAGACTTCCATGCTCTTGATGTCGATTTTTCTGCTTTTTCAGGCCATAAGATGCTTGGTCCGAATGGTGTGGGTGTGCTGTATGGAAAAGCGGAGATTCTTGAGCGCATGCCCCCATTTCTGACCGGTGGTTCTATGATTACGACCGTTCACATGGACCGCTCCGAGTACTGTGATCCGCCACAGCGTTTTGAGGCGGGTACACAGATGACCAGCCAGGTTGTCGGGCTTGGCGCTGCCGTCGAGTTTCTCCAAACGATCGGAATGGATGCTGTCACGACACATGAGCGTGAACTCACTGAGTATGCATTAGAGAAGCTCCGTGATATTGAGGGGCTACGGATCATTGGCCCTAGGGTTGCTGAGTGTCGCGGTAGTTCGATCAGTTTCACCTTGGATGGGGTTCATCCGCATGATCTCAGCCAGGTTCTGGATGATGACGGTATCGCTGTTCGTTCCGGACATCACTGTGCTTGGCCTATTCATCGGAAATTGGGTGTGCACGCATCAACACGAGCATCGTTCTATATTTACAACACACTCGACGAGGTCGATAAGCTGGTCGAGTCGATCTGCCGGGCACAACGTTTCTTTGGGGTGACGCGATGAAACTCGAATCGATGTACCAGGAGGTGATCCTGGACCACTATAAGAATCCGCAGTATGCAGGTTTGCGAGAACCTTTCGACGCGGAGGTTCACCACGTCAATACGTCATGTGGAGATGAGATTACGCTTCGGGTTCACTTGTCTGATGATGGGTCTACCATTAAGGATATTTCCTACGATGCGGCAGGGTGCTCCATCAGCCAAGCCTCGACGTCAGTGATGGCTGAGGAGTTGGTCGGCCAGAGAGTTATCGACGTTTCCTACAAACTCGCTGCATTTGAGCACATGGTGACCTCGCGTGGCTCGGTCGATGGAGATGAGGATTTGATCGGGGATGGGGTCGCTTTTGCTGGAGTTTCTCAGTATCCAGCTCGTGTGAAGTGTGCATTGTTGGGGTGGAAAGCCCTCCAAGCAGCGGCAACCGAAGCGATGACCGCATTAGGACATGTTAAAGCTGCTGCACAGCTTAATTCATCGACGTCGATTTCCTAGCTTTCACGTTCGACTGTCTCACGAAGGAGTTCCGATGACACAGGAAGACACCGCTGCCACGACAGAATCCGAGTCTGGCAGTTCTTTTGATGATGCTGGATCGGTAACTGGCCCCGGGACCGGTATGAATGGTTCCATTCCAGGCGTTCCGGATCTCCCGCCTATGAGCGATGAGCAACAAAAAATTGCTAATGCGGTCCACGAAAGTTTATACGATGTGCTCGATCCCGAGCTTGGCATCAACGTTGTTGACCTGGGCTTGGTGTATCATATTTGGGTTGATGACGAGAGCAATGTGGTGATCTACATGACATTAACGTCACCGGCCTGCCCGTTGACTGATGTGCTTGAAGATCAGTCGGCGGATGCTGTGATTGGCCGGGGCATCGCTGAAAAAATGCGTATCGACTGGGTGTGGACTCCACCGTGGGGGCCGCAGATGATCACCGATGAGGGACGAGAGCAACTTCGTGCTCTTGGTTTCGCCGTCTGACACACCATCAATGGTGGGATAGCTGCCCTTTTTATCGACGGGGAAGACGTGCAGTACTCCCGCGCAGCAGGGATAAGAATGTGCGGTGAACCAACGAGCGTTGGTATCGCCGTGTGGTCTCCGGCTGCGTCTGGCGCAGTCTAGTGGTCTGTGTATGAAAGGAGACGAGCCAAGCAACCACGCCCACCATTGCGCGGAGAACGTCACATCCCCGTGATGCAGTGAGATATGAGCGAATGTTCGGCTGTGGCAAAGCGAAAAATGCGCGATAAAATAGGCGCATTTCGTCGGGTTGAAATTGTAAGGTCGCTGCCAAGCCACGTCGTTGGAGCCATCCAGTCAGCCAACCGCGGGGTGGGCCGTGTCGGATTCCTGAAAGATTTCGCGTGATCAGTGGACGTTGACTCCATCGAGCTGCCCACTCTATCTCCTTGTTTGCATCGCTTAATGCCATTCCAATGCTGTAACCTGTTGCGGCGTGCATGAGCCCAGCACTAGCACCCCAGGGAAAACGAACACCAGCCCTTGTGCTCCGGCGCGTCGAATGAGGCCACTGCCGACGTCTCGGTGCTAATGAGAAGCTGACCACCTCTTTGTGGTATGCACATCGGTACGCGGTGTCAGGATCAATTCCGAGCTGGACGAGCCTCCTTCGCAAGGAAATCTCAAGGTATTTTAGCTGTGAGTGCTCAGATTCTGGTGAGGTCTTAGACCCTCGGCATGTTGTGGCGACGATCGTTTCCTCAATGAGCCATCGGTCTTCGCCGGTGGGCATCCGGTAATTAAATGTCATTCGATGACTAGGGGAAGACGAATGGGGGTTCATTCTTGTGACGCCATCGAATTCGTGGCGATGGTCCGGGGTCCGGATGGGCGGGAGAGTTCGCATATCCATCAGTACTGCGTGTCGATGCTCAGTGGGGATGACCCCTTCTGGAAGAACAAGGCCGACAGCCAGCTGTTTTACGGGAACAAATCCGCTTGTCGGTGGGGTTGTGTCAACGATTAGATCGGCATCATCATGATGAGGGTCGTGGTGTCGGCGCCGCATGTGAAGTGATTCGTCATCATCTGTTGGTAGCTGGTCGCGTAGTGCTTGTGGGTTGAGAATGACGTACGTGTCCGACAGTGTTGTTTCCCAGCCATCACCGCATACTCGTGGTTGAGTACAAGAAAGGTATGGGCGAGGGTGATCACGCAACCACTGCGGTATTTGATGTTCCCACGCGCCCATCGTTGATGGATATTGTGGCCCGTCGGGGTCCCAGCAGTCGACCGAATGGCCGGCACGGCGTGCAGCAGCAGCTGCTGCAGTTCCCGCTGGGCCTAGACCGATGACTGAACAATGCATACTCTTACTGTATCGTCAGGGGTGGTAGGAATGTCGCCGGTGATGGATGTTTCTCGCCGTCTAGGAACCGGTTTCACAGTGACGATGACACTCGGTATGAAAATAACCATAGCGACGCGATATACTGCCCGCTTATGATTACTACCGAAGACCTTGATGTTCGTGTCGGCGCACGCACACTCTTGACTGCGCCCGGGCACCATTTGCGGGTTCAACAGGGGGACCGCGTTGGTCTTGTGGGACGCAACGGTGCCGGCAAAACGACGACGATGCGCATATTGGCGGGGCAGACACAGCCTTACGGTGGGATTGTTACTCGATCAGGTGATATTGGTTATCTTCCTCAGGATTCCATGGAAGGCGATCTAGAGCAGTCTGCAAGGGACCGTGTGCTGTCAGCACGTGGACTTGATCAAATTCGATCGTCGATGGATCGACAGCAGGAGATTATGGAGACCGGTAGTGAGGCTCGTCGTGACGCTGCGATCCGTAAGTTTTCGCGTTTGGAGGAGCGTTATCATGCGCTGGGCGGGTACGAAGCAGACGCTGAAGCCGCACGAATTTGTGATGCTCTCGGGCTTCCAGGTCGTATTTTGGATCAGTCACTCAGGACTCTGTCTGGTGGACAACGACGGCGCGTGGAATTAGCGCACATTCTTTTCGCGGCGTCGACGGGCAGCGGTAAGTCGGATACCACGTTGTTGTTAGACGAACCGACCAATCACCTGGATTCGGACTCCATCACATGGCTGCGCGGGTTTTTATGTAATCATGAGGGTGGGTTGATCGTGATTTCTCACGACGTTAGCCTTCTTGAGGCTGTGTGTAACAAAGTGTGGTTCCTCGATGCTACGCGTGCTGAAGCTGATGTGTACAACATGGGGTGGAAGAAGTACCAGCAGGCACGAGCCACTGATGAGACTCGCCGGCGACGGGAGAAGGCGAACGCTGAAAAAAAGGCAGCTACGCTACGGGCTCAAGCTGCTCGCTTCGGCGCGAAGGCGACAAAAGCAGCTGCTGCGAAGCAAATGCTTGCTCGTGCGGATAAGCTCGTGAGCGGGCTCGATGAGGTTCGAGTGTCAGATAGAGTCGCACATATTACGTTCCCCGTGCCGGCTCCATGTGGTAAAACTCCGCTCCATGCCCATGGATTGACGAAGATGTACGGTTCGTTGGAAGTTTTCGCCGGTGTTGATATGGCCATTGATAAGGGTTCACGTGTCGTTATCTTGGGATATAACGGCGCGGGGAAAACAACGTTGCTCAAGCTTCTTGCAGGTGTCGAACGAACTGACGGCGAAGGCGGAATCGTTACTGGCCACGGGCTGAAAATCGGATATTTTGCGCAGGAACATGACACTATCGACCCCGACGCAACGGTATGGGAAAATACAGTTCAGTCGTGTCCTGATTCTGGTGAACAGGATCTTCGTGGGCTCCTTGGGGCGTTCATGTTTTCTGGTGATCAGCTTCAGCAACCGGCGGGGACGCTGTCTGGTGGTGAGCAAACCCGCCTTGCGCTTGCTGCGCTTGTTGCTTCACGCGCAAATGTGTTGCTGTTAGATGAGCCGACAAACAATCTCGATCCGGTTTCTCGCGAACAGGTCCTCGCAGCGTTGCGGACATACCAGGGTGCGGTGGTGTTGGTAACTCACGATCCCGGCGCGGTGAAGGCCCTTAACCCTGAGCGTGTCATTGTTCTTCCTGATGGTGACGAGGACATGTGGAACGACGAGTACATGGAGATCGTCGAGCTCACTTAGGGCAACCGTCACACGTGGTGGGGCTAGGTAACACAATGGGAGAGTTGCCGTGAACGAGTTCGGCAAAAGTCAACGAAATTAGCGAGGAGTTGCCGTGCAGGCGAGACATCAATTTTCGCGGCAGTGTCAACGATTGAAGCATATTCGTCGAGGCCAAAATAGCCGTAGTTTTTATAGAACTCCATGCGCCTGTGGAGTCCGGGTGCGTCCATTTCGGCATGGAATTGTGTTGCCCAGTGGATCTCACTGATCCGGAAGATTTGAACGGGGCAGGCCTCACCATAGGCGAGGAGAGTCGCGGCCTGGGGGAGAACTTCGATGTTTTCTGTGTGTCCCGTGAAGGCCTTGAATGTTGTTGGAAGCGAGCGGCATAGGGGATCGTTTGCAGCGGCGTGTGTGAGGTGTACCGTTGTTGGCCCTGAGTTTTCGGGGTGAAGACGTGCGAGGGTTCCACCGTGGCTGTCGGCGAGGACGTGAGCCCCAAAACAGATGTTGATGATGGGGATTTGGGCCCCTGTGAGGGCACGGAGAAGCTGTTCGACGTGTTTTTGTCCGCTGTCTTTGTGTGGATTTGTCACTGTGTAGGGCG
Organism: Corynebacterium sp. PCR 32; assembly: GCF_037464985.1. Classification (NCBI taxonomy): domain Bacteria; kingdom Bacillati; phylum Actinomycetota; class Actinomycetes; order Mycobacteriales; family Corynebacteriaceae; genus Corynebacterium; species Corynebacterium sp. PCR 32. The sequence continues at coordinate 810,231 of NZ_JBAHVL010000001.1, forward strand.
AACCGCCGACAAAAATTCCGTCGACATTATGGAGGTCGCCAAGTCGGGCCGAGTGTCCGTCTAGAATTCGCTGCTCAAGCTCGTGGAGGTGGAGGTTGCTGGCGCTCATGAAGTCATATAGTTCACTTGCGGCGACTTCTGCTCCGTGTCGAGGCGAGTACAGCACAAAATTCATAACAGACAGCTTAGTCTAGATTTGGCTGGAGTGTAAACCCCAGCCTCGGCCGACAGAGAAACCTCCCGTCAGTTTCTCAGCCCATGGACTGGGGCGGGGAGCTGCCCACCACGGCGAATAAACGCTCTGGACGATGCCCGATGGACAGGCATGATCGGAGCACGACCCAGAAGGCCTCCAAAATCTACATCCTGGCCAACAGCCTTCCCAGGAACAGGAATAACCCGTACTGCGGTGGTCTTATGATTCATCATCCCGATAGCAGCTTCATCGGCAATCATCCCAGCAATCGTTTCTGGGGGAGTATCTCCAGGTACAGCAACCATATCTAGCCCCACTGAGCAAATCGCGGTCATTGCTTCAAGCTTGTCTAGAGTGATCGACCCATTGCGGGCCGCGTTAATCATCCCAGCATCCTCACTGACAGGAATGAAGGAACCCGATAACCCTCCCACACGAGAGCACGCCATCATCCCACCTTTCTTCACTGCATCATTTAGCAATGCGAGAGCAGCGGTTGTCCCGTGAGTCCCGACAACATCAAGTCCCATGCCCTCAAGAATGTGGGCAACAGAATCTCCGATCTCGGCGGTAGGGGCGAGCGAGAGATCAACGATCCCGAAACGCTCGCCGAGACGATCGGCAGCTAATGTACCGACAAGCTGCCCCATACGAGTCACCTTAAATGCGGACTTTTTAATGACTTCTGCCATCTCATCGAACGACGCATCAGGCGCCTTCGCTAAGGCACGCTGTATCACCCCTGGCCCAGATACGCCGACACTGACCACACAGTCAGGCTCCTCTACGCCATGGAATGCTCCTGCCATGAAGGGATTATCACCGACAGCATTAGAAAAAACGACCAATTTTGCGGGCCCCAACACGGTGTTTTCTGTTTCTGCCTGTGAGGATTCAACGATAACGTCACCCATTCGTGCAACTGCATCCATATTGAGTCCAGCACGTGATGAGCCAATGTTCACTGATGAACATACCAACCCGGTAGATGCCAAGGCGTCGGGAATCGAGTCGATAAGCGCTTTATCGAACCTGGTCATTCCTTTTTCAACAAGGGCAGAATATCCACCGATGAAGTCAATGCCGGTGGCTGTTGCAGCTCTATCCAGAGCATGGGCAAGGGGAGTAGGATCCAGGCACCCAGATGCCGCCGCAAGTAACGACACCGGCGTCACCGACACGCGCTTGTTAACAATGGGGATCCCGAGTTCACGAGAAATCTTCTCGGCTACCGACACTAAACGTTCTGCTCGCGTCGTAATAGTATCGTAAACCTGGGTAGCAGCCTGATGGATTTCGGAATCCGCACAGTGGAGGATATTAATCCCCATCGTCACAGTCCGAATATCAAGGCGTTGCTCCTCGATCATCGAGATAGTTTCTAAGATGTTATGTTTGGTATCCATGTCATCACCAACCTATAGTTCATGCATGGCACGGAAAATAGCCTCTGATTGAAGCCGTATCTTAAGCTTTTGTTCCTTTTCAACAGGTTTCAAAGCTTCTTGGAGCGCACTGAGACTTTGAGAATTCTCGTCGAATTCTACCTGCACAATCATGGTGAAGTATTCACCCATAATCGTTTGCGAAACATTGGTGATATTGGCGTCTACTTCAGCAAGGCGTGTGGATACCGCAGCGATGATTCCGGTGTGATCCAGGCCAGTAACGGTCATGATTGCGATCATGACATACAGAATAGCGGGCGCTAGAGATCATGAAACAAATACGGCGATGAGCTCTTCTGTTGTGAACACGCGACGCGTTACTCACAACACGTCTTCGAGGGCGGTATGCCGGGAACTGGGTGCCACTGGGGCATACGATAGCGACGTGATGCCAAATTGTCCTCAGGTAGCAACCACCCGCCGGCAGATCACTTACGCAGACTATCCTCAAGTAGTCCAAGCGCAAGAAGTAGCTCAGATGGCGTCTCACCAGCCCCAACAGCTGAGAGAACCCCGTCGAACACGACGGTCAGCAGCGAACAGATAACCTCAGGGCTCACATCTGTCCGCATCACGCCATCCTCAATCTGTTGCGCAATCCTCGTCCGTACCGCGTCGTCGATTCGTTTATGTTCACTATTCCAGCGACACCGAAACGACGGATCAGTGCGGATAAGCCGCACGACCTCGAGCTGAGTCAACGCCCACTGATATCCATCAGGATTATCGATGATGCTTCGCATAACATCGATAAGACCGTGAGAGGCAGCGATATCAGCCATGTGAATAGCATCTTCGCGCGCAAGCTCGAAGAAAAGCCCTTGCTTATCACCGAAGTGGTGAAAAATAGCCCCACGGGTACGCCCCGTCGCTTCCTCAAGCCGCCGTACCGTTGCACCTTCGTAGCCAAATTCGGCGAAACAGGTACGAGCGGCGTCGAGGATGCGTGACCTTCTCCGTTCAAGGTCGATGTCGCTGACTTTCGGCATGGTAAATACCGGCTCACAAAGGCAGGGGCCTTAGGACTCTTCGTCCTTCATCATCCGACGCAGGACATACTGAAGGATGCCCCCATTGCGGTAGTAGTCCGCCTCACCCGGTGTGTCGATGCGAACCACGGCGTCGAAGTCCACGGTTTCACCGTTTTCTTTCGTCGCAGTCACCTTCACGGTCTTCGGGGTGATGCCCTTGTTTAGTTCTTCGATTCCCTCAATGTCGTAGGATTCGGTTCCGTCGAGCCCCAACGACTTCCACGACTCACCCTGAGGGAACTGGAGCGGGACAACACCCATTCCGATCAGGTTGGAGCGGTGAATACGCTCGAAAGACTCGGCAATGACAGCCTTGACACCCAGCAGGAGAGTGCCTTTGGCTGCCCAGTCACGAGAGGAGCCTGTGCCATATTCTTTACCACCCAATACGACGAGAGGTGTGTTCTCTTTTTCGTAGTTCAGAGCAGCATCATAGATGAATGACTGCGGGCCACCTTCTTGGGTGAAATCACGGGTATAACCACCGGACACGCCATCAAGAAGCTGATTCTGTAGCCGGATATTGGCGAAAGTACCGCGCACCATGACCTCGTGGTTACCACGACGAGACCCCAAGGAATTGTAATCCTTACGAGCCACGCCCATAGAATCCAGGTACTGCGCTGCTGGAGTGCCGGGTTTAATTGCCGATGCTGGCGAGATGTGGTCAGTCGTTACCGAATCACCGAGCAAGGCAAGGACTCGTGCTCCCTTGACGTCTTCGACCGGATCGGGTTCGACGGACATCCCGTCGAAGTATGGTGCGCGCCGAATGTAGGAAGACTCATCGTTCCACGCGAAGGTTTCACCATCCGGGGTATCGAGGTTTTGCCAGCGCTCGTCTCCAGCGAAGACATCTTGGTAGTCGGATTCGTACATCTCCCGGGAAATGCTGGCTTCAATGGTGGATTCAATTTCTTCGGTGGAGGGCCAGATGTCCTTGAGATAGACATCATTACCGTCCTGGTCCTGACCGAGCGGCTGCTCATCGAAATCAAAGTCCATCGTTCCGGCGATGGCGTACGCAATAACAAGGATCGGTGACGCAAGATAGTTCATCTTAACGTCAGGGGAGATTCGGCCTTCGAAGTTGCGGTTACCCGACAGAACAGCTGTGGCAGCAAGGTCAGCCTGGTTAATAGCCTGTGAGATCTCAGCAGGCAAAGGGCCTGAGTTACCGATACAGGTAGCACAGCCAAAGCCAGAGAGATAGAAGCCCAATGCTTCCAGGTCTTTCCAGAGATCTGCACGTTCGAAGTACCCATTGACAACCTGAGAACCGGGAGCGCAAATGGTCTTCACCCACGGTTTCGCACGCAAGCCCTTCTCAGTAGCCTTGCGTGCAAGGAGCCCAGCACCCACCATGACGGACGGGTTTGAGGTGTTGGTACACGAGGTGATCGACGCGATGGCAACCATGCCGTGATCAAGGGTGTATTCGCCACCGGCCGGGGATTTTACAACGATCGGAGAGGACGGACGGCCGTCAGCGCCTTCAGCCGCTGACTCCCCGCGGCCTTCTCGAGACTCATTATAGTCGGCGACGTCTTCCTTCGACGGCGCATCAGCCTCGATAATATCTTTGACCTCGCCATCACTGTAGTTGTGAAGGTCCTTGCGGAACTGGGCCTTGGAATCAGTGAGCTGAATGCGATCCTGCGGGCGTTTGGGGCCAGCAATTGAGGCCACGACAGTCGATAGGTCAAGCTCGAGGTATTCAGAGTATTCGGCCTCACGCGTATTCTCGTCAAGCCACATGCCTTGTTCTTTAGCGTAGGCCTCAACCAACGCACATTTTTCCTCCGAACGTCCAGTCAAGCGTAAATACTTGATTGTTTCATCATCGATAGGGAAAATAGCGGCTGTCGAACCGAATTCCGGCGACATATTACCAATGGTGGCACGGTTCGCAAGGGGCACGGAGGACACGCCCTGGCCATAGAATTCGACAAACTTGCCCACAACACCGTGTTGGCGAAGCATATCGGTAATGGTCAGCACGACGTCAGTCGCAGTAACGCCTGCCGGAATCTCACCCGTGAGTTTGAATCCCACCACACGCGGAACCAACATAGAGACTGGCTGCCCAAGCATGGCAGCCTCGGCCTCAATGCCACCAACACCCCAACCAAGAATTCCTAGACCATTCTCCATCGTCGTGTGAGAGTCGGTGCCGATGCAGGTGTCAGGATAGGCCAGGCCATCCCGGTCAAACACGACCCGAGCCAGATATTCGATGTTGACCTGGTGGACGATGCCCGTTCCCGGAGGAACAACCCGGAAGTTATCAAAAGCACCAGTGCCCCAACGTAAGAACTTGTACCGTTCATCGTTACGCTGATACTCGATCTCAACATTCTTCTCAATAGCATCCTCAGATCCAAATGCTTCAATAATCACTGAGTGGTCGATTACCATTTCAGCTGGATTGAGGGGGTTAACAGATTCCGCTTTGCCACCAAGGGTAACCACAGCGTCACGAATGGTTGCAAGATCGACAATACAGGCGACGCCCGTAAAGTCCTGCATAAGAACACGTGCTGGGGTGAACTGAATCTCCGTATCGGGTTCAGCACTAGGATCCCAATTAGCAATCGCCGAGATATGGTCAGCGGTCGTATTCTTGCCATCCTCATTTCGGAGGAGGTTTTCCCCCAAGACCTTAAGGGAGTATGGCAACTTTTCCATACCGGGCACAGCAGACAGACGATAATAGGTGTACGACGTATCACCGACTGTCAGTGTCGACTTGGCATTGAAGGAGTTCTTACTTTCTGTCACAGCGAGCTCCAGTCCTCTTCTTTCTGTTCTGTCAGGGGTTGTAGACCTCAGCAATATGCCAAGAAGCTACGGAACGTCATGATTCCTCGTGATCCATTGTGTCAGCATCAGGGTTGGTCGTGTCCAATACCCCAAACCCCGTTCTCAGGGCCCCACAGCATGGGGAGTTCTCTCGCATATTGCAGCACGAATTTTAACAGTACACCCGTACTGTGAGCGAATTGACCGCACCTTTTACCCCCACGTATTAACGGCTACTTTTTTCGCGACAGACACTCGATATTCAAGACGACACGCCGATATAACTAAGTTTGTGTTGTAAATCACACCTTGTGATAGGTTGACAATTTTCCCAGGTCCTACCCCTGCATGACTGTCAGGTCAGGGTGTGAAACTTGTTTTTTGTGTGATTAGAGTTTCCCCAGTGGTGTAAGTGTTCTACGGTGGCATTGTAAAAGAATAGAGCTATGCATCGAGATTCAGTAGTCAACCCTGAGGCTGGAATTTTCTACATGAAGATCCGCATCGCCCGGACATGCGGGGAAGTATGTCCGGGCGATGCGGAAAACTCGACACTAACGGATAATGTCCTCCACAGATACGGCTAGCATCCACGGTCAAAGGTGAACACTTGACAGGGGCATCACACACTATCCTCACGCTCGATGTTTTTAACCCAGGAGCAAGGGCATAGCCCCTCGACTAAAGCTCGCACGCATGGCAAAACAAGGATTGTTTTCGATCAAAGGAGAAATGGCGTGGTAGACCGCAGGGCCTTCCGGACGACCCGTCCGCGACACGCACATACCCGGCTCGCCGCTGTTTTGCTGTGCACTGGACTAGGGGTGACCTCTGCTCCCCATGCCATCGCGGCCCCTCACAACAATCCCAATTCCGTTGCATCGCTCGCCAATGATCTATCCCAAGCGCAAAAAAAGCTGACCGACCTACAGAACGAGCAAGGCGGTATTCGTCAAGAGGCAAACAAGACGGTCTTTGAGCTTGACGAAGCCACCACAGGCGCAAACGATGCTCAGAGGAAAGTCGTCGAGGCGCGCGCACGCTTGGATAAGTCACAAAAGGATGTCGAAGCTGCCCAAAACAAACTCAATTCCCTCTCACGTTCTCAGTACACCCAGGGTCAAGATTCTAATGCGGTGACGATAGCGGCAGGAAAGGATGCGGTCGCGAGTACTCTCGACCGCGCATCGTATTTACGTACCGAGGCTGACAAACAGCGCAAGGTCGTTTCCCAGCTCGATAAGGTCCGTACTCAGGCTGCCAATGAGGAATCCTCACTACGTAAACTCCTTGCTGAAGCAACAGCCAAGCGTGATGACGCGAAAAAGTCTAAAGATAAAGCTCTTGAAGCAATTCAGACAGCATCAAGAAAGGCTGCAGATCTTCACAAAGCCATTACAGAAGCTGAAGCGCGAAAGAATGAGATCCAGTCACGGCTCGATGAGGTAAAAGGGAATAAGGGTGCTTCACCGGCAGACTCAGCCACACCGCTGGCTTCCTCCGAATCTGAAAATGGTGGACCACAGCCGCCTAACGCCTCCACGCCTAACGATCCAACATCTGCTGGGGGAAATCCCACCAATAGCAACTCCACCGGGCAGTCAACTCCAACGGCACCCGATAGCCAGGCACCCGTCACGTCCGATTCAGAGCACACCTCGCCTACACCATCTCATGAGGACAAAGGCGACCATGGAGTTGACTATGCCGCTGCCGATGATGCCGACAAGGAACGGGCTACCGCGGCCGCTGACGCAAAGAAGAAAGCCGATAGTGCTCTCGCTGCCGCGAAAGATGCCAAGGACAAGGAAGACAAGGGTGACCCTACTGCCGATCAGGCGCGGGAACTCGCAGCGAACCTTGCCACCATTGCATCGGAAGCTGTTAAGCGGGTTGAAGAGTTAACCGAAAAACTTCGCCAGTTACTCGGCTCGGCATCCGATGCCTCATCTAACGATGCCGACAAAGCGCTCATCGGTCTAACATCAAGTGGGTTAGCAGCACTGGCAGCCGGACTCAAGGCATCACAACATGGCGATGATCCCGTCACCGCCGCAGTTCAAAGTGGACAACAAGCTGCCCGCCACGCATGGGATCAGATCAACAATAAACCGAGCAGTAGTCCAAACACGAACCCCACCCCTGAAGGCAATAGTTCGATCAGTAGCCAGGCCAATGGTTCAACGAACGATGACACTGATAATTCGACCGAGAAAAACACAAACAGCGGTGATTCCAGCGCCGATAGCTCAGACCCGGAGTATGGGGCGGTGTCGACCACGTCACAATTGGTCAACGGCCTGAAAAACAATTCCGATGCATTGAATCGTGTGACCGATGGTACCGATCAAGCTTCGATAGCGACCTCCGTGGGAGGTGGCGCCACAACGAACAGTTCGGCAACTGGAACAAACAACAGTGGTGACACTGACCAAAGCGCAACCAGTGGTTCGGCTCAAAGTCGAATCAACGCAGTTATTGCTCGAGCTCAGTCGCAACTGGGTGTGCGGTACTCCTGGGGTGGTGGAAACTACTTCGGACCAACCGTCGGCATTAGAGACGGCGGTATCGCTGACCAATTTGGTGACTACGCTCATACTGGGTTCGACTGCTCCGGGTTGGTTCTCTACGCATTCTACGTTGCTGGCTTTAAGTTGCCTCATTACACAGGGTCCCAATATCAATCAGGAACTCATGTTCCAGCGTCACAGATGAAGCGCGGTGACTTGATTTTCTATGGCCCCAGCGCAAGCCAGCACGTCGCTATCTACTTAGGTAATGACCAGATGATTGAAGCCCCAGAATCCGGATCTGTCGTCAAGATCAGCCCAGTTCGATATGGTGGTATGACACCAAACGTGGTTCGGTTAATCTCATAAACTAGTCTAGGTCTACACTCCACACGTGACGCTAAGGTGACTTTCGCCTACCAAGAAATCATCACGACGCGATCGTATCGTGACCACACCAAAGCATTGCGTGTGTCTTTTATGACTATTGTCTACTAAGAAATTAAGGCTGACGACGTGGCAGGACAAGGCGCCTCGACTATTCGATGCTCGGCATCTGATGGCAACGAGGATGATCGATCAACGACAACCCCGGCAGATGGTAGTCAACATGGCGGTTTGCTAGTCACGAACCGTCCTGTCGACGCTATCGTCGTCGCCTCGTTTGGTGGACCAGAGGGCCCTAGGGACGTTCGCCCCTTCTTGGAAAACGTCACCAGGGGCCGCGGGATCCCATCCGAACGACTCGATGCCGTTGAGAAGCACTACCAGCATTTCAATGGCATAAGCCCCCTCAATGAATTAAATCGCGAGATTATTCAGCACCTTGAAGAAGAACTCCACCGGCAGCATCGCGATCTCCCCATTTACTTCGCAAATCGCAATTGGCACCCCTTATGGAACGACACCATCGAAAAAATGGCCGCCGATGGCGTACGCCACGCCCTCGTATTTATCACCTCCGCGTGGGCGGGGTACTCTGGCTGCCGTCAATATGATGAAGATATCGAAAAGGCGCGCGAACATTGCCATCACCGTGGGATCACACCGCCAGATCTGACGAGACTTCGCCAGTTTCACGACCACCCGGAGTTTATCGACGCCGAGGCAGAAGCCATTCAGGACGCCCTCAATAGGATCCCATCTGACAGGAGAGAGCACTGTCGTATCGTTTTCACCGCACATTCCATCCCGCTGTCCGCGGATAAAGAGTCCGGAAATCCGGATGATGGCGACTATCTGTATTCACGGCAAATCCACGAGTCCGCGCGGCTAACCGCATCCAGGTTAGGCATCACAGACGCAGATTACGACGTCGTCTGGCAATCGCGATCTGGCCCTCCGCAGATTCCATGGTTAGAACCGGATATCGTCGATCATATTTCGGCACTCCACGACCGCGGGATACCTGCCGCAGTCGTATCACCCATCGGTTTCGTCTCCGACCACGTTGAAGTTATATGGGACCTTGATACAGAGCTTGCACACGAAGCGCGAGACTTCACTATGGTCATCGAACGTGCCGCCACCGTTGGCCCCACAAAGCGTTTTACACGAATGATCATCGACTTAATCGATGAATACATGGAAGGCCGCGAGCCAACCCGACTAGGTACCGAACCTCAGCAAGGGTACACACTCAATGGGGCCCCGTATCGTGAGAAGCCGACAGAATATCCCAATACTCATCGAGTACACAGGTAATTCTGGTACACAAGGCAGTCTACTTGACTTCTCGGCACAGTTCGCGAACCGCATAGTCCATCGATGCTGTCCGAGCGTGTCGAATCACCGTGAGCAACGGAAGGATGTGTGTATCCCACGTTGTACCAGTAGGTATGGAACGAACTGTATCTACTATTGCTGAAAGATAGTCGGCCCGGGACGCCAGTTTCTCTGCTCTCACATTAAAGCTCGCCGGAAACTCGGCAACGTCATAAAAATCCTTCACGGTTCCTACACGACGCCGCACATCCAGGAGGTGGGGAGTTCCTGCATGCATGGAAGAAACCATCGACGCCGCCGTCCTTGTCGCCTCAGACAGAGCCAAATCAGCCTCACCGATAGACATAGCAGGTGGTCCCATGGCCTCAGCGCCAATAGGGGTCATCGTTAAACGAGGGGCCCCATCGGTTCGAGCCGGGACCACTAGCACCCGGGAATCGGGATGACCAGATGACATGATAAGCCCGGCCCCAGCGTTAAAAATCGCAGTCTGGGCATCAGGATGCTCAGGCATCGGCGGAGGATCGCCAGCATCAGCAAGAACAATACGCACGAGAGGATCATCAGAAGAATGATTCACGCACTCCGATACACTTCCTCGGAGACGACCAAGAAAGGAAACCATCTCATTTCTCGGAAGCGGATAAAGATTGTGCCATGCATCAATGGTGTCATCAGTGGATGCTTCTCCGACGAGCCAGAAAGCGGTCCATGCTGCTAGGCGATGAATCCGGGCCCATTCCCGTTGCAGGTTCCGAACTGTTGACACACCCATGGCGTGATACCATAGCACCTGTTCATGCCATCATGATGTGACAACTGCACAGTAGGGTAAGACCTCATAGAGATGATAGTGGCGCAGGTGGCTGGTGATAGACAATCCTTCTCACTAGCAGTGCAGTTTCCGTCGGTAGACTGCTAGTTATGAGTTCTGATGACCGCTATTCAGGGGATATTTTTGCTGGTCACGCACGTTCCATACCCCGAAAATACCCCGAAATCCCTGCTCAACCAGGCATTGTCGTGGAAGATCTCGGTACTGGCTACGTTGGAGCAATTGTAGGGTTTGAGCGAACATACGATGGTGATTTCATTCGCTTAGAGGATCGAGAGCGTCGCACACGCTTATTCAAACTGCGTGAAGGTGCCTTCCTCTATGAAGGAAAACCCGTGAGCGTGGTCCGCTATATTCCTCCCAAGGAACCTCGCCAGCACCAGAGTGCTTCCGGATCACGGCGCGTGGATAATCTGCGGGCTAAGGTAGCCGCCCCCTCACGAATCTGGGTCGAAGGAGTTCATGACGCAGCAATCGTTGAACGCATTTGGGGCCATGATCTTCGCGTCGAAGGAATAGTTGTCGAATATCTCGAAGGTCTTGACAATGCGCCCGAACGGGTAGCGGACTTTCATCCCACCCCCGAACGACGTATCGGGATCCTTGCCGATCACCTTGTCGACGGCTCAAAAGAGTCTCGGATCGTAGAAGATCTTGGTCAGAACGTTATGGTCACTGGCCATCCTTTTATCGACATTTGGGCCGCCGTCAAACCGTCATCAGTTGGAATTCGGGCCTGGCCTGACATTCCCTACGGAGAAGACTGGAAGACCGGCGTGTGTCAGCGGCTTGGCTGGTCGGACCCGAAAGAAGGCTGGAACCGGGTATATAACAGTGTGAATTCCTTCCGTGATATTGATTCAACACTCATTGGCGCCGTAGAACGACTCGTGGATTTCGTGACTGTAGGCCCCTAATAGCACTGGGCAATGTCTGCGGTGAGAGACTTCCCCGACGCGTGTCAAACCCGAAAATAGCCATTCGGTAGGCTAGATATCGTGAATGCCTTAGCGTGGTTTGTCGGTGCAGTGGTCCTGGCTTCCCTGGAGCTTCTCGGTGGCGATTTCGCTTTGATCATGCTTTCAGGCGGTGCTCTTGCTGCGGCTGGAGTCTCTCTCCTCCACGCACCGTTGTGGCTTTCAGTCGCCGTGTTTGCGCTCGTCTCATTAGCGCTGTTGTTTATTGCCCGGCCTTTCTTCAAACGTCGTCTGGTCGAGAAGACAGAAACAGCCGATTTTTCTCCTCAGGCATTAGTCGGAACAACTGGTGAAACAATTGAACGAATTTCGGGTTCCTCAGGCATAGTTAAGATCGATGGTAGCTTATGGTCTGCGCGAAGTTCCTTCAACGGTGACATATTCGAGACGGGGGAGTACGTGGTCATCAGCCATATTGAAGGCAATACAGCTTTTGTCATAGAAAGGAGGGCTAATTCATGAATTCTGGTGCTATCGTGATCGCGGTCATCATCGCGATCATTGTGCTGATCATGATGAAGTCAATAAAAGTGGTTCCGCAAGGGACAGCAGCAGTAATCGAGCGATTAGGGCGGTACACGAAGACCGTCGAAGGCGGAATTACTTTTCTCATTCCATTCATTGACCGCGTTCGATCCCGTGTGGATACTCGTGAACGTGTCGTTAGTTTTCCACCCCAGGCTGTGATCACACAGGACAACCTCACCGTCGCGATCGATACCGTCGTCACGTTTCAAATTAATGATCCGATGCATTCGATTTATGGGGTTGATAACTATCTCACTGGTGTAGAACAAACCACCACCGCTACGCTTCGTGACGTCGTCGGAGGGATGACGCTGGAAGAAACACTGACGTCACGCGAAGTGATTAACCGTCGTCTTCGCGGCGAACTCGATAATGCCACAGCAAAATGGGGACTGCGTATTAGTCGAGTCGAGCTGAAAGCCATTGATCCGCCTCCATCGATCCAACAGTCGATGGAGAAACAGATGAAGGCTGACCGCGAGAAGCGTGCCATGATTCTGACTGCAGAAGGTCAGCGCGAGGCAGATATCAAGACGGCAGAGGGCGAGAAGCAAGCGCGCATCTTAGCCGCTGAGGGTGAAAAACATGCAGCAATTTTGCAGGCAGAGGCTGAGCGGCACGCTGAAATTCTTCGTGCTGAAGGGCAACGTGCCGCGCAGTATTTGCGTGCTCAAGGTGAGGCTCGGTCCATCCGTAAAATCAATGCGGCGATTAAAACATCACAAGTCACTCCCGATGTGTTGGCTTTCCAATATCTCCAGAAACTCCCTGAGATGGCTGAAGGTTCCGCAAATAAGATGTGGCTAATCCCATCACAGTTCGGCGATGCGCTGGAAATGTTCACAAAGCAGTTTTCCGATAAGGATGCCGACGGTGTGTTCCGGTACGAGGCGCCTGAGGTTAATGAGGAGACTAAGGCAGAGGCTGCTACTGACGACGATGACGATTGGTTCGCCACGCAGTCTGCACCGGAAATCGCACAAGCTGTCGCCGAAGCTAATGCAGTGGCGAATAAGACGGTCGACAACCCCCTCGAGAGTGCGTTGGCCGCTAAGCGCAGCACTGCGCGAAAGCTCAGTGAAAACGATGAGGCTGCACCCCGTGACAGCATCATGAGCGATGGCGTCAGCGTCCACGACGCAGAACAGCAGAAGGACGAGTAGCTACAGTCTTTCTGCTCGGGTGAGTAGGTGGACGGCAAGGTCCCATCCTGCCTGTTCAGCCTGCCATCCCGCTGCAACAAGCCGCTGTGACATTGCTTGCTTCGAGATTCCTAGCTCAGTCGCCGCATCATTTTGTGTATACCCTTGGCGCATGAGTGCGGTCGCTTCCCGTCCTTCTTGTGTCCGACGCGTAAGGACGTGGCCGATGAGAGAAAAGGCTGCTGAGATATCTGAGGCAAGTTCTGTGCTCGACATTGATGAATCATGAGAAATCGTCGCTATTGCAGCCCCTACTGTACCGCCCCGCTTACCTGTGCACCCACGAGCAACGACCGCTGGGTCATGGCCGCCAATACCGATTCCAAGGGCCCAATCACCAGCAGAGAGAAAAGCCATGACCACTTGTGCTTCAGACTCTGGATCGCGAGTTAGCAAGGAAATATCCTCAACACCTTCAACCTGTGATGTAAGAACTCCTGGCAGTTGCTTCATTGCCTCTGCACTATTTTTGACGTAGTCCGCACGTCTCATTGTGCGTCCACGGAACCGGGCATGCACTGCGAACAGGGGAGAAGTCGATGTCCCGCGCTTCTGAGCCGATGTCATAGAGTCAAGGATACTACCTTGTCATTTTCTGGTGCGATGTCGCTCTTTCTTTCGATTTCACCAGGTCCAGAATCAACCCCGCTAGTCCGATGGTAAAGAGCACAACGCTGATAATGACGGTTCTCAGGTTGGCATGCCCAGTCGCTGCATCACCAATTAGCACTGTAGCGATAGTCCCTGGTGCCGAGCCCACCACCGTAGCGAGAGTAAACGGGAGCGCTCTTATCGAGGACACCGCACATAGGTAATTCAACACTGAAAAAGGAACAGCTGCGATCATCCGCAAAGATCCCACTGCAAGCCAACCACGGCGTTGCAGGTGGGCATTAACTCGATGCACGGCAGGGTAGGTGAGACGCGATTGAACCCAGTCACGGCCTAGGTATCGGATCACTGTTAACGACACAAGAGCCGAACAGCCCGTCGAGACGAGTGCGACACCAATCCCGACGAGTGGACCAAAGAGCACACCACAGCTGAGGGTAAACACGGTCCGGGGGATCGGAAATTGGGTAACAAGGATATAGAGGGCTGAGAAGGCAAGGGGAAACCACCATCCAGCTTCTGCTGACCAACGTCGAAAGGCATTCACCGAGGGGAGAGGAACTATAAATAAGGTAACGGGGACAAGTACGAGGACAGCGATACTCCCTATCTGATGGAGTAGTTTCCAGTGCAGCCACCGTCGGAAACCGCCGCTGACCGCCGCAGCGACAGATGTGAGCAGACGTACCGCCGCACCTATACCTGTTATCACGACATCACAACGTCCAGATACGTGATTTTGTTCTGAAGCCTGGGTTTTTACGGTGTCGGCTCGTTTCATAGCGTGAGCAAGCCTACCTCCACGTGGATAGGGCACGGAAATAGGTCACCAGCCTAGCGGACTGGGCGGTCGCAGAACATGGACACGATGTGCATGAGGACCATAGGTACTGAAATGAGAAAACCCCGGATTCTCAATCAATGATGAGAATCCGGGGTTCATAATGTGTCCGGAGGGGGACTTGAACCCCCACGCCCGTTAATAGGGCACTAGCACCTCAAGCTAGCGCGTCTGCCATTCCGCCACCCGGACGAGGTGAAGAACCAGCAATCAGCTGAGCACGAAGAGACACTCTAGCCGTGATATACCTCGTAGACAAATCTGCAGGTCAGGGTTTGCCACTATAGAAGGCAATCTGACCCGGTTCCACCGAAGGACGTAAGATAACGACGATCACGCTTCCGGCGCCCATCATTAGTAGTGATCGACACAATTTCAACGAGGAGAACCTCACTGCAAGACAGCCGATATCCAGGCATACTGGGACTATGACTCATTCACATCACCCCACGGGGAACGCACAAGACCCGACATCCGGCTCCACCGCTACCAGTACGCCCAGTTACGTCGATCCACGTTTCGCTGCAGCCGACCCATACGCATATTTGCCAGATGTCCCTACGTTCCCCCTCAGGAGCGCCACCTTCACATCCGGTGATGAACTGCCAGGCAAACTACAAGGCGCTGATGCGGTTTCCCCACACCTCGCCTGGTCTGATCTGCCCACCGGAACCAAATCACTCGCAATCACGGTCTACGACCCCGATGCCCCCACAGTTTCTGGCTACTGGCACTGGGCTGTATTCAATCTTCCGGCAAAACTCAAGGAACTCCCAGAGAACGCCGGATCGGAACAAACATCCCTTCTTCCCACGGGAGCGCTCACCCTCAAAGGCGACTCTGGGACACGTGGATACTACGGCGCAAACCCACCCCAAGGACACGGTCCCCACCGCTACCTCTATGCTGTACACGCCGTCGATGTTGAAAAGCTTGATATACCCGACGATGCCACACCTACGATCCTCGGCTTCAACCTCAACTTCCACACGATCGCCCGCTCTATCATTTGGGGATGGGCCGAAAACTAAAAGTTGCGTCCACAACGATGGTTATCTGGTCACGCCCCTACTAACCCCCGCTCATTTCCGAAAGCTCAATCGTGCGAGGCCGGAAGCCAAGGGAGCTCCTTGCCGACAGCCTCAGTAATCGATGCCAAGCCGTGGCGACGTACCTGATCAGCTAAACCACGGTGAATATCACGAATCCAATCCGGGCCTCCATAAATAAAACCGGTGTAACCCTCAAGGAGGCTCGCACCTGCCCCAATACGCTCCCAGGCCTGCTGGGGAGTCTCAATACCGCCCACCGACACAAGCACCAACGAATCACCCACATGTTTGCGCAGTAAACGAAGAACCTCCACCGAACGAGCCGCCACTGGCCGCCCAGATACACCACCAGGTCCCATTGCATCTACTACCGACGACGGGGTTGCTAAAAAGTCACGAGAAATCGTTGTGTTTGTCGCGACGAGCCCTGCTAAGCCCTTCGCTCTCGCCAGATCTGCGACTGCACGGATGTCGTCATCACACAGATCAGGAGCGATTTTCACCAAGACAGGAACACCATCGACCTCATCAACCACCGCATCAACAATCGGCTCCAGTGAGTCCACAGCTTGCAAATCACGCAAGCCTGGGGTATTCGGACTCGACACATTAATCACAACAAAATCTGCATGATGCCCCAGCAATCGAGCAGACAAACGATAATCCTCGGGAGCCTCCTCGATCTGAGTCTTTTTGGTTTTACCGAGGTTAACCGCGATCACATCAGAGCTTCGACGCCGAGAAATCCTCCGCGCGCACGCTACTGCGCCCTCATTGTTAAATCCCATGCGGTTGAGGATCGCGTGATCGCGTTGCAGCCTGAATAGTCGAGGCTGTGGATTGCCAGGTTGCCCATCCGCTGTCACTGTGCCTAACTCGACGAAACCAAACCCTAATGGGGCCCACACATCCGGCGATGTCGCGCTCTTATCAAACCCGGCAGCCAAGCCCAATGGACGAGGAAATCGCACCCCGAAAACGTTTTGTTCCAACACGTCCTCGTGGACTGCCCATGTTTTCTCCACTGCGCGATGTACTATCGGCATGCGCTGTAAAAGACTGAACGCCCTCGTCATTAAAGCGTGAATTGTCTCCGGCTCTAGCCGGAACATCCCCTGCAATGCCAAAGAATAGATCGCGCTCCGAATGGGGTGAGAGCGCCTGCACTCGTTGAGGTCCATATCGATACGACTATCGTTGGTTAATGGCGGCATTACGATTCCTTCTTCACGGCATAGCTGGATTTATGTGAAGCGTCACTGCGCGCCTTATCAATCTGTTCTTTCGGCACATGCTGCACAATTAACGACTGCGGTGAGGCTATCAACAAACCACCATCACTATCAACGACGACGGACTGAGCATCAGCAATCGTCGACATCGTGGCTACTTTGATGGGCACTCCGGAGGAGATGTCATAACCAGTGACGGTATTCTTACCGGTCGATGTCACCCATACAGTGCGTGTTGCAGCGTCCCACGCTACACCCCACGGGGTTGAATCAGTGTGGATTGTTTGATGCTTGCGCAAAATATCATCGGCGGTAAAAACTTCCAGTGAATCCAATGCCGTTGACGATGCCACAACAACGCCATTTTGTCCCCCGGCAATTTTTCCCGCACCTTGACCGATCCGGAGCGATGAACCTTGTTTATTCTCTCCTGGGTAGACACCTGTTAAACTCGACTGCTTTTTATCAAAGATAGCCGCCATTTCTTTGGTTTTTCCTGACGATGCGTCAGGATCGACAAGTAAGGACTGTGCTGCCCCCTCACCGATAGGGACAGTCGTCTCTCCGCCTTGATCGGTGTCTTTGAGGGAGAAATACTTCACTTTTTTCTCTCCAGCAAGAGTCACACTAGCGACGTCCTTTGTCACAACTGCTGTCGTTGCGGTCCCGTCAAGATGGATGTCGCGAGTTTTTATTCCATGCTCATCAAAAACAAGCACATGGTCCTGACAGGCGACGGAATAGCCACCGTCTGCAGCGCGCGAAAGATCTTGACAGTTGTCAGCAAGATCAACAACCGTGGGAGTGCCATCAGTCCAGGCTGACACTGACCCTACAACCATTTTCCCCCCCGATAGCCCTGCAATTGATGGAGCCTCGGATTGACCACTCACCACTAAATCCGTGACTCCCGGTCCCGGAAGTGCAAGTTCACGTGTAGAACCAGCTGGCATCGACGTGCTTGGCACTGATGTAGGGGACACATCCTCCGCTTTGGATGATGTCGCATGATCGTCATTGTGTGAGCAAGCGGCCAGCACTGCAATACTAAGACCGCCGAGGAGGGCGACACTCACGGCGCGGACGCCGACGAGCCCTACGGTGCGGCGCATCTGCGGGGGAGAAATACACATCGTTGGTCCAGTACTACCGTCAGACATCACTCCCGTAACGCTACTACAGCGCAGGAAGCAACAACAGCACAAGAACAGACAACACTGGCCACTGGCCGGGCCGCTACGCTGGAGAGTAAACGGCGAGTCTATAAAGTTGCTAGCCTACTTGCCGTGTCTCTATCCACCTCCGGACTAATCGTCCGGGCTACACGACAGGTAGTTTCTATGGCCGATTCGGCACTGACATCTGCGGCCGGGGTTGCCCGCGATGCTCTCGCACACGTCTTTCACAGCCACCTGACTGGTGGCGCGCTCGCGTCTATTGCGGAACGAGCACACAATGCTGTGCATTTCGTGACGCAGTCTCCACCGTTGTGGCTGTCGAGTGCAGCCCACTCCACCCGAGCAACTGTTGCTGAACATACCCAGACGATTACTCATCTGGCCAGTGCCGGGAACGACACCCACATGACGTGGCTTCAAACCATTATATTGTCCATTATCCAGGGGTTGACGGAGTTTTTACCAGTATCGTCCTCCGGACACCTTCGGATTGTGTCCCAATTGTTGTGGAACCATGACGCTGGAGCGTCATTCACCGCTGTTGTTCAACTGGGTACAGAAGCCGCCGTACTGGTGTTTTTTGCGAAAGATATTTGGCGCATTATCACCGGCTGGTTCGCGGGTATAGCAGATAAATCACGCCGGGGTGATGACTATCGTATGGGCTGGATGGTCATTGTGGGTACCCTTCCCGTGGGAATTGTGGGATATATCCTCAAAGACTTTATCCGCGATAACTTCCGTAACTTGTGGATCACGGCCACGGTTCTCATTCTGTTCTCATTCGTGTTTATTTGGGCTGAAAGGGTTGGACGACATACGCGTGCTGAGAAAGACTTGTCCCTGCGGGATGCTGTCATTATGGGCTGTGCGCAGTGTCTTGCATTGATCCCCGGTGTGTCACGCTCGGGCGGCACGGTCTCTGCGGGTCTTTTCTTGAATCAGGATCGTGAGACTGCAACACGTTTTTCGTTTTTGCTTGCTATTCCAGCGGTTTTAGCTTCTGGGCTGTTCTCTCTGCCGGATGCTTTCCATCCGACTGACGGCCAGATTGCGTCGGGCCCGCAGCTCTTAGTGGGTACAGTGATCGCGTTCGCACTGGGTTATGTGTCTATCGCCTGGTTGCTGAAATTTGTTGCAAACAATTCGTTCGCGTGGTTTGCAATGTATCGAATTCCGGTCGGGCTCATTGTAATGCTTCTTCTCAGTACAGGGGTTATGGCAGCTACTTAAGACGACGTCGTCGCGGGTCCGTAGACTAAGGCTTATGCAGTCTTGGCAGAAACCCCTTGTTGCTGATATGCGCTCTCTTCTAGGAGAGGTCCAGCCTGTTCCTCTCCACATGTGGGATACAGCATCGAGCGACGTCACACCACTGGTCCCGGCTGACGAGGCCACGGTATATGTCTGTGGAATTACACCGTATGACTCAACACACTTGGGGCATGCTGCGACTTACGTCGCGTTTGATGTGTTAAACAGGCAATTACTCGCTAATGGCCATCGGCTGAATTTCGTGCAGAACGTCACCGATGTTGATGATCCCCTCTTTGAGCGGGCACATCGTGACGGTGTCGATTGGAGAGAGCTTGGTGAATCCCAAACCAATTTGTTCCGCCAAGACATGGTGAATCTCGGGGTTATTCCACCGACCTCGTATATTGGCGCAGTGGAGTCTATCCCAGAGGTCATTTCGATGGTGAGCACTCTGCTAGATAACGGATCTGCCTATGTGGTTGATGATCCAACCTATCCAGATGTCTATGCGGACCGGACGGCGACACGGCAGTTCGGGTACGAGTCGCATTACGACGCCCGGACGATGGAGAAGTTTTTCGCGGAGCGTGGTGGCGATCCTGACCGGTCTGGTAAGCGTCATCCACTGGACTCCCTGTTGTGGCGCGCAGAGCGTCCGGGAGAACCAGCGTGGGATTCTCCATTTGGACGCGGTCGCCCGGGGTGGCATATTGAATGCGCTGCTATCGCCGCCCGCTATTTAGGTACGCCTTTTGACGTTCAAGGCGGGGGTTTCGATCTTATTTTCCCGCACCATGAATACTCAGCCGCTCATATTGAGGCGGCATGCGGCATTGAACGTATGGCGGATCATTACATGCATACTGGTCTCATTGCGCTCGGTGGGGTGAAGATGAGTAAGTCATTGGGCAATCTTGTCTTCGTCTCACGATTATGTAGTGCTGGCACTGATCCGTCGTCGATACGGTTGGCTTTGTATGCTGGCCATTATCGCGTGCAACGCAATTGGTCTGATGCACTGCTAGCTGCAGGGTCTCGACGGCTCGCCTTCTGGCGCTCGGCAGTTACCATTGCCAATGGTCACAACGATGCTGATACTGAGGCGCGAGCACGTCGCCTTATCACCGATATCCGTCAGGCTCTCGCAACTGACCTCGATACGCCGACGGCCCTGGATCTTATCGACGCATGGGCGAACATCTTTGTTGATAAGGAAGAAATTTGGAATACCCCCGGCGTTGATGGGAAGAATGCCTATGAATCCCTGTCGGTCCCTGTGCCATGCGCAGCACCGATACACGATAGGGAGCTTGGCGCAGCACAAGGGAAGATAACGATCGTGGATGACGGGAAAGACAGTGTCGCTGACGCTGCATCAGTGGAGCTGGCATCTGCTACAGCAGGTACCCAACGGTGTGGTTCCCATTTACATGCTTCAGGTGAGCTGACTGTTGATATGCTACCGGCAGCTCATCAGCGCGGAAATGATCCTGTCGACCTGTATGCTCATCTCTCACCTGCGGCAGCGCTTGTCGCAGGAGGTGTCGATGCCCTGCTTGGAGTCAAACTTTAACGAGCTCCGTACACTGTATTTCATGCGCGCGATTGCTTGGGATATGGACGGAACTTTGGTTGATACCGAACCACGATGGGGAGTCGCTACCTACGAAATGGCGCGTTTGATGGGCATTGACCTTACACCAGAACAACGAGCTACCACAGTTGGTGGGACTGCAGACAACACGATTTCTCGATGCCTGACATACGCGGGTCAGACTCCGACGCCTGCGTTGATCGGCACGTGGAAAAGGTGGTTTTTTGCCCGTATGGGTGAAATATTATCCAATGGTTTCGATTTTCGTCCTGGTTTTCCGCGTATCCTCGCCGACGTGCACGCCGCAGGTGTTCCGCAAGCATTAGTGACAAATACCGCGCGGGTTTTGGTCACTTGCTGCTTACCTGTGATCGGTGAAGATGTGTTCGACGTAACAGTCGCCGGGGACGAGGTTCCACAGGGCAAGCCTCATCCTGAAGCCTATGTTCGCGCGTGTGAGCTTTTGAACGTTCAGCCTGACGATGTGCTTGTGGTGGAAGACTCTCCAGCGGGAATGGTGGCCGCGCGTACTGCTGGATGTCGTGTGGTTGGTGTTCCGGTCGAACCTGATCTGACATTACCGAGCGGGATTCTCACGCTCAACGAGCTTCGCGGCGTCGATAGTTTTGCTGCGCGTGATGAAGCACCGTGGACTGTTGATGACTTTAGAGACCTATGGAATGAAGTATAAAATGGACACACCGCACTTTGCTGTGTGGAAGGATGGGCCTTGTGAAAAGCTTTGATGACCTTTTTGCTGAGATCACTGTGCGGGCTGAACGTCGTCCCGAAGGCTCCAGGACGGTCGACGCGTTGGATCGGGGTATCCATTTCATCGGTAAGAAAATCGTGGAGGAAGCCGGCGAGGTGTGGTTAGCTGCTGAATACCAGTCTAACGATGAGCTCGCCGAGGAGATCAGTCAACTGTTGTATTGGCTACAGGTCGTCGCTGCTAAGCGGCAACTGTCACTAGCCGATATTTACCGTCACCTATAGGAGGCCGTCCTATGCTTCGCGTCGCTGTGCCTAATAAAGGTTCTCTCTCAGAAGCAGCTACTCATATCCTGGCTGAAGCTGGATATAGGATGCGCAGGGATTCAAAAGATTTAACATCGTGGGATGAGCAGAATGATGTGGAGTTTTTCTTCCTTCGCCCCAAGGATATTGCTATTTACGTGGCGAAGGGGCACCTCGATTTAGGGATCACAGGGCGGGATTTAGCCGCGGATTCTGCAGCAACCGGTGTCAATGAGCTTCTTGCTCTTGGTTTTGGAGCATCAACATTCCGTTATGCAGCTCCGCAGGGCGAGATGTGGTCTGTGGAGAAGCTGGATGGAAAGCGGATTGCGACGAGTTATCCGAGCCTGGTCGAGACGGATTTGAGGAAGCGGGGTTGTGATGCTGATGTGATTCGTCTTGATGGTGCGGTGGAGATTTCAATTCGTCTTGGAGTGGCAGATGTCATTGCTGATGTGGTGTCGACTGGTCGTACTCTCCGACAGCAAGGGCTGGAGCCGTTTGGGGATGTGATCTGCACGTCGGAGGCTATCATTGTCGGTCGTCATGATCAGCCTGTGTCGGACGAACATCAAATTTTACTCCGCCGTATCGAGGGGATTCTTCATGCGAAGAACTACCTCATGATTGATTACAACTGCCCTCAGAGCCTTCTTTCCGATGCGACCAGACTGACGCCTGGGTTGTCTGCCCCTACCGTGTCTCCGCTTGCCGATGATGGCTGGGTCGCTGTTCGTGCTATGGTGCCGCGCAGCTCTGCTAACCGGTTAATGGACGAGTTATCTGCGTTAGGTGCTGAGGCGATCCTTGCGACGGATATACGGATTGCGCGACTGACCCGGTGAGAACGTTACTGGTGGAGAACGACTACTTTGTGGAAGTATTGAGGGCGTCATCCGGCCACCCAGGGTAGGGCAGTTCCGTTCCACCTTTGGCGGGGCAGAGCGACTGAAATGAGCACCAATCGCAGAGTTTGGACTCCCGGGGGCGGAACCTCCCCGTTTTGCCGTCCCGCTCGATTTTCGACCATAGGTCTCCAATGTCGCGTTCAAAGTACTCTAGTTCCATTTGGGATGGCGCCAGGTACATCGAATCCATTACTTTGAGATACATTAATCTCAGCTGCGTTGGGATAATATTGAATAATCGCCAATATACGAGTGCATAGAATCGCATCTGGAACATTGCTTGCTGGTTGAAACGGGGAATGGGCTTCTTTCCTGTTTTGTAGTCCACGACGCGAACTTCCCCGGTGGGGGCAATGTCAACACGATCGATGAATCCTCGTACGGGGACTCCATTAGGCAGTGTGGTGTCCACAGGCATTTCGCATTCATCGGCATCGAAATTCTCGGGGTTTTCCATGGCGAAATACCCCTTCAAGAGCGTTCTGCATTCGACCAAAAATGCGAAGAGATCGTCGTCAGGGACTAGTTTGTTCAGTTCAGGATCCTTATCGACCATCATCGCCCAGTGTGGTTTAAGCATCTTGGTGGCGTTGGGGTAGGTACGCTCAGATCGTGGTTGGCCATGCATGTTTTCGAGCACGGCGTGAACTAATGTCCCTTTCACTTGAGCAAGTGTTTTCGGCTCGGAGAGTCGATCAATGGCACGATACCGATATAGGAGGGGACATTGGTTATAGTCTCCTGCTCGGGAAGGCGATAAGGCCATGCGTCGTCGAGCACTCATAAATCATGACCATAGCGCATGCCACATGGCGGCCCTGCAGCCCCTACACTGTCTTAGGTGCAGCCTGGCTCTCTGCCCAGGTGGCTTACCATTTTTGTTGTTTTCTTTTCCTCAAGGAGCTTGTTCAATGGCTTACTCGGGCGTCTTTCGGCCTGGCGATCGTGTTCAACTGACCGACGCTAAGCGTCGTCACTTCACTATTGACTTGGCTGAAGGGGCGAAGTTCTTTACTCATATGGGTGCCATTGACCACGATGACATCATCGGCAATGACGAAGGCACTGTCGTTGTGTCGACTGAGGGAGGCCAATACCTGTGTTTCCGTCATCTCATGGTGGACTATGTCCTCTCCATGCCTCGTGGTGCGCAAGTAATTTATCCTAAAGACGCTGCTCAGATCGTCATTGAGGGCGATATTTTTCCCGGCGCGCGGGTGCTCGAGGCGGGCGCTGGATCAGGAGCGTTAACGTTATCACTTCTTCGTGCTGTGGGGGACCGGGGGACGGTTTTTTCCTATGAAATTCGTGACGATCATTTGACGTATGCCTTGTCAAATGTGTCTGATTTCATGGGGTCTGCTCCGGCTAATTGGAAGCCTCGGCTGGGTGACATTCGCGATGTCACCATTGATGATCTCGATGGCCCTGTTGATCGGATTATTTTGGACATGTTGGAGCCGTGGGAGTGTTTGGAGACGTGTAAAAATCTTCTCCTGCCCGGTGGCGTGTTTATCGGGTATGTGGCGACAGTTCCGCAGCTAATGAAAGTTATGGAAGGGCTACGTGCTCAGGGATGCTTCACTGAGCCTCGCGCCTGGGAGTCATTGGTACGTGAGTGGAAGGTCGATGGGTTAGCTACACGCCCGGAGCATCGGATGAATGCGCATACTGCCTTCTTGGTGTGTGCCCGTCGTTTGGCTGATGGGACTGTTCCGCCCAAGCCGAAGCGGCGCGTGCAAAAGTAGCCAACGGTAAAGTACGGCGACTACGTGGTCCGAGGACTGTACTGAGATGCCAGGTCAGTCTTCTTAGCGCAGACACGGTTTCGGAGGATGTTCGGCTTTGTAGGATGGGGTTATGACAACGCCTTCTCCCCATGTCTCGCCCTCACTCAAGGAATTACAATTAGCTAACCGTACTTTAGGTACTCGCAACGCCAAGCTCGTCGAGATGCTTAAGGCGTCACGCGATAAATTAGATGCTCTCAATGAGCAGATCAGGGCCCTATCAGATCCCCCCAGTACGTACGGGACCCTCCTCAAACTTAACCCGGGTGGTCACACCGCCGAAGTCTTTACGTCTAATCGGCGGATGCGGTTAGTTGTCTCCCCCGGAGTAGACACGTCACAATTGACACCGGGATCGCTAGTTCGACTAGGGGAGGGACAGGAGGTCGTCGAGCATTGTGGTTGTCGTGATTTCGGTGATATCGCTGTTGTCAAAGAATTTTTACCCGAGGATTCACGAGTGGTCGTTGCTGACACGATGGGCGAGCTGCGTGTTCTGAAGATGGCTGGTCCACTCTCTGCATTGTGGTCACATAACGGTGTCGGTATCGGCGATCAGGTGTTAGTAGATTACCGGGCAGGCTATGCCTTCGAGTCCATTCCGAAGGCAGATGTCGAGAACCTCATTTTGGAAGAAGTTCCTCAGGTGTCTTATGAGGACATCGGTGGCCTTCATCATCAGATTGAGATGATTCATGATGCAGTCGAACTACCATTCACGCATCCCGATCTATACCGCAAGTTTGACCTTCACCCACCCAAGGGGGTGTTACTGTACGGGCCTCCTGGGTGCGGTAAGACACTGATCGCAAAAGCGGTCGCTCACTCATTAGCACAGAAAATGGGTAGTGGCGGTGAGAGTTACTTCTTAAATATCAAGGGCCCGGAGCTACTGAATAAGTTCGTGGGTGAGACTGAGCGCCAAATTCGCCAGATTTTTGAACGCGCTCGATCGATTGCAGAGGGCCCCCGACCGGTCATCGTGTTTTTCGATGAAATGGACGCAATTTTCCGTACACGTGGCTCTGGAATCTCGTCTGACTTAGAAAATACTGTTGTGCCGCAGCTTCTCGCGGAGATTGACGGCGTCGAGGACCTTCGAAACGTTATTATCATCGGGGCCTCAAACCGAGAAGAAATGATTGATCCGGCGATTCTTCGCCCGGGCCGATTGGATGTGAAGATACGGGTTGAGCGTCCGGATGAGGTGTCTGCTCGAGAAATTGCCGCGTTGTACATTGTGGACACGTTGCCCTTGGACCCATCATTGGTGGAGCACACCGGCGATCGCCATTCTGCGGTAGCGGCACTTATCGACGAGCTGACTAGTAGGATGTACTCCGATAATCCAGAGAACGAATTTGTCGTGCTGACCTTCATGGATGGGAGTCATGAAACACTTTATTATCGCGATTTCGCCTCTGGGGCAATGATTGCGAATATCGTAGATCGCGCGAAAAAGAATGCATTGAAAAGAGCACTAGCATCGGGCAACCCCGATAGCCACGGCATTTCGCTCGATGATGTTCGTACTGCGGTTGACCAAGAGTTCATTGAAAATGATGACTTACCCAATACCGCCAATCCAGATGAGTGGGCGCGAATTTCTGGTCGGTCTGGCCAGCGCGTCACAAACGTCACGGTGGCACGACACGCGTCAGCCCCCATCCATGCCAAGCAGGTGGTGGCTGACGTGGACGAGGGGAGAGAATGATGCTTCATCACCAGCCTCGGATAATGGGAACAGAGACCGAATTCGGCATTTCCTGCCCTTCGAACCCCAGTATGAGTCCAATTACAACCTCGACAGCTGCGGTCATGGCGTATGCCGATAAACTCGGACTCGGCTCGGACCGAACACGCTGGGATTATGAGCCTGAATCCCCGCTTCGCGATGCGCGTGGTTTCGATCTTCGCCGATATGCCGCTCATCACGCACCGGTGTTAGACCCGAACGCAATGGGGGCGGCAAACATCATCGTGGGCAATGGCGCACGTTTTTATGTCGACCATGCTCATCCCGAATATTCGTCACCAGAAGTAACCGATGCTCTCTCTGCAGTGATCTGGGATAAAGCTGGGGACATCATTATGAGCCGCGCTGCCCAAGCCGCTACCCAGGCTGGGATTGGCCACGAGGGGGAGCATTGGGATCTCAAAATCTATAAGAATAACGTTGATGGCAAAGGCGCCTCATACGGCACTCACGAAAACTATCTGTACCGTCGCGACACCGATATGACCGCCATTGAACAGGGCCTGATTCCCTTTTTCGTGACTCGACAAATCATGACCGGCGCTGGCCGCGTCGGCCTAGGCCAGCACAGCGAGAATGCTGGTTTCCAAATCTCACAGCGCGCTGATTACATAGAAACCACGGTCTCACTGGAGACGACCCTCAACCGCGGAATCATCAATACTCGTGATGAGCCCCATGCTAAGGCTGACGAATGGCGACGTCTTCACGTTATTATTGGGGACGCCAACTTGTCAGAGTATGCGCAGTTCCTCAAGCTGGGCACAACGGCGCTGGTCCTCGACGCTATCGAAGCAGGAATCGATTTTTCTGATCTCGAGCTCGAGTCTCCAGTAGATGACCTCCACCGCGTCTCACGCGACCTCACATGTACAGCAGTGCTACGCGGAGCAGACCGCAAAACGCAGTGGACCGCCATCGACATTCAACGTATCTACCACGACCGAGTCGTGGACGCTGCCCACCACGGACTGATCAGTCTGAGTGATGTCGATAAGAAAGTACTCACTGTGTGGGAGGACATCCTCACAGACTTGTCATCCGATCCTCACATAACCGCCGACCGTCTCGACTGGACCGCGAAATATGCCCTACTCGACGGATTCAGACAGCGCGGAACAGGGCAGTGGGACGACCCGCGGCTATCGCTTATTGACTTGCAATACAGTGACTGCGATCCCAGCAAAGGGCTTTACCACGCTCTCGTCCGCCGGGGAAGGATGCAAACCCTCGTCGATCCAGAAGATATCGACGCAGCTATAGACACACCACCAACCAACACGCGCGCATGGCTACGAGGTCGTCTCATCACGCGCTTTCCCCATGACATCCTTGCCGCAAACTGGGACAACCTCATTGTCGGAACATCCCAACCACAACGCATCGATCTCAGCTCATTGACTGCCACCGCTGCCGATGCCACCTACGACATCACCGAGGGCGCACGGGATATCAACGATGTCACACGCTTCCTTTCAGCCTCCGGCATATGCGAAGTTACACCCCTGTGACACATGTACACGCGATACAGTGAAGCAATAGAGACAACACCACGCACCTCAACCCCTAAAAGAGAGCTCCCCACAATGGAAAAAACAACACACACTTACGGCACCACACATGGCAACGACCTCACCACTGACGAGGAACACACCACTGGCCAATCGCAAATCAACAGCCAAGGAACCGACGACCTCCTCGACGAAATTGACGGCCTCCTAGAATCCAACGCAGAAGAATTTGTTCGTTCCTACGTTCAAAAGGGCGGCCAGTGAGCACTGATAACACGGTTTTCACCCGCCGCATCATGGGAATCGAAACCGAATTCGGAATCACATGCACCCATGATGGAATACAATCTGTCGCGCCCGACGATATTGCCCGGCAGCTCTTTCACCCAATCATCGAGCGCTTCCGCAGTTCAAATATCTACACACATAACGGCGGACGCCTCTATCTTGACGTGGGATCACACCCAGAATACGCCACGCCCGAATGCGATAACCTCAGCCAATTGTTGATCTACGACCGCGCTGGGGAGGCCACTCTCAATCGTCTCGCTGACCAAGCAGAGCAGGTTCTCGTCGAACAACACATCGACGGCAGTATTCATCTATTTAAGAACAATACCGATTCACTCGGTAATTCCTACGGATGCCACGAAAACTACCTTGTTGGCCGACAGATGCCTCTTCAACAATTGGGCCAGGAGTTCATCCCGTTTCTCATCACCCGTCAATTGATCTGCGGCGCCGGGCATATTGTGGGCCCTCAATCACGGGGAGCACACAATGACTCAGGGCCAAGCTATCAGTTGAGCCAGCGTGCCAACCATGTGTGGGAAGGAGTGTCATCTGCGACGACACGGTCACGTCCGATTATTAACACCCGAGACGAACCGCATGCAGATTCTGAGCTCTACCGACGCCTGCATGTCATCGTCGGGGATACGTCCATGTCCGAGACCACGGCCGCGCTCAAGGTTGGATCTGCTCTTCTTGTTCTTGAAATGCTGGAGGCGGGCTATACATTCGACACGTGGGAGATTGCGAATCCTCCGCAGGCTATTCGCGACATTAGCTACGATCTCACTGGGCGGGCGCCCATCGTCCTTCGATCTGGTCGTGTCAGCTGTGCGCTCCAGGTTCAGTGTGCATTTCTCGAAAGCGCACAACGGTGGCTGCACGAGCGCCCAGGCGATCATCGCGGTACATCGAATGCCGAGATGCAGCGTGTCGTCACGATGTGGAAAAAGGTCCTCACGGCCATTGATGCGGGAGACACGACGCAGATTGTTACTGATATTGATTGGGCCATCAAGAAGGACATCATCGACCGCTATCAAGACAAATTCGGCTGGGATCTATGCCACCCGAAGCTTCAGCAAATTGACTTTGCGTATCATGATATTCGCCCAGGAAAGGGGATCTTCCGGACTCTCGAACGAAACGGTCGCGTATCACGCTGGCTGCCTGAGGCTGATTCGACCGTAATCGCTGAGGCCGTTAATACCCCGCCACACACCACACGCGCAAAAATACGAGGTGATTTTCTCCGCCTCGCTCATGAATATGATGCTGATGTCTCAGTCGATTGGACACGCTTGAAGGTCAACCGGCCAGGACCTCGTGATATTGCGTTGACCGACCCATTCACCGCCCACGATCCTCGAGCAGAAGAACTAATTCTGACCATTCTCAACCAGTAATGCAAAGGGGGATTCCGCATGACGCCATCCGCACATCATACCCGTCGTGATACCCCGACCCATTCCACCCGAACTACCTACGAGCGTCTCATTAACCTTGTACTCGCGTTGAAAGACTCCACCCGGCCTCTGAGAGGGAGGTGGATCATTGAGCATGTCAGTGGCTACGGGGATGTTCCAGAAGAATCACGGTTGCGAAAGCTCACCCGCGATATCGCCCAACTACGTGACCTCGGCTTCGTCATCACTGCCGTGGAGGATGGATACCTTATAGATTTCTCTCACACCATTGATGTCCATTTCACACGCGAGGAAATGGAGGTTATCGCTCTCGCAAGCAAGTTCGCCCTCTCAGGGGACCTCGCCGTGTTAGGGCAACGAGCATGGGTAAAGCTTTCCGCAGCAGGGTCTCTTGGTACAGTAGCACCCGTTCACGGAGTTCCGGACGGTACGGACCTCACCGGACCGGATTTCTCTACGGTTCTTCATGCCATCACTACTGGCACTGTTGTCCAGTTTCTCTACTATCCGTCGGTCGAAGACGAACCGGTCCAACGCACCGTCGAGCCTTGGGCCCTCGTCCCTCACAACGGGCGATGGTACCTTACCTGTTTTGACCTCGAACGCAACGAGCCGCGGAGTTTTCGATTAGCGCGGATTAACTCCATTGACGACACAGGTGTCGCAGCCAGCCATATCGCCCACCGTGTTAACACGGACCTCAAGGAACTCGTGAGCTCCGTTGTGAACCGGGAGACCATTGCGCATGAGACTCGTTCCTCGGTCAGGAGTCGTTTAGACTCCCTGAGAGCTGGGATTACCGATTCCTCCACATGGATTCTTCCCACATCCATGCCGAAGCTTGAGGATACGGACCATTCTGTCGATGAATGTGATATACCGAGCGTTTCACACCAACACCACACCGAACTATTGCGGCTCTTCACCATTGTTCCCTATCTTCGGCAACACTCTGGTGTGACTCTATTCGAGGCTGCTCATGACCTGGCTATGTCGCCGAGGCAACTGAAAAATGACATCACCACGTTGACATTCTGTGGCCTTCCAGGTTTGGCAGGTGGGGATTTAATCGATATCGATGCAGATCCTCGCCACATTTTTCTCTGGGCGGATCAAGGTCTCACGGCTCCTGTTGGGCTTACTATGGAAGAGGCTAGTGCCATTCTTATGGCACTGGGAACCATCGACTCAATTTCTGGCATTGTTGATTCTGACACGATTCGTCGGGCTGAATATAAGCTTCGGAAGATGGCAGGCCATCATGCTGATGCCATCGCTCGTTCGACCCAAGGTGGGAATCATGCACTCGTTAGTACCGTCGCTGACGCGATCATGACGACAACAACGCTTGCTCTTGTCTATGGTGACTTTCTCGGAGACGATGATACCAACGCACGAAACGTTGATCCTCTCATGATCGTCGTTGTCGACGGGGTGAGTTACCTCCGTGCACTGTCGCTGCCCGCGCCCCAGGATGGAGGAGAGTCAGCGAGACACAGCGATGATGACAATCCGTTCTCGAGGGAGAATATCCGACATTTTCGTATCGACCGGATCCGATCGGTACAACCTCAGGGCCCGTCATCGTTACTTTCCAAGGAAAGGGACCGGCTGTGCACGTCTATTAATCCTCGCGATCCCTTCGGTTTTCAAGAAAGTACACATTGGGCACGAGTGTGGTTGGCGCCGTCAGTCCGGTGGATTGTTGACTATGAACAAGTATGGCCTGTCACTAATTTCAAGGGTGGTCTGATTGTCGACATACCCGGCCGGGATAGGTGGATTCACGATTTCTTGCTCAGACATGGCGGAGCTGCTATCCCGCTCGAGCCCCCAGAGCTACGAGAATCGATCGCTCGCTGTGCAGAAGCTGAGATACTTCGGTATCGTTAAGCACCGATCAGTCACTCCCCACTAAGTAGGCGACACGCTGGGGTGGCTTCAGTATTGTTCACCGCAGCGTCGTAAGGTGTACTTCATGGCTAACCTAGGGTTTCCTGAGCTCGTTCTCATCGCAGTTGTCATCCTTCTTCTCTTCGGGTGGAAAAAGCTTCCTGATGCCGCACGCTCGGTTGGCCGCTCCATGCGGATTTTCAAGTCTGAGGTATCAGAAATGAAGAACGACGGTACGGACGGTAATGCGCACTCCGCAGCATCGACAAAGACCAATGAGATTACTTCTTCGCAACAAGGTGGTGGTGACCAGACCTCTTTTGCGGTGGAATCCACAGACGAGAAGAAAGACCGTGCCTAGAGCCTCTCTACTAAAACCCTCCGAGAGGACCAGGCGCTCGTGACTCAATCACCGTCGATACGCAACAGCAGAGGCATGCCTCGCGCGTCAAAGAAAAACCCTGATGGAACCATGTCCATCGTTGACCACCTGCGCGAACTCCGTACACGCTTGTTGCGGGCACTCGCTGCGATTTCTTTAACGACGATTATTGGTTTCTTGTGGTACGAGCATGGAATTTCAGCCTGGTCCGTGGGGGCTATCCATTTTCCACGAGTGCCGAGTCTCGGCGAAATTTTAAAAGCACCATACTGTTCGTTGCCTCCATCAGCTCGGGCTTCCTTTTCCGCAGACCACGAATGTCGACTTATCGCGACCAGCCCGTTTGAAATGTTCATGCTACGCATGAAGATGGGCACGCTAGCAGGAGTAGTGTTGGCCTGCCCACTGTGGCTAATCGAAGTATGGGGTTTTATTACGCCGGGTCTCCTCAAAAACGAACGGCGATGGACGTTGTCCGTCGGCGCAATCGCAGGATTACTGTTTGTCGGCGGTGTGATTGCCGCATATCTGGTTTTACCCATGGGCCTGGACATGCTGTTGCATTTGGGTGATAGTACCCAGATTTCCGCCTTGACCGGTGAGAAGTACTTCAATTTCGTCATTACGCTTATCGTGGTCTTCGGTTTAAGTTTCGAAGTTCCTCTCTTTACGGCTATGTTGAACCTCGCCGGTGTAGTGCACTATGAGCATCTCAAGGACAAACGACGAATCTTAATTGTCCTTATCTTCATTTTCGCCGCTATTGCTACGCCTGGGCAGGATCCCATCTCTATGATGGTTCTTGCCCTTACGCTCGTTGTTCTCATGGAACTAGCGCTGCAGTTTACTCGGTTCCATGATCGCCGACGTGCTCGGCATGTCTCTGAGTGGGAGGGGCTCAGCGATGATGAAGCCTCACCATTGGCGGCTGCTCCGTCATTGGTTCCGGTCGCAGAATCTATCTACGACGAGGTCGAGCACAGCACGGGTGGGGAAGGCGTTTCTCGTCCAGTGGGAGCTTCGGGTCCCATACCTCCACCTGCCCCTATTTCACCGCCAGATGCCCCTCCGCGCTCGTTACCCTTGTCGGAACCGACGCCAGCGAGTGATCGGGGCCTGACGGACGCTGCCACTGGGCTCCAGAGGTCGCAGACAGCTCCGCCGGCCGCAGCGCTCCGCCGGAGAACACGCTCATGGAATGATGATTCTGACCACGTAGCCCATCAGACCGGCAATGACACCATTCAATCCCGTGATTTCGACGATGTCCTATAATGATGCCTTCTCACTCAGCGTATAACGATTTTCCCATCTTTCACCGTTTTTCTGACTGCCAGGATTTTTCACTTGACCAGTTCCAAATCGATGGTTGCCATGCCATCGAACGAGGTCGGGGGGTGCTTGTCAGCGCGCCGACGGGCTCGGGGAAAACGATTGTGGGGGAGTTCGCGGTCTTCCTGGCTTTGGAGCTGGGAAAGCGATGCTTCTATACGACGCCTATTAAGGCGCTCTCGAATCAGAAATACAACGATTTACGCGCGAGGTATGGCGATGACCGCGTGGGGCTGATGACTGGTGATATTTCCGTCAACCGCGATGCTGATGTGATTGTCATGACCACTGAAGTGTTGCGCAATATGATCTATGCTGACGCAGATTCTTTGGATAATTTGTCGCATGTTGTCATGGACGAGGTGCATTATCTTGCCGATCCGGAACGTGGGCCAGTATGGGAAGAAGTTATCCTGAATTTGGATGACGCTGTTTCCATTGTGGCGTTGTCTGCCACTGTCTCTAATATCGAGCAGTTCGGAGAATGGATCAGGACAGTCCGAGGGGACACAGACATTATTCTGTGGGAACACCGTCCGGTTCCTCTCCACCAGTATATGTTGATCGGGAACTCTATTGTCCCGCTATTTTTGTCGAATGATTCTTCGTTATCAGATGGTGAACCACCTGAGATTAACCCGGAGTTGGTGTCGAAGTGCGGTCGTGCCGAGCTTCGCAGTAATGGGCGTCGGAAACGGCCTCATCGTCCTGTTGTTATTGGACAGTTACAGGCTGCATCAATGCTGCCTGCCATTATCTTCATCTTCTCTCGAGCCGGTTGCGAGGGTGCGTTAGCACAGTGCTACTCGGCCCGAGTTCAGCTTACGACGCGGGATGAGGCTCGTGAGATTCTTGCGATTGTCGACGCAGATACTGCGGATATCCCTCACGAGGATCTGGATCTTATGGGGTTTCGTCGATGGCGCACTAATTTGTCGCGTGGGATTGCTGCGCATCATGCGGGGATGCTCCCAGCGTTTCGGCATGTGGTGGAAAAACTCTTCGTGCAAGGTCTGCTCAAAGTCGTTTTTGCGACGGAGACGTTGGCACTAGGGATTAATATGCCTGCACGGACTGTCGTGTTGGAATCATTGGTGAAGTTTAATGGGGAAGCCCATGTGGATCTCACTCCAGCTCAATACACTCAGCTGACTGGTCGTGCTGGCCGGCGTGGTATTGATGTGTTGGGTAATGCCGTGGTGTTGTGGCAACCGTCATTGGATCCACAAGCTGTCGCTGAGTTGGCGTCGACGCGGACATATCCGTTGGTATCGACGTTCCGTCCGGGCTACAACATGTCGGTGAACTTGCTGAATACATTGGGTGTGACGAAATCTCATGCGCTTCTTGAGCGATCATTTGCCCAGTTTTTGGCGAACGAGGACGTCGTTGCTGATGCTCATAAGCAGCGCGTTCGCCGTCGGCAGGTTGAATCACGCCATGAGGATCTTCGAGAGCTCCTGGGTCATCGATCAGAAAATAAGCTGGCGGACTATGTCACTATTCGTCACGACTTGTCGAGCGAAGAAAAGAAACTTCAGGCTGACAACCGCAAGGAGCGATTGAAGGAGATTTCTCGATTCCTTCGGTCGGTGGCTGTGGGGGATGTGATTGCCCTTCCTGAAGGCCGTAACCCTGCGTTGGCGGTGTGCGTTCGTACTCCCAGCGCAGCAGAAGAGTCACCTGGCCGAGGAGGCCGTGGTGACTATCGTGGGCGGCGTGGGAAGCGTGATCGTAGTCGATATCGTCGCGACAGGGATGATCGTGATCCCGAACCAATGGTGATTACTGAAGATGGGCGCGCTGGCTATCTTCATGCGGATGAGTTGGGTAATGTCCCGATGAAAGTGGGACGGATGCGGCTTCCACAGGATGTGTCGCGTCGTCCGAAACGTGCACGTTCTTTTATTCGTTCTGAGTTCCGGAGGCATGATTTTGATCGGCCGCGGTCGTTGAAACCACGAGCTCGGGTGAAGAAGAGTCCGCTTATTACGTCGTTGAGGAAAGAGTTGCGTGCTCATCCAGTGCACACGTGGGATGATCGGGAAAATCTTGTGCGCAGTTATGAGCAGTGGGTGAAAGCGCAGGATGATTGTTTGCGGGATTCCCGGTCAGATTCGGTTGTGCGCGCTCGTGATGCGGAGACGCTGGTCTCAACGTTTGACAGGAGGATCGCTCTGCTGCGTGAGATTGGTTATGTTGACCCGCCGATCGAGGTGGTGGAGTTAGCAGAGGGGGGGGCTGCTGATGATCTGTTACTCACTGAGGAGGGGCTCCGCCTAGCACGGATCCATAATGAATCGGATCTGCTTATTGCTCAATGTTTGCGGAGGAGGATTTGGGATGACCTTGATCCGGCAGAGCTCGCTGGTGTCGTGAGCACGTGTGTCTTTGATAATCGCAAGTCTGTTCCTGGGGATGTCGATGTTCCAACGGAGCGATTAGCGAAGGCGATGGAGAATACTGAGCGCCTGTGGGAGGAGGTTGTTTCTGATGAGGAGCGTCACGGTCTTCCTCTGACGCGCCCAGTGGAGGGGGAGTTGGCGACGGCAATGCATCAGTGGACTGCTGGTGCCCCGTTGTCGTACTGTATTCAAGCTGCTGCGGCGAATGGTGCGTCGTTGACACCTGGTGATTTTGTGCGCTCCTGTCGACAGGTCATTGATGTGCTTAACCAAATTAAGTCTGCTGGATATTCCGATGATATTCGTGCTCATGCCCGTCAAGCAGTCGAGGCAATGCGTCGGGGTGTCGTCGCTATGGGTAGTTAGAAGTGGTCATGTGCGTCTGCTAGTAGTCTCGTAGCCATGACACAGAGCAGTATTCATGGTCGTGATGTGGCTTTTTCGGATCGCCTTCGGCGTGCCCGTCGTTTGGTCAAGGACAATGGCCTGGTAGGACTTGTTTTTGGAGCTGGGGTAGAGCTGGAGTATTTCATTGGTACTCCGTTGTTTTCTCACGAGCGTTTAACAGCCTTGGTCATCACGGAAGACCGATCGGTCCTAATTACGCCGGCTGTGGAACGCGGTGAGGTCGAGGATAGCTATGTGTCCCGTGCTGATATGACGGTTAATTATTGGATCGATGGTCAGAACCCGTATGACCTGGTCGTAAATGTTCTTCGCTCGGCTCCGACCAGTATGGCTGAGGGGAACGTTCTCTCAGGGACGGTTGGCGTCGGGTCCACAGTGACGTCGGACCATTTGCTTCCTCTCCAGGACCATGGTTACCGCTGGATCCTCGCAGGGCCGGTACTCCGCGAACTTTTTATGCGGAAAGATCCCTACGAGATTGAGCAACTGACTGCGGCTGGACATGCCATCGACCGCGTTCACGCGGCTGTACCGGCTTTGCTCCGTGAGGGGCGTACTGAACGTCAGGTGGCCCAAGACATTAAGCAGCTCATTCTTCAGGACCATGATGCTGTCGATTTCATCATTGTGGGATCTGGCCCCAACGGTGCAAATCCCCATCATGACTACTCTGATCGGGTCATTTCTTCGGGTGATGTGGTGGTCGTCGACATCGGGGGAACACTCAACGGCTACCATTCGGACTGTACCCGCACGTACGTCGTCGGCGGACCGACTGAGAAGCAGCAGGAAGTCTATGACGTGCTTCACCAGGCGCAGGAGGC
Organism: Corynebacterium sp. PCR 32; assembly: GCF_037464985.1. NCBI lineage: Bacteria > Bacillati > Actinomycetota > Actinomycetes > Mycobacteriales > Corynebacteriaceae > Corynebacterium > Corynebacterium sp. PCR 32. The sequence goes on from NZ_JBAHVL010000001.1 coordinate 847,195, forward strand.
GGCGGTATCCGCGGCGAGGCCCGGTGTGTCTGCGGCGCAGATTGATGCGGTTGCCAGAAATATTATTACCGACGCTGGGTATGGTGATCAGTTCATCCACCGCACCGGCCATGGTATCGGATTGTCTACTCACGAGGAGCCGTTCATCATGAAGGGAAATGAACTGATTCTCGAACCTGGAATGGCGTTTTCTATCGAACCTGGTATTTATTTTGGGGGGGAGTGGGGCGCTCGCATCGAAGACATTCTCATTTTGACGAATAATGGTGCTATCTCAGTCAACAACCAACCACATGGTCTTGTCCGCATAAGGTAATGCGCTGGAATCAGATGTGCTAATAGTAGTCTTGATGCCATGCCAGCTCAGCGTCAACGTTCTGCGCATCGGCGGAAGAAAGCAGCACGTAAGTTCGATGTCCGAAGGGCGACCCAGCATACATACAGTAACCGGATCTTTTATGTAGGGGTACGGTTTGTACTGACTGCTTTTGCCGGGCTCTGTATTTATGCCTCGTACGAGCCCAATGGTCTGTGGTTTGCTGCCCCTGTCGGGATAGCACTTGTCATAGTTGCTCTTCAGCCGTGGGGTTCTCGGTCGTCAGCCCCGGGCCCATGGCTGGGTGCGTTTATCGCTTTCACTCAAGCCCTGGTCACCTACCTTTTCTATCTCCCATGGGTTGGGGAGTATGTGGGATCAGTCCCGTGGATTGCACTCAGCATTGTGGAGGCGCTTTATTCGTTGTTGTTTGGCGCAGGCGCTGTATTTCTACTATGTGCAGCGCGCACGGGTGGACGAAAAAACAGCAGATTGACAGCATATGAGTTGCTATTCAGTGTTATCGGAGTTCCGCTGTGGTATTTAGCTATCGAATATGCACGATCACACTGGCCTTTTGGTGGGTTCGCGTGGACTCGGTTGGCATGGGGACAGGTATCTGGCCCATTGTTGTCTTTTGCCCGGTTTGGTGGCCCTGCACTCGTTACTGTCGCAACCGTCGTGATGGGGATTGGTTTTTCCCTCCTTGTTCGGCGCTTGTGGGTTCCGGGATTGGCAATCATCCTTGTTATTCCAGGGATCGCGGGAGCGGCATGGACGCAGATACATGCTGGTCCTCAGCCGTCGGCTGAACGAATTGACTCGTTTGCGGCGCCGACGATGAGTCGGCGCTCTGGTAAAGCGATGACGCAGTCGTCAGAAACCGAGGTCACTGTGGCGGTCATTCAAGGCAACGTTCCACGTCTAGGGTTGACGTTTAATGAGCAGCAGCGTGCGGTGTTAGCAAATCACCGTGATGCGACGTTGGCTCTGGCACGGCGAATTGGGGACCATGTTTCACCCAAGCCGGATTTTGTCGTGTGGCCAGAGAATTCCTCAGACGTGGACCCTTTTATCGACTCCCTGGCTGAGGATGAGATCCAGAAGGCAGCTCAGGCTGTGGGAGCTCCAATTATTTTAGGTACCCTGACGTATCCACATGGTCAGCAACGCAATACTGTTGTGGTGTGGGATCCTGACACGGGGCCAGGGGAGAGGCACGATAAAGTCTATTTGCAGCCTTTTGGTGAGTACATGCCCTGGAGAAGCTTTTTTCGACACTTTTCGGCCTATGTCGATATGGTAGGGGATTTTACTCCTGGAGACGATAACGGTGTTGTCCATGTTCGTTCGGGGACAACGAATTCTCTCGTGTCAGTTGGGGTGGAAACGTGTTACGAGGTTGCCTTTGACGAAGCGTTTCAGCACGCTATAAAAGGTGGGGCTCAGATTTTCTCTGTTCCAACGAATAATGCGACGTTCGGTTTTACGGACATGTCGTATCAACAATTGGCGATGAGTAGGTTGCGCTCTGTCGAATATGACCGTGCCACTGTAGTGGCTGCCACTTCTGGTATCTCCGCCATTATTCGGCCTAATGGACAGGTGTCTGAGCGTACGCAGATGTTCACAGAGGGGATTCTTCATGCTCAGCTCCCTCTCCGAGCGACACGCACGGTAGCGTCATATTCTGCACCGGTCGTGGAGTGGACGATGTGTGGCCTCGGGGTTGGCCTTTTACTGGGTGCCTCTGTGTCACTACGGTTGGCGAAACGGGTAAAGTCGAAGTAGCTATCAACAGAGAGGATCACCGTTGACTCATCCGAGCGACAACACGTTGGTCATCATCCCGACGTATAATGAAAAGGACAATTTGCCGCTTATTGTGGGCCGGTTACGTAAAGCAGAGCCTGATCGCGTCAATATTTTGGTGGTTGATGATAATAGTCCCGACGGCACTGGTGACCTCGCCGATCAGATGGCGGCTGATGATTCCCACATCTACGTTCTCCACCGCAAGGGCAAGGAAGGATTGTGCGCAGCATATGTGGCTGGTTTCCGATGGGGACTAAGCCACGGTTATGACGTCATCTGTGAGATGGATGCCGATGGCTCTCATGCCCCTGAGCAACTTCATCTTCTCCTTGATTCTGTCAATGATGGTGCTGATCTGACGATTGGCTCGCGCTATGTTGCAGGTGGAAAGACGGTAAATTGGCCAGCGTCACGTCAGTTCTTATCTCGTGGGGGAAACGCGTACATCAATATCGTGTTAGGTGCTGGTATCCGCGATATTACGGCTGGATATAGGGCGTATCGGCGCGCTGTACTCGATGCTATCGATCTCGATGAGCTCTCCAACGCTGGCTATATTTTCCAGACTGACCTGGCTTGGCGGGTTCTTGAGAAGGGGTTTGATGTTCGTGAGGTGCCGATCACGTTTACCGAACGTGAATTGGGGGAGTCGAAACTCTCAGGTAATTTCGTAAAAGATTCTCTACTTGAGGTGACAAAGTGGGGATTGGATTACCGATCTCAGCAGGCTAAAGACCTCTTCACTTCGTCAAAGCGTTTGATTGGACACGAGGTGAAAGAGTTCATTGAAAAACAAAAGAGGCGATTCCGTTCGTAAAACGACCACCTCGGGGTAAGGAATAACCCGGCTCCCTACCAGCGACATGGTGTTATAGGGAGCCGGGTTAGTGTTAGTTTCCTTGTGCTTTTTCTTCGGCTTCTTTTTGTTCTTTCATCATCTTGGCAGCTGCGCGGCGACGCTGTTTAAGCATATCCAGCCGCTCGTCCAGAAGTTTTTCCAGTTCATCGATGCTGCGCCGTTCACGGAGCATGTCCCAGTGGGTACGTGGCGGTTTGACTGGTTTCGCCTCGGTACCTTCACCCTCGACGAGTTCGCCAATTTTTCCATTTTGACATGGCCATTCACCGGGAATCTCGGCATCATCAGCGAAAGGAACTTCCCACACTTTTCCGTCATCAGTGCGGTATTTAACAAGTTGTCGAGGGGCTAGATCATGGTCGCGATCCGTCTCGTAGGAAACGGCGCCCATTCGACTGCCACGGAGAACACGGTCTGCCATGCGGGGAATCAGTCCTTACGTCATCATATATACGTACAGGGAGAAAACTTTATGTCGAGTGCGTCTAGCGCACTAGAGTCTAAAGCGATCAGCCTTTTTATTATAACCGTCTCATTCTACACAACGGCGGAACACCTAGTTCTGTTCCACATTTGCTATGCACTGTCGACATACAGGGACCATGATGAAAGAACAACAGGTAATGCAGGAGGTTCGCTGTCAGTGGTGTGGACATCCACTTGATTATGCTGGACGGGGGAGAAAGCCCAAGTACTGTTCACAATCCTGCCGGCAACGAGCGTATGAGCAGCGCCATGGACACGGTGGCATCGGTATTTCTGAGTCCGATCTCGTTCTGCGAGGTGAGAAAGCGCAATACCTCTTCGATTCACTCTTTGAGTTACGATGCGCGGCAGAGGACATCAATACAGCAGTTCATGAGGGGGCGGGAAACGCAGACCTGTTGGTGATGACTGAAGAATTGGCGGCCTTGGCGCGCGAGATTGAATCTATCCGGTTAAGCGTCGAAAAATCTAGCGAATGAGGACAAGCCAGGTTATGTCACTATGTGTTCGGGTCAATCTATGAAACACGCGGCCAGCTAGTACGATAGCCTCTATGAAAAAGCCGTGGATCACATTGGTTGTCATTGCGATTGTCACCATTGTTTTAGCATCTGTTGGGCCTGTCTTGTATAAAGCGGCTACTGACCGAGGGACTAAGACGGAATCTCTTAGCGATGGCAACGCCAAGGCGGCGAGCACTGAGATCGATGGCACGTGGAAGGTTGTTACCGGATCCGGAAAGAACGCGACGTCCGCTGGGTATACGTTCCACGAGATTTTGCCGGGCAAGTCGAAGGAAACAAGTGGATCGACAAGGAGGGTGACCGGCTCTTTTACAGTCTCAGACCAGACGTTGACAGCTGGGGCGGCAACCACCGACGTGAAATCTATCTCCAGCGATGTGGAGAAGCGTGATATCAACGTGCGTCGAACAATTCTGGAAACAGACAAATACCCACGCGCTGTTTTTACACTCAGGGGGCCTGTCGATGTGTCTACGCTACCGAGCGACGGTCACGCTGGCGACGTTACGGCGCCGGGAACTTTGGAGATCCATGGGGTTAAGAAAGATATCACTGTGACGTTGAAAGCTCTCCGTACTGGAAAGAAGCTTATTGTTTCTAGCACCATCCCGATTAGCCGTCATGATTATCACATCGAGTCTCCGCAGTTCGTTGCTGCCAAGATCGATGAGCAGGGCGAAATTAATCTGCTTCTAACGATGGAGAAGCAATAGTGAGCAACAACACACTGATCTGGACCCGGTTTTTCCGACTGGCGATTTTGGCGGTTCTTATCGTTATTGGAGTCATCCAAAAACTTTGGATCATCCTTGTTGTCTTCGTGGTTCTTTTTGTGCTCACTATTGTTCAGTTGCGTCAGGTATATCGGTCAAAGAGCCAAGCCGAACGTGATGTATAAGGACAATGCCAAGTGATGTACCACGATCACCTCGCCATTCCCCACACTCGATGTCCAATGAGTGCGAGGATCGCTGGCAGTAGGAATGGGCGGACAATAAGCGCGTCGAGAGCGACCGCGATAGCCAGTCCAATGCCCAGCTCCTGAACAATACTGATCTTTGCAATCGTAAAAGACAGAAACACACCAATCATGATGACAGCTGCGGACATCACAAGCCCTGATGTTTTTCTCATTCCTACGGAAATTGCAGCTCGATGGCTTCGTCCTGCATGCCATTCTTCCTTCATCCGTGATGCCATAAGCACCATGTAATCCATGCTGAGCCCAAACACGATTGCGAAGACGACAAGGGGAGTGACGCTATTGATCGCATCGCCAGTAATCGACGTCCATCCCATCGATAACATCCCTATAGCAGAAGCAACGACGAGCGCATTGAGTAGAACAGCTAATATCGGAAGCATCCACGAGTGGAAAGTCCATCCGAGCAGAGCGAGGCTCATGATGACCACGATCCCAATGACCCACGGGATGGATGTTGTCACCAAGTCATCAAATTCACTTCCGCTCACGGTAGCTCCGGTAACGTAGACATTCGTCCCTGAGGTCTCCGTCCACTGGCGCACGACGTTCTTTACATCGGTAACCATGTGATGAGCATCATCACTGTCAGGAGCTCCGGCGGCGATGAGAACTATTCGCGTATACGTGTGCCCATTGAATTTTCCACTCATTCCCATCCTGGACCGGCTGGCTTCAACGGATTTTTTAGTCACCATTGTCTGTACAGTCGACACTTCCGCCAAACGGCGAGTCAGTTCGGATGGATCAGGATCATCCTCAACAATGACGCTCGTGGGAAACAACTCCCGGGAATCAAGTTCATTGCTAACGGCCTCGATACCAGCGCGAGAATCTGCAGTCACGGGAAGAATAGATGCCGCCGCTACCGGCACCTGCAATCGTAGAGAGGCAAGAGGTATTGCCGCGATAGCCAGTGGGATGGCGAGAGCGAGGACAACTGCTATCGGCCGGCGATGTACTTCTGGTTCGCTGTGAGAATCATCGACAGTATCGTTGTCATCTGTAGGTTGATCGATCGTTGCAAAGTCCGGCAGTTTACCGAAAAAGACTTTATCCCCGAGTACGGCGACTAGAGCTGGGACAAGGGTTGATACTGCTGCAATCGCAATAAGAGTGACAACAATACCTGCACCGGCAATCGAGCCAAATACCATGTTTCGAGCCCAAAACAATGCACTTAGTCCAGCGACGACGCACAGTCCTCCATACCGGATTGCGTGACCGGTGGTGGACACCGCGAAGCGAAAAGATTCTGCTGGTTTCTGACCGCGAGTGAGCCCTTCTTTGTATCGAGAAAGAATGAAGAGACAATAGTCAACCGATACCGCGAGGCCGATCAACGAGCCGGCTGTGGTGTAGAAGTTCGAGGTATCGACGTTGCGTGCAATAATTGTTCCAATACCCTGTGTGCCAGCTAGGCAGACTGTGGCTGTTGCCAAGGTAATGAGGACTGGCCCAATAGCCCGGTACACCAATAACAGAATAATAATCAGAAGCGGAAAAGCGATAAGCTCGCCGTGCAAGGCATCCTTCTGGGACTGTATGTTGAGGTCATAGTCGAGAGCTGCGGCACCCGTGACGTGGCTATCAACGCCTGTCCCGGTGAGTGCATTTTTCACGGTTTGACGAAGGTGAGGAACGCTGTTCTGAGTAGTGGTGTTGTCCGCTCCGAGATTAACCTGCAGCACGTGCGTCCGACCAGAATTCGAGGAGAGAGACGGAGCTGTGCGCCCATCGATAACCTCGGAGACGTGGTCTATCGCCGACACAGCGCTCGATACTTTTTCGACAATCATCGGTTTGATCGGGTTGTCGCTGGTGAGAGACACGGTGAGCTGATTCTCTGGATCTCCCAATGCATGGTGAGCGAGTTTCTGCGTTGTCGCCGAACTTCCGTGAGAATCAATAAATCCACCCGCTTTGACTGCGCCTGTTAGCTGAGTGGCCAACACCCCGGTGATGATGAAGAACAGCGTCCACATCGCCACAATCTTGCGAGGGTGCTGTTGTACGATCGTCAGCAGCCTCATATTTTTCTCCTCAGTTCATTTGTGTAGGCCACCAGAATGGAACCCAGTTATCACATTCACCAACATACATGATCCAACATGCATGACACAACATCTTTTTAAACATGACGGAGATGATGATTTAACAATTTGCATATTGTCAGGTCGCAAACATAGAAGGCGCACAACTCATCCGGCCGATCCTAATTAACGCGCCGGACCCCCCGCTGAGAACCAGGTTTTCATGCTTTGACACACATTTTGTGACATTCAACAAGAAAGGGGAGGACCGCACTCCCACATCAAAAAGACATATCCTTGTCACATAAAGACGTTACCAATCGTGCCTCAAGCCTGTCGCCAACATCACTACAAGCAAAGGAATCTATGAACAATAACGTCACCACATCGGCACAAGAACTCCGATACACCATCCTTGCACTTCAACGGCAAGGTAACCGGCATCTCGCAGGTATCCTTCGCACTATAGAGCTAACACCGCCACAGGCGGAGGCGATGGAGATCCTAGATAGCTATGGCCCAATGACCACACAGGATGTTGGCCGACACATGCTATGCGAATCGGGAAGCCCAAGCCGGATCCTTGCCGCATTAGCAAGGAAAGGGTTGACGATTCGTTCCCGTCCCGAGGAGGATAAGCGAGCAACCCTCCACAGTCTAACCCAAGCGGGACAAGCAAAAATGCAGGACATTCATGCAGTAGAAGCAGAATTTACCAACCGTTTCCTTGATTCCTTAATGACACATTTTGACAGCATTGACGAGGTTGAGCCGACTATCCGAATACTTACCAAGTTAGTAAGCGATCCAGCCCTTCGCGAGGCCTTACGCCTGCGATTTCCACATCTCAAGAACGTATAGCCAGACCTTGTTTTCGCCGCCCAGCTATATCTAGCCACGTTCCAGAAAAAGGGGGAAGAAAACCTTAGAGACACGCAGAGATGCTGTGTAGAAATACAGCTCTATTACGTCACTGTGACAGAATAGGGCTGAAGGCTCTGTATGTGTCTAGGTAACACCCATAATTAATTAGCCGATAATCTACATTATGTCACTTTACCAGTGTCTGTCCACCTCCGGGATCGTCATCACTAGCCGCTCGCGCTCAACCTCTCCCAAGGCCCTACTCTCCTGACCTTCCTGCCAGTTACAAGCGCCAAGCTATGCTGCAATATAAACGCTAGAATGATTTCCCGGGGCTAGCGTCAGTCAGAACTGATGATACCCAACCCTATTTCCGGGCGAATGTTTCGATCCGATCAGGGCTACCAGCGACGATCAATTGATCAGTGGCGTCAAGCTCACGGCCATCAGTCGCAGGAACCCATTGCCCGCCGTCACTCCGCACAGCAACAACGTGCACTTTGAAGTTTTCCCACATCCGACGGTTATCTAATGGATGACCAAGCAAAACTTTGTTTGGCTTGGTCATAATCATGCTGTAACCCTTGTCAAACTGGACAAACTCCTGAACATGACCTCCCAACATGTGTGCAACGCGTCGTCCAGTATCTGCCTCCGGGCGAACGACGTGATGGACTCCCAGTTGGGTCAATATTCGCCCATGAGCCTTCGAGTCCGCTTTTGCCCACACATCTTTCACCCCAAGCTCCATTAGGTTCGAAGCAGTCAAGATTGATGCCTCAAGGTTGGATCCGATAGCCACAACCGCACGACCCACTTGGTCTATCCCCAGTTGCCGTAACGCTTCAATGTCCGTGGAATCGGCAACTGCAGTATTGGTAACAATGTCAGCCACGTCCTGAACAGTCCGCTGACGACGGTCTATCCCCATAACCTCGACGCCGTGCTCTGTGAGTTCGCGTGCCATTGCGGAACCAAACCGCCCCAGGCCAACAATCGCTACTGGAGCGAGATTCATCTTTGCGCGCGGAGTTGATGAAAAGATGTGCATTATCTAAATTTTTTTCCTTACTTTTTGTTTCGCTAAATTATGGTGACTGAATGCGACAGTCATACCTCATCACTACCCCACAGCACTTTGCCCCTCTGACAAGATAATTTAACCAATAAACGGCCGTTCCTCAGGATAAGAAAATCGTCGCGCGTTATCTTGGCCAGCCAAAGCTGTCACCAACGTGATCGGACCAATACGACCCAAATACATGATGAAACACAGAATAATCTGCGACGGAACAGCTAGAGACTGAGTAATCCCCGTCGACAAACCAACTGTGCCAAACGCTGAGGTGACTTCGAACAAGATCTGCGAGCCAGTGACATTGTTCTCAATCAGCATCAACGACATGACACCAATAACAACAAGCATGATACCCAATGCAAAAACCGTCATGGCTTGCCGCACCACCGAGTATGAAATCTTACGGTGCCCAATGACAGTATCACTCTCGCCACGAAACTCCGCGATCATTGCCGCCACGAGGACGAGTAACGTAGGGATTTTGATACCTCCAGCAGTTCCAGCGGAGCCACCCCCAACAAACATCATGATATCGGTAATAAAAAGCGTCGACGGGTGAAAGGTTCCATAATCCAACGAGTTAAAACCCGCAGTACGGGGAGTCACAGACTGGAAAAAAGCGGATAATATCTTGTCGCCTGCCGACATGCCTGCCATTGCCTTATCCCACTCAAGAACGCTCACCGCGATCCAACCACCAATGAGCAACACGGCAGTACCAATGAGGGTCAGCTGAGACGTGACACTGAGGTGGCCAAGTTGCCTATCCCGATCTGCCCAACCCCACCCACGGGATACGCGAATACGGGTCCGCGTGGCAAGCTCTCGAAGGACAGGAAAACCAAGGCCGCCAATAATGATCGATCCTGCCAGCGGGAGCAGAATCCATGCATCCGTTGCATAGGAAACGAGGTTATCTTTCCGAAGCCCAAACCCAGCATTATTGAACGACGAAATCGCATGAAAAAGCCCTTCCCCGAGCGCATGCCCAGTAGTCATTCCGTACCGGTGTGCAAACCTGGATGCCAGCATCAGTGTGACAATTCCTTCTACCAATGTGGTGAAGGCAAGGGTTGCAAATAGAGTTGACCGCACATCTCCGATAGACAACGTGCGGCCTTCGGCAGCCGCATTCATTCGCGACCTCAGCCCCAGACGACCTGTAAGCACCATCCCAGCGAGGGAAGTCAGACTCATGATACCCAGTCCACTGAGCTGGATAAGCGTGGCGATAATGACTTTACCGACAATACTCCAGTGGGCCCCAGTATCAACCACATTCAACCCTGTTAATGATACGGCTGAGGTGGACGTGAATAGCGCGGCTACTGGGTTAGTGACCGTATGTTGTGCACTAGAAAACGGCATCATCAGTGCTACACCACCGGTGATGATGAGACCAAAAAACCCAACAGACACTAGTTGGGTGGGATTAAGGGGGCGCCTACCCATCCTTCTCTTTACCACGACAAGGAATAATAGGCCGGTGCCCTACTCAGTGCGAACTGAATCTCCGTAACCACCCTAAGAAATTCCATTCTACGAGAGTCTCTTTTCTCTGTTTGGAATCATATCCATAGGTGAAACCTAGCCATACAGCTTGTCGTTCTCATTCACACCTTGGTCTGTTTTACAATCAACGACAGGCCTTTGGCCAATGCCAACATCATTCACAGCACCGGTGCTGGCGCTCATCATTTTCCGTGACCTCAGGACAAGGACATATGTCGTCGTCAATGAACTCATCAGAACACAACACGCGCTCCGTCATCGACGGTGCTACCGAAGGTATCCGCGAAGAACTCTCCTATGAAGGTTTTGGTCGCGCCATGCGCGAACTCGCACAAGCTATTATCGACGACTACCAGCCTGACCTCATCTTATCGATTGCCCGGGGTGGTTTACTCATTGGTGGCGCTCTGGGGTACGCCATGGGAATTAAGAATGTCTCTGTCATCAATGTTGAGTTCTACACTGGTATCAACGAACGCCTTGATACCCCCATCATGCTCCCCCCAACACCGGATGCCGTTGATCTCACGGGGATGAAAGTCCTGATCGCCGATGACGTGGCAGATACTGGCAAGACATTGGAGCTCGTCCAGGAATTCTGCAAAGAAACCGTCCAGGAGTCTCGTACGGCCGTCATCTACGAAAAACCGCAATCTGTCATTAAGGCTAACTACGTGTGGAAATACACCGATAAATGGATTAATTTTCCCTGGTCCACACTTCCCCCCGTCGAACCCCACGACAAATAAGCAATACGATGAAGGGGGCGAGGTTACCATCGGCACAATTATCCCTGCTCACAGCAGATAATATGGCCGGCAGACACCAAGGCCCAGCAGTTCCAATACATAACGAAAGCAACATAGAGTAGCCTAGAGCCCTTGAGGGCTAAAGTAACACGGGCGCTCCCTCTATAGACACGGACACGCTGAAATGATTGGGATGGGGTATCAAGCATGTTTGACGTCAATATGCTGATTGGAACTTTCGGCTTTATTGGCGTCCTCGTCATTATCTTTATGGAGACCGGAATGCTGATCGGCTTCATTTTTCCTGGCGATACACTCCTGTTTACCGCCGGTATTTTAGCAGCTCAGCCTCATCCTTTCGCGCCTCTTTGGCAGCTCTTACTTGGCGTTCCCATCGCAGCGATTGTAGGCGACCAGGTCGGATTCTATTTCGGACGGAAAGTTGGCCCTCGGATTCTTGAATCTAAGGTGATGAGATGGATGGGCCCACACGCCCTTGACCGCACAAATCATTTTTTTGACCGATTTGGTGCTCCGACTGTCATGTTCGCTCGCTTTATTGGAGTGGTCCGTACCCTCACTCCTGTCGTTGCCGGTATTTCTGGCATGAGACACCGAACGTTCACCCTCTGGTCTATTATCGGTAGTACTGTATGGGGCGCCGGAGTTATTGCGATTGGATATTGGCTAGGTGGAATACCCCTTATCGAGAAATATGTTCACTGGTTTATTATCCTCGGAATACTATCTGTGGTGATACCGATCGCGTTCAAAGCCACTCACCTCGCGTGGCAAAAACGCCATGACAGCCGGAGCAGCAATACCCACCGTGATGCCGCCCCCGAGGATCCCGACGTCCGACCGTCACACTCACCTACCCGTTCCGGCTCGGCTTCAGAAGAATAAACTGAACCACATCGAGTTCGCCGCGCATAAATAAAGCTTCCTGTAGCCCCAAAACGTACGTCCATAAACGTCGGTATACCCGGTCGAATCCCGCGGCAGCTGCCGCGTCCCGATTAATTGCGAATTCTCGCCGCCACAATGGCAGTGTAACCCGTAGGTGATCACCACAATGAGCCTCAGCTCTCTCCACCAATTCAGTGTGCCTCATTAATGCATCACGAATGCTATCCACAGTCGAGTACTCCAATCCCGGCCATACATAGCCACGTACCAGACCTAATGCTTGAAGAGAATTCTCAGATAGCCCAGTATCAATAACACTTTGAATACATGCCCGTCCCCCAGGAGCAAGCATTCTATCGATCGCTCGTAAAAATAATCCGAGTCCATCTGTACCCATGGTTTCCATGCGTTCAACAGACATAATGGCGTCATAGAGGCCGGACCATTGTCGTGGACTCGGAATCGGGCCTCGGATGGTTTCGATGTGAACAGCGCCAGCAAGCTTTTCTTGCTTGATAATTCGCTGTATCCCAGCCGCGTAACTGGGGTCTGATGTGAGAACATCCACCGTGGCCCCCCGCCGCGCAGCAATAACAGCTAGCGTTGCGCTCGTCGCCGGAAACTCAAGTACGCGCGAACCTGGCCCAACACGACATTCATCTAACATGTGGTTAACTCGTCGGTATTGTGCCGATTCAATATCATCGTATGTCACTGATTGTGGTGTTTCATACGTCGTAACATCGACGATCGTGTTTTTATTCTTCCAGTTCAGCGTCTTCGTGACTGAGGTTCGTGAACTGGTAGCGAATAAGGGGCTTCCCCACGTTTGGGACGAGCCAGTGCACAGGTCGACAAGGTCGAGGGGAAGCTCCCCTGCGCGGGGGACTCCAGCAACCGCCCGACGAGACCATCGAGACAGAGCTCTCCCCCATCCTGATTCAGTGTCATGGTCAAGGAGTGTTGCCAAGACATCCGCGAGGGGCATCGCATCCCATTCTCCTGCGATATACCCCTCACCGAGACCAAGCAATCCAGACTCAACCATGCGGTTTAAGACATTGGGGTCATAGACTGACATCCGCATTGGCTCTGACGAAAATACAGCTTCTGCATCGTAATCAAGTATCGGTTCGGGCTCGATATCACCTATCCCCATGGAGGTGCCTGGGACAGCAATGTTTACCGACTCGAGGAATTCTTCAAGTCGATTATGAACGGCGCCAACTCGGATTCCCATCATTGGAGCGGACGGCTCACGGACGAGATTTGGCCAGATTGCGGGGTCGATATGGCCTTGGTTTTTCACGTCAGCAGGATCTCCTTCCCGACTCCTTGGCGCAGACCGTAACCCCTAGTTGGTGCCGGTATGTGAGCCTCATAACCACGATGCTTATCGCCATTAAAACTACCGCAGATGTTGATCTAGCTGGTCACCCCACGCCACATAAACCACAAAAGTAGACGGAAGTTGCACATCAACCATTAATTAGTTTGACGACCATCCTGGCCAACTACCACACACAGGACGGCCACTATAGTGTGAGTGGTTATATACATGTGATCCGACATACACTGATACGCCGTCATAGATTTCGTGGTCACACAGGCCATGACATAACCACTAAAGGAGACCCGATGACCTCCGACACAACGAAACTCAACCCTCTTACCACTCGCAATTCTCGACACCACGTCGTTATCATCGGCGCTGGATTCGGAGGTATTTTCGCCGCAAAGAGACTTGCCAACGAGAACGTCGACGTCACCATTATCGATCGAAGCAACACCCATGTCTTTCAGCCCCTGCTATACCAGGTAGCAACCGGTATCCTTTCACCAGGCGAAATCGCCTCGTCCATCCGGCAGATTTTCCACGCTGACTCAAATATCCATGTCGCCCGCGGCGAGGTACAAACCGTCGACACCGCAAATAAGACCGTTACTGCATCGCAAGATGGCCACGAGTTGGTCTTTAATTATGACTCTCTGATCGTGGCAGCCGGCGCAGCACAGTCCTACTTCGGAAATGACCAGTTCGCCAAGTACGCGCCGGGAATGAAAAGCATCGACGATGCCCTAGAAATTCGCTCGCGAATCATTAGCGCATTCGAACGCGCTGAGATGACCACTGATCAGCGTGAACGTGATCGTCTCCTCACCTTCGCCATCGTCGGCGCTGGCCCGACGGGCGTCGAGCTCGCTGGGCAAGTTGCAGAAATGGCCAACCGCACGCTAACTGGGGAATACTCCAACTTTGATCCCGCCGATGCTCGCATCGTACTTATTGACGGAGCACCGCAGGTTCTGCCACCATTCGGAAAGAAACTAGGAAGAAAAGCAGCAAACCAGCTGCGACACATGGGTGTTGAAATTATCCTCGGCTCCGTAGTGACTGACGTGAACAAACGCGGCCTCACCTACAAAAATCTCGAATCTGGCGAGGAAACGACGATCGAAGCATCGTGCAAGATTTGGTCTGCCGGTGTTGCTGCCTCTCCCCTCGGAAAAATCATCGCACAGCAGAGTGGAATTGAAGTCGACAGGGCAGGACGAGTCCCAGTCAATTCTGATCTAACTGTCGGCGACAATCGAGATGTATTCGTCGTCGGCGATATGATGTCCTTTAATAGCCTTCCGGGTGTCGCACAAGTGGCAATTCAGGGCGGCAAATACGTTGCTGAGCAAATCGCTCAAGAAGCCCGCGGCCGATCTCCCGAGGAACGCCCCTCCTTCGAATACTTCGATAAAGGTTCGATGGCAACAGTGTCTCGATTCCAAGCCGTCGTCAAGTTAAATAAAGTCAAGTTCGCGGGTTTCTTTGGGTGGGCCACCTGGCTCATTGTTCACCTCGCGTTCATCGTAGGCTTCCGAAATCGCCTGGTGTCCATGGTCAGTTGGGGCCTCAACTCCATTTCCCGCAAACGCTGGCACTTGGACACCACACAGCAACAGCTCTATGCGCGCAACGGCCTTGACAAGTTGGCCATCGAATTGCCGGATGCAGCGGAAGTCAGAGAAACCCGGAAACTGGGAAATTCTAACCCTGCCGAGAAGTGGAAGACGGGTAAATAACTGACGTTCGAAGATTCGTCCGCGCAACGAGCTTCTCAGTTTCTTCGTTTGCAATCAGGACTTCCCATACCTGAAAAGTCCGGCCGAGGTTGACAGGCCGGGCAATAGCACGCAAAACATCACCTGGCCGTGACGGGCGGAAGAAATCCGTGTTGTTATTCACACCCATCACGGTTGCTTCCCCTCCAGCAGCAATAAACCCAGCAATCGACGCAATCGACTCACCGATGGCACAGTAGACGCCTCCGTTGGTGACGCCCCACGGCTGTAGATGACGGTCATCAATGACGATCCGCCCCTCAACTCTTTTAGGACCAACCGAGGTAAAAACCATACCGAGCGTTCGATCTAAGCCTCGCGGAATCACAGCACCCTCAGCACTGTGAGAAAATCTACCGTCCGCACCCCTAGCCCCGATACCGTCACTATCACCATAGGCAAGCCCACTGTTGAGCTCAGCTAACTCGTCATCGGTCAGCTGACGCCGAGTGGAAATCTCGAATTTCTCAACAAAACTCATAAGGACTCATCCTACTGTTACGTGTACCCGCAGACGTCGAAAAGAGGACACGCTACACTCAGTGAACATGAGTGACACCCCCTCAGCAAAAGAAAACCTAGCCAATATCGGAGTCGTCGGCCTTGCAGTGATGGGCTCGAATATCGCCCGCAATTTCGCATCGCACGGACACACCGTGGCCGTCTACAACCGTTCCCATGAAAAGACCGACGCGTTCATGTCAACTTTCGGAACAGCCGGATCATTCATTCCATCGTCGACCATCGACGAATTCGTCGCATCCCTTGAACGCCCCCGGCGCGCCCTCATTATGGTGCAGGCTGGCGCGGCTACGGATGCCGTCATCTCACAACTAGCCGATGCCATGGAGGAAGGTGACATCATTATCGATGGTGGCAATTCGCTCTATGCAGACACGATCCGGCGTGAACGGGAGATTGCTGCGCGTGGATTGCATTTCGTCGGGGCGGGTATTTCTGGCGGTGAAGAAGGTGCTCTGAATGGTCCATCGATTATGCCTGGTGGCCCCGAGGAATCGTATAAGTCTCTGGGGCCTCTGCTCGAGTCCATCGCCGCGCAGGTCGACGGAGTTCCTTGTTGTGCACACATCGGCCCCGATGGTGCGGGGCACTTTGTAAAGATGGTTCACAACGGTATTGAGTACGCAGATATGCAGGTTATCGGGGAGGCTTACCACCTTCTCCGCTACGGAGCGGGGATGGAACCGGCCGACATCGCCGATGTCTTCCGACGCTGGAATAGAGGCGATCTCGACTCATACTTGGTAGAGATTACCGCTGAGGTTCTCGCCCAAGTCGATGCTGAGACCGGCCAGCCCCTCATCGATGTCATCGTCGATAGTGCGGGGCAAAAAGGGACTGGTCGCTGGACAGTTAAGGCGGCGCTTGACCTCGGCATCCCCGTCACTGGAATTGGGGAAGCTGTCTTTGCTCGTGCCTTGTCGGGTGCGTTCTCTCAGCGCGCTGCAGCACAGGGGCATCTTCCGAGCGGTTCATGTCGGAAGCCGGTATCCGCTGCGGATCGGGACAGTTTCATCGATGATGTTCGCCGTGCCCTTTATGCGTCGAAGATGGTTGCTTATGCTCAAGGCTTTGACGAAATTAAAGCCGGTTCGTCCGATCACGATTGGGATGTTGATCCTCGTGTGTTAGCCACAATCTGGCGTGGCGGGTGTATTATTCGCGCGAAATTCCTCAATCGGATTCGTGACGCTTATGAAGCGAACCCGGACCTGGAGCTTCTCTTGCTGGATTCTTACTTCACTAATGAAATGGCTAATCTGGTGGATTCCTGGCGTCGCGTCGTCGTCGCTGCGACCGAGATGGGTCTACCCATCCCCGTTTTCGCCTCCTCATTGTCGTACTACGATTCTCTCCGTGCACAGAGGTTGCCGGCAACCCTGATTCAAGGGCAACGCGACTTTTTCGGTGCGCACACCTACCGACGGGTTGATAAGGAAGGATCCTTCCATACCTTGTGGTCTGGTGATCGGTCAGAAGTTGAGGTATAGCTGCTAAGGCTTCTTCTGTACCTCTGCTACGGCTATTTCTGTCAGTCGCTTGACGTACACTTGCTAGCAACTATGGACATTGTATTAAGCATTCTGGGCATCATAGGTTTCATAGGCCTGACCGCGGGCACAGGGTTGTTCGTGGCGGTGGAATTCGCATTGACTGGCTTAGAAAGCTCCACTATTCAGGAAGACACGTCTCCCATGGGGATGATGGTGGGAAAGGTGCACAAGCATCTTTCCTTCCACCTTTCTGGTGCTCAGCTTGGTATTACGCTGACGACGCTAGCTACTGGATATCTTGCCGAGCCGGTTCTCTCACGGTTCCTCACTCCGCTCATTGATGTGGCTGGGGTTTTGCCGTCAACGGCACAGTCCATCGCACTGATTCTCGCCATGGTGGTTGCCGCACTCTTGTCCATGGTGTACGGCGAGCTTGTCCCGAAGAATGTGGCCATTACCAACCCGATGAGGGCTGCGAAATTTACTATTCGTCCCGTCATTTATTTCAACCGGATTTTCTCTCCGTTTATCAGGGGCCTGAATTGGTCGGCCAACCGGCTAGTCACGAAGTTGGGTATCGACCCCGCAGATGAACTGGCATCGGCGCGATCCCCTCAGGAGCTTGGTGCCCTGGTGAGGAATTCCGCCCTCCATGGGGGGATGTCCAAGAATCAAGCTATCCTCATTGATCGATCACTTAAGTTTGGCGACGTCTCCGCTGACGAGATTATGACCCCACGCGCAAAGGTCGAGACACTTGATAAAGATGCGTCGATGACCGACTTACTTATGCTCGCCATGGACACTGGTCATTCTCGCTTTCCTATCACTGACGGTGATCTTGATAACACTCTCGGCGTGATTCACGTTAAAACCGCCTTCACTGTCCCAACAGCACGACGCGATTCAACGTTCGTCATCGACCTCGCCGAACCAGCTCCTGTCGTACCTGCCAGCCTTGATTGTGATAGCGTGCTCAAAATCGTCCGCCAATCAGGGTGCGAAATGGCGATGGTCGCCGATGAATACGGGGGTACTAGTGGGATCGTCACCATTGAGGATATGGTCGAAGAGATCCTCGGAGCTGTATTTGACGAGCACGACGACACTGAAAATGAGACCGAAATACGACAATCTGGCACATCGTGGGATTGTTCAGGGCTTGTGCGGATCGATGAGTTGGAAGCCCGCTTGGGCTATAAGGCACCTGACGGGCCATATGAGACGCTGGGTGGTGTGGTGATGACCAACCTTAAACGCATCCCGGTTGAAGGCGACATTGTGGTGTTGCCAGATCTGGATACGAATGTCGTCGAAAATAATCCCTTGTCGTGGTCAGCGCGTGTGATCTCCATGGATGGCCGGCGGGTCGATCGGGTTCTGTTAACACCCATCGGCCCGGAGACAGCGAGCACTATGGCAACGACGGAGAATAATCGGTGGTCCCCACGGGGTGATGAACAATGATCAGTGCCGTGGGGGAAATCCTGTTCACTCTTCTCCTTATCGCTCTGAATGCTTCATTTGTAGCAGCAGAGTTCGCATTGATTTCGTCTCGTAAAGACCGCTTGGAATCAATCTTGGAATCTGGCGATACACGGGCACAGGTAGTCATTAACGCTGCTGAGAACTTGTCAATGAACCTGGCTGGCGCCCAATTCGGCGTTACGTTAGCGAGCCTGCTGCTCGGTAAGGTCGGTGAACCAACGGTCTCTCGTGTGATCGAGACCCCAGTTAACCTGGTCGGTGTGCCCGAGGAATTGATACATCCACTCGGATTCGCGCTTGCCCTTCTGATGGTGTCGATCCTGCATATTATCTTAGGAGAGATGGTCCCGAAGAACATCGCACTCGCAGGCCCAGAGAACGTTGCTATGTGGCTCATTCCCTTCCATGTGATGTTCGTGAAAGTCACCCGACCAATCATCCTTTTCTTCAACTGGGTAGCACGCATCACGCTCGCAGCATTCAATATCGAACAGAAAGATGAGCTTGATTCCACAGTTAGTTCCTCTGAGTTAGCACGCATGATCACTGACTCACGACAAGAAGGCCTAATCGATGCTGAAGAGCACTCCCGTCTCAACAAAGCTCTGATGTCCCCTCGTCGTCATATTGACGAAGTCCTCATACCCGCCGACGCAGTTCGGACAGTGCCCCTACGAGGCACAGGGCCGTTAATGGGCGATGTCGAAGATGCCGTTGCTGACACGGGCTTCTCACGGTTTCCCGTCACGGGCAGAGACGGAACCTATTTGGGTTACATCCACGTCAAAGATATCTTAGATCGTGAAATCTCCCCTACCGCTGATCCAACAACTGTATTGGCTCGCAACGAAATCCGACCGTTGATGACCTTCGCACCGTCAACCCCCATAGACCAAGCTCTACGGCATATGCGTGGACGCTCCCGACATATCGCACAAGTCGTCGATGGCGGGCATCAATACGGAATTGTCACTCTTGAAGACCTCATCGAGGAATATGTCGGCACCGTGCGGGACAGTACACACGATGATTACGACGCATGACAGCCAAGAAAAATGTCAATGAAAACCAATTTGTCATCCAGCAGGAGTAATGTGACATCCGACATACCGACGGGGGCGTCGGCTAGCGGCCCCACCATTCTGTTACCAGATCAGTGGAAGAAGCGATGGGATGCTCATCGAGCAACTGTACACGTGCTCACGAAAACTCACCGCGAGCGTTCGTCGCGACATGAGAGACACCCAGTTTGGGACTTTATTTTCCACTACTACCCCGTCACGCCGGGAAAACTTAGCCGTTGGTCACCTGGGCAGGGTGTTTATCTCCTTGATGCCCCGTCGATTAAGTACTTTGCTCCCGTCGGTGTAGAGGATATTCCCTCAGCTGCGTTCGACAACAGTAATCTCACAGCTGGTGAGCTTCACGGTCATACGATCACTACCCTCGATACTGCACAATTATGGGGTCGACGGGGAAAAACACTATCCTACGTCGAAAATATTCTCGCTAGGACACTGGCTAAGCCACCACACTTTGATTGTTTTGGGCTTCATGAATGGGCGATGGTATACAAGGGGAAGCCTCGACATCCCGAACCCTTACGACTAGGTGTAGCAGGAACAAATGATGTGGTCGAGACGCATTCGATTAGGTGTACTCACTATGATGCCTATCGCTTTTTCACACCCAGTGCGGGGCCGCGCAATCAGTTTCATCCCCGCCGCGAGACGCAACCTCTATGTGAACAAGGTGGATGTTTACATGCAAACATGGATCTCTATAAGTGGGCTACGAAGCTAGAGACTCTCGTACCAGGTGAATTATGGCTTGATACTTTCCGCCTAGCATGCGATATTCGGAAACTCGATATGCGGGCGTCACCATATGATCTCACGGCGTGGGGTTTTACACCTGTCCCCATCGAAACCCCGCAAGGGAAAGCCCACTATGTTTCTGCTCAACGTGAGTTTCATCAACGAGCCCACTATGTGAGAAATAAACTCCTCAGTATCATTCGCACCTCGCATGTAACGTTGTAACATTATTTCATGGCGAACCATCGATCGGGAACACAACCCATTCGCTTCGCGCGGTGGGTATGGGTGTCCATTGTCATTGTCATCATACTCAGCCTCCTGGCAGGATTATCGGTGGTCATCGCCAGCCAGAAAAACACCTCGAGCACTGCACGCTGCGATCGGACAACAACACTCAATATCCTTGTCGACCCTGCTGCTCATAAAACAGCTGAAGAGTTAACGTCTCACTATTCACAATCACACCCGTCCACCCATGATTCCTGTATTAATCCTAAAATTACGTACGCTAACACTGCGCAAGCGGTCGCACTCTTCCATAAGCCGCAGGGAGATCTCCCTGCGGCGTGGATCCCTGCAGGCACACCTCCAGGATCGTCACCAGAGAAACCGGGTGGCATTGTGGTGGAGGACAGTGATGCTGAGATCGATGCTTCCGTTCTCCTTGATCGCCAACAACTAGGATTTCTTGCGCCCAAAAAAGGGCCTGGCATGAAAGTTCCTACACCACCGAGCTATCCGCATGATTCCACATGGGCAGCATATGCAGCGAGCGCACAATACGCTAAGGACCATCCATCCAATATGGAGCAGCACAAGCGTGCCTCGTCAGCTCACGACGTTGCGGCAATGCTTTCCCCAACGACACTAAGCGATGCCGTGGCGTCGATGTCGAACGAAATAGGAGGTTCATCGGTTGCAGCCCCACAACCGCTGGGCAGCTCTAATACCACCTTCTCCCCCTTAGATAACATTACCGTTGATTTTCCACTGCTGACCATGACATCTAGCCCTCGTATCACCGAATACCAAGCACGAGCAGCGGCAGACTTTGCTGAGTTCGCTCGCTCTCATTCGATGGCGCGATCCGCCAGCGAGGTGCCGACCCATGAGATGCCCGGGAACACGAAGGAACTTGCCGATGCTGCGTCGAATGAGGTCGCTAGCAAGCTCCCCCTACCCACCATCGCTAACTCCACCACTCAGCTCAGCAGGCAGTCTCCCGGAGTCGCTACGACGACGAGTAGAATCGCTTCCGAAACCCATTCGCAAAGCACGAGTTCTCAGGACCCGATATCGACAGGCTCAACGACGGCGCCACTGGCAACCATGTCCCCACCCCCTGCCTCTGCGTCGACATTGTTACTGGTCGACACCTCAGAATCGATGCGTAAGAAATTCGACGTGATTCAGCGTGAAAGTATCCATAGTCTCAGCGAAGCGGGAAGACGGGGACGAGTCACATCATTATGGAGCTTTTCGTCACCTCGCGACCGGCTGCAACCATATCGGGACTACGTCGACCTCAGTATCGGAGATCATGGAACACGGAGTGCGTCGATGGCTCAACAGCTCACGATCGGAGGTGATCCGTACCTTTATGAATCCGTTGTAGCAGCAATACTGAACGCCTCTATGAGCGGCCCCGCCCCCACACGCGTGGTCATTGTCACCGATTCCACCGATAGTGGGCACTCCCTCGACCTAGCAAACGCTCGCCTACAAGCAGAGATAATTACGAGAAAGTCTCCGGTGCAAGTTGATGTTCTTGCTGTAGGAGAAAACGTGGATCCATGGTTACGTGAAATCAGTCAACTCACCCACGGGAGCTACCACATGATTCCCGATGTCGCTGATAGCGCATTTCCCCACGCTCTCATGGCCTCTGTGGCAGGATAAACGATCAGCCGTGTTTTGAAAGCTAACTGGTTTTACGGCGTCGCCGCTCTGCTAGCTCATCAAGTCCGACAACTCTTCCGCAATGTTTTTCTTCTCCATGGTCCGAGCCTGGGCTTGCGACATGAATTACCTTTTCTGCTGGGAAGTCTGAAATTGTTCCAGCAAGTTCCTTGACAATGCTGGGGACTCCAATCCCAAATACCCCCTGGCCTCCAGTGAGCAAATCAAAGACTTCTTCATTGGAGCGGCATTCGTACACAGTCGTTCCATCAGAAACAAGCGTAATGGTGGAAAGATCATCCACCCCGAGATTACTCAGTTTCTCCACAGCACGACGTATGTTTTGCAGCGAAATACCCGTATCCAGCAAACCTTTGACAATCTTGAGCACAAGGATGTCGCGGAAAGAGTACAACCTTTGCGTTCCAGATCCGTGGGCAGATCTGATGGATGGCTGAACAAGCTTTGTCCGCGCCCAGTAATCAAGCTGGCGATAGGTAATTCCCGCTACTTGGCAAGCTATGGGAACACGGTAGCCGACTTTGTTTTCAGAGTCGATCACGTCAAAGAGTGCGCCTTGGACGGGTACCTGTTCATGGTTCACTGCCGGCTCACTTTCTATGGTTGTGTGTTGAGCATGAGGCGGGAATCTCACACTCATGTAGTTCGATGACGTCTAGACTAGGTCGATATTGGTAGGAGTCAACACGACACGCAACACGTTGACGCATTTTTCACTTACGACAATCGAGCCACATTCCTAACTTAGACCACGATGGTTAACAATAGTCACTTAGCCACTCTCGGAGCCTCGGTCGACGCCAGACAACTCAGGAATTCTAGCACTAAAGAATATCGAAACACCTATTCAGATTCAGAAGCTCCCTGGGAATCGTCCCCACCCCCTTCAGTGAGATCATCCTCACTGATCCCAAGATGGCCCATAAGCTCTTCAAAGTCAGAGTCACCTACTGCAAGGTCACCCAGCTCTTCTGGGTGATTCGCCCCTCCACTGTTCACCTGAGCATCGTCTTTCATCATCTCATTGAGCAATGACAAACTTGATTCTATCCGTCCCGATAACGTCCGATTCGACGTTTCAAGAGTTGAGATCACTTCGTTTGTGAGGGGCACGGACCAAGCTTTGACGATTGACTCCTCTGCATAAATAGTGATGTCCTCCACGAGAGCAAGGTCGACCGCATCGGAGCTTCGAATGTCAAAACTATTCCCTGACTCACAGTGGATTGTCGCATAGAACGTCCCATGGTTAATGGCGTCGATGGAAATATTCACTATCGCATCATCGTTTGCCTCCAGCACATCAGCGATCACACCGGTCGAAGTCGGACGCCGGGGTTCGGCCCCGATGTCCTTGCTCGATAGCATCGCCGCTGAAGCTACCCCAACAAAAACCGTCATCACACGTCGCCGCTGAGGCCACAGAAAAATCATCGCCGGATCTTGGGCAGGACCGAGGAGAAACAAACCTAAGTACTCAATTTCAACCATGGTTATACGCAGCCTCCATGTATGCACCGACTCGTCAACAACGCTGGTAGCTAATCATATTCACCTCGTAACGACGCTTTAATGAACGCCGCCTGCAAACTTACAATCAACGCGGAAAGCTCGCGAGCGGTTTCTTCAGACCGCACTTTGGCATCGCTACTATGCGCATGTTCAAGGGGGCTACTCGCCTGAGTGATCAACCCAGCATATCTCTGAGCTGTTGCTCGCAATGTCTTGAGATGACGCTCATCAAGGCCAAATGACACTAGCTGATGCGCTGTCCGGGCAATGGCAACATCATCTTGACAGTAGAGCCCTGATCGATCAGCGTTAACAATGCCCGCCTTTGCTAACTGCGTAAGAAACGTGTCATCGATTTCAGCAGCTGCACAGACGTCCGAATGCGATAGACAGGTACTTTCCTGTTTGAATTCCTCAGCCGAAATCAACCCCGTGACGGGGGTGACGTTACCCTCGTCCATAGCATCAAGCCGCTGCTTAATCACTTTTAACGGTAAATAGTTATCGCGCTGCGTAGTCAGGATATACCGCAAACGCTGAACGTCAGCTGGCGAGTAGCGGCGATAGCCCTTATCTGTACGCGCCGGCGAGATAAGGCCTTCAGACTCCCAAAAACGAAGCTTAGAGACCGTCACATCGGGGAACTCGCGGCGAAGCTGTTTGAGGACGGCTCCAATCGACAGCGTGGACGGCCGGCTGCGATGCACGTCCGGCAGCGGACTGGTTTTCGGTAGCGCTGACACTGTTGTTAAGAATCTTTCTGGCCGTTAAGGAAGACGAGACGAAACTTTCCAATTTGAATTTCGTCACCGTTGGAAAGCTCTGACGAGTTCTTGGGCTCGCGGTTCACGTATGTGCCGTTCAAGGATCCAACATCGACAACCTCAAACTGGTTACCATTCTTGCGGAACTCAGCATGACGTCGCGACACCGTCACATCGTCAAGGAAAATATCACTATCAGGATGACGACCTGCAGTTGTCGTCGGCTGATCAAGAAGGAAGCGCGATCCCGCATTGGGTCCACGCTTCACGACAAGCAACGCAGAGCCCTCTGGCAAACCATCAACACCGGGAGCTGAAGAATCTGACGCGCCAGATTCCATCTCCTTTAAAAGGTCAGCTCGAAATACCGAGGTAGTTTCCACCGAGGACTCTGAAAAATCGCTATTGTCACTCATCGATTCCGTCTCCTTACACTCGACCAACGGTCCAAGCCAGCCATCAATCTCCACGACTGACGATCCCACTTGGAGATCATAGCTAAACGCTCATATCGACTGACTGCCACATGCCTAGAGCTGACAACCGCTTCCCCTGGGGACAAACATTTAGTACCCATGGTAGTCACCTATGCCCCTCCCGTATGGCAAAGGACATCTATATTCACTCCTCTAGCCTAATCGATAGGGTGAAGCCATGTGCGTAACGCGGGTAAGGATTACCCCCAAGCTCTGGATTGTCATGGGCGAATAGCCTCTCGCTTTCGGCCCCGAATAACGGGAAATCGTCGCGCAACGAGTACTCCTCGGTATAGATAGAGCGCCCCGGTCCAGAGATACAACACTGTTCCCCATAGGAAAAGCGCTCGAGACCAGGGGGCAAAGAAATGGGAAAAAGACCACGCAGCAACAGAAGCTAAATAAAGCGGAAAAGCCCACATCAAGGCAAAGGTCGCAGCTTTACCGAGATACATAACTTTTGGCCTGATTCCTCGGTTCCGATAGATAAGCATGGTCGGAAAAAGGACAAGGTCACGCGCAAACAGGACAGCTACCCACCACCAGCTGAGCAGTCCCACAATCGCAAAACAAATAGGAGTGACGATAACGAATAGACGATCAGCAACCGGATCAAGATATTGTCCAATCCGTGTTGTCAGTCCCCAGATCCTCGCGATTTTTCCGTCAAGCCAATCAGTACATGAGGAGATCGCCACGACTGCAAGCGCCCACCCATATTCACCTGGCCCGATAAGTAGCCAAGCGTAAATCGGGACCAAAAGAATTCGTACAAGACTAATGATATTGGGAACGGTCAGAATACGTGAATACCCAGCTGGATGAACAGTCACTTGTTCACGCATCCCCGGCGGCTCCATCCCGGGCGGCACTGCGCGAGCTGTATGTCCATCGGGCGTTGGGAGCATCTTGTCCATACGCGCTTCCACACGAAGGCGCGTTTCATGAGAGACTTTGCCGACTGGGGTACTCCGTGTGCTGGCTAACAGCACTCCGCGGCGCGGCCTGCGCTTACTCCCGACTATTTTTTCACAACAACGAGAGGTGCGAGTGTCATCACGATGGTCATCATGGGTCACCAGTTCTCTCCTCTCGCCGGTTCATAGCAGCACGGTGGGGCGCTCGTTGAGCACCCCTTCCCTGCTGTGCGCCTCGGGCTATAACATCTCGTTGTTTGAAGTAAGCCTATCGGAACATATTAATAACTGATCCAACCACGGACCCATGGTTTCCGGACAAAGGATTGTCATTAACCATGTAGGTCCAGGTGGAACTTGGTCGACGTAATCCACGCTCACCGAGGTCCACACCACTATTATCGATTTTGGCTTGCCTCCATGTTTCAGAGGCATCATCGACAGCAGCCGAAGCAAGCCTTTTAAACGCAGCAATCGACATACGATGAAATTCATCCACAGGATTTTCCCGAGCAAGAGCACGAAGGTGAATAGATTCCCGGATGTCATCGAGATATTCTAGATGTCGTGCCCAGTGCTCATCGAGATGAAAAAGTTCAACATCCCGCGCTGCTTGTACTTGGGTATCATATGGCACCGTGAGCTCACGGTACGTTCGTCGTTGGAGTTCATTCAGAGCTTGATCAGTGTCCAGAATATTCCTACGTCGTTCGTCAATGATGACACGCTGATCATTGATAAGCTTGTTGTACTTCCACGTATTAGCGTGGATCTGAAGCATCTGTCCTTCAGTGACCCGCTGACAATGGTCAATGAAAGAATATGCCTTCTTTTGGGTGATCTGACCATTATTATCTGGTGCAGCGGTAATGGATTCACCCGCTCCCCCGATAGCAACAACGTCATCCTCGAGAGAAACAAAGAACACGCTGGAACCCGGATCTCCTTGACGTCCAGCCCGCCCTCGAAGTTGATCATCAAGACGAACGCTGCGGTGGCGGCCATATCCGACGACGGCAAGCCCACCAGCACGTACGACATCGTCACGGTGCTTTTCGTCGCTGCCACCGAGTTTAATGTCGGTGCCACGACCAGCCATTTGAGTGGAAACAGTAACGCGCCCAGGAAGGCCGGCATCAGCAATGATGCGAGCTTCCTTTTGGTCATTTTTCGCATTGAGGACGACACAGTCAACGCCAATGGCGTGGAGCGCATGTTCGATCCCCTCAGATTCGGCTACGTTGTGTGTTCCGACCAGGACTGGGCGCCCTACCTGTTGGAGGTGCTGGATGTGTTCAACCAGAGCTCGGCGGCGACCATCGTCGGTCGTAAAAATCCGATCTGGTTCATCATCACGAATACAAGGCACATTGGGTTCAATAATGGCCACGTCAAGGCCGTAGAACGGGCGGAGCTGTTCTGCCGCCGCAGTTGCAGTACCTGTCATCCCGCACAGGGTGGTATAGCGGCCGAGAAGCGCCTGGATAGTGATTGTGTCAAGCACACGACCACCATCAGTGACATCGAGTCCTTCTTTGGCTTCAACAGCAGATTGGAGCCCATCGGGCCATCGTTGGAGATCCGCAATGCGACCTTTGGAATTGTCAACAAGGGCGACTTTGCCATCGCGAACAATGTAGTGGACATCTCTGATAAGAAGTTCTTTGGCGTGGAGCGCAACGTTGACCTGAACAAGAGTGGTTCCTATGTTTTCTGGGTCATAGAGCGAGGCAATACCAAGGCGTCGTTCTACGATATGGGCCCCTTTGTCTGTAAGGAAGACGTTACGTTGATCGTCATCGATGGCGTAGTCTTCATCTTTGGTGAGTTGACGGACAATTTCGCTAATACGCCCTGTGGGAGCGTGGCCGGGCGCGTTGCCGGCTAGTACGAGTGGAACGAGGGCTTCATCGACCATGACAGAGTCAGCTTCGTCAACGATGGCAACGTCGGGTGAGGTCTGGACTTGATCTTGGCGGCGTGTGATGAGGTGATCACGAAGAAGGTCGAACCCTATTTCATTGATCGATCCGAAAACCACATCATTGGTGTAGGTTTTGCGGCGTTCGTCAGAGGTCATATGTTCGTGTATGGCACCGACAGTGACATCAAAAAAGGCGAATAATGGTCTCATCCAGTGAGCGTCTCGTCCTGCAAGATAGGAATTGACCGTGATGCAGTGAGTTTTCTGTCCGCGGCGGGCGTAAATGATCGCAGCAAGAGCGCCAACAAGAGTTTTTCCCTCACCTGTGGCCATCTGTATGACCTTCCCGTTGAGGAGTTCATAAGCGCCACGAAGTTGACAATCAAATGGGGTAAGTCCGATGGTTCGGGCAGAGGCTTCACGAAGGATAGCGAAGAGGGTGCCATTGTCGTTGCCTCGTAGCGCAGTATCAAAGGAATCCCGGAGTTCGGTGGCATCGAGCGTTGCTGTCCAGTCCCGGAGTTCGGTGGCATGGGAGATGTCAGCTGTGCTTTTCCTGCGTGACCCGGTGAGTTTCCGAAACCATATGGGCATGGGGCGTCCTTGTTGCATGGAGATATGACGGATGAATTGTGGCTGGTGAGACCGAACCGGCTATCCAGCGTAGCCCAGATGGACGGGATGGTGCGGTGGCGGTATTTCATGGAAACCGCCCGGGGGTGAAACGGTTCAGGTTAATCTGCTGGGTATGACTGATAAACAACACATCACCAGAGGAGAACTGGGCGCAACGAGTTTTATTCCCACGGCTGATCTTGTCGACATCATTGGTCCGGATGTTCGGTCTTGCGATGTACAGTTCGGAAACTACGGCGGAATCGTTAACTTTGAAGGTTCGATTTCGACCGTCAAGTGCTTCGAGGACAATGCGCTTCTTAAGTCGGTGCTGAGCACGGACAATCCGGGCGGTGTTCTCGTCATCGACGGTAACGGAAGCTGCCATACCGCGTTGGTGGGCGATAATGTTGCTGCACTTGGCCGCGATCACGGCTGGTCAGGCATCATCGTTTATGGCGCCATTCGGGATTCGGCTGAGATCGGCGAGATGAATTTTGGTGTGAAAGCTTTGGGAACAAACCCGCGAAAGGCGTCTAAGACTGGCGATGGGGCGAAGGATATTATCGTGAGCTTTGGCGGGGTTGATTTTATTCCAGGACACTATGTGACGTGTGACTCCGACGGAATTGTTGTCACTGAAGAGCGCATCGATCCACGTCAACATTAATTTTTTGTGGTCACTATCCACTGCGGTATGCTGCAGTGGTTGCCTTTTCAGGGCGATCGGACTGTGGCGCAGTTTGGTAGCGCACTTGACTGGGGGTCAAGGGGTCGCAGGTTCAAATCCTGTCAGTCCGACAAAGTTATCCTTGCTCCTTTTTGTTGAGGGTTCACTTGTGTCTTCAGAGGTTAACGAGAGCAGTTATTCCGACCCCTCTAAAGATATTCGCAATGCTGTCACGCCAGTTAGGCCAGCGTATTTCCCTGGCCAGTGCATCCCTGCTCGTTCTCACCGTAACCGTCCGGTGTTTGCGTCGAGCGCCGACAGACAGGAAGCAGCGGCATCTTTTCGTTCCCAGGTTAGCCAGTATGGCTCGGTACGCCCTGGGTATCCTCGCGAGGTTATCGACCTTCTCGCCCGACACGTCAACAGGATCGAAAGCAGCTGTCACAGTTCACATCCACGAATACTCGACATCGGTGCCGGGCCGGGCTCTCTGACGGTCGACCTTGAGGCATGGCTCCCCGGCGCTATCATTGCGGCAGATCCATCCCCCGACATGGCATCATCATGTGCACAGAGGCTACCGGGTGTTCCAATTATCCAGTCGCGGGCAGAATCAACTGGACTCAAAGACGCTTCCCTTATCGCAGCGACGTGTGCACAAACATGGCACTGGGTGGACACATACGATGCCTGTCGTGAGCTAGACAGAATTTTGGTTGACGAGGGGGTCTGGCTCCTCGTTTGGAATACACTTGATGTGAAAATCCCCTGGGTCCATAGACTCGCACGCATCATGCATTCTGGTGATATCTTGCGTCCTGGTTTTGTTCCCGAGGTGGTTGAACCATGGATTATTTTTGATAGCTGGCGTGGGACGTTCACCCAGGACATCACACCAAGCAACATCATCGAACTGGCCCATACCCGCTCCTATTGGTTGCAGGCGAAGCCTGCTATACGTGAGCGCGTCGATCATAATCTGCGATGGTATCTCTGCGAACATCTCGCACTGCCTGAGGATCAGACAATCAAACTTCCTTACAGGACGGACGCGTTCATTATGCGCCGCCACTCTTCTCACTAAGGTGAACTGCAGGGACAGGCGCCTCGACTAGCGAGTTTTCAGCGTGACGCGAGGAGTTATTTCCGGGTCCTTTTCTCTCGAACGCGAACGGCAATTCGCACTGGCGACCCCATAAAACCGAATGTCTCACGGAATTTCCGCTCGAGGAACCGCCGATACCCGTGTTCGAGGAATCCAGTTGTGAACAACACAATCACGGGTGGTCGTGTTGACGCCTGCGTCGCAAAGAGCACACGAGGCAGCCGCCCTCCCCTCATCGGAGGGGGTGTCTGTGCAATCACAGCACGTAACCACGTATTCAACTGCCCCGTGGGGACACGACCATCCCAGCTCTCAAGAGCCTCGATCATGGCAGGCTCAAGCTTGTGAATCGCCCGGCCAGTCTTGGCTGAAATATTGACGCGCCGGGCCCAGGGGATATGCGCTAATTGAAGCTCAATCTCACGGTCAAGCATGTCGCGTCGATCTTCATCAACGAGATCCCATTTATTATAAGCCACGACGAGCGCACGACCAGAATCAAGAATCATCCGCAGAACTCGCTGATCCTGCTCGGTGACAGGCTCAGAGGCATCGACAAGGAACACGACAACTTCGGCGGCATCGATGGCGCCTCGTGTACGGAGGCCAGCATAGTATTCGTGGCCTGATGCGGTTTTCGTTTTCTTCCGAATTCCGGCAGTGTCGACAAAAGTCCATGTTTTTTGGTCAAGTTCGACAAGCGAGTCCACGGGATCAACAGTTGTACCCGCGACATCATCGACGACGGCACGGTCCTCCCCCGTCATCTTATTCAACAAACTCGACTTTCCGACGTTCGGTTTACCGACAAGGGCGGCTCGGCGCGGGCCAGCCGTGATGGATTCCTGGCGTGGACGATCGGGAAAAACTCTGAGTACTTCGTCAAGGACATCAGCGGCACCATGACCGTGTTTGGCGGAAACTGGGTAGGGGTTGTCGAGTCCAAGTGCCCAGAACTCTGCAAGATCTCCATACTGTGTAGGAGAATCGAATTTGTTGGCGACCAGTATGACAGGTTGGTCAGCTCGGTGAAGCTTTCGAGCCAACATTTCGTCAGATGCCGTGATTCCAACTTGGGTATCGACAACGAAAACGATGACGTCGGCAGTTTTCATGGCGCTTTCAGCTTGTCGTGCGATGGCGGCATGCATGCCTTTGGCATCGGGGTCCCACCCGCCTGTGTCTTGCACCCAGAAGCGACGCCCATTCCATTCTCCGATGTAGGAAATACGGTCGCGCGTGACGCCAGGGAAGTCTTCGACGACGGCCTCGCGTCGGCCAATGAAACGATTGACTAGAGTGGATTTTCCTACGTTGGGTCGGCCTAAGATAGCAACGGTGCAGAGTGCTTCTGATTGATTTCCAGTGTCGTCAAAAACTCCGAATGCTTCTTCGACGGACTGCCAGTCGGTGTTGTCATCGGAGGTAACGAGGAGGGTGCTGATATCATCCTTACTCACCGTTGTGATATCCGGGCTGACATCGCCCGTGTTGGCGTCAGCCAATGAGTCACGATGGTCGGCAACTTCACTGTCGATGACTGACTCACCGCCGAGAATATGCCCTTCTGTCGTGGTGAATACGAGTTCCTCCAGGGTGGGGTCCTCATCAGGTTGATTGTTCGAAACAGTTGGTGAGTTAATCCCAGATGAATCATCATTGGCGCCCAACATGGTGTCTCCAGCGGACTGTCGAACAATCTCGATTATGTCGTCGACAACCTCATCGATACTTTTGTGGCTCGTATCAATGATGACAGCATCGTTAGCTGGTTTGAGGGGGGAATCTGCCCGCGAAGAATCTTTTCGATCTCGCTCTTGCACATCGTTGAGAACTTGATTGAAGGACACATGACGTCCTGCCGCGCGATCCTGGTCGTACCGTCGTTGTGCACGTACCTCAGCATCTGCAGTCATGAAGATTTTGCACGGTGCCTGAGTTAATACGACGGTGCCGATATCGCGCCCTTCAACCACACAACGCCCAGCGGCATAGGCCATCGAATACTGTAACTCCACAAGGTTGTGACGAACTTCCGGGATAGCGGCCAGCGCTGAGACTGCATTTGTCACACGCGCCGTGCGAATATCATCGGCAACGTTTACCCCGTCGAGGGTAACTTCAGTCGAGTGTGGATCATCGCTGATCACCAAGGGCAGGTCAGAGGTCGCTTCAATGACAGCCTCACTGTCAGTAGGATCGATACCGGCGTTGAGCACATGAAGGGTAGCCACACGATACATCGCACCGGTATCCAGGTACGAGGCATTTAGTTTCGTAGCTACAGCCCGGCAGACAGTGGATTTGCCTGTTCCAGACGGCCCATCTACCGCAACTATCAAGCCGCCTTCCGGGGTGTTGGTAATTGCTGAGTGATCCGATGCGTAAGTAGTTGACATCGCTAAACTCCTATTATTATTTGCCCTGGATATCAGCCACAGTAATCACATCAGAGCGCACGGCACTGGGTACAGGGGCAGTACGG
The DNA here is from genome assembly GCF_037464985.1 of Corynebacterium sp. PCR 32. Taxonomy (NCBI): domain Bacteria; kingdom Bacillati; phylum Actinomycetota; class Actinomycetes; order Mycobacteriales; family Corynebacteriaceae; genus Corynebacterium; species Corynebacterium sp. PCR 32. The sequence continues at coordinate 880,147 of NZ_JBAHVL010000001.1, forward strand.
TAACCGAAACTACATATCAACAGCGTTGAACAAACTCGTGAGCTCCGAGCGGTTCAATGCCCGAATGGAGCCGGGAGTCTGCTCTCCTAGCTGTACCGTGTGAATTTTGGTTCGAACTAGCTCTTGGACGGGAAAACCTGCAGTCTTCAGCATCCGGCGGACAATGTGCTTACGTCCTTCATGCAGCACAACTTTCACAATGGACCGTCCTTGCCACACATCGATGATCTCAGCATCATCAGCGCGGGCGATACCGTCATCAAGGTCAACCCCTTGCGTAAGACGGCGAAGAATCTGTTTATCAACCTCACCAAGAACAGTGGCCAAGTATGTCTTTTTGATTCCATACTTCGGATGAATCAGTCGGTTGGCCAATTCACCATCATTCGTCAAGAGAAGCAGCCCCTGCGTAGCTGCGTCCAGGCGACCTACGTGGAAAAGCCTTTGACCAGCATCAACCTTTTCTCCAACAATGTCTCCAACACAGGGGCGATCCATGTCATCATGCATGGTCGACTGGACACCCCGCGGCTTATTTAACGCAAAATACTGCATCGATTCATTGACAACGACCCGACTTCCGTCAACCCGAATTACGTCATGACCCGGGTCTACCCGGACACCCTGCCGAGTAACGATGCTTCCATTAACCTCAACACGACCTTCATCGATAAGCTTTTCCGACATTCTCCGGGATGCAACCCCTGCAGATGCCAAGACTTTTTGAAGACGAATGCCTTCACCTGAACGATGTTCCGATGGAGGATTCTTTACATGCTGACGTCGAGCTGGTTTAGCTTTTGGTACATATTCCGGTGTGCCGTCACGGCGAGCGGTAGAAACCACGAGGTAGACCTTTCCGTATTGCGTATAAAAAATTATGAGCGTGCGAAGTTAAAACTTCTATCGCGACGTTTCAGATATCAAATACTGCCCACGCAGCATATATGGCGTGAGCAAATCTGTCACTTTTCTTGGATCATCTAGGAACTGAGAACATTTTCCTCTCAAGGTGAACGACTCGATCGATAATGTCAGGAACGAAAAACTCTTGTGCTTTCTGTACAAACTGTTGCTGCGGCCACGACCCTGCCCCTTCCGGTATATACCCCAGTACATCGCAACCAGTAACCGCTGGCAAATCAACCCGATTACATTGTGTGGCCACGTCTGGATTCACTGGAAAGGACCCACCAATGAGACCAATAACACTCAGACCCCGACTCTTCGCAACCTCAACTGTTAATGCAGCGTCATTCAGGCTTCCGAGACCGGTTGAACACACAATGAGGAGTCGAGCGTTGAGCTCACGGCCTAAATCAGCAATGGTCCAATCCTCCCCCATACGGACAAGAAGACCCCCAGCGCCTTCGACGAGGACAACACGTCCGGCCTCATCGTAAGCCCTAATTTCCTCAGCAACGGTAGCAAGATCCGGACACTGCATAGCTGCCCGGCGCGCAGCGGTTGCCGGGGCTAGTGGCTCCGGAAATCGGTAGAGCGTTACTGCGTTTGTGATCCCAGTGAGCTCCGTCATACGGCACGCATCTCCATGCCCTTCGGCCTCACCGGTCTGCATTGCCTTTACGATAAAAGGCTTATACCCTGCCTGCTCGAGCACCACACCAATCGCACCGGTGACGACGGTTTTCCCCACATCAGTTCCGGTTCCGGTCACAATCACAATACTCATTGTCGACAACACTTCCCCGCGAGGTGACTGATCAATTCTTAACCCTTTCTCTGTCTCATATGCGTGTTATCGTCCTGTCCGTAGAGTCACACCACACCACGTCTATGTTGATTCGTCAACGATATTCCTGATAGCCCGACAGATCGCTGTGATATCTTCACTTGACGAGGTAAACGGAGGCATGCAGTACACTAATTTTCCAAAGGGGCGGAGCCACACTCCTGATTCAACAGCCACCTGGGTGGCGCTACACATGTCAATCGGCCTGACAGTTTCTACAACGCCAATAGCTCCCATGGCGCGAAGTGAGGCCACGGCCGGATCATCTACTAACGGCGCTAACCCAATACGCAGTTCTTGCTCGATGCGTGGGACAGCTAATCGCCAATAGCCGTTGTCAATCAGGTCTCCTGCTGCCCGTGCAACGGCGCATGCCAGTGGGTTTCCCATATACGTGGGGCCGTGCATGAGCGCGCCCCCGCCCTGTGGTGTCGAAATCATCGTACCAATGCGACGAGTCGTTAAGGTTGCGGCGAAACTCATCATCCCGCCGGTTAGAGCCTTGCCAATACACATGATGTCTGGAGTTACGGCAGCTAAGTCACAGGCAAACAGGCTCCCGGTACGGCCAAAACCGGTGGCAATTTCATCAACAATAAGGAGAATGTCGTGCTTATCGCATAAGCGTCGAAGACCAGTGAGTAGTGCGGAATGGTGAAAGCGCATTCCCCCGGCGCCTTGCACAATGGGTTCGACGAGCACTGCAGCGACAGTGTCGTCGATATATGACTCAAATTCCCCTAAGTACGTATCGATATCGTCAAGCGTAGAGTGGGCGTCGCTGCTGTCACTGCTTTCTGTTTTGTCACCAGATCTGTTAATGGCCGTGATATCGCAGCTCGGATCAGTAGGAGGTGCTGGAGCAAAAATCTGTTTCACGAGGGTGCCTTGCCAGAAAGAATGCATGCCGTTGTCGGGGTCACATACGCTCATGGGGCCCTGAGTATCCCCATGATAGCCACGGCGCCAGGTAACCAACCTATGACGCTCTGGGTGCCCGTTTCCCCGTTGGTATTGAAGTGCCATCTTCATAGCCACTTCCACTGATACTGACCCAGAATCTGAATAAAAAACGAGATCAAGCCCCTCAGGGGAGCGCGATATCAACCATTCGGCTAATTCCACTGCCGGCTGATGGGTAAGCCCCCCGAACATAACATGGGGCATCTGGTTAATTTGTTTGCAGGCTGCTTCAACAAGATGAGGATGGCGGTGCCCATGTGCAACGGTCCACCAGGAACTCATGCCGTCAATGATGCTTAGCCCATTCTCCAGGTACAGGCGGGTACCTTCAGCGGACTTCACGGGGATCGGTGGCACCGTTGCTGGCATTGGACTATACGGATGCCAAATGTATTTCTGATCAAAAGAAACAGGATCTTCCACTCTCGCCACCCTACTGAACGGCGTTTAGTAGGGTGTATCGAGCTCATCAATCGAGTCAACATCTGGCAATAACGGTGCCAGGTCTGGGAGTTCAGATACATCTGATAGCCCCATTGTTTCCAAAAACAGCTCGGTAGTTTCATATAAATGAGCACCCGAGGTCTCATCATGCCCGACCTCTTTCACCAACCCCCGAAGCGTAAGTGTCCGTATGACCCCATCACAGTTGACACCACGGACGGCGGCAACCTGAGAACGCGTTACAGGCTGGCGGTACGCGACAACTGCTAAGGTTTCCAAGGCTGCTCGTGACAGCTTCGATTGGGTCCCATCCAACAGAAACGCCTCGACTGCTGGAGCATGTTCCGCTCGGGTATATAGCCTCCAGCCACCACCAACGTCGCGTAAATCGATGCCGCTGCCCCTCTGATCTAACTCAGCTTTCCACTCTTCAATGATGGCGAGAGTTTCTTCCTCGGTCGCCCCCACAGCCCGAGCTATGTCAGAGGCCGAAGCAGGATCATCGAGAACCAACAGGATAGATTCCACAGCAGCACGGAGAGCAGAGATCTTCGCCAGACTCACAGTCGATCGGATATTAAACTCCGCTGAACCCACTATATTCACTCTCCACTCCACGCATATTTTGACAGATGCCACATTGGCGCTACTATTCCCAATTCGCTGCGGCAACCACTGCCGGATCAACATCTAGACCAGTCCAGGCCACAAACATTTCCCCTAATGGTTCGTTCTGCTCGATGTCAGTAGCATGAGCTTTAAATAACTCTAACAACGCTAAAAACCGTCCAACGACCTGCATTGATACGGTGCAGTCTGATGTCAATTGCTCAAATGAGCGCCAGGACTGCGCTCCAACAGCTCGAAGCATCGAAAGGATGCGGCCCGCCTGCTCTGGCACTGATACAGCTACCGAATGGACATGCGAAGTGCTCACCGATTCTGGAGGGCGAGGCCGAAAAACAGCTGCGGCCATTTCTGCAAATGAATGTGGAGTGTGTTCTATCCGGATTGGAGGCAGAAGTCCCGCGAAGGAATCTTCAAGCCCCACTGCACGGGGATAGCGCCGAGCAGCATTCGCATGACGCAATCGCAGCTCTTCAGCGATTTCTTTATATGCTCGATATTGAAGCAACCGTGCAAAGAGGAGATCTTGGGACTCCAACAGCGCAAGGTCTTCTTCGCTCTCAACTTCTCCCCGAGGCAAAAGGCGGGCTGTTTTCAGATCTAACAAGGTAGCGGCAATAACAAGAAACTCAGTAATTTCGTCAAGGTTCTCTGACTTACTCAAACTGCGGGTATAGCTGACAAACTCATCTGTAACCTGTGCAAGGGCAACCTCCGTAACATCCAGCTTGTGACTGTGAATAAGCTGTAAAAGAAGGTCAAAAGGACCCTCAAAATTCGCTAAGGCTACACGGAACCCCGTAATCTCTTCTTGGACTCCCTCACCGTAGGTCATGTCGTCAGAGCCCTGTTCTATCACTGGTTTAGCCGCTCTACCATCTCACTAGCCACTCCCCGATATTGTTCGGCAGCCTCTGATGTGGGCGCCCAGGTGGTAATGGGCTCTCCAGCTACTGATGTCTCGGGAAAACGCACAGTCCGAGTAATTACAGAATCAAATACCTGATCACCAAAGACTTCAATGACTCGCTCCATAACTTCACGCGCATGGAGAGTTCGACGATCAAACATAGTCACAAGGATTCCAATAATATCAAGATTGAAATTAAGTCGATCCCGAACCTTTTCCACTGTGTCGGTAAGCAAAGCTAAACCACGTAACGAAAAATACTCACATTCCATTGGAATGATGACACCTTGCGAACAGGACAAAGCATTCACAGTCAATAGCCCTAGTGAAGGTTGGCAATCAATAATGATGTAGTCGTACTCCCCCATCACTGGGCGAAGGGCACGTCCCAAACACTGCTCACGCCCCACCTCATTGACCAATTGAATCTCAGCCGCCGATAAATCAATGTTCGCCGGAACAAGGTCCAATCCTGGAACCGCGGTACGATGAATAGTTTCAAGGACCGACGTCGAGGGGTCAACCAACAAGTTAAAGACCGTGAGATCTAATTCATCATGAGGGATGCCAAGACCAGCCGACAATGCCCCCTGAGGATCAAGGTCAACAAGTAAGACACGGCGACCGTACTCAGCTAACGCCGCGCCCACATTAATAGTGGACGTCGTCTTCCCGACACCACCTTTTTGGTTACACATCGAAACGATAGTGGCTGGGCCGTGTCTTTTAAGATCTGGAGGTGCTGGAATCTGACGCCGAGGCCGGCCAGTTAACCCCAGCTTAGTTTTCGAGTCGTCAAAGATACGATCACCTTTATCCGACTCGAATGGAGAAGATCCAGCCACAGTCAATCCTTCCTCCGGAACCCTCAAACGATGAAACTCATCACTGTAATTCACTTTTCACTCTACAATACAAAGGAGTTACACCGCGCAAGTCAGGTTTAAAAGCTTGACTTTATTCAAGCACATGTTGAGAATCTGTTCGACTAGAACAGCGAGAAAACCAATCAACAACCGACAATGTGCTTAGAGTACCGGTCAAGGCTAGGCACATCTACATCAACAGTCACGCACGAGGATGCGACGTGGCATAGACCTCCCGAAGATTTTCTATAGACACCGCTGTGTAGATTTGAGTCGTCGTCACACTCGCATGTCCTAACAATTCCTGAACAACCCGAATATCCGCTCCCCCCTGGAGAAGATGAGTCGCATACGAATGTCGTAGAGTGTGGGGACCAACGGCATCGCCTAGCCCACAACGCTCTGCTGCTGAATGAAGGAATTTCCACGCAGATTGCCGCCCTAAGCGATTACCACGGTTATTCAAGAACAACGCCTTATCACTTTTTTTGACCATAGATGGCCGCCCCTGCACTAGCCAGGCATCAATAGCATGTAGCGCGGGAGCCCCGATCGGTACCAGGCGTTCTTTTCTCCCCTTCCCCATGACACGAACAAACGAGTGTCCCCGATCAATCGAATCAATATCAAGGCTAAGCGCTTCACTAATCCGCACACCGGTGCCATATAACAACTCAACGAGAGCACGGTCGCGGAGTGCGATCGGATTGTGTGACTCAGGTATTGGGCATGAATCGATGAGACGAGCCACTTGTTCGACAGTTAGAGCGTGGGGCAAGGTTTGCGCGGGTCGAGGAACAGATACTCCGACAGTAACATCACTAACTAGGGCGCCTTCTTCATGGGCAAATCGATGGAGTGAACGTACAGTTACAGTTGCACGTGCTGCCGACGACGCCGCTAACGGCGACCAGCCTAAGGTAGGGTCCCCCTGTCGTAGATCAGCAATAAACTGTTCCACTTCGTTTTCATCGACACGATCGATAGTAAGATTACGCAACTTCATCCAGGACACGTATTTATTCAGGTCCCGGCGATAGTTTGACAGAGTATGCGGACTAGCATTCTTTTCAACGGCAAGATGATCCAAATACGCCGATACTAGTTGGTCAGCGCGAACAGGGTTATGTTCCATATTGTTGGACCTCCAGACCGCTGGGGAGTGTCTCCCATAGCACCTGTAAAAGAAATAGGTTTCTCCTTGAGTATAAAATTCGCTCTGAGGATCCCAGCAGGGAAGGTCTGATCACACCCCGGTTACTCTTACCTTCAGATCATCGATGGGTTCCCCCGCTTCACGGAGTTGTTTTTCACGGCGCTCAGCTAATCGATGCGGACGTAATTCATAGGGTTCATCAACGCGGCGTGGAGAGCAACCATTGTTTATAACCTGAGCAGCAATCAGGATCCCTGATACCGCGATGGAATTACAAATTGAACCATCCATCACCTGGTCAACAGCGCTGGCGAGATCGACCCAGGTTGATCGAAGATCAGCCTCTTCATCCTCAGGTTCAGGACGATCAACTTCAGTCAGGTCACGGGCGAGATACACGCGAACTGCTTCTTCACAAAACCCTGGCGAGGAAACAACATCAGCAAGTAAATCCCACCTTCTCGCAGACAACCCCACTTCTTCCTGTAACTCACGAATCGCAGCATCAAGGGGGCTTTCTCCAGCTGAATCCAATAACCCCGCAGGAAGTTCCCATAGACGTCGACCAACACTGTGGCGATATTGGTGAATCAGTTTGATCCGGAGTCCGTCATAGGCGACGACCGCCACTGCACCAAAATGCTCCACAATTTCACGCCGCGCCGACGCACCGCCGGGCATTGACAGAGTATCCTGCCGTACGGCAATAATCGGTTCGTCGAGCAGATAGGTCGAGTCTTCGACGGTAAACACATACGAACCTGGCGCGCTCTGGTCGTCAGAGACATCGTATCCAACTCCAGAGCGATAGTCTGGGCTGTTCAATGAAGGATTCGTGACTACCCCTTCTCGGCTATTGTTTTTATGGCGCAGGGGCGCGCGTTGAGACCAGGAGGCCAGACTAGTTCATTCTGTCGTTCTTGTAGACCAATCCCGCTTTAACAAGACCTGTGAACAATGGGTGTGCCTTCGTTGGCCGTGACTTGTATTCCGGATGTGCCTGTGTAGCAACCATGTATGGATGATCGGAGTACTCAACAAATTCCACGAGTTTTCCATCTGGCGACGTACCCGAGAATTTCAAACCAGAGCCTTCCGTGATCCGTCTACGATAGGCGTTGTTCACTTCATAGCGGTGACGGTGGCGCTCCGATACATTTCGGGTCTGGTAAGCAGCAGCTACCACAGATCCTTCTTCGAGCACAGCGGGATATGCACCCAATCGCATGGTGCCACCGAGATCCGCTTCTCCCGACACAGCGGCCATCTGCTCAGCCATCGTCGAGATCACTGGTTCTGCTGTCGCGGGATCAAATTCAGTTGATGAGGCATCTGCGATCCCTGCGGCACGCGCGGCTTCAATAACGACACACTGGAGTCCAAGGCATAGACCCAAGAAGGGAACCCTATAGGTACGAGCGTATCTGACAGCGCCAATCTTGCCTTCAATTCCGCGTATACCGAAACCACCTGGTACGACGATCGCATCGACGTCCCTTAATTCCTCTTTTGCCCCATCTTCAGTCTGACATCCATCAGAGGGCACCCACTTCACGCGAACACGGGTGTTATTAGCAAAACCACCAGCACGAATAGCTTCGGTGACACTCAGATAAGCGTCAGGTAGGTCAACGTACTTACCGACCAGCGCCACGGTAAGCTCATACGCGGGCTCGTGCACCTTGCGGAGCAAAGAATCCCATTCCTCCCAATCAACGTCACGGAAGGGGAGCCCTAGACGACGAATCAAAAATGCATCAAGGTGTTCACGATGCAGAACCTTGGGAATATCGTAAATAGAGTCAGCATCCGCACAGGAAATGACGCCTTCCTGATCAACGTCACACATCAAAGCAATCTTTGCCTTCAACGGATCTGGGACCTCCCGATCACAACGCAAGACGAGTGCATCAGGAACAATCCCAATGGAACGCAGTGCCGCAACAGAATGCTGTGTTGGCTTCGTTTTTAGCTCACCCGACGGAGCTAGATACGGCACAAGCGAAACATGAATAAAGAAAATATTTTCTCGGCCCACGTCATGACGGATCTGACGGGCAGCTTCAAGGAAGGGCTGCGATTCAATATCTCCAACCGTGCCGCCAATCTCTGTAATAACAATGTCAGGACGTACACCATTGTCGTCTGGCCGGTCCATAGCCAAGATACGATGCTTGATCTCGTCGGTGATGTGAGGAATCACCTGAACAGTATCCCCGAGATATTCACCGCGCCGTTCCTTAGCTATAACCTCAGAATATACCTGTCCAGTGGTTACATTCGCGTTCCCAGACAAATCACGGTTTAAGAAACGTTCATAGTGCCCCAAGTCCAAATCAGTTTCTGCACCATCATCAGTAACAAAAACTTCTCCATGCTGAAAAGGATTCATTGTGCCCGGATCTACGTTCAAGTAAGGATCCAGTTTTTGCATGGTGACTTTAAAGCCGCGGGCCGTTAACAGTTGCCCTAAAGAAGAAGCTGTTAGCCCCTTACCCAACGACGAGGCAACACCGCCGGTGACGAAGATAAATTTGGTAACATGCTCGGCGCGCGATTGCGACACTATGTTCTCCCGAGGATCGCTAGTGGAGTGATAATCAATCTCGGGATTTCAGCATAACACGAAAGCTTCGCCATCGTCATTTCACACCAGATTAGCTGCAATATCAGCCCAGGATAGCCCAGAAACACTACTCAGCGATAGTAGCTTTGGCCCCATCCATCGTGCCATATGAACCCTGTTTACCAGCAATTTCATCGGCGGCTGCACGAACTGCACTTACCTGCCCCGTGAAGTGGTCGATATCATCAACAGTAGAGACAGCCTTGCCCGAATCTCCTCGACTACCCTTCGATGACGACTTCCGGAGACGGTCGACAACTCCATCACGCTGAGCAGCCCCGGAACGAGAAGCAACAACGACACCTGTTCCATTGTCCTTCAGCCCATATGCGAAATCATGAATTAACCCGGCAACGTAGTCGCGATTACCATCTTTACCATCAGAATCACCGGTAACGAGAATTGCAACATCGGCCGACTGATCGAGGCCTTCAGCAGTAATAAAATCCCCTTGGGTTAACGCATCACTCACAATCTTGCGCTCCGTACCGGTAGACTGCTCTTTGCTAGTGAGATCACCACTCCTGGTTTTCTTTAAAAAGGTTCCGCCCATAAGCTGACCAATGTGTCTTCCGGGTGATGAGTTATGTTCCGAGAGTTGGACTCCTGCCGGCAATGTCGTTGCAGCAATCGACTTTAAATCGTCACCCCCACCACGTTTAATAAACGCGTCTTTAAGACCGATAGTTCCAGCAAGATGACCGCCTGACGGCTCAATGAGAGCTTTTACAGCATTGACATCGTCCTTGTTGGTGTCAGGCGTCGTAATAATTAAGACACCTTTGTCTTGTAGTCGCCCCGACACAGCTTCAGGTGCGAGTGAAATACCTAATTGATCAGCTGCTTGCACGTTCTTATTAGCTTGATTTCGCTCAGCGGTCACCGAGTCAACTTTCCGCTCGGTATCAACATTATGCCGGGTGATCTGACTACTGGCACCAGAATGAGGCCCCAATACATACACGCCAAACACGGTGCCTAACGCTATCCCGCTCGCAATGCCCGCTACGGCAATACCTGATCGATTGTAAGACAAACTGTGCTCCTATGGCTGTAGAGACTGCCTATTTAAAAAGATCCTGAACGCTAACCGCGAGGCTGTTCCACGTATCTATCAGGTTGTTGATAAATGAATCGTTACCTGACAGCCCCGCAATAAGGATCACAGTAATAATCGCAATGACGATAGCGATTACAGCCCACAGCCAGCCTAGCCCTGAGGACCGCACCACATATAGTTCGTTAACCGCCGATGCATCTACCAACCGCGTACCTACACGTGCTCGAGTGAGGAGCGCAGAGGGAGCCGCATCGCGTTTGTTCTCGTCAAAGAGCATCTCAACGTCAAAAGTTTCTCCGCAATTAACTACGAGTGACGCTCCATGGTAGCTCGCAATCAACAACGCCAAATCCGCCGCGGAATCAGTAGCCGCCGGGAACGTCATCGCTCCGATTCCGAGATCTTGAATTCGCTCCAGCCCCGCAGCATGGCCATCTGGATCAGCTGGTAAAACTACTGTTGCTCCCGACCGTAGAGCGCGATCGTTAATAAGTTCCGGGTCTCCCACAATGATCGCTGGCTTATATCCCTTTTCGAGCAAGAGATCAGCTGCACTTTCCACACCAATGAACAGAGGATCGTATTCGCGGATAAACGACCGCAATTCTTTGAGCTGTGTCTCCAACTTGTTCGATGGGCTTACCACGATGACTTTTCGGTCTTCGATAGGTACATTGACTTCAGGAATTCCTAACCCGTCAATAAATAGCGGCGACTCTGAGCGTACAAACTCGGTAACATTCCCAGACAGCGCCTCCATATGGTCGCCAAGCTGCTCCCGGGACTCTTCAAAAACCGTGATAGCCTGCTCAATTGTGACCTCTTGGCCTCTAGCGACCTCATCCTCACCTTTGTAAAAGACACCATCAGCGAGACGATAGGTTTTGCCGGTGCGTAATGCCCTCCGACCTTCGGCACCAATGCCGTCGACGAAGATAATACCTGCATCGACAAGCATCTGGGGGCCAAAACGTGGAATGCCCCCTTGCGCCGTCGACACTTCCGTCACAACGGCTGAGACATGCTTATCGATGGCATGCTGTGCCAAACCTCGAGGGATGTCAGGTCCGTCGAGAACAACGATGTCTCCTTCACTGATCTTACGCAGCTCTTTCGAGGAATGTGCGATATCTCGAACTGTGGCAGTCAACCCTGGCAGATCCGATTGCGACCGAGAGAACAGTTTCATGGGGGCCATCTTTCCTGATTACATGCTTTGATGCACAGAGGCGCGCCGACCAGGCAATCCTATTGATGCACCGAACTACTGTTACTGAAGTTACAGAGCGATAGTACTGTTCCCCGCTGCATGCGGTCAGAATTCCGATTACACAGACTCCGCAGCACGTTCGCGCGCTGCTGTGGCTAGGAGTTCTGTAGCGTGCGCACGACCAGTATCGGTATGATCCAGGCCCGCCAGCATTCGAGCGAGTTCTTCAACCCGTTCATCGGTCGTGAGGTTCTTGACACCCGATGTTGCTGCTATCGACGTATCAATCGTTTTCGTGACTACCAGATGTTGATCGGCAAACGCAGCAACCTGTGGTAAATGGGTGACGACAATCACTTGACACCGCCGTGACAATCTCATGAGTCGACGACCGATCTCAACTCCTGCGCGTCCCCCTACTCCAGCATCAACTTCGTCGAAAACGATGGTTGTCCCACGGCGTTCAGCGGATAAGACTACTTCGAGCGCAAGCATTATACGAGATAATTCACCGCCAGATGCAGCTTGAATGAGCGGCCGAGGTTCCCCTCCATCAAACGAGCGAAGGCGAAATTCAACCTCATCAGTCCCGTCCTTCCGAAAAATGGTCCCTGTTGTCACCGCGATGTCTAAAGACGAGGTAGGCATCGCGAGACCACGCATTTCCTCAGTAACTGCTGATTCAAGCTTCACCGCAGCGCGACGCCGCGCAGCAGTCAATTTGTCGGCACACTGGCGTGTTTTAATCCCTGCTTCTTCAGCTTGCTGAGCTAATTTTTCAATTGTTTCTGTCGAGGTATCGAGCCCTTCAAGTCGCTCACATGCTTGGTCTCGCCACTGGAGTACACCATCGATAGTTGACGCGTATTTCCTGGTCAGATCATTGAGTTTTGCCTGGCGTTGAAGTGCAGCGTCAAGTTCACCGGGGTCGGAAGAAAGGTCTCCCAAGTACCTGGCTAAATCGGACGAAACCTCCGCGAGTTGTTCCGCTGCGCTTTGAATTTGAGCCCCTAGCCGGGAAAGCTGAGGGTCTGGACTCACTGATAATGCTGACTGCGCTTGTCCTAATAGATCTGTTGCTGACGATACATCGTCCACGTCATCTGAGGTGAGCATCTGAAACGCCCTGCTTGCAGAGTCTCTGAGCGAATCAACATCCTGCAACCGCTTAATCTTCTCGATGAGCAGATCATCCTCATGCGGAGATGGATTAACAGCATCAATCTCGTCGAGAGCGAATCGGAGTCGGTCTTCTTCCTGGGCCATCTCCCGACGATGCTCCTGTCGTCGAGTAAGTTCTCTTGTCACCGACCGCCAATGATCACGATAAACTTGATAGTCAGCTTTTATGCGCGCGATCTCGGGGTCAATTGAATCGAGTGCATCACGTTGTTGATCGCTCGATAGTAAGTGCAATTGATCATTCTGACCGTGGATAACTAATAAATTATCAACAAGTTCTGCTAAACGGCCTGCGGTGACGGTCCGACCCCCAACGTGAGCACGCGAGCGTCCTTTCGACGACACTGACCTGGAGACCACAACCTCTTCATTCTCGATGTCGCCGCCCACATCATCGATTGCAGCCTTAATCGCAGCGCGATCAGCATCTTCGAGTTCAGAAAAATCAAAGATTCCCTCAACGAAAGCCCGAGACTGTCCCTCACGTACTCGCGATGATTCAGCACGCGTCCCTTGAATCAGTTTGAGGCCAGACAACAAAAAGGTCTTTCCTGCTCCGGTTTCACCAGTGAGAACGGTAAGGCCTGGAGACCACGACGCAGTAGCACGTGGAAGAACACCTAGATTCTCAATGCTAAGTTCAACCAGCACTACGCTTCTCCTTTCCCACGTACACGACCGCCCGGCAGTGCATGCACCATATCCCGTCCACCGCTGCCATCATTGCTGCCAAACAATGGTTGTACCGAGAGCATTTAGTATGAATTTCGAATTACACCCGACAACCTATCGTGGTGCGGATTGTTTTTTGGTCCCCGCCACCCAGACACCGGCAACCGGAATTTCGATACCAAGCGGTCGGTAAATGGAGCTGCATCCAGTCTAACCCACCTGACGGGTTGATCGCCCCGCCGAACCTCAACCCTAGATCCTGGAGGAATAGGAATCCGCCTGATTCCGTCCAAATTCGCGGTTGCCGATTGAGTGGAAGGATTAGTTTCAACCGCAACCTCAGAAAACGGGCTCACAACAAGAGGGCGAGCAAAAAGCGCATGGGCATTGTTTGGGACGACAAGGATTGCGTCGAGGGAAGGCCATAATACGGGGCCGCCCGCCGAGAATGAATATGCGGTTGATCCTGTTGGTGTTGAGACCAACACGCCATCACATCCAAATGAGCTCACCGGACGCTGATCAATCTCCAACACGGCATCGAGGACGCCTTGTCTATCCACATTCTCAATGGCGACCTCATTGAGAGCCCATCCGCGACCGAGACTACGACCATCAGGGCCGTGAACGCTCACTGATAGAGTCATGCGGTCCTCGACACGCCAGCTATGATTGATCACAAGCTGCAGAGCTTCAGGAAGAGATTCCTGCTCCCACTCAGCTAGGAAACCAACATGACCAAGGTTAATGCCGAGAACCGGAAGATCGGCAGCATGGGCGATATCTGCCGCACGCAAGAACGTTCCATCCCCGCCAAGCACGAGTACTAACTCAATATGATCGGTGTCAACCTCGCCTGCCCGAAAAATCGGAAAGGTTCCGAGAACTGGATGCTTGGTAATGGGATCTGAAGACTCACTCGCCAGAACCCACACTGTCAGTCCTGCGACATGCAGATACTCCGCTGCTTCCGCGGCTGCTGCCAAATTAGAGTCTCGACCTGTGTTGGCTACAAGCAGAATTTCCCGTTTCTTTTCTTTCATTGGGGTCCTTCCTGCACTGCGGCTGTCACCATCGATTCAAGTTTACTGAGTTCTACTGACTGCGCCCCGCCATCGTTAATGAGCCAGAGAAAGTATTCGACGTTACCGCTAGGACCTGGCAGTGGTGAGGCGACTACACCACGGAGCGACAGTCCGAGACCTTGGGCATAGTGAGCAATCTCCGTCGTTGTTTCGATTCGGAGCTGGGCAGAGCGAACCACACCGCCCTGTCCTAGTCGATCTTTACCGACCTCAAACTGTGGTTTAACCATTGGAAGTAGATCTGCGCCCGCATCCATACATGCTACTACGGCTGGGAGGACCAATTTCAGGGAGATAAACGATAAATCTCCCACCATGACGTCGCAGAGCCCGTTTGTTAGTTGTGGCGTGAGATTGCGAACATTTGTCCTGTCCAGGACACGCACTCTGGTGTCGTCTTGCAAACGCCAGAGCAACTGCCCATATCCGACATCAACGGCGACAACTTCGCAAGCACCACGTTTCAGGCATACATCAGTAAAACCCCCGGTGGAGGCTCCGGCATCCAGTATTTTTCGTGCTTTAATTGATAATCCCTGGGGCTCGAAAGCGTCCAAGGCCCCAAGGAGTTTATGGGCGCCACGTGAAGCCCAATCATCATCGAGGTTTTTGTCGACTTTGATAGAAGCTTCAGAGGCGACCATCGTCGCAGGTTTCACCGCTATAAGGCCATTAACGACGACGCGTCCACCTCGAATCATCTCAACGGCCTGGTCACGCGAGCGCGCAATTTTTCGCTTCACTAGTTCAGCGTCGAGCCGACGCCGAGCAGGCTTTTTAGCCACGGGTGTCCTCCAACACGCTAGAGAGCAGGTTATGAGCCTTTTCTAGGCGGTCTGTCTCCGTTGCCAAGTCAGAGGGGTCCCCGTCCAAGATGTCATATAATTGCGCAGACAACTGGGCATTTAACTCCTCCGGCGTTTTACTTGCTTCACCTGTGCGCTTCTGTCTACGGCGTTCGACGTCTCCTGGTGTTACCGCCATGTATCAATCACATTCTGTGCATGTTCATCAGTAGCCGTTACTGTCGTGACAGGCGGGGCGCCTTTCCTCCACACAACAGCCAGAGCGCCAAGCAACGCGTCGTGAGAACGTCCTTTATTACTGGGCGTGTGGGAGTTATCAATAGAGGACAGCGTTAGAACCCCCTCGGGGGTCAGGTGAATTCTCCAACCAGGCTTGGGCTCTGGAGTTGATTGCACAGCTGGCCTGAAAAGAGCGGTCATATCTTCCGCAATATATGTTGGGCGTTCTGATGGCTCAGCTACAAGAAGATCGTGGTGTCCCGACACCCCCGTCATCACCATCAGAGTCGACATGCCCGCTGCTACCCCTCCAGCAATGTCAGTGTTAAGCCGATCGCCCACGGCTAATGGCCGTACTGAATTCAGTTCTGAGGCGGCTTGCGTAAACATATCGCCTGAAGGCTTTCCTGCTGAAAGTGGTATCACGCTGGTAGCTGAGGTAACCGCCGCGATCATTGAACCATTGCCGACGGTAAGCCCTCGCTCAGTAGGAAGTGTTGTGTCCATATTCGTTGCGATGTACATTGCGCCGTTATTAATGGCAAGCGCTGCCTCTGACATTTGCGCCCATCCAGTCGTGGGGGCGTGACCTTGGATGACAGCGACGGGGAAATCGTCCGCGGATTCGACAACGACAAAACCTGCTTTGACGGCTAGTTCCTTTAATGCGGAAGAGCCCAACACGAGGATTGCTGACCCCTCTGGCACTTTCTTTGTAAGCAGGCTGATCCCAGCCTCTGCGGAAGTCAGAATATCCCCTGGTGATGCAGGGAGTCCCATCTCACGGAGGACGTTGGCCACCGTATCAGATGAGCGTGAGGCGTTGTTGGTTATATATTTGAAACCAACATACGGATATACCTGTTTGAGGGTAGCTACAGCCTCTGGAATGGGTCGCATGCCGTGATACACGGTTCCGTCTAAGTCAAGAAACAAAGCATCAGCACGATCAATGAGACGATCGCCCGATGCAGACTCTGACCTATCTTTCAGGTTGGTCATGTCAATTCCTAACTGAAAACCACCGCCCACGTGGACGATACTTCGTTACTAGTTCTCGAGTTCAAGGAGCCTGTCGTTTGCGTCAAGGAGTTCATCAGGGTCATGATCAATGGTTTTTTGAAACCAAGCTTTTGCCTCTTCAATACGACCTGCGGCCGCAAGTGAATCCGCGTATGCGTAGAAAAGGCGAGGCGCTTCTTCATCATCCCTGTTTTCGTCAAGGTTTTCCTGTTCGAGTCCAGCAACCGCAGCATCATACTGTTTTAGGTCTCGTCGGGCCCCGGCGACGACAATTGCCAGTTCTTCTGCTGAACTCGAATCCAGCTTCTCAATTTGCTCCGAGGTTGCTAAAGAAATCGCCTTTTCGGGATTACCCAACCCACGTTCGCAATCAGCCATGACCGCTAGTAAACCTGGGCCACCTGAGATTCGACGCGCTGCTCGTAGTTCGGACAGGGCTTCCTTCCACTCTCCTGCATGATAGGCGGCGATTCCGCACGTTTCGCGCGCAATAGACACACGGCCTGCACGGTCCTTGGCAGCGCGAGCATGCTTCAGGGCAAGAGTTGGGTCTTCGTCCATCGCTAAGGCGCTGGCGACCATATGTTTGGCAACGACCTCAGCGTTCTGCTTTGAAAGGCTGCGGAGATCTTGACGGACACTCGGATCTAAATCACGTTCCGAAATATCGGGGGGTAACGTGGGTTCATTCGCGTGGCGTTTCGACCGTTCCTCTCGATAACCATGTTGTGTGGGACCAGAGCGTCCTGAGGCGAACTTCGACTTGCGTCCAGGTCGACCGCCCCCTGTGCTCTGTTTGCGGAATTCTGCCCTTTGACCGCCTTGTTGACCACCAGAACGTGTCTCTTTAGAGCGTTGAGGCGCGCCTTTTTTGAAGCCGGGAGCTCGTTGCCCATCGAACTTACGGCTTGACCTCCCACCCGACTGGGAATCCCTCATGCTATCGATCACTTCTCACTATATATAAATAACAATATTGATTAATAGCTGCCTCTCGATTCTTAACTAATTAAAGAGTCTATGCAAGAACAAGCAGCCGACAAGATGATAGCAGAATCACCACGTATCCGCGGATATAGGATTCGCGACTTTGTAACTACCAGCCCCCAGCGTTTGTACGTGTATTGTTCTACGCTATCTGTTTTACAGTTGCGCGACAAGTGTAACTGTGGTGTCGCCCGCACCCCCGGGGCACCCACACACACAAAAAAAAGGGGGGTGCATGGCGCACACAACA